>CAZXFH010000011.1:0-83533 GCA_964640055.1 uncultured bacterium | reverse complement strand
TATGATGCGACCGATCAGTAAAATGGTAAAAGCAATGCGCAGGGATTTGCGCACGCCGATTTTATCTGAATAGCCGCCCAGGATCACCATGGCCAGCGTGATACCGCCGGTCAAGAAGCTTAAGACCCAGTTGGCCTGCGGGTCAGTCAGCTGCACATTGGCGGAACAGAAGATTTCCAGCTCGGTTAGAATACCGAAATATACCAACCCTTCCAATAGATAGGGTAGATTGATGCCCCAGAGAGCCTGCGGCGCTTTGATAAAAGCGACCACAGTTTGTTTTAGTTCCTTAAACGCTTCGTGTACCACTTCCACTACATTACGGGATTCCTTGACCTCTGCATTTGCTTTTTCCATGGTGGCAGCCCTCTTTCTTAAGCTAAAAATTACCTTTCCAAAAATTTCTTCGCCGCCTTAATCTATTAAAAAATTCCAAAATAAATAAAAAAATCTTAGTTTATATCGGTTAGCGGGAATTTGGATCCCCCTGTCTTTTTAAAGAAGAAGATCAGTTATATAGATACGAGGCTTTAATTAATGACTACTGAGTTGTAATTTTAGAGGTGAAAAGTTGCTCACATTTATTCCGGCTCTTTTTAATGGTAATCTTCAATTGTTTTCTTTATTCAGTCAAGTTAGCTGCTTAAAGGAAATATCATCTAGTTTATGCTACATCTAATAATTTTATTTTTCCTGATTGTATTTATCCTGACCCTCTGGTTTAATCTAACCCATGGTCAGGTCTCCTGGTCAACCAAAAATATCGATTGGCATCAATTTGATTTTCCTGCTGAGTTCAAATGGGGGGTTGCCACCGCAGCCCACCAGGTGGAAGGCGGGTGTCATAATAATGACTGGGCGCTTTGGGAAAAATCCTATGATCTCCAGGGCCAACCGCACATTAAAGGCGGACAGAAAGCCGGGCAGGCGGCTGACCATTGGCAGCGCTATAAAGAGGATATCCAGCTGATTAAGGACCTGGGATGTAACACCTATCGGTTTTCGCTGGAATGGAGTAAAATCGAGCCTCAAAAAGGTCAGTGGGACCAAAAGGTACTGGCCCATTATCAGGATGTTTGCCAGTGCTTACATGACCATGACATCACCCCCTTTGTCACCCTGCATCATTTTACCAGTCCGATCTGGATTGATGAGCGTGGTGGCTTCGAACATTTTGATACTGTGCGTTATTTTAACGAATATGTGGCCAAAGTTGCCGAAACCCTGGGAGGGCTGGTTGACTTTTGGGGAACGATCAATGAACCCAATATTTATGCCCTGCAGGGCTGGCAAAATGGTTGCTTTCCCCCGGGAAAACAGGATACCGACCTGATGGTCCGGGTCCTTAGTAATTTGTTGAAAGCCCATGCCGAAGCCTATCATACCCTCCATCGGATAGATTGCCGTGATGCTGATCATGACGGCATCAGTTGTCAGGTGGGGTTGATCAAAAGTGTCCGCATGGTTGATCCCTGGCGGCGGTATTACTTACCCGATTGGTATATGACCCGCATAGTGGATGGTAATTTCAATCAGGAAATCCTGAATGCCCTGCAAACCGGGGTCTTAAAGTGCCATAACTGGAAGGGCCGGCATTATTCGGAAAAATATCCCCGCTGGCAGGATACCTTGGACTGGATCGGAGTAAACTATTATACACGTGAGTTGGTTCAGTTCACCTGGAAAAAACGTCACCATTATCGTCTGCGTTTTAATCCGCAATTACCTAAAACCCAGATGGGGTGGGATATGTACCCTGCCGGCTTATATCGTGCTTTGAAAAGAGTTCATTCCCTGGGTGTACCGGTTTATATTACCGAGAACGGACTGGCCAGCGATGATCAACATTTACGGGAAGATTATATCTTGCAACACCTGGATGCCCTGCATGAGGCTTTGCAGGACGGTGTTGATGTGCGCGGCTATCTGCACTGGTCGCTCATGGATAATTTTGAATGGGCTTTTGGATTTGATAAACATTTCGGACTCTATCAGGTAAATCCGCAGACCTTTGCCCGTCAGTTAAAACCCGGCAGCCATATTTATCAACAGTTTCTAACCTATCATAACCGTAAATATCAGTCAAAATGAACTATAGAACCAAGGAGCAGAAATGACTTTAAAATCCTTTTTAAAACTTTTAATGATCACAGCATTGGCGTTTCAACTGGTAGCAGCTGCGAAACAACCATTGCGCTTTGATGATCTGATCAATTGCCAACGCCTTTCCGATCCCCAATATGCACCTGACGGTAGTTGGATTGCGTTTTCGGTCAAAACAGCCCATGAGCCAAAAAACAGTTATCACACGGATATTTGGATGGTGAAACCGGACGGGTCAGATTTAAAACAGCTGACCACGCATGCCAAATCCAGCTGGCATCCCCGCTGGTCACCGGACGGGAAACAGCTGGCTTTTATTTCCAACCGCAGCGGTAAATCCCACATCTGGATTTTACCCATGGACGGCGGAGAGGCTCGGCAATTGACGACGCACTATACCGGTGTGGGCGATTTTAGCTGGTCTCCGAGTGGCAAATATATTGCGCTGACCAGCCGGGTATATCCCGAATGTCCTGATCAGGATTGCGTTCGTCAGCGTGATGAGAGAGAGGAAAAAAGCGCCATTCAGGCCCGGGTTTATGAGGACTTGATGTTCCGCCATTGGGATACCTGGTGGGATCATAAACGTTCCCATATTTTTGTTTTAACTGTGGAAAATGGTGAAATGGTCGATGTTACGCCCGGTAATTTTGATGCGCCACCGATTTCTTTAGGCTATGGGTACTGTTTCTCACTCGATGAAAAACAATTGTTTTTTACCAGTAACCATGACAGCATGATCGCCATAAGCACTAATAATGATATCTGGTCGGTCGCGGTAACTGGTGGAACACCCCAACTGGTCACGCAACCGGGGCCGACGCGTGATTTTAAAGGCAATGACTATCTGCCGCGCTTCGGACCACAGGGCAGACGGCTGGCTTTTTTATCCATGCGCCGGTCCGGCTATGAAGCCGATAAAAGAGATCTTATGCTGAAGGATATGCAGACTGGAAAATATACCAACTTAACCACGGATCTGAAATATTCAGTCTCCAATTTTGAATGGTTGCCTCAGGGAAAACGCATGCTATTGCGCATCGATCAGAAAGGTCGCTATCGGATTTTCAGCTTTGACCTCGAAACTCGTGCGCTTAAACCGTTGATCAAAAACGGCTATAACCGCTCACTGACTCTGCACCCTAGTGGTGAAAGATTTGCCTACCTGCATCAGAGTTTCACCAGTCCCTATGAATTAATGGTAGCTTCCACCCGTACGGGCGCCGGACGGCAGATCACTTCTTTTAATCAAGAGTTGCTCGCCGATGTGGACATGCATGCAGCGGAAGATTTTTGGTTTGAAGGGGCCGCAGGCACCCAAGTTCATGGGTTTCTGATCAAGCCGCCCGGATTTGATTCCCAGAAACAATGGCCTATGGTTTTTATGGTGCATGGCGGACCTCAAGGAGCTTGGCATGACGGCTGGCATTATCGCTGGAACGCTGAATTATGGGCGGCTCAGGGATATGTTATGATATTGATCAATCCCCGTGGCAGTACCGGTTACGGACAGGAATTTAAGGAAGACATTTCCAAAGATTGGGGGGGCAAGGTATTCCGGGATCTGATTGCCGGACAACAATATGTGCTGGAGACCTATGACTTCATTGATAAAGAACGTATTGCTGCCGCAGGGGCCTCTTTTGGCGGCTATATGATGAACTGGTTTGAGGGTCATATGGATCAATTCCCTTATCCCTTTAAAACGCTGATCAATCACGATGGAACCTTTAATATTTATTCAAAATATCTGACCACTGAAGAACTATGGTTTCCGGAATGGGAATTCGGTGGTCCCTATTGGGAGTTGGACAAATATTATGAAAAATTTTCCCCGCACCGGTTTGTCGAGAATTTTACAACCCCGATGCTGATTATTCACGGTGAAAAAGATTATCGCCTTGATTTCAGTGAGGGATTGATGCCGTTTACCGCCCTCCGCCGGCAGGGCATTGAGGCGAAATTGGTTCTCTTTCCCGATGAGGGCCATTGGGTTTTAAAACCCCAGAACAGTCGGTTCTGGCATGAGACAGTATTTGACTGGTTAGCTGCTTATTTAAAATAGTCTCTATCGGTCAGAACTGTTACACTAAAATTTATTGATATCGGAAATCCGGTCTGTTTTCCAAGTGCCGCTGTATAAAAATCCAGACTAATTTATAAATTAAAAATATTTACGATTAGATTCGCTTAACTGCTATCCTGGATACCGGCCAAACAAGTATTTGTTCAGGTGATTTGTAATTTTCTCCGTTTCGCTATTGCCGGAGGGATACTCAGAAAAAGAATGGCGATCACGATAAACCCGGCGCTAATAAATTGACTGGTCGCTGGCATATCGATTGAGGGGAACAGCGTGATTAACAGGGAAGAAATAACCCCGGCAATGATACTGGATGAGCGGTTAACCGGGATGCAGTAAGTATTTTCGTTTTTATCCAGAAATACCAGCGTTCCGAATATACCGGTGCCTTGGGAAAAGACACCAATAAAAATGAGGGCCCACAAATAAGGCGTGTTCCAATGGGCGGTAAACCCGTAGCGGACCGCTTCGGGTATGGCACCGCCTTTAATTAGACTGATCACGATAAGGATGATGACCAACATAGGGGTGGCGGTCATTTGTTCTTCAACGAAATAGCGGCGGTTAGCTTCTTTCTGTTCAGATTTGGCCAGCCGGCTCATAAATTGAAAGCGGATAAAATAGCTGATTAAATAGGTAGCAATCACCAGTCCGGCCAGAAAGGGAACATTATAACCTGTGGTGTCGGTCAGGCTGACCAGTAGAGCGCACAAGGCCAGCACCATTCCGGCCCAGGAAAACCAGCGCACATAGCGTTTGGTAATAGCGTCTACAATCGGTGCTATGATCAGTACGCCGCCGCGCATCAATACCATGGCAAAAATGATACTCAGACCGTCAAAGGTATAAGCCAGGGTGGTAGTGCCGATAATCAGAGAGGTACATACTCCGGATAGAAAGGTCCACCGGGTGGGGCGGGGGATGTTAAATTTACCAACCCGGCTGTGAGTGGCATATTTCCACCAGCCCAGCGCAGAAATAACCACGATCATGGCAATCAGGGTAGCGAGACCGGTGACAGGCAGAATGGAAAAACCGGCCAATCGCACTCCCTGCAATGCGGGCAGTAATCCTTTACTTATTAATTTGGTCATAAAGCTGTAGGGTACATAACAGGCAAAGTAGCCAAAAGCAAATCCCCAGATACTGTACTCGGCCAATTTTTCACGCCAACTCTCTGATAAAACCATGTGTATTCCCTTTCCAAGTCGTTAAAAACAAAGAGATGATACTAATTTAGTCGGGTAATTTCAAGGAAAATCAGGATATTATAATTTCCCTATGTTCGGTAAAAGTAGATATAAATGCAGGCCGTTAAGTC
Source organism: uncultured bacterium (assembly GCA_964640055.1). Taxonomy (GTDB): domain Bacteria; phylum Fidelibacterota; class UBA2242; order UBA2242; family JAFGTP01; genus CAZXFH01. The sequence goes on along the minus strand of CAZXFH010000011.1, from coordinate 78,026 downwards.
TGTTCCACAGGATTCATAAAAATGAATCATGACCCCTGTCTGCCGTACGTAAGGCACTATTTTTAGGGCGCTGTCGGAATTAACCCGAACAATTCAACCCGGGAATTATATTTTCTCTGCAAAAAATCCGTTGATGGCTTATATTAGGACACTAATAGGTTAACAACATTAAATACGAAATTTATGCACATTTCAGGCTAGGATTTTGATGCCGAGTTGGCGGAATGGTTGTTGTTGGGAAAACTGTCAGCCGTGGTCATTTGAAAGTTGGTCAGTTCACTGGTGACCTGATACTCATAATCCGGATATTCATAAATCGGCATTCGTTTTTCTGTTGCGCCCAGAGAATAACCATAAACGCTGATATATTCGGCGATATCTTCACCCATTTCATCTAGTTGCCGTAAATAACCGGGAATGGATTTAGATTCAATGATAATCACCTTACCCATTTTTTCGACAATAGGACTGTGGGGGCGGGTGGGATCGTGATCAAACTCCAGGATTCTGCGGCCATTGCGGGTAATACCGATTACCCGGTAACTCAGACTTTTACCCACCGCAGGTAAATTGAGCACATTACGGTCGGTAGCCAGAAAGGGCAGCTTTGCTTCACGACGCAAGGCCTTAATATTGTCCCGGACCTTTGTGGGATCCTGCCGCAGGGTTTTTAGTTGCTCATAATATTTAGGAGCGATTTTACCGGCGGCTTTCTCTTCTATCTGTTCTTGCATGGCCCGTGAATTAGTGGCAAAATGATGATAGTTTTCCCGAAATCCTTTACAGGTAAAGGTATAGTAGGGCAAGACTCCGATATCGTTCATGGCTTGGCGCAATTTGGCAGTATGTCCCCGGCGGGAAGCCGCGGTAGTGAATACCAGCTGATTGGTAACCATCCAGCCCGCTGACAGCAATCGCCTGATTGCGGCTTTGGATTCCGGTGTGATTTCCAACGGCGATTCATAATGAGTCTGTATCACAAATTGTTTAATACCGATCTGTTCAGCTTTGGCTTTGAACTCAGACAAAATCTGAATCAGATTATGATTAATACGTTGCGGTAAATATATGGGCAGCCGGGTACCCAACCGGACCCGTAGTATCTCGGCATATTTACTATCCGCATGACGTTCTTTGTTGGCTTTAATTTTATTACGTGCCATATTATAAATGGCGTCCAGTATGTCACCCAGGCTTTTATCAGAACTCATCAAAGCGTCCCCGCCGGTAATTAAAATGTCCCGCAGCTGGGCATCCTTCTCAAAATATTCCATGAATTCCTGTAGACGCTCCGACCATGATTTTTCCGGTCTGAGTTTTTCATATTTAAAATTCAGGTTACCGCGTTGGTAGTCATACATGCGCTGACAGGTGCTGCAAAAACCGCCACAACCGCGTCCCATGGTTTCCGGTATTAAAATCGCCACATCGGGGTAGCGCCGGTGAATGGCAGTATGAGAAGGTAAAATCCACCCCGCCGCATTGGGCTTGCCCGGTTCAACCAGATCTTCCATTTCCCAGGCTACGATTTCGCCAAACTCCTCGATCAGATCTCTATTGTAAATAATGTAGTCACGGATAGCTTGATCGGCACCAATAGCAAATTCCGGCATATCGGTTAATAATAAAGAAAGATAATAAGGATTGATAAAAAAGGGCATACCCTTTTCTTCGGCACGTTCCAGGATTTCCATGGTTTCCGGAGAAAGTGAATAATCCAGCATTTCATTTAACACTTTGGGAGAACGGATGGCAAAGCTGAGATGAAAACGGAAATCCTGCCACCATTCCTGGGCCAAAGTTAATTTTTCGTCGGCGGTCATATCCACTTTGAATTTGAAGCGGGTACTCCTGAATTCGCCCCGATCAATTTTTTTGATGATCAATTTAAGAATGTGCTCACGGTTGGCCGCATGCAGTTTGACTATCCGTGGATCTAAGCCGGAAGGATAGCGTTCCATCCATCTGTTCAGTTGATTGCGGCTTACGTGGGGTTTTTTAAGAGTTCCATTGAGTTGCCGGAATAACATTAACATGTCCTCGAAAAACTCAGGAGTAGCCCCTCCTTTATCATATTTGTATGCACAATAAAGGAGCTTGATCGGATTACTAAGGATTTGTTCGTTGTTCAAGTTGGGGTCATTGAAGCGTTCCCCGGAATGTTTAATGTAATCCAGAATCCGGAAGGCGGCATAATCCTCCCAATCCAAAGTTTCAAACTCTTCCCGGGTAATATGTTCTTTCTGAAATAGGTCGCGGACTTTTGGTTTGGAATGGAGCCTTTTTTCAATCCAGTGTTTTATTTTTTGACGGGCCGTCTTTACCGAATCGGACTGGCTGAGGATAGTTTTTAAATGTGGGTTTTCTTCCAGTATTTGGGTAAGTATCTTATAGGATTTAGTCTGTAGGGCAACTTTATCTAGATATATTGGCGTCTTTATCATAGGGCAACTCCTTTCATCTCGAAATATCAAACAGGCGACCAAATTTATGCGGAAACAACAGAACCCCTCAAGCTACTAAAGATAAGTATTTTCAATTAAATATGCAAAAATATGCGATTTCGATTTATTGATCATTAATTTCAAATTGGAAAAATTATAATTTTACTAATAGAATATTGGTAGTACGATAATGTCTTTTGAGCTTTGTCTCAAATCAACACATGATTTATTACTATAAAGATAGAATTTTTTATCCCGCTATCCAGAAAACCACGTATGTAAACACGTGGATGAATGGTTTTCTGGGCGGGATTCCGCCCAGACTCCGCTCAATGGCGGAGTCAAAGAAGGAACCCCGGCTGTAAAGCCGGGGGGCTCCATTTTAAAAAATATCAATATTATAAGCTTTGATAGCTGTGATCCGGGGCTTTAGAAAATCATCGACGTATTGACGATGTTGCGAATGTTTACCAAAATTTTTTACAGCTCTGCTATTATCGCAAGTAATTAATAATCCCAGGTCAAATTCTTCAGACTGTTGGATTTGTCCGATTTGCACGCTTTTGACCCCGGGGATAACCGGCAGGCTGGCTTTGGTAACTTGAATAATCTCGTTGATGACTGTTTTGGAATTGACTTTCATAAAAACCATTCTTTGGATCATAGATTTCCTCCTCTTTTATCATGATTATCGCACTATCTGAAGGGCAGCCATTACTTGTAAAATGCGGCATGACCAGGGTACTGAAATTTTTGCTTGGCAATTTTTAATGGATAGATAAAATAATGTAGCCGTGCAGTTGAGCAGATTTCCTTATCGTGGTTGTATAAATTTACCTTTATTAATGCCCTGGTGCGCTTTTCCTGCTGGTAGCTTGCTCGTAATTCGATAACACCTTGATTAATAAATACCGGTTTTTTATACTCGACTTGCATCGTCTGAGTGACGCCCGCTGTTTTACCCTTAATATACACTGTCCAGGCTGCCAACTCATCCATAAGAGTGCCCTGAATACCACCATGCAGGACATTAGTGTATCCTTCGTAAACATCCTGCGGTTGCCAGAATGAGCATAATTCTGTTTCGGTTTCGTAGAAACTCATTTTGAGACCAATGGGATTGTGGGGTGAACAGGCAAAACAATAGTATTCCCGGTTTGTTTGAAAAGGATTACTGATTTTAAGCATCACAATTTTCCCGTTTTTAACCTCTTCTCACTATCCTTGGAGCAGGGTGGAAATTCCTTTCCAGAGCTGCAACTAGGATTATAATAGCTATAACTAAAGAAGGCAAATATTATCATCTGCAGGCCACTATGGTTTTACATCAAGTTTTAAATCTTTAATTTATGACACTGTTACCCTGATATACGGGTTGTTTACTTTCTTTCAGCTCTGTAGCTGGAATTGCTCCTTGATTCCTAACTTGACATGAATCTTCGGATATCAGGTCATCCAGGACGGTATTCCAATCACAATTTTGCGCCACTGGAGATGAAATTTTATTTAATAACAAATTTTGATTGACCTTTTTAACTGTCTTATCTATGTTTTTAAAAGTTATCGGAGCAGGCTGATGTGTACCTATCAAAAAGTCGCCCTACTTGATAATGAAATTCAGGCTCATGTCCTGGAAGGGATGTTACGGAAACATAAAATCCCGCACAGGATGTTCAGTTTTTATGATTCTGCCTATCAGGAAAATGATCCCAATAAAAAAGGATGGGGATATGTAACTGCTCCGACCGTCCATAAACAAAAGATCCGGGCTTTCGTCCGGAAAATTAAAGCGAATCCCTCCTTTTAAATTCGATTCCTTTCCGTTTCAATTTCAGGATTATATTGGATGTAGGTTTCCCGCCTGGCGGCATCCTCAATTGGCATTTGTCAAAATCTTTGGTTATTTTTTGATTGCTGAAGATTAATAATGGAGTAGCTATGCCGATTCACAACAGTGATATATCTGAAATTTTCCGAAAGATCGCCGACCTGTTGGCCATTGATGAAGCCAATGAGTTCCGGATCCGGGCTTACCGGCAGGCGGCCCAGAGTATTGATAATCTGTCTCAGGATATCAGTACAATGATAGCTGAAGATAAGGACCTTACCCAGCTGCCGGGTATTGGTAAAAGCATTGCCGAAAAAATTGAGGAGATCGTTGAGACCGGTCAATTAAAGCAACTGGACCAGCTCCGGGAAAAAGTACCCGAGGAGCTTCGCGAGCTGATGAATCTGGAGGGCTTAGGACCGGAAAGAATAAAGACACTGTATCATGAACTGGATATAAAATCAATCGAGGATCTCAAACAGGCGCTTCAGGAAAAAAAAGTGCAGGCTCTGGAAGGATTCGGGGAAAAAACGGCCACGAAAATCAAAAAGAGTTTGGCGAGACAATCTGGCCAAGAAAAACGGATCCTTTATAAACGTGCGGAAGAATATACAGAACCTCTGGTTGATTATTTGCAAAATGCATCCGGTGTTAAGCAGGTGACCGTGGCCGGGAGTTATCGGCGCCGGAAAGAAACCGTAGGGGATATCGATATTTTGGTTACCTGTCAAAATCAAGCCCGGATCATGGATCATTTTGTCGCTTATGAAGATGTAACTGAAGTCACTTCCCAAGGTAAGACCAAGTCCTCCGTCAGATTACGCAGTGGATTGCAAGTCGACTTAAGAGTGGTGGCCAAAAAGAGTTATGGCGCCGCGCTGACCTATTTCACCGGCTCTAAGCAACATAATATCCGGATCCGCGAGCGGGCACAAAAGAGGTCCCTGAAAATTAATGAGTATGGCGTATTCCGGGAAAACAAGCAGGAATCAATCGCTGGTAAAACCGAACAAGAAGTCTATAAGGCCATTGATCTGCCCTGGATCCCTCCAGAACTGCGTGAAGACCGCGGCGAAATAGCCGCCGCAGAAGCCGAAAGATTGCCGACCCTGGTAACCCTGGATGATTTGAAAGGTGACTTACAAATGCACTCTACGGCATCAGATGGAAAGGAATCCATTAAAAACATGGCTAAGGCAGCTCAGGAGCTTGGCCATCAATATATTGCGATTACAGATCATTCCAAACGGGTAACAGTTGCCCAGGGACTGGATGCTGATCGCCTGGCAAAACAGATTGATGAGATTGACCAGCTCAATAGCGCATTGGAAAACTTCCGGATTTTAAAAGCGGTGGAAGTTGATATTTTGGATGACGGTAGTCTGGATTTACCCGATGAAATACTTAAACGGCTGGACTTGCGGGTCTGTTCGGTCCATTATTACTTTAACCTTTCCCGCGCAAAACAGACCCGGCGTATATTAAAAGCCATGGAAAATCCTTATTTCAATATTCTGGCCCATCCCACTGTGCGGGAACTCAATAAACGCGAACCACTGGATATGGATATGGAAAAAATAATGGATACTGCGCTCGAGTATGGTTGTTACCTGGAAATCAACGCCTCCCCCCGCCGGCTGGATTTAAATGATATCCATACGAAGATGGCCAAAGAACGGGGATTGAAACTCTCTATTTCCACTGACGCTCATAGTATTAGTCAATTGCAAAACCTGAAATACGGGATCAATCAGGCGCGCCGGGGATGGCTAACGGCGGATGATGTCCTGAATACGGGTAAAGCAACGGATTTACTTCAGTTGCTCAAAAGAGACTGATTTTAGCTATAGTTTATATATTAATAAAATTTAATAAGTCCTTTAATAATAAGTTGATAATGCTTATATTGCTGGTGATAACAGATTTAAAATGAATTTTAATCCAAGGAGATATTAGTGAATAAAAAAGATTCCCTGAAGATTGCCGCACTGGAACCCGATCAGTTGCATAATACCGTTGATCCCGGTCAGTTCGATTTCAAATCTACGGAAGATATTGAGTCTTTAGAAGCTGTTATTGGTCAACAACGCGCAGTACAGGCATTGGAAATGGGATTGGAAATTTCAGATCCTTCTTATAATATTTTTGTTACGGGATTGCCGGCTACTGGGAAAACCACCCTTGTCAAGGATATATTAAACCGCCGCAGCGCTTCGGAGTCAGTCCCGGAAGATTGGGTTATGGTACACAATTTTGATGATGCCTTTCGGCCGGTCTCCTTTCCTCTTCCCGTCGGTGAAGGCAAAAAATTTCAACGTAAAATGGATCAATTTATCCAAAATCTGAAAGAGGAGATGCCCCGGGCCTTTGAAACCGAAGACTATCAAAAAAAGCGCAATCAATTGATGGAAAAATTTCAACAAAAGAAACGAAAAAAAATCAGCGCATTACAGAATAAAGCGGCCGAACATAACGTCAAGGTACAATTTACCGGGGCCGGTATTCAGACCATTCCCATCGTTAATGATCAACCGATCAAACAGGATGCTTATCAAAAATTGGATGATGATCTCAAGGAGCAGGTTGATAAGAATCTGAATTACGTACAACGGGAGATTCAGAACACATTGCGTGAGATAAATAAGCTTGAGAATGAGCTCCAGGAAAAAATACAGGCATTGAATAAGGAAGTCACCCTGTTTGTCGTTGGACACCGGATCGAAAATTTCAAGGAAGAATACCAGGATCATAAGGAAGTGCTTACTTATTTGGAAGCTGTTAAAAATGATATTATTGAAAACACCCGGGAATTTGTTCAGGCCTCCGAAGGTGGTAAAAATAAACAACGACAATTGGCTGCGCTCCTAAAAGGTGGCGGCAGTCAGGGGCAACCGGATTTTACCCGCTATAACGTCAATTTATTGGTTGATAATACTGATACCGAAGGGGCTCCCGTGATCGTGGAAACCAATCCGACCTATAACAATGTTTTCGGGCGGCTTGAAAAACGGGCCAAGCTAGGTGCGGTCTATTCAGATTTCACCATGGTCAAAGCTGGTTCTTTGATTCAAGCCAATGGGGGCTACCTGGTGCTGGATATTCTGGGTGTTTTAAAAAACCCCTTTGTTTGGGATACCCTTAAGCGGGCCATTAAAAACAGGGAAATCCAAATTGAAGATATTCAGGAACAGTTGGGGTATGTAACCGTGAGTACTTTAAAACCGCAGGCCATACCTATCAATGTCCGGCTGGTGCTAATTGGTGATCCCCAGATATTTACCCTGCTACAACATTTTGATAATCAATTTGAAAAAACCTTTAAGGTTCGCGCCGATTTTGATTATGAAGTCAACAAACAAGACGATACTGTGCAACAATATGTCCGTTTTATCGCCAAAGTTTGTCGGGAAGAAAACCTGACACATTTTTCACCCGATGGCGTTTCGGCTATGATAGAGGCCAGTCAAAAAACTGTGGAAGATCAGGAGAAACTTTCGCTACGCTTTGGAAAGGTCGTGGAAATAATCAAAGAAGCACATTATTGGGCCAGTAAAAACGGACATGATCGGATTAATCGCGCAGATGTAGAGAAGGCCCATGCCCAACGTAAATACCGCAGCAGTTTAATAGAAGAAAAAGTCCATGAAAACATTCTGCGGGATATCCAGATGATCGCTACTGATGGTCAGAAAGTCGGTCAGGTGAATGCCCTCTCCGTATTTGCCATGGATGGTTTTCTCTTTGGTCGCCCCTCCCGTATCACGGCGGAAACCTATATGGGCAAAGAAGGCGTCGTAAATATTGACCGCAATGTTGAAATGAGTGGTAAAACCCATAATAAGGGTGTTGAAATCCTGACTGGTTGGCTGGGCCGTCAATTTGCTCAGGATTTTCCCTTAACTGTTAATATCAGTCTAACTTTTGAGCAATCCTACGGCATGATCGACGGGGATAGTGCTTCGTCTACCGAGGCCTATGCCATTCTCAGTACATTATCCGGATTGCCCCTGAAACAGAACCTGGCTGTAACCGGCTCGGTGAATCAGAAGGGGGAAATTCAGGCCATCGGTGCTGTTAATCAAAAAATCGAAGGTTTCTTTGATCTGTGTAAATCCAGGGGATTAACCGGCAATCAGGGGGTTATTATCCCTAATGCCAACATCAAACATTTGATGTTAAAATCAGAGGTAATAGAAGCTGTTAAAGACAAACAATTTCATATATATCCGGTCAAGACCATTGCCGAGGGGATTGTTTTGTTAACTGATGTGGAGGCCGGAAAACTGGATGATAAAGATCAGTATCCCTCCGATAGTGTTTTTGGCCGGACTAAAAAGCGACTGGAAGAGTATGTCAGCAAGGCCTATCGCTTAAAGAAAAAATTTGGTGGTAAAACGAACTTAGATTTATAAAAATAATGGGAATATATAACCGGAATAGCCGGATTTAATGGTCGAAATAAGAGACTTCCAGGATTTTTTTGGCCATATCATCGAGGGGTACCGCTTTATCGGCTGCACCCAGTTCAAGCGCCACTTTGGGCATCCCGTAGACGATACAGCTTTGTCTCTCCTGGACAAGAGTTTTAGCACCGTTAGCGTGCATCTGTTTCAACCCTTCGGCCCCGTCCTTGCCCATACCGGTCAGAATAACCCCCACGGCGTTGCGCCCGGCAAATTTTGCTACAGATTTAAATAATACGTCCACTGAGGGACGATGACGACAAACCAAAGGACCTTTTTTTACCTTTACATAGTATTTTGCGCCGGACCTTCTCACTAGCGTATGGTAGTTTCCGGGGGCAATCAGTACTCGCCCGGGGATAATCGAATCACCGTCTTCGGCTTCTTTGACCTCAACTGCACAAACATCATTCAGGCGGTTGGCAAAAGATTTGGTAAAAAATTCTGGCATATGCTGAACAATAACGGTCCCCGGAGCCGTTGAGGGCATTTCCCGCAGAATGCGGTGCAAGGCTTGCGTGCCACCGGTGGATGCCCCGATAGCCAAAACTTTATCGGTCGTCCGTGTCATTGCCAAAGGGCTGATCTTTTGTTCGGTGGGTTTTTTCTCAAGCTTCTGCACTTTTACCTTAGCGGCTGCTTTTATTTTATCAATTAGCTCGACGGACATATCTCCCACTGTATAGGCTGCACCCGGCTTGGAAAGCACCTCTACCGCTCCCAGTTCAATGGCCTCCAGGGCCAGATCACCACCTTTTTTGGTCAGTGAGGACACGACAATAACCGGTAAGGGATAATAGCGCATTAATTTTTTTAAGAAAGTAATGCCATCCATCCGGGGCATCTCAATATCCAGGGTGATCACATCCGGTTTCAGCCGGACAATTTTATCCCGGGCGACATAGGGATCCGGTGCTGTGCCCACTATATCGATATGGCGATCCCGGTTCAGTTCTTCTGCGAATATTTTCCGGACAATCGCAGAATCATCCACGATTAAGACTTTGATTTTTTCAGTCATTGGCTTGTTCTAATTTATTTTCAAATTCAAAGATTATCGTCATTAAGTGCTCTTCAGAATTGAAGACCAGACTGTTTTCAGCTTGGATAAGTGCTTGAAAAGCCTTTTGGTTGATAGTATGTACCTCTGGAATCGACAGATTAACGATCGGTTCAGTTCCCACCATTTCAGTCACGATCTTTCCACATATGACGTTTGTGATTTCTTTCAGACTGTCAATGTATAATTCTTCATTCTCTTCATCCTGGCTGCCCAGCATATTTTCCGCCAGTATATTCCCGATCGCTTTTTCCGCACCGATTTTGATCTCGCCATTCAATTTACCAGAAATCTGCATACTAACGAGATAGAACTCACTGGCATCCAGCAGGTCAAAGGCTTCTTCCGCATCAATTTTTTCAGAAAATATAAAGGCGATATCCTCTAGCGTTTCCACAAATGTATCCTCAACAATACTCTGATAGTTATTGTTCATTTTTTAACCCCAATACATCTTTGACAACATCACGTAACTTTTCCGGTGCCACCGGTTTTCTCAGGTAAGCTTTGGCCCCTTTTTGAATCAATTGTTTAATTCGGGTTTTACTACCTTCGGTCGATATCACAATAACCGGGACTGACTGTATTAATCCATCGGCCTTCATTTTTTCAACCATTTCCATTCCACCCATAACCGGCATATTGATATCAGTAAAAACGATATCTATCCACTCTTCATTCATTACTGCCAAGGCTTCTTGACCGTTATCCGCCTCGTGGATATTATTTATTTCAATTCCGGTTAGCCTTAGTGTTTTGGAAATAATTTTGCGGATAACTTTTGAATCATCAACAATTAATACGTTCAAGCTCATAGCGCCTCATAGAGAATTAGGATAATAGTTTGTGGCTCACTTCCTGAATATCATTGAAAATATTCATCAGTAAAACCTCTTCATTGATTTGGTTAAATTTCAGTCTTTCTACACTCTGAGGGCATGACTTGTAATTTAGCCCGTCACTACCCCCGCCGATACCGGTTTCCATGATCAGAATATCGGCAATATGGACCAGATCAACCACTGTTTTGTCACCTTCTAATTTATTGGGTTGGTGATGCCATCTGACTACCCGGATTAATTCGTCAGGTAAGTTCCATTTATCCAATAATATTGCGCCGGCTTCGGCATGGTTGATACCCAATATTTTTTTCTCGGCAATATTAAAAGGGAGCGCCTCTTTATAGGCCATTTCCAGCACCGGTTTCGGATCATGTTCCAGAAATGTACCAATGGCAATTTTACCAATATCAATCAGAAGACCGGCGGTAAAGGTAAATTTGGGGGCCCTGATGTCCAGGAATTCGGCAATCTTTTCCGCCCCAATAGCCACGCCAATAGAATGTTGCCAGAGATCACCTTTGGAAAGATCATACCCGTTGATTTTTCTGGCAATAATAGGGGCTACTGCAGTCGTCATAGTCAACGCGAATATTCTGTTCAACCCCAGTCTGACAATCGCCTGATTAACACTACTGATCTCTTTAGAGAACCCAAAATAAGCCGAATTGGCCATTTTTAGTATATTAACGGTCAACCCCTGATCGTATTTTATATATCCGGCTAATTCTTGGAAATCCACGTCAGGTTGCCTTACCATTTGTTGTACTTTGGTAAGGGTAGGGGGTATGGAAGGGATCTCGTCAATTTTTTTTATGATCTCTTCACGCTTACTCATATTTCTCTCTCTTGCCTGTTTACCGTTACTGTGGTCTTGCCATTATGCAGATAAAGTGTCATGGTCCGGGCGATGGTGCCACCAACATCCTCTCCGTCAATGAGTATATCGTTTTTCCACAACATTTTTCGGGCCACGATATAATTGCGTCTTCCTATTTTAAACCGGTCTTTTTTGTCGATCATTTTGGCCCCGCCGGCCAGTTTGGCCACTAAATTCTTTTTCCTGCCCCCCGATTGAAATAATTCAGTTAACATTAACTCAATGCCCTTGTCAGCAAACATATAGGGCTTCTGCTCAGCTCTCTCTTTGTTTTCACGGCCCAGAGGCAGCATACAGTGGAGCAGACCACCGATTTTCAATTCCTTGTCGTATAAAGTAAGTCCTATGCAAGAACCCAGTGAATAGGTGATTAATTTATCCTCAGAAGTATCACTTATTATCATTTCTGAGATACCCACAATTTTCATTTCACTTGGGTCTCCATAAGGATCTGGTAATAATCTATGATCAATCGAATATCCAGATTAATTATCTGACCAGCGTTGCAGTTTCTCAAATGCCTGGTTAGCTGCGGTAAGAATTAATTCTAATTTGGGTGGCTTTTTAAAATAATCGTCAAATCCGACTTCACGGATTTCAGATAGTTCAAACAAGGATGAATATCCGGTAATGGCATTAATGATGGCGATTTTATTTTTACTGCGGATTTTTTGACACAATTCAATTCCATTCATGCCTGGCATCTTGAGATCGAAAAACATTACCTGGATACGTTCCTTGTAAATTGTATCCAAAGCCTTAATTGGATCACTTTCCGTATATATGATGTATTCCTTGTCTTCGAACATCTCTCGATATAATTCCAGTAAATCTTTTTCGTCGTCTACAAAAATTATCTTTTTTTCCATGTCTTATCCTCTTATTCTTTCATATAAATTGAAGGCCTTATCACTTTAAAATCGCTTTTGAAACCGGTTATACTCTCTGAGTGACCCACGATAAGATATCCCCCGGGCTTTATTAACCGGTATAATTCCTTGATTAGGTTTTTACGGTGATATGCATCAAAATAGATCATAACATTGCGGCAAAAGATCAAGTCCAGGTAATTTTTCATAGGGAAGGGCGGCTCGGATAGATTCAGTCGTCTAAAAATGATCAGTTTTTTTAAATTGTCTTTTACTAGGTATTGTTGTTGATCACCGTTCTTATCATTTGTAAAATATTTCTTCAGGAGCTCTGCGGGGATGGTTTTTACTTTTTTTTCAGGATAAATCCCGTTGATTGCTTGTGCCAGCACATGGGTGGAAAGATCAGTAGCCAGAATTTTCAGATCAACCCGCCGGCTGTTCAAGGCCTCCAACAGTGTTATTGCCATCGTATAAGGTTCTTCGCCAGTTGAACAGGCCGCGCTCCAAAACCGGAATTTATTCTGGCCCGCTGCTTGCCATTCTTTGATCACCTGAGTTAGGAAATTGAAATGCTCCGACTCCCGGAAGAAATGGGTTACATTGGTCGAGATTACATCCAGCAATTTCACCAGTTCATTTTTACTTTTATCCTGTTTCAGATACTTTAAATATTTATCATAGGCACTAATATCAAGGGCCTGCATTCGTTTGCGAACCCGGGCAGATACCAAAGCGACTTTTTTCTCTGAAATGGAGATCCCGCTTTTGTTGTAAACAATAGTGCGAATTTCATTAAAAGTTTTTTTATCCAATGCTGTTACCTTTCACGGTAAGTTTCTTTTTTTAACCATAATGCTTTACCCTTAATCATGGGGCCTAACCCAGTCCGATGCTCTTAATTTGTGTACCTTGACCACTATTAGATGACCGGTTCGCAGGTCAAATATTATTTTACGTCCCATATTTCCGCCGGTATCACTGGAGATAATATTGATATCCCTTTTTTCAAGAACGGTGCGGGCTATGAAGACATTTTGCATACCAATATCATCCGCGTTTTTGCTGGGGGAGGCGCCCCCTACGATCTGTGCAACCATGTTCTCACACTGGCTACCGGCTTCTTCCATTAGCTGCACCAGCGCTATAGTGGCCACATTACCATATTTGGGTGTCGCCTCATCAGGATTTTTGGTTACGGGATATAAGAAATGGTTCATACCCCCCTGTTTTAATTTCTTGTCCCATAGACAGACCGCCACACAGCTGCCCACGACGGATCGGATGGCGGAGTCTTTTGAACTAAAATAAATGTATCCCGGTTGCAAATGATAGGCTTTTTCTGACAGATGCCTGTTCTGGTCTTGAATCCGACGATCATTCATGATACATTTTTCCCGGTCAGTAAGAGTCTTTCAACAATAGACATATTTGTTGATCGACCTGCATTAACGATTGAAATTATTCATTAAATGTAAAAAAACGAATTTTCCTGAAACCTATAAATTAATCTGAACTGGTCTTTTTCAGAGGATTCTTATTCCAAGTTAGAGCACAATTCCTCCCAACTCTCCAGCTGTTCGTTTAAATTCAGGGACTCAAAGTAGGCGTGTTTGAATTGATGCTCGGGCTTGGATGTCTCCCTGTTTCGCTGCTGATGCTCAATCACATCAGCGGCGTGTACAACATTCACAATGCCGAGCTGTGATGATTTATATCTTTCAGGGTAGTGATGGAAGGCACAACTGGAAATAAGGGGAGTGGGCAGTCCCCATAATCCCAAAAGATAGGCGCCAATCTCACTGTGTGTTGAGCCCAAGACATCTTTTTCAGCCTTTAATAGTGATTGACCGTTGCCTTCTGAGCGGGCAAAGATCTGTTGGAATTCCTGGGGGAAATTGGCTGCAATAACCAATTTTCCCACATCATGGAGAAGTCCTGCCGTTAGATAATCGTTCAGATCATCTCTGGGCAGGTTTTCTGCTTTGGCAATGGCCTGGGTATAATTGGCAACGGTTAAACTATGGCTCCACAGCTGATTAATATATTCCGGATCAATATTATTTTCTTCAAAGCTGGCAAAAATTTTAATAGTTAATACCAAGGATTTGATCGTATTTAATCCCAAAAATATGACCGCTTGAATCGGATCGGTGACCTCCCGGCGCATGCCAAAATAAGCGGAATTGATCAGCTGTAGCACCTTGGTACTCATACTGATATCTTTAGAAACAATCTTTCCGATATCACGAATAGAGGAATCTTCGGAATTTACTTGGTCAATAATTTCATAATACATAGCCGGAAGACTGGGAAGGGTGGTCAGTTGGGGAATTATTTCCTTCAGACTTTCGTTTTCCATGACATTTTTCAATGCAATGCTTCGTTCCAGTGTGGCAATTAAAGTATCGCGCTGACATGGTTTGGGCAAATACTGGTGGACCAAATGCAGTGCGGCCAGATTTAAATGTTCATCGGCTGTCCCGCTCAGACCGATTCGTAATACAGTCGGATAGGCGGCTTTGATCCTTTTAAGTAACTCGATTCCATCAACATCCGGCATCCGCAGATCGGTAACAATCAGATCAATATCCTCTTCTGCCATGATTTGAAAAGCGTCCTGTCCGCTGTTGGTAAATCGCATTTGCCATTTTTCTTGCTGAGCATGCAGGAGTCGCTTTAATCCGGATAATACCCGCTCTTCATCATCAACAAAAAGGATTTTTTTCTTTTGTGATTCAGCTGCCATATCGCTTCAGGTGTACATGTTAAAAATTAGTTCTCATAGGCCGGGAATAAGACTTTGAAAGTCGTACCTTGATTTGGCTTGCTTTCTACCTTGATAAAACCGTTGTGTCTTTTGACCACTGTCTGAACAATAAAGAGGCCCAGACCAAAGCCGCCGGATTTATTCTTTTGAGTATACCGGGGGATAAATATTTTGTTCAGGGTTTCCTGATCCATACCTTGGCCACTATCGGCAACGGTTAATTTATGGTATTTTCCATTGGGACATTTCCCGTGATCCATTATTTTTTCGGTACTTAAGGCCACATTTATTTTTCCGCCGCCATTATTAATGGGTATAGCTTGGTGAGCATTAATAAATAGATTAAGCAGGATCTGGGTGATTTGGGTTGCATTGGCATTAATATAGGCTTTGTCAGAGGGGATCTCTATTGAAAAGTCTATATTTTTCGCCAGAATCGGCTGGACGATATTAGAGGCCTCTTTGATAATCTCGGCTAGATTGCAGGTTTTAACGGTATCAGGATCCGGACGACTCAATTCCAGAATTTGGAGCGTCAACTGTTTGGCGCGGTCCACCGCATTTTTAATTTTATTGAGATGTTTTTCGACGGGTTTATCCTTTTGGATCCGCAGTTGGATAATATCCGGATATCCCCTGATAATTGACAAAATATTCTTTAAATCGTGTATAACGCCGGCGGCCAAAATCCCGACAATTTGCATTTTTTGGGATTGAATCAACTGATCCTCCAGTAGACGGTTTTTTTCAACCAGGGAGTCACGGTAGCTTTTTGTACGAAGAACACTATTGATCCGGGCGGTCAGGTCTTCTTTGGAAATAGGTTTGTTGATTAAGTCGGTGGCCCCTAAATTGAGTGCCCTACGCTTCAGGTCTTTATTCTTCAGCCCGGTCAGCATAATAACTTCGGTGCCGCTGTAAGCGGAATCTTTTTTAATATGTTTCAGTAGTTCAAAGCCGTTCTGTTTCGGCATACTGATATCCAGGATGACCACATCGATCTTGTTTTGGGAAATAACTTCATAAGCATGGTCAACGGTATTGGCAAACCGCATATCCCAGACACTTCTTTGACTGGACAGGAGACGTCTTAATCCGGCCAGTAGTCTTTCATCATCATCGATAAACAGTATTTTTTTAGGCATCATTATCCTTGTTGGTTATTTTATGGGTAGTTCAACGGTAAAGGTCGTTCCCTGTCCAACCTCTGTATCGAAATAGATCTTTCCCTGATGGTTTTCAACGACTACATTATATATTAATGATAATCCCTGACCAGTACCTTTACCCACTTCTTTAGTAGTGAAAAAAGGGTTAAAAATTTTATCCTGGATTTCTGCCGGAATACCGGACCCGTTATCTGTAACTTGTATTTTGACGGCGCTGTCCCCGGCCTGGGTGACTACTTTGATCCAACCCTTATCCGCTTTATCTTTAGGTTTAGCAGCCTGGATGGCATGCACGGCATTGACAATTAGGTTGAGCATCACCTGACTGATTTGGTCTGAAAAAGCCATAACCGGTGGTAGTGACTCTTCCAAATCGGTTTCCAACGCCGCATCATACTTCCATTCATTACGCGTTACCGTTATGGTCTTCTGGATAATGGTATTCAAGTCGATGTCCTGTTTTTCATCCGTACTGGGATGGGAAAATGTCCGCATTGCATCCACGATCTTCGATATTTTAGAGAGGCCTTCCAAAGAGTCAGTTAGCGCCGCGGCAATTTCTTCACGTAAAAACTCCACCGGGGTAGCTGCGATTTTTTCGTCCAGATTTTGTAAAAATTGGGCGTTGATGGTCTGTGGGTCAATCTTTTTTCGTAATTGAGTGTAATTATCTATGAGCTTAAATAAATCCGGGAACACATCCTGAAAAAATTCAATGTTACTGGTTACATATTGAGTTGGGGTATTAATTTCGTGGGCAATTCCCGCCGCCAGTTGTCCGATAGCTTCCATTTTATTGGCTTGCATTAATTGCACTTCTAATTCTTTTTCCCGGGTAATATCACGGTAGATTAACAAATAATCCCGGTGCTGATTATCAATATTAAGAGGTACCCCGATAATGGAGCAGTGTATTTCCTGATTCTTTTTTGTTTTTCTGACTGTTTTTTTTAGAATATTCTGCCGCCTAGTTATTTGACTGGTAATTTCTGCCCCCTCTTTTTTTAGCCGCTGCGGCAGAATAAAATTGTCCAATTGTTTTGCTTTTATTTCCTTTAAAGAAAAACCAAAGATATTTTGGAAAGCAGGATTTGTGTCTACTACTTGTCTGGATTGATCAAGGGTCACGATTCCTTCGGGAGAACTATCTCTTAGGGCCCGAAAGTATTTCTCCTGGTTTTTTACATTTTCCTGAGCCTCTTTCTGGGCAATTATTTTACTGACTTCATTCGCCACCGCTTCCAGCAAATCCTTACTCTCCGGAGTCAACACACTCTGTTTGTCTGCAGTCCTATTGGTTGAAAAAATTTTGATTATTCCGAACTTTTGATTCTGAATAGACAATGGGGAAGAAAGCAGTTCCTTTTGTTTTTTAGGACTCCCTTCAGTGACAATTTCATTGCGATAGTGGATTTCCGGTACAATGACATCTTGCGCAAAGTTCTTCATTATCACAGCGACCACTTTTCTTAAGATATCCTGCAGTGACACGGTTTGGGAAGCCAGTTTAGTGATTGAAAATAACAAATTTAATTCCCGGGTTTGTAAAGCTACCCGCTCTTCTAACTCTTTATTAACTTCTTGTAATACTTTTTTAGCCCTGGCATTATTCAGTGCCATACTCGTTCGGCTGAGGACCTCTTCAACCAGAAAAGGTTTCCTGATATAATCGATCCCGCCAACTTCAAAACTTTTTCGGATATTGCGTCGGCTGGAGTCTCCGGTAATGAAAATAACTGGAATATCGCGGGCTTGTGGCATGGCCTTTACTTTTTGACATAGCTGAAAACCGTTCATGCCGTCCAGATTAATGTCAATTAAGAGCAGCTCCGGTATCGTGTGCTGGATAAATTCAAGTGCTTCCCGACTACTCTGTACAGCAGTACTATGGTAAGCATGGGCTTTTAAAATATTTTGAATTAATTGTAGGGTAGCCAGGTTATCATCCACAATAAGAATAACGGGGCTCTCGCTTTTTGGCATCATTCCTCCGGAATTAGGGAAAGTCTATTCTCAGATAAGTATTATATCTGGTCTCCTAAAAATCATCTAGCTCATCATCATCTATCGGAATAATATCCTCGGGAGTAATGATTTTTCGGTTAAAATGGTGATCATCTCCCGCTTTTTGTGATTTGGATCTGTTATCTTTTTGTTTTCCAGCGGTCTTTATCTGCTTTCGCTTAGGCTCTAGAGTTCTACTGCTTTTTAAGTTAAAGGTGGTGATCATATTGGCTAGTTCCTGGGCTTGGCTATTCAATTCTTCAGCTGCACTGGCCGACTCTTCTGAGTTGGAGGCATTATTCTGCGTAACTTTGTTCACTTGCGAAACGGAAGTGTTAATTTCGTCTATGCCGGTAGCCTGATCTTTAGTCGCGGCGTTTATCTCTTTGATCAGATCGGCGGCTTTATTGATTCGTTCTACGATCTCTTCGAGTTGTGCGTTGGATTCATTTGTAATTTCCACCCCCTCGTTGGCGTTGTCGATGGATTCTTCAATTAATTGGGCTGTGGATTTGGCTGCTTCCGCACTGCGCTGAGCCAGACTTCTTACCTCGGAAGCGACCACTGCAAATCCTTTTCCCGCTTCTCCGGCACGGGCCGCTTCCACTGCCGCATTAAGGGCCAGCAAGTTGGTCTGAAAGGCGATATCATCAATTGTTTTTACGATTTCACTACTTTCATCGGCTGAATTTTTTATTTTTTTTATGGAGGCAGTCATTTTTTGCATGGCCTTTGATCCCTGATCCGCAGTCCTATTGGCCGCCTCTATCAGTTTATTGGCCTGATCAACATTATCCGAGGTTTGGTTGGTCATAGATGACATCTCTTCCAGTGTGCTGGAAATGTCCTCCAGAGAGCTGGCCTGCTCGTTGGTACCTTCGGCCAGCGATTGACTACCACTGGTGATTTGATTGCTGGCGGCGGATACTTGTTCAACAGCCACATTGACCTGATCGAGTGCCTCATGTAAGTTGTCTATGGCTGCGTTAATATTGGTTTTAAAAATGTCCAATTGTCCTTGGTAATTGCCTTCTATACGTTTGGTCAGATCACGATCAGCCATCTCAGCCATCACTCTGGCGACCTCGTTCAGGGGGGATTCCAGGGCGTCAATTGTCTTGTTTACTCCCGCTACCACCCGGCGGTAATCTCCTGCGAAATCAGACAGTTCGATACGGGTGTTCAGCTTGCCATTAACTGCATCCTGAGATTGTTGATTTATTTGATTGACCAACTCTTGGACATTATCCATACATCGGTTTACATTATCTTTGTAATTTTTAAAGTCTCCTTTGAATATATTGGTTGTTTCGTCCTTTATAATGATCCGCTTTTCCAAATTACCATGGGCAATGCGATCAATATAGATGCCGATGACTTTGAGGGGTTGAGTGATCGCTTCAAGCGTTTCATTGATCCCCTGTATGATATTGCGATATTCACCTTGAAAATTATCCGGATTCCCACGCGTATCGAGATGTCCTACTTTTATTTGTTGAATGATTGCTTTCGTCTCGTCGACCAAGCTCTGGATTGATTCTTCCATAGCAATAAAAGCTAAGGATATTTGGTCGTTTTCACACCGTTTTCCTTCTTGTTTCAAAGGGTCGAGATCACTCAAATCACCCTGAGATACCCGTAGAACAATATCCTGGATGCGATTCATGCGGTCAATCATAATGTTTACAGCCTGTGCTACTTCCTGGTAGATACCATGATAGTTTCCGGTGACTTTTTGAGTGTAATCGTTGATTGAGGCATTTTGTAAAATACGGTTACTTTCCATTAAACCGCTCAGACCGTTAATGGCCAGATTGATACTTTCCTTGATTTCATTGAAATCCCCTTTGTATTCCTGGGTGATTTTTTCCGGAATATCCCCTTTGCCAATCCGCGTTATGTATTTTTCCAGCACATGGATCGGTTCAACGAAAGCATCGATTAATTCATTCATGGCTGCAATGACCGGCTGAAATTCAAGATTAATATTCTCAGTTGCGCCTCTTTTTTTGAAATATCCGTTTTTTACACCATTGGTTAATGTCTTGGTCTCAGCAATAATAGAACCGATAATGCCTGATATATTTTTGGACAGCAGCAAAGCAGCGCCAATGGTAACACCCATAATAATTAAGGTTAGTAGAAGGTAAAAATTAGCACTTTTACGACTCTGTTGATTGAGAAATTCTTTCGAGAAATTGAGGTTAACGTAGCCCAGGATATTATCTTCGGCATCTTTTATCGGAGACCACACCTCCAAAATATTGGCGTGCGCTTGTATGCTCAGTTCATCTTTGGGTCTGGAATCCACCTGCTTTTCAGTTGTATTGAGGCCGCTGACAAAAGACATATTTGGATCGAAAACCCTTACCTTGTCAATGATTGAATTTTTTTCATCCCCCTTCAGCAGGTCAAGGGTTTGCCGCAGCGATTCCCCATTATCAAAAATCATGGTTTGCATGCTGAGTGCTAAGTTTTCACGCAGTAAATGGGTAATAAATTCCGCATTGTTTTTAAGGATTTTCCGCCCCATTTTTTTTGTCATGTATGGGCTGTAAAAGGCCAGTAAGGTGCCAAATACTATGACCACGGAAAGCACTAATATCAACACCTTGAATTTAATTGATTTATTATGCATGTCCCCTCCCACTAATTCTCCCAATAATTTTTTGGTTTACATTCTGAATGTTTATTTGGCTCACCTTATTATTTTAGCCATTTTCATTACGGCAGGATTCCATTGCTTGCCTTCCCCGGCCGTGGCCCTCGGATTTAGTAGTAAGACTAATTTGCCATGATCATCCATCCCAATTCCCAGACTGATTCCCTTTTCAACCAGGCCCGGTATATTGGTAATACTCAACACTCTATTTTTTTGACAGTAAATGATTGCCTGATCCGAATACTCCCCATTAGCTATAAATAGGATGGTTGGTTTGGTGGCGGGAAGTTCAGTACCGGAGTCAATTTGCTTGAGGACGGTGTTGCCTAAATTTTGATTAATATACATTCCCAGGGCTTGTGCGACCTGATTATTTCCCATGACATAGAGCGTTATTTGATCCAAACCTGAAATAGTTTTTTCAAAGACACAGGCTGTGATCAAGACCTGCGAAACTTGATTGGCAGGGACCTCCTTATATTGAGTAAAAACGATCGATTGTAGTGAGATGATTACGGAAATTATTAATAGCACTTTTTTAAGCATTTGACGCCTCATTTAATTAGTATCTTTTTTGTGCTTTTCTCATGATTTGTAAGTGCTATAACCGGTATCAGTCAGGCACACATGGGAAAAAGCACTGCTTTACTAATCATTAAGTTATATTCATTCAAGCCTCAAAATTTGAGTTGCGAGGATTTATTTATCCGGATCAATACCCTTTGCAATCCAGTTGATGCCTACCTCTTCCCAATTGGGAGTAACCGAGGCGTTGATATAACGCTCCCATTCATATATGCCCGTTTCTTTGGCAATCCGTTTAAACTGCATGGTGAGCAGGGCACTGTCTAAAATAACCACCGAGCGTTGCATCCCCTTCTGTTTAAATGTCTTCTGGCCTTCTTCCATTTTTTGTTGCGCTGCTTCGTCGAGGGGTTTTAAATTACGCATATCCACGAAAACCCCGAATTGTCCCGATTGATTGGCTAATTTCCTTTTCGATTCTTCGACCCAACGCTCCATCTCATCAGCTTTGACGACATGGCTAAAAGTAAGTTTGTAACCATAGTCTTTTTCTTCGATGTTAAACATGTCATACTCCTACTGTTTTGTTAGTCAATTGATAGATCTACGTATATAATATTATGGGATAGTGTTCTGATCATTTAAAACTCATATGAATAGTCAACTCTATTTTATTGCGTATATATTCGCTTTGATCATGGGTTTGTATAATCCGCCGAAAGGTAGGAGCTAATACCAATTTGCCTACGTCGGATTGATAGACAGTGTACTGATACATAAACCATAAGTAGGTGGTATGGTAAGGCTCTGCGTCTTGCTTGAAATTTACATTTTTATAATCTCCCCAGCAGACCATCTTACCCGGACCCAGCGTTCGTGAAAGTTTTGCATGGATCATCTTACCGTTATAGCGCTCGGTTTGGACGATGTTCTGAATGGTGTAAAAGGCGCCGCATGAAAATTTGAACTTGGCAACCGGCGGAAAGCTTGCATTAAGACCAAAAGTAAGGGGGGCCGCTTCTTTTTTATCGGCAAAGGTTTTGATAAACGTTGGTTGCAGAAATATTTCATTGAATTGATAATTATAGTTCAGAAAAAATGAGTAAGTATCCCGTGATCTTATAATCTCCTCTGGTTGGGCCGGTGTGGTAATGGTTTCCCAGTGCCCATCATTTTCATCATGGACCCACTGATAAGTGGTATCAGGAGAACTTGCTGCCACCCGTAGGATTTCACTTTCGTTATTATCGACCGATAAGGTTGCATTTAATTTACCCGGTCCCAGCTGATAGTAGCCACGAAAACCCGCCGCTGAATTCATATTGAGTATGAGGTAAGGTATGTCACTGGTACTGATGGGATAGAAGTGTAAATCCAATTCAGTATTTTTGAGGGCGTTGAAGGGTAAAATTCCCAGGGAATATCCAAATTTATCACACTGACGGCCAAAGTGCAGTTCGCCAAACCGGAGAGCGCCGCGATACCCGGAGTGGGCCGCTTTTGAGCCACCCCAACTTTCTATCCCATCATAGGTTGGCATACCGAATTTACCAATGAAATTTGCCGGACCATCTGCTGCCAATAGGGCCTTGAAATACCATCCTTCGGTCAATTCCGCATTTAACCACAGGCGCGCCCAGTAGAGATAGTAAAAATCATGATAGGTCTTTTTACCGCCGGAAAATTTTTGATCAAGTCTGGGACGCACGCGCGCATCACCATTTAAAGTAATTTCAGCGGATATACGCCAAGGAACCGTCAAGACGAATATTCCGGTAACTATTAAGATGAATTTTTTCATATTAGCCGGACTCCTTAAATATTTTTACTTGAAAATAGACTTTTCTGGATAACACAAGTTAGAAATCTTCCATTTCCTCATCTTCCAGAGGAATAATTTCTTCTGGGCTAATTTCCTTGTTTTTTATCCGGTCTTTTTTAGGGGCCTGTTCCGGTTTGATTTTCCTCTTTTCCTGATTCTGATCACGGCCTCGGCCCCCTAATTTTTTTTGTTCATTATCACTTAATTTGAATGAACTAACCATACCGGAGAGTTCTGAGGATTGACTATTTAGCTCCTGGGCTGCACTGGCTGACTCTTCGGAGTTGGAAGCATTTTGTTGGGTTACTTTGTTCATTTCAGCTACTGATGTGTTTACCTGTTCAATGCCATCGTGTTGTTCTTTGGTAGCCGCATCAATTTCACTGATTAGGTGGTTTACTTTATTGACTCCGGTGATAATTTCTTTTAATTGTGCCGCTGTTTCACCTGAAATATCGACACCTTGATCAGCGTTGCCAACTGATTCCTCGATCAGCTGGGCGGTATTCTTGGCAGCCTCTGCGCTTCTTTGAGCCAGATTGCGCACTTCCTCAGCGACCACGGCAAATCCCTTACCAGCTTCTCCTGCCCGGGCTGCTTCAACAGCTGCATTTAAAGCCAATAAGTTGGTTTGAAAAGCAATATCATCGATCGTCTTGACAATTTTCCCGGTTTCGTCTGCCGAATTTTTGATGTTATTAATGGCCTGTGTCATCCGTTCCATTGCTTTTGCACCTCGATCGGCCGCCTGACTGACTTCGCCCGATAATTTATTTGCCTGGTTCGCATTATCAGAATTCTGTTTTGTCATGGACGACATTTGCTCCAATGTACTCGAGATCTCTTCTAAAGCACTGGCCTGTTGGTTAGCCCCTTCTGCTAAACTTTGACTGCCATTAGCTACCTGATCGCTTACCGAAGAAACCTCTGCGACCGCTGTATTTACTTGTTTCATTGTTTCTTCCAGAATCTGAGTGGCTTGGTTGATATCTTTTTTAAATTTATCGATATCGCCATTATACTCTTTTTCCAGTCTCGCGGTTAAATCCTTTTTGGCAATCCGGGCCATAATAGTGGCTGCCTCCTGCATCGGATTTACCAGCGCATCCATCGTCTCATTAATTCCAGCCACAATCGAATTCCATTCGCCTTTAAATTGATCGGTTTGCGCGCGCTCATCTAGCTTTCCCCAACGGGCTGCTTCGATCAATTGATTGATTTCCTTGACGACATTCCGGAGATTGGAACGGATTAAATTAAACCGCTCATTAGCAATGACGGCCTTGCCTTTGAATTCGCGCAGAACTGGTGAAAAATCACCTTCTGCATAGGATTGGGTTATATCAAGCATGTCCAGAATGGCACTGACGTGGAAATTGATGGCATGGTTAAAACTGTTGGTTATCTCCTTATAAATTCCTTCGAATTTATTTGCATCAATTAAATATTCGACATCACCCTCTTCTTTATGCTTGATCTCCATTTGTCGCAGCTCTTTTTCAAATAGGGCCAGAGTATCAATTAATTTATTTAAATTTTCTTTGATGTCATTAAAATCGCCTTTGTAATTGGCGGTTATTTTTTCTTCTATATTGCCCTTGGTTATTTTGTCTAAATGTTCGGAAACTTCTTTAATTGGCTGAACGATCACATATATGAGGTTATTGATACCTTCGATAATTTCTTTGAATATTCCATCGACCTGACTCTTGTCACCTTTTACATTTAAGTTACCGCTGGCAGCGGCATCAATTAGTGCGCTGATGTTTTCAAGCATGGTTTGAATGTTGGCAACCATTTTAGTCATGGCAATTCCCAAAATATCTTGATCGGAATCTGGTTGAATATCCTGATATATGTTGCCTTTGGAAATTTCTTCTGCCAGTTGGGCTTTAGCCTGTAATGATTGAATCAGTTTACGGAAAGAATCAGCCAAGGCACCCGTTTCGTCATGGGAACGATGCTGAATGTCTTGGTTAATGTCGCCGATCGACAATTTTTCAGCAGTTGTTGCCATTTCTTTGACCGGATTGGCAATTTTTATTCCGAAACGACTGGCATAAAATCCACCCATTATAACTACAATTACACCACACAATAAGCTCCACAGAAAAAAGTTATTTAGTTTTGCGGTGATAATATTTTTAGATTGATAGAAATCAGTCTGGTATGCACCAGCACCTATAACCCAGTCCCAAGGTTTGAAATAGGTTATAGCAGAGATCTTAAAACGAGGCTTTTTTTCGCCCACGTTTTGCCATGGATAAGCGCTAAAACTGACTTCGTTTTCTTTTAAAGTTAATGCCTTCTGTACCATGTTTTGAATGAAATAATGACCCTCTGCATCCTGCGCATTCCAAATATTTTCTCCGTCACGCTCGCCATTTTTGGAAATTATATAATCACCCTGATGGTCGCCTTTACCACCAATGACAAAAACATATCCTGAATTGCCTACCTTGATATCCATAATCGATTGACGAATACTCTTTACTGATTCCTGTGGTACACCGACATAGAGCACACCAATGATCTCCCCAGCTGAATTTCGGATGGGCTCATAAGCGGTTAGATACCAAGCGTTGACAACATAGGCACGACCATAAAATATTTCTCCTTGTAATACTTTAGATATAACCGGATTGGCTGAACCGTCTGGATTAGTAGCCGGAATGTAAGTACCGATGGCACGGGAACCGTCCTTTTTTTGGACATTTGTCGCCACCCGCAACATATCTCCTTCCGGATTTAGGCGTTGAAATATTGTGCAAGTACCGCCCACTAATTGTTGTACTTTATCCACTATTGGGGTTGTGACGTCAAAGCGCTTTGTTTTGCCCAACCAGTGTCGGCCTGCCATCATTTTTGGCAGTTGTACCGGCTGGGAATTTTCAGTGTACTGGTTCACCGCATTCCAGTTTATTTTTTCTGTATGCAAAGTAACACCACCACTCTCTTGAAGAAGATTACGCGCCACATTCAGATCATGTTTGACTTTCTCAACAATTAATTGGTTGGCTGTTTTACACATTTGGTATACATCTTTAGAGATTTGGGAAATCCGGTTGCGGGAATCTTTTTCCAGTTCCTGCGTTACTTTTTTTGAAATGGATAAGCGTTGGAAGATCAGAAATAACATGATAATCAAAACCGGTAATATGGACATCGTCAATGACAGCCGCATAATCTGGTTCTTTAGCATCACTTTTTTCTTGAAAAGATTAAACATAATATTTACCCCTCCTGATTAATGATAAACTGGTATTTATATTTGGTTTCTTTGATCATTTTATTAGCACGAATAATGTCCCTCTGCATCGCTGTTTATATGGATGAAGATTGAAAAATATTAAAAACTCTCTGCTTGATAAAAATACGGAGTAATTGACCTGAATGTTATTCTCTTTTACGTCCAGATTACCATTGTCAAGCCAAATTTTTAAAGGCTTTGGATCAGCGATAATAATCGGCCGACGGCCATATACCTCTTTTCTGATTCTATCTTGGTTTTGGATAGAGAGCTGCATTTAACTGGTCGCCTTTTTAAAGAGTTGTCCGTTAGGTGATACTTTGGTAAACAAATGCTCGTTTTCTTTGGGCAGCTTCTGGGTTTGTTCCAAGGCCATATATCCCCCGGGTCTCAACGCGTCATAGAACATTTGAATGACCTTGACGCGCATATCATAGGCGAAGTGTAATAAAACGTTTTTACATACTATCAAAATGAATTCATTGCCTGCAGGGTTTAGCGTTAGCAAATCATGACGCTGATAATTGACACAGCGGCGGAGAGTGTAATCAATCTGATATTTATCCGGTTGACCATTGGGATGAAAATATTTTTTAAACAACTCCCGGGGAATACGCGCCAGTTGTTCACGGGGGAAAATACCATTTTTAATGATTTCACCAAATTGACAGCTAATGTCGATATCAGTGGCTTTTATGGATATGTTTTTAAAAGCGAATTGTCCCATATTCTCGGCGAACATGATCGCTAAAGAAAAGGGTTCCGGCCCCATTGCGCAGCCGGCATCCCAGATTTTAATATGTCGGATTCCGGACAGATGAGGAATAACATGTTTGACGATCAAATCCAGGGTTTGCTTATCTCGGAAAAAATAGGTAAAGGCGATTTAATCCTCCTGGTTTTTTCTATTCTTTTTAGCTTCTGCCGGAGTGGATATTTTGGAAAGGTTATCAAACTCTACTTTACTGAGAATTTTTTCAACATTTAACAGGATCTTTACTGATTCGTTTTCTTTGTCCTTAGCCATTCCCGTAATAAAATCGGCGTTCAGATTGTTACCCATATGTGGTACTTCCTCTATTTCGCCTGCACCGATATCCACCACTTCGGAGACACTGTCTACCAGTACACCGATTTGTTCTTTAGAGTCATCTTTTTCGATAGTAACGACGATAATGCAGGTTTGATCTGTATACTCAGTATCTGTCATCCCGAATTTTTTCTTTAAATCCATTACCGGATGTATAATACCGCGTAAATTGATGACGCCTTTAACGTAATCTGGTGTACGTGGTACCGGTGTTATTTTCTGGAGACCGATAATTTCGATCACCTTTAAAATTTCAATACCATATTCTTCCTCATCGAGCTTGAAAGTAAGATACTTTCCAGCTAACCGAGCTGGCTTGTTTTCTTTGGTCGGCATGTAACAATCCCCCGTTCTAATTGCATTTATCGGCACTTACTGTAGATTTTTTAGCTTTTTTTCGTGATAGTTTGGCCATTCCACCGATATCCAAAATCAGGGCCACCATTCCATCCGGCATGATCGCTCCCCCAGCAATACCGGGTACATTTTGCAGGGTTTCACTCAATGATTTGATGACAATTTGTTGTTGTCCCAGGAGCGTGTCCGCTACTAATCCAATTCGTTTGCCCTCGGATTCTACAATTACCACGATTGATTTGGATATATCGTCACGAGCATCCTTAATATTAAAGAAGTCTTTTAGTCTGTATATCGGAACCAGTTCATCCTGGAATTGAATTACTTCACCCTTATTCGTCACCGTGGATAGTTCGCCATTATTAATGCGCAGAGAAGTGACCACTGAAAGAGTGGGGATAATAAACCGTTCATCGGCCAGGCTAATGATCATGCCGTCGATAATGGCCAGTGTCAGAGGCAACTGTATGGTAAAAATGGAGCCCTTACCTTGTTGGGAATCAATTTGAATTTTACCGCGCAGAGACGCAATATTTTTACGAACCACATCCATACCCACACCACGGCCGGACACATCAGTCACTTTTTGAGCGGTGGAAAAACCGGGCTCAAAGATCAGATTCCAGATCTCTCTGTCACTCAAATTATCAGCAGAATTAATGACCCCCTGTTCCAGGGCTTTTTTTATAATCCGTTCCCGGTCGAGCCCGCGCCCGTCATCTTCCACTTCGATAAAAATTTTCCCACTTTTATGGAAGGCCCGCAATTCGACCTTTCCTCTGGCAGGTTTTTGAGTCGACTTGCGCTCCCGAGGAGTTTCTATGCCATGATCAACGGCATTGCGTAATAAATGCACCAGCGGATCGGCGATTTTTTCAACTACGGATTTATCCAGTTCAGTATCTTTGCCCGTCATGATAAACTCAACGGGCTTATTCGATTTACGGGATAAATCCCGGACAAGACGGGCCATTTTTTGGAATGTGGAGCGCACGGGTACCATCCTTAATGAGAGCCCCATTTCCTGCAATTCACGCGTAATTTTATCCAGCCGATTCAATTTTTTTTCGAAGCTTAGGGATTCGATTTTTTCGACATATTCCGATTGACTGATCATGGACTCGGCAATCACTAGTTCTCCGATCGTATCTACCAGTCGATCTAATTTTAAAGCGTCTATTTTTAGCGTTTCTTTTAATTTGACTTTACCGGGTTTTTTAGGGCTGGTCGCAGGTGCTGGTTTTCCTTCAGTTTTAGTGTCGGGACTGGTATCCTCAGGTTTATTTGGAGAGAATTGCCTTGCTGGGCCCTCCTCTGCCGGAGTGGAATAATCCCGACCGGTTTCTGTCTTTCCCGCTAAGGCATCAGCCGTCAGCTGCCGGATATGCTCAATTAATTGTGGTACTTTTTGATCCCGGGGGGGATACTTACCCTCTGCAAGGCCGGAACTCAATCCCGCCAACAGCTCCTTTAACTTATCAACTGCCTCAAAAACCACATCTATTATGATATTTTCTAATACCATTTTTCCTTTACGAGCGCTGTCCAGAAGATCTTCTGAGGCGTGGGATAACTCCCGGATATCATCAAGGTTGAGAAAACCCGCTACCCCTTTAATGGTGTGAAAAGCGCGGAAAAGACTATTCAGGCTGTCACTGTTGGTTACATCCGATTCAATATTAAGTAATTCCTGATCCAGGGTCTCTATGTGTTCCTGAGCTTCATTAATGAAATCGGCCAGTAATTCGGCGTCTTCAATGTCTTGTCGCTCCGGAGGATCAGATTTTGCCGTTTCTTCGGCCTCAGTCTCTACCGGCTCACTCTCATCAGGGGCCTCACTTTGTTCCGAGAAATCACTAAAAGTATTGGCAAGCCAATCTTTTAGTTCAAATAACTCGTTAATATGTGCTTCAGGAGCTTCCTCTAAGATTAAGTCTTCGGCATTGTGACATTTTTTCTCTACATCAGCCAGCCCGATCATGGCAGACTCGCCCTTCATGGTATGCAGTATCGCTTTTAAGGCATCCCAATCCTTTTTCTGATTGGATTTTTCCAGTTCGATCAGCAACGATTCCATTTCCTGTAGTACCGATTCCTGTTTGGAAAGAAATTCGGAAAAAATCTCAGAATCAACTGTTTCGTCCGGTATTGATGATGGCCCCACTGAATCGGAACCTGTGATTTTATCCGGAAAATTTATTTTTGAGAAAGGCATCTCCTCACCGATCAATTGTTGAAATGCAGAAATAGTCTTACTAAGTACCTCAATCTCATGATCCGGATTATCCGTTTCATCTAAAATCAGGGTTTCAATTAATGCCAGTGTGTTTTGAATAATAGTATCGAGCTGCGCCTCATCCAGGTTTTTAGATAATTGCTCAAATAAATTGTGGATTGCGCCCAGAGCCTGTTTGTCTTCCTGATCCAGCAAGACAATGGATTCTGATAAGTTTTCAATAATTTGGATATTATCCATCACGAACAAATCCTCCAGACTATTTGCATTTTAAATGTTTTTATCAGTGCATATGAATGCAAAGAAATAAGATCAATCGGGTTAACTCAATTATCAGTAGTTTTTTTTCAAAAAACGAGCCAAGACAGGGGGATTTGAATTATACAAAATCAGGCCGTTCCATTTGTGTTTTAGCCAGTAAATAAATGACATTCTTAAATAGACTATACCTTGAGAGAAAGTTGACTTAAAAGAATATTTTTAATAGAGTATAAGGGGAGGCGAAAACAACATATCGGTTATTAGTATGCAGCCGTAAGCAAGGAAATATTTTCGGCAACGGAAAAAATTGCCTAGTTAAGTTTTTCCAACGCATACTTTGGTTTTGGTAATTCCGGTCAAATATAGATATATTATCCGGTGTATTAGTCTGGGGTGTGTGTCTGGCTGGAGAGATAGAATGGCAAGATATTTGTTCACATCCCGTTGGGAAGAGCAGCGATTTATTTATGTTGGCTAGACAATTTAAAATTATGTTTATTAATCCTTTTGCGGTTAACACCCCTTGTTTTTAAGTCGAAATAAATAGAGGATTTCCTATGGATGAACTTAAGGTATTATTTGTAGACGACTCACCCACTATGCGTAGAATCATGAGTAATTCCCTACAGAAAATTGGTTTCACCGACCTGATGGAGGCAGAGAATGGAGTGGATGCCTTAAAAAAATTAGAAGATAATAAAGTAGATCTGATCTTGGCTGATTGGAATATGCCTGAGATGAATGGCGAGCAACTGGTCAGGGAGCTAAAATCAACCGACGAGTACAAGGATATTCCAGTTTTAATGGTGACCACGCGGGGCACAAAAGAGGATGTCGTCACCGCTGTGAAGATGGGCGTAAATGGTTACGTGGTGAAACCCTTTACACCCGATGTACTGAAGAATAAAATCATGAAAGCATTAAAGAAATGAGCATGCATTCCAGGAGGAGTTATGACCGCAAAAGTGGGCTTGAATCGGGTGCTTGACAAGATCGATGAAATGCGTGATTTTTTGAAAATAGGCGATGAAGTCATTCCTTTTTTATCGGATCTATTTGGTTTTATGCAGGATATTATGCCGTTGATGAAAGAAGCCAATTGTTCCTTGAGTGATGGCTCCCGAAAGCTACCCGATGCCTCGGATCGCATCCGGGATGTTGATCAGACCACGGAAATGGCAACCCATGAAATATTGGATAGATTAGATACTATATCTGAAAAATTGAATCAATTAGATAATAGTTTGGGCAAACAGGAGAAACAAACTATTGCCGAAGTTCAAGATGAAGTGAATAATATCATTTATGCTCTCCAATTTCAGGATATTACAGCCCAGAAGCTGGAACATGCCGACCGTATTTTGAATGCTATTTATAAAAAGTTTCAAGAGTTGGCAGACAGTACTAAAAAAGTTGAGATGCGCACCACTGTGGGTAAAAAAATGATGCAGGAAATTACGGAAAGTATTCATGAGACGGATATGCAAAAACGCAGTGAAGATCTTGATAAGGAAACGGAAGATAAAATCCGGGAAAGTAAGATTAGCCAGGATGATATTGATAAATTATTTGAGTAAGTGGTGAGTAGCCTATTAATGCTACGGAAGTAAGCAGATGAGCGAGCAGAAACAACATAAGAATTTGGTTAAACCTGTCAAAATGAGCTCCGTCCAAAAAAACACTTCCAAGGTAATAAAGGGCGACAGAGTTCATCTAAGTAACCCGATTAGGGTAACCACAGAGAAGGCAAAGCAAAGTAAACATCAGGAAGAAGCGCTAGATCCCATCATTGAAAACAATGAAATAATTGGAGTGGTTTATAAATGCAGATGTGGACATCGAGCGCGTATCATTTTTGAATATAAACAGTAATATTATCATAGGGGATTGTATTGGCTAAGCCGAAAATAGATGTAATCCTAGCTGACGACAAAATGAGAGCCTTTATAACCATTGACAATGAAGGTGATGCATTTCCCTCCTTAGAAGAAATTAAGTCCGCCCTAAAAGAATCCGGAGTGGTATATGGAATTGATGAGGCGGTTTTGGAACGGCTGATTAAGAGAAAACGACGGATCAATTTTTTTCAAATCGCTGCGGGAGATCTGCCTGAAGGAGGCCAAGATGGTCGTCTGATTTGGCATATTGATTCTAATCGCTCCCCACGGCCGATAATAGATGAAAGCGGTAAAGCGGATTACTGGGGGACCCGCAAGATTTTGCAAATTAATAAAGGCGATGATATTGTTACTAAGATCCCTGCCTCTAGGGGTGTGCCCGGGAAAACAGTTACCGGTGAAACGGTTGAAGTACAGGGAAAAGAGGTGCCCCTGCCCGAAGGTAAGAATGTGGCTATTTCAGATGACGGCTTGACCCTAAGTGCCACCGCTGATGGCCATTTGGTGTATGAAAATGGAAAAATTATCATTAAAGATGTATATCGAATATCCGGAGATGTGGATTTCAGCACCGGAAATGTAAAATATAAAGGCAAAATTCATATTAAAGGGGATGTCCGTTCCGGTTTCAGAGTGGAAGCATCGGATGGTATTACTATTGATGGTAATGTGGAGGCAGCTCATATTTATTGTCGTAATGGAGATATTCACATCGGTCGTGGTATCGTTGGCAAAGGCAGAGCCTATATTTTAGCCGGTGGTAACCTTCATTGCGGATATATACAGGATGCCCGAGTAAATATAAATAAGAAGGTTTTCATTAAGCACTATACCATCAATAGTGATATATATGCTGGGGAAGAGGTCCTCTTAACCGAAAATGAGGGCTTGATTCGCGGTGGAAAAGTGCACGGGGAAAGGGGTATTAAAGGCAAGGAAATTGGCTCAATCCATAAAATTCCCACAGAAATTGGTCTGGAGAGCTATAATTATTCCAATGTTGACACTAAGTTTAAGCAGCTCTTACAGGATGAAAAAACAGTTGCCACAGAATTGGCTTTGGTTACCAAAAAAGTTAAGTTCCTGAATCTATTAAGAAAACGGTTAGGTGGTTTATCGCCCCAAAAAGAAAGTGACTTGGCTGAAGTGGTCGCAAAGGCCAAGGATCTGCAGGAACGATTAAACGCCATTAAAGCGCAGCAGGAAGACTTAAATACAAGCGATGAAGAAACTTATTCCGATAGTGCGATTATTGTAGAAGGCAAACTTCACCAAGGTGTACGGGTCACCATTGGACAAATGGAACATCATATTGAAAAACTATATCAGGGCGTAAAAATCTTGCGGGATTCCGATAGTATTATTATCGAAAAGCTTTAAAAACAAAGGTAAAGTAATGAAAAAAGAAGATATTAATATTCTTTTGGTTGACGATGAAGAGATGATTGTTGAACAACTCTCCCATTATTTAACCAACTGCGGCTTTAATATAGATGGCGAAAGTGACCCTAATGAGGCTGTAAAACTTGTCAAAACCAAGTCCTACGATATGGTGATCACGGATTTGAAAATGCCGCAAGTTTCCGGCATGGATATTATCAAAATGGTCAAAGAAACCAATAAAGAAGCCTTGATTTTAATCATAACCGGTTTTGCCACCACTGATTCTGCGATTGAAGCGATTCAATATGGCGTTTATGATTATATTCGTAAGCCATTCAGATTCACGGAATTAGAAGGCGTTATTAATCGTGCGGCGGAAAAAATTATTCTAAAGCGCGAGAATGAGAAACTCAATGAACGCATTAAAAGAATGCTGAATTATGTTACGACCCTCTTTGATATCAGTTCATTACTCTATCAGGTCAATGATTTCAATGAGATTATTAATATGATCCTGGATACCATAACGGAAGGTCTAAGGATCGAAAAGGTCGCTATCTTGCTTGGCAATGATAATAATCAGCAATATAAAATCCATAAGTCCCGTGGCTTGGAGGATGACTTTAGTAAAAATTTAACGATAGACCCTACCAGTAAGATCAATGGGGTTGCTCTTAAGGAACATGAACCGACCATGATCGAAGCTATTGGCAAGCAGCTACAGATAAATGGGCACCGTTATGAAATGGAAACTGGTTTAATAAATTGTGTCTTTTTACCCATCTCTTTTAGGAATAGATTATTAGGCTATTTTTGTTTGTTCAATGTGCGGGATCAATATCTTTCTATTGAAGATGAACTTAAGTTGTTGAAAATATTAGCAACCCAAACCGCACCGATTTTCATATCACAAAACATTGCCACTGAGAAGGATGATCATAAAATCCAGGATTTAGAGCATATTACCCGCAGCCTGATTGAAGATTCCATCTCAGAAGGTAAGCAGAAAAACAGGAATATTTATTATATCCAGCTGAAAATCATTCCCAGGGGCGGATTACCGCTAGAGGCCAACTATGATAATTTACATCAGAAGTTAGACCAAATCATCAATTCTGAAATTCAGAAACAAGCTGATATCGTCTGGCAGAGTTTTGATTCGGTTTTTATTGTTCTGTTTGAAAGCAGCCCGGTTGAGGCTGAACTTACCTGCGCCAATATTAGAACCGGGGTTGAAGACTTATTTAGTGCCGACAATAGTGACCCGGTCTTATCGGTTAATTATACTATTGCTGCTTATCCCAAGGATGGGCAGACATTTTCTGAAATTCTGAATAGTATGAAACAAAAGTTCTACAGTGGATCTACTAATATCTTTATTAATAAACAGAGGGACCCCGAGAAAGGGTTATGACCGCGGAAAAAGACAAAACAGTTCAGAAAACAATATTGGTCGTTGATGATAATAAGGAAATATTGGAATATATCCGTCGTGGTCTAGGACAACATGGATATAAGCTAATTACTGCTGAAAAGGGAGCACAAGCCCTAGCGATTTTGAATAATAATCCGGTTAGTTTTGCCTTGATAGATATTCGTCTCCCGGATATCAATGGCCTAGCGCTCAGTAAAAAAATCGTTTCAATGTATCCCAAAATAGTTATTATCCTCATGACAGGCTATCCCGAGGTCCGCAATGTCCTGAATGTTCTTCAAAACCAGATCTATGACTACATTATTAAACCCTTCCGAATCCAACAGTTACTGATTGCCATTAATCGCGCCTTTCAGCATGCTGAGTTGCTTAGACAGAAAGACCATTACCAAGCCAGAGCAACAGCTTTACAAAAAGAAAATGATGCCCTTAAACTGGAGATACGCAAATTGATCGGTCCGCCTCGCCGGGATAGTCAACCAGTGGCAAAAAAACCGCGGGTAAATAAAAAAATCATTAATTCCTATAAGCAACATCAAAACTATCCGGACCAAATTCAGTCACCGGAAAAAAAATCGTCAAAATAGGAGGGATTTTGTGTGGGGAAGGGTCAGCCTTTCTCTGGATTTAAGCGGACGTTTTATCCTGCGGTGCTAATTCTTTCTTGTGATGAAGGCAGAGGTTGTGTTAATTTTAGTCACCATTCTCGATTATTTTTCATGAGGAGTCTGCATGTATAAGATTTTAGTCGTCGATGATGACTATAGTATTCGATCGATAATGAAGCAAGCGCTGGAACGTCATAATTATCAGGTAAAAATTGCGAGAAGTGGTGAGGAAGGCCTAGCAATTGCAGAGAAAAATAAATTTGACCTTATTATTACCGATCTGGTAATGCCTGGCATTAACGGCATTAAGTTAATGGAAAAAGTGAAAGAGTTTGACAATGTGGTCGGTTTTATGATTATCACGGCCTACGGTACGATCAAAACCGCTGTCGAGGCTTTGAAAAAAGGTGCCTTTGATTTTATTACCAAACCTTTTTCCATCTCACAAATTAATTCCCGGATTGAACGCTATTTTGAATATGAAGGATTAAAGGCCGAGAACAAACAATTACGGCAAAAACTCTCTTATGAAAATAAATATAACCATCTGGTTGGTAATAGCGATCAAATGCGTTTAATTTATGAGCAAATTGAAGTGGTGGCTGAAAGTGATGCCCCGGTTTTCTTACAGGGTGAAAGTGGTACCGGAAAGGAATTAATTTCCCAGGCCATCCATGATAATAGTCATCGTAAAAACAATCCCTTTATTAGGATTAATTGTCCGGCTATTCCAGAAACCCTGTTTGAAAGCACGCTGTTTGGTCATGAAAAGGGAGCCTTCACGCATGCCATTAAGACCAATAAAGGTCTTTTTGAAGAGGCGCAGAACGGAACCCTACTTCTGGATGAAATTAGTGAGATCCCTTCTTCCATGCAGGCCAAATTATTAAGGGTATTACAGGAAGATAAAATTACCCGGGTAGGCAGTGCCAAGGAAATTCCCATCGATGTTCGGGTCATTGCCACCACCAATCGGGATCTACACCAGCTAATCAGGGAGAAAAAATTTCGTTCCGATCTCTTTTTCCGTTTAAATGTGTTTCCCATCAAAGTGGCTCCCCTGAGGAATCGGCCGGAAGATATACCGGTCCTGATTGACCATTTCATCAAGAAATTTCAAGAAAAATATAAATACAAAAAGAAAGAAGTGGATGCGGAGGTTCTCGAAGTCCTGATAAAGAAAAAGTGGCCGGGGAATGTGCGCCAGCTGGAGAATCTGGTTGAAAGAGGTATTTTATACTCAGGGAAAGAGGATAAATTAAGACTGGAACATTTTTATCTGGAATCTGACCCTATTAATTTAGAACAGAATGAAGTGGTTAATGAAAATATTTCCATCGAAGAGATGGAGAAGAATCTGATTTTACGAACCTTAAAAAGAACTAAAAATAATCGAACCCAAGCGGCGAAAATTTTGGATATCAGTGTCAGAACCCTGCGCAACAAGTTAAATCAATACCGGGAACAAGGTGTTCAACTGCCGAATGAATAGTTTTGCCCCCTTTTAAGTTTTCAATCTCTAATTGCTAAAATAAATAGCCAATTGTAATTTTCTTAATAAGGAATAAAAGTCTCAATTTATTTTTGGTGTCCCATTTCAGCCGGCAATTGGGCATCGAATTGTGTAAGGGGAATAAATTGTGCCCCGCTTGGAAATAATTTCCTAGGGCCTGAATTATATTTAGGATGGGTCAGCCTGGGATGAGGTAATTGGACAGCGTCTTATTTACCCTAGATACAGGAGCGGGTTAATATTTTTTGTATTTTTAATGAAACTCGACCGGATTGGCATAAGAATTGAGCGAATATAGATAGCAAAAAACAGGTGGATCAATGAAAATAAGCCTTTTTAACACTCAGCATGCGGATTTAATGCAAAAAGCGCTGGATATCTATGCCAAACAGGTGCGCGGTAATGCCAACAATATTGCCAATATTGATAATCCGGCCTATACCCGGAAGAGAACGAATTTTGCCGATGAATTGAAAGCCGCGAAAAAACATACCGGACTGCATACCACCCATCGGAAGCATATTGCTCACGGACAATACCCTCAGGAAAGCAAAGCGCTGGATCCATCCGGGAAAAATCCGATTGATCTTACCCGGGAGATGAGCGAATTAGCGGAAAACCAGATTCGCCATGAATTTGTTTCCAAAACGCTGGGTAAGTATTACCAAGGGCTGAAGCTAAGCATTCGCGGGCAAATATAGGGGACTAGAGTCATGAGTGATACCGGTATGTTTACAATTTTTCGTATTAGTCAGTCCGGCCTCGACCGGCAGATAAAGAAGCTTGAAGTAATCTCAGAAAATATTGCTAATGCCGAAAAAACCGTTGGCGCTGATGGGCAGACCTACAAAAGAAGGGTCGTTGTTGATAAGGCTCAGGGTGGCAACCAATCAACGGAGTTCGGCCAACAACTGAATATGCATTTGAAACGCTCTAGTCATAAGCATTTACAGCATTCAAACTCACCTTCTCTCAGTCCCTCGAGATCCTATAACCGCAATCGTTTAGAGGTCGTTGAGGTAGACGGAGCCCGACTTATTTTCAATCCAAATCATCCGCTGGCCGATGAAAAGGGTTACGTCCGGATGTCCAATGTGAATATAATTGAAGAAATGATCGATATGATGGCGGCTTCAAGAGGCTATGATGCGAATCTTAATGTGATGGATGCGGCTAAAAACATGGCCAAAAAAGCGTTGGAAATATAGGGTAACAGTATGAAAGAGCTGCATAATATCGACCAAAATCAAATATCCCCTAATCCATATAAAAACAATATCTATGCAGAGCAAAGAGTTCCGCATGGCAAGCTCAAAGAGAAAGCTAACAATGATCAGAAATCAATGGCCGGACAAGAGAAATTACTTTCGAATACAGAGATGAATACGCTCCATATGTTGTTTGGCTCTAAAATGCCGGAGGAAATGCAGTTCTATGGTGAGAACAAAGTAAATACGATTCATAAAGGTCAATTTATTGATTTGAAAGGATAAATAATGCCCACTATTAATGAAATTTTACGCACCCAACAGATTTCCTCGCTTGAGGATCAAATTAAAACGAAAACCGACCAAAAGGATACTGGTGAAGTCAATTTTTCAAATACTATCCGGGATTTCTTACAAGCCGTCAATGAGGATCAAAAGGAAGCCGGCGCAGCAGTCAAAGATATTATTACCAACAAATCCGATAATATTGCGCAGGCTATGTCCAAATTGGAAGAATCGGGTCTCAGTTTTCAACTTATGCTGAAGATTCGCAGTGAACTTTTAAATGCCTATAATGAGCTCAAACGCATGCCGGTGTAATGCTTAAACAATAATGGATTATTTAAAATAATGAGTCAAATATTTGCACAAATTATACGTTTATTCCAACGCTATAGCCTCGGCCAACGAATTCTATTTGTTTTAGTCTTTGTCGGGCTCATTTCAGCTATTGTGGTATTACTGTTTTGGGCCAACCGTCCGGAATATCAATTGTTATATACTGATTTAGATCCGAGTAATGCCTCTAAAATAGTCAGTGAGTTACGCGATAAAAGCATAAAATATCGCATAGAGAATAATGGTACGACCATTAAGGTTCCCGCTGAACATGTTGATGAATTACGGTTGGAATTTACAGAAGCCGGCTATGTAGGGGAGGCCATCAAAGGCTATCAGGTGTTTGATGATTCCAAGATCGGGATGACTACCTTTATGCAGCAACTGAACATGAAACGGGCGCTGGAAGGAGAACTGTCGAAAACGATAAACAGGTTTTCCGAAGTAAAAAGTTCCCGGGTTCATTTAGTGCTTCCTAAAGAGAAATTATTTGAAGAGAAGCCCAGTGGAAAAGCTTCTGTAGTCCTGTATTTACAAAATGGACAGTATTTGAATGACAGTCAGATCCGCGGAATTGCCGCACTCGTAGCGAATAGTGTGGATGGTATTGAGGCATCGGATGTCGCTGTGGTAGATTCGGATGGGAACTTGTTATCCAGCAGTAAAGAAGAATCCGGGGTGTTATCAACTGCTGGCAATCAGTGGAATCTCTGCAATCAAGTGGAAAGAAAGGTGGAAAGCAAAGTCACCCGCATTGTGGAAAATTTAGTTGGTAAAGAAAATGCGGTGGTTAAAGTTTCTGCGGAGCTGAATTTTGAAAAATTAGAAGAAACAACCGAAGAAATTGATCCCGAAAACCTGGCGGTTATCAGTGAAGAGAAACAGATTGAGTCCCGCTATAACTTGGACTCCCTCAACAATACTAATGAGAAGCACACCCGTGAAAATGTGATCACTAATTACGAGACCAATAAGAGTGTCAAGCACCATGTGCAAAATACAGGCAATATAAAGCGCTTAAGCGTGGCGGTTCTAATTAATGGTACCTACGAAGAAGGCACGGATAATAATGGTGAAAAAAACCAGATTTATAAACCCCGTAGCAGACAGGAGCTGGCACAAATCACGCAACTGGTTAAAAGTGCTGTTGGCTATAATGCGGACCGGGGGGATCTGGTGGAAGTAAAGAATCTACGATTTAACCGTACACAAATCGAGGAAGATAGAGCCTATTTCGAAAAGGTTGAACGGCGCAATTTAATTCAGGAAATGATCAACAAAGGTTTGATTGTATCCGGATTTTTAGTGGCTTTCTTTTTAATCCGTCGAATGATGAAGGGCTCTGCAGAGGTTTTAAAACTGTCTGGTGGTGGTAAGCACCGCGCTGCGTTAAGGACCACGGAAGGAAGCAAATATTTAGCCCAGGGCTATCAAGAAGAGGGGGAAGACGAGGAAGAGATTCCGGAGGATGTATTTATTAAAAAATTAAGTCCAGAAGCACGTGCCAAATTGAAAGCCAAACGCAAAATGATCAATGAGGTTTCGAAATTCATTGAACAGAAACCGGAAGATGCAGCCCAATTGATACAGGCTTGGGTTACCGACAAACAAGGGGCATGAGATGCAGGAAGAAGCAGCTGTTAAGAGCGAATTAAATACTGAAGCAAATAAAGTTAAGAACGATTTAGGTAAAAAAGGAGGTACGCAAGGATTATCGGATTTGGATAAGGCGGCTTTGGTCTTGATTGCTGTTGGCGAGAAAAAAGCCGCAGAGATCATGAAAAATTTGACGGATGATGAGCTGGAAAAATTGACCATTGCCATTGCCAAGATGACGAATATCCAAGCCGATGACATTGGTCTCGCCATCGAAGAGTTCTATCAGTCGGTACAAGCCAAGGATTTTATTACCAAGGGAGGTATGGGATATGCCAAGGAAGTCCTAGAAAAGGCGTGGGGACATAAAAAAGCGGAACAGATTCTACAAAAAGTTGAAGCCGCCACAGAAGTGAGTGCTTTTTACCTTTTACAAACAGTGGATGATAAACAACTCATTAATTTTTTACAGAGCGAACATCCGCAAACCGCGGCCCTCATCCTGGCCAATCTCAAACCCAATAAGGCGGCCACGATCTTATCGGAATTACCCGAGGACCAGCAAACCGAGATCTCTTATCGTCTGGCTACCATGGAGAAAACTTCTCCGGAATTAATTCGGGAAATTGAAAGTGCCCTGCGGGATCAGATGGGGACCGTATTTGGTCAGGAAGTCAGTAAAATGGGAGGCTCTGAGGCAGTTGCCCAAATATTAAATTCAGCCTCACGGTCGGCCGAGAAAAATGTGTTGACTCATATTAAAAATAGAAATCCGAAATTGGCTGAAGAAATAAAAAATCATATGTTCTTGTTTGAAGACATTGAAGATCTTTCTAATTCTGCAGTCCAGATGATTACCAAGGAGCTGGATTCTCAATCATTGGCCTTGGCGTTGAAAGGAGCGACACCCGGATTAAAAGATAAGTTCATGAATAATATGTCCGAACGGGCCGCGGAAATGTTAAAAGATGAATTGCAATACCTGGGGCCGGTTCGTGTCCGTGAAGTAGAAAATGCTCAGAAAAAGGTTATTGATATCGTCAGAGAACTTGAGGAAAGCGGTGAAATTAGCATGACCAAAGAGGAAGACGAAATAATTGAATGAAGACCATAAAATTACCTTTAGGAAACAGGGTTAAAAAATTTTACTCCGAGGCTAAATGCGAGCAAATATCCACTCAAGAAAGAGCCAATAACGGCCCTGGTAAGCAACCTTCTGATACTCTTAATAAGGGTGAATCTCATCATAAACAATTACATCAGTTGGAAAAGCAAATCGATATTTTGGAAAAATCGCTGCAGGCAGCCCGGGAAGAAGCCTTTCAGGCGGGTGTTGAAGAAGGCAAAGAACGGGCTGAGCATGAGTTTATAAAGGTTGAAAAAAAATATAAGGATTTATATACAAAATTGATCCAAAATCTGGATGACCGCTTCCGGGGTGCCCTGGAAAAATTAAGCCAACCCATTTTGGAACTGGCTTTTGAAATAGCCGAAAAGATTCTTGAACGGGAGCTAAAAAACAAAGCAGATTATCGTATTTATTTAGAAAAATTAATTAAGAAACATATTGGGGAGATAATCAACCAGGGAGAAATAACTATCCAATTAAATCCGGCCCAGCTAAAACAAGTTTCCATAGAAGATTTACTCAGTGACTTATCATCAAATAATAAGATACATTTAGTGGAAAATGAAGCCCTTTCACCCGGTGATTGTATCATAGAAACCAATCGGATAAAGATCGATGCTAGCCTAGCACGGCAACTACAAAACTTAAAATCCTATGATACTGATAAATAGATGGATGTTCTAAAGAAAAAAGTACTTCAGTATCAGGCCTGGGTGGCCCAATCACCCTCTCCGGTACAGATCGAAGGCAAAGTATCCAAAGTAATCGGTTTGATTATTGAAGCCAGTTTACCCGATGGTACATTGGGGGAATTATGTCGTATCAGAACCCGTTCGGGTGATCATATTCGGGCCGAAATTGTCGGATTTCGCCAGGACAAGGTTTTACTGATGCCACTGGATGAGACCGTAGGCATATCACCCGGGAGCGAAATTTACCGCAGCCCCAAACCCTTATCAGTTTCAGTGGGACCGCAAATTTTGGGGCGTGTTATTGATGGGCTGGGAAATCCGATTGATGGGAAAGGGGCCATCTATACCGATCAGAAACAGCCGGCCTATAATACGCCGCCCAACCCGATGTTTCGGACCAGAATCAAACAGCATCTCACTACCGGAATCAGACCGATTGATGGGCTGGTTACGATTGGCAAAGGTCAGCGCGCGGGTTTGTTTTCGGGTAGTGGTGTCGGGAAAAGTGTATTACTCGGGATGATGGCCCGCTACACCAATGCAGATGTCAATGTTATCGGACTTGTTGGTGAGCGGGGCCGGGAAGTCAGAGAATTTATTGAAAGGGATCTGGGAGCAGAAGGACTAAAGAAATCGGTGGTTGTGGTAGCAACCTCCGATCAGGCGGCCATGGTGCGTGTCAAAGCCGCCCTGATTACAACCGCTATTGCGGAATATTTTCGTGCTCAGGGTCTGGATGTGCTTCTGTTAATGGATTCTTTGACCCGGGTGGCTATGGCCCAACGCGAAATCGGATTGGCGGCCGAAGAACCACCCACCACAAAAGGGTATACCCCCTCGGTGTTTGCTCTCTTACCCCGTCTGCTGGAACGCGCTGGCACCGCTGAGAGAGGTAGTATCACTGGAATATATACTGTTTTGGTAGAAAGTGATGACCTGGATGAGCCCATTAGTGATGCGGCGCGCTCGATTCTGGATGGTCATATTGTGTTATCAAGATCTTTGGCCACCAAAGGTCATTATCCGGCGATTGATGTCCTGGAGAGTGTCAGCCGTCTAAAGAATGATGTGACCAGTGAGGAGCATAAACAATATGCCCAGAAAATCATGGAAATACTTTCTATTTACCGGGAAAACGAAGATTTGATCAACATTGGTGCCTATCAGGGAGGCAGCAATTCACAAGTAGATTGTGCCATTAAAAATATTGATCATATCAATGCATATTTGAGGCAAAATATCCAGGAATCTGCCTCTTTCAAAGAGAGTTTTGAGGCGCTGAAGGAACTGGCCAATAGTATTGAGTAAAGTATTATGAGCAAGTCGTTTAAATTTAATTTGGAAAAAATATTTAAATATAAGACGGATAAAGAAGGTCTAAAAGCAATTGATCTGAAACGATCAAAAGAGGCTCTCAAGAAAGAAGAACAGCGACTGGAAAAATTGAATCAGAAAAAATATTATTATCTCGGTCAAAAGGAAGCCGTGGTTAAACAAGAAATCATTTCACTTGAAAAATTGAAAGCAGCGGCCGAGTATCTAGATCAACTCAACCATAAAATTAATTCTCAGGACGAAAAGGTTAAAGCATCCAATCAAGAAGTAGAACAAAGACGTAATGACCTCTTAGAAGTCAGTAAAGAGCGTAAAATATTAGAAAAATTGCGTGAACGACATTACCAGAAACACCTTGAAATAAATAAGAAAGAAAATGAAAAAAAAGAAAGTGAAATGGCATTACGACGGCGAACGCGCAGTAATGGCCCCAAGGAAGAATAATGCGTAAAATAATATTTTGGATCTTTATCGGGTTTGTGTTATTCGCTGTTTTAGTCGCTGTTATTTTTGGGATCCTGTCCTATACGGAACAGGAGTCCACTCCTCCGGCGGTGAGCCAACCGCAACCGCGCCAGTCACGCTCATTATCACCACCGCTAGAAATGACTGAACGAGATAGTATGATACAGATAATTCAGCAAAAAGACAGTGTTATGTTGGCTCAAAATGAGAAAATAGATAGCCTTTTTCTATTATTACAGTCCAAAACAGACAGCATTCGTGATTACCGTCGGTCTCTGCAGCAGTTAGAACAGAATATAACGAGTTATACGGCTAAAAGTGAGAATATTAAGAATTTGGCCAAATCCTACGAAG
This sequence comes from uncultured bacterium, assembly GCA_964640055.1. GTDB lineage: Bacteria > Fidelibacterota > UBA2242 > UBA2242 > JAFGTP01 > CAZXFH01. Next base: position 33,263 of record CAZXFH010000011.1, on the reverse strand, counting down.
CCATGCGCGTCGATGAAATACAACCGATATTAGAAAAGATTGATAACCAAACCATCATAAAGATCTATCAACAAATGAGCAGTCGTAAACAGATGAAAATATTACAAGCCCTATCTGCTGACCGGGCGGCACAAATAACCAAACGATTAACACAATAAATATATTTTTGTCACCCGTCCATTTTTAGCTTTCATATTGGTTAAAAATTGGTCCCATAGTTTTTAAGAGGAATTTTACCTCTGTGGAACAGCCTTGACAGTTGAACTGAATGAAGAATTTATTGCTGAATTTGAAATAAGAACCAATTTCCATAAACCCTGGAAATATTTTCCTATATCCAATATATACCCGCTGTATTGATAAACCGGTTATGATTCAATTACCCCTATTAGCAGATAATATAAGTGCAAATAAAACAACTAGTTATAGATATTGATAACGGTGAGGCTTAATGGGGAGATGACCTTTCAGTTAAATGGCATAACAATTGAAACTATAAATCCTGGAGAAAGGTGTGAATTGATGAAAACAAACTCAAGAAAGAGAAAATTTAAAACTCAGAGAAACTTCTTCTGAAATGAAAACACCGCTGCAAATAAGCAAGTTTGATAATCGTTTGGGGGCTCCGCAATATTTAGCGGAAAGCGGTATCAAAGGAAATCCCGGTATATTTAAATCGATCTTTGAGCAGGAATTAGTACAAGAATCCCCCGGTATTACCAACGGTGATAACTTGTTCCCGGACCAAAATCAATCAATCAACAAGTTAGATCAGGAACCACAGCTTTCTGTAATGCAGTATGAAAACTCATCATCCCCGGAAAGCCAGATAAATTTGTCTGAAAATCAACGTGCAAATGGAGTTTCGGAAGAAATTAACCAAGATAATTTAAGCAATGAGATCAGGCCGGATAGCAAAGCGCATCAGGCCCTAAATTCACAAAATAAACAAGCGGATAGTGGCAAGAACGTCGGTACGGAAGATAAGGATTCTTTTAATCAGGATAAACAAGTAACAGCCAAATCCGCTAAACATAATAAGAGAGCAGCGGTCTCGCAAAACGATAATGCAAGTCTGAAAAGCAATTATAAGGGCCAGAATAGAAGTTATGCCGCTGTTAAACTAGGCCATAAAGAAACTGCTACCGGACTTTTCGGAGCTGCTAAGGAAGCAAAAATTACCAGACAAAGAACAGCGCACGGGCAGGGGCGGATAAATACCAGGATTAGCGCGCGAAAAGAAACATTGGCTTTTACAAAAGATCATCTAAAACATTCACCAACCGAGCATAGCATTAAAGAATTGAGCGCGGGGCTTAAAGCCAAACAGGTGATGGAAACAGCTTTACAGAATATTAAAGCTAAAACTAGGAAAACAGGTTCAGATAACTTTAAAAATAAGCGCATTTTGACTGATTCACAGGAGATAAGCAAACCCAAGTCCTATTTTAACCGACCAATCACAGGTAAGATAAATAAGATTGATGCTTCTCAGTTAAAAGAAAATGACCTCCGAACTATTCCCGGTAAACAGCTTAAGGGATTTAAGGGATCGGGATTAGATGGGTTGCGGAGCAAGCATAACAGCAGTCATTCGGAGCCAAATAGCCGGCGTACTGAGTCTGGGAAGCCGCAAGAATCCCGAACTAGGATGAGAAGTGATTTAACTCAGGTAAATTACAAAGCGGACAAAAATGTACAATTTGTAAAACAGAATTCACGGGAAGCCGACAATAATACTAAACAGCCGCAAAATAGATCCGATTCTGCATCCAAAAACAAATCCGGTCAAATTGATCACAATGAATTAAAAAAAGCGGATCAGAAATCTGATAAACCAAAGCAATCCTCACAAGATTCAGGCCATCAAACAGAACAGAAAAAGAATACAGGCGATACCAAAATATCTCAATCAGCTGTAACGGTAAAAATTGGGAAAATAAAATCAGACAATACAAGTCAAGCCTCTATCCCTAAATCATCTTCTGTCAGGCAAGGGAACCAGGCCGGTCAGCAGAAAACAGATAAATCAGGTAATCAAAAGTCAGCTGACAAAGAGCAGCCTTCTGAGAAAAAAGGTATTAAATTGTCTGCGAAAAAGCAGACCTTGACGACGGATAAGTTCATTAACACAGATAATCAAAAGCTGTCGGTATCTACTCCTGACCTGCTTAAATATAGATTCTCTGCGTTCATGAAATCCCATAACATGACCGAATTACAGGGCCTATCACGAATCAGAATTGATCTCATTGAAAAAATTACACAGATTGTAAATATTTTCAATAGCGGGAAGACAACTCAAACGAATTTTCATGTCGATGGAAAAGAATATGGTCCTTTAGAAATTCAGTTTGCCAAGGGACCCACCGGAGATCAGGCCACTATTTTAGTGGAAAATGAAACTGTTAAAGCAGCTTTAAGAAAATATATGCCTTCCGTATATGATAGTTTACAGCAAAAAGGGGTCCTGTTATCATCCCTGGATGTGGAAATCAACGACAGACATAAACAAAAAGCCTTTGGTTCGTTAAACTATTGGCAGGCAGGAGATGCACAGCAACAGAATATTAATAGTGAAAAAATACATGGTAATGGTGGGGGCACGGTCAGCACAACCCCCCGCTACTATGGCTATAATACCATGGAAGTAATCGCTTAATAAAAAGAAAGGAGAAGATATGATCGAAACGGGTGCAATTCAAAATAGTGGGAGCCAGGCCGGTCTCACGGGTGCATCCTCACTAGCAGGCGGTGGAATCATGGGGAAAGATGATTTTCTGAAATTGCTTTGTGTGCAATTACAGCACCAGGATCCGCTTTCTCCCATGAAAGGTCAGGAATTTTCCGCGCAACTCGCCCAATTCAGTCAGGTTGAGCAGCTGGAAAATATGAGTACTAACCTCAGTGCGAGTAATGAACTGGATTTAAAACTGACCCAAGCGATCACAAACACTTTATCCACCACTCTGGTCGGGAAGCAGGCAAAGGTGGCTGGCGATCAGGTTGTCTTTAAACAAGATGGCAGCGGCTCTATATCCTTCAAATTGGGGGGCTTTGCAGACGATGTCACAATTACTATTAAGGACAACAATGGCAAAAAAATCGAAACCCTGAACCGAAAAGGATTATCTCAGGGAGAGCATACCATTGATTGGGCTGGTAAGAATGACAAGGACCTCAACTTAAGCAATGACACATACTTTTTCGAAGTCAAGGCAGCCAACGGAGAAAGCCAGAAAGTAAGTGTAACGCCTATGATGGTCGGAATTGTAAATGGTGTTCGATTTACGGAAAACGGGTCGTTTTTACTGCTTAATAGTCAGGAAGCTTCATTCTCTAATGTTTTAGAAATCGGAAATAATAGTGATACCGAGTGAGGATGACAGGATGAAGATTAACGAACTGCAAATCAAACAACATTATGGGTCTGTAAAAACCCCCGCCGTTCAAAAAACACAGCGAGGCAAGCGTGCCGGAAAATTAGCGCAAACATCAGATAAAAGCATTCCCAAATTTGACGAAGTGCTCAAAGGTGAGTTAAATCAAAACTCACCGCTCAAATTTTCGGCCCATGCTGCCAAACGCATTAATGACCGGCAGATGGATATGGATCCCATGCGCCTGCAACGCCTAGAAGATGGCGTAACACGGGCAAACGAAAAAGGCGCGACTAATTCCTTAATCATGATGGATGATAGCGCCTATATTGTAAGCATCAAAAACAGAACAGTTATTACTGCAATGCCTCAGAATAATGTACAGGGCAATGTGTTCACTAACATTGATAGTGTCACTTTTGTTTGAAAATAATCATTAACGGGCTGGACCCCTGACGGGGAAGCCCTCCTTCCGCTGATTGATTGAAGCGGATAACAAGTGTAAAAGGAGGTACTTATGTCACTTTCATTTCAAATACCAGTTGCTGCGCTGAATGAACATCAAAAGCGCATCGAATTACTCAGTGAGAACATCGCCAACCTGAACACACCCGGATTCAAGGGTAAACGCATGACTTTCGTGGAAACCCTGGGAACTGTAGCCGGTGTTTCCCAGTTTGAATTCAAACAGGGATCCATTACTTATACCGGAAAAGCCACTGACTTGGCGATTAAGGGCGATAGTTTTTTTGTTCTGAATAGTGGAGAAAAGAACATGTATACCCGAGCCGGCGCCTTTGAAATTAATGAAAAAGGTGAACTGGTTAACGTGGATGGGTATAAAATCCAGGGATGGATGCGGGATGTGTCTCAACCCAACCCTACCTTTTCCAACTCTATGCAGGATATTATTATTGATTCCAATCTGGTCATGCCCGCCCAGGCCACCGATAATATCTGGGTCTCCGGGAATTTGAATTCCGGGTTGGAATCCGTAACGGAATTATGGGAGACCGAAGAAGGATTCGCTACCAAGGCCATTTTAGAGAGTTCGGGAATTACTACACCGCTCACCGTTACGACCGGCACAAACGATCAGTTTACTGTTGAAATCACTAATCAGCTGGGTGATGATATTTCTGAAGAACTAACCCTGAGTGCTGGTACTTACAGTGATGTGGATAGTTTGGTAACTGAAATTAACACCCAGATTGCAGCCAATTCAAATTTGGATGATAAACTGACAGCTGTGAATAGCAATGGAACGCTTAAATTCAGATCTACCGATGGTTTGAGTGATACCAGTATAACCCTGAAGGATGGTACTAATTCCGTATTAAGTGATCTGGGATTTTCCCATGGTGATTCTGCTACTTCCGGCCAAGCCGCTACTGCTACTACCGAAATTAATGATCTGCTGCAGGTCTCTACAAATTTCGGCGCTGGAGATAGTTTGAGTATTGAAGGTAGTGATGCTGATGGCACCAATATTGATCAGTTATTTACCTATGGTACCGGTAATGATGGCACCACTCTCGGAGATCTGGTTAATGTGATCAATACGGCTTATTCAGGCAGTAGCACCGCCGAAATATCAGATGGAAAAATTGTTCTACAAGATGATGTTTCCGGTGATAGTGAAACACAAATCAGTTTGTCAGCTACCAGTGGCAATACCGGTGTGATCTCAATTTCAAGTTTTGCTAATACTGATAAAGGGTATACGGCAAAGGTAACGACTTCTATTGAAGTATTTGATAGTTTAGGACGTAGCCATGATGTCGCCATGATTTTCACTAAGTCTGAAAACCGGGGGGAATGGACCTGGACTGCTTCCTGTTCCGGAGATGAGAATTTAATTAGTGGTGGATCGGGGAAGGTTCTCTTTAATTCCAATGGTAATTTAGTTTCCTTCTCCTATGACGGCGGTGCGGATTCAATTAAGATAGATCCCACGACTGGTGCCGACGAGATTAGTTTTCGCCTCCATGCGGAATCGGGAGACGGGTTTGTAGGATTGTCCCAATACAATTCTGTTTCTAATATACATGTTAAAGAGCAGGATGGCATCGCATCCGGAACAATTGATGGCTTCAAAATCGATACTACAGGATCTGTGATCGCTTCTTTCACGAATGGTGAAGAAACAACCGTTGCCCAGATTGCGGTTGCAAAGTTTAGTAATCCCGGTGGATTGAAAAAAATAGGTGGCAGTAATTTTCTGCCCACAGAAGAGAGTGGTATTGCTTCTATCGGAAAAGCCAGTGCTCAGGATTCTGAGATCAAATCAGAGTCTCTGGAAATATCCACAGTGGATTTGGCAGATCAGTTTACCAAATTGATCGAAGCTCAGAATTCTTATCAGGCAGCGGCCAAAGTTATCAATACTTTTGAAGAAGTCGCAGCCCAGGCCTCCCGATTGAAGCGATGATAAATAACCGGAGTGCTAATTCAATAATGTAGATTACCTATGGATGAAAACAGTTCTTAACCCCCGGTACAGAGGGAATTCCCAAACCGGGAATTCCCTTACCCCGGGGAAAAGATCATCATTTACAAAATTTAAAGGATGAATTCAAAAAAGTAGAAAGTTACCATCAACATGGATATTGCAACCATATTAGGAATTGTGTCCGGGGTCGGATTGGTCTCAATGGCTATATTGGGCCGTGGTTCATTGAATACTTTTGTGGATATTGGCTCATTAATGATTGTGATTGGGGGAACCTTCGCCGCCTTATTTGTGAATTTCACCATTAAAGAAGTCATTGGTGTGTTGCGTGTTGTTAAAAAGGCCTTTACCAATAATGCCAGTCCCGTTTTAGAGATAATTAAAACTTTTGAAAAATTATCCATTAAAGCCCGGAAAGAGGGCATCCTGGCGATTGATCGCTCTTTATCCAAAATTGATGATGACTTTATGCGCGAAGGTCTGGAAATGGCAGTGGATGGTACTGATCCGGAAACCTTGCGGGACGTAATGGAATCGGAAGTAAATTATGTTATGGAGCGGCATAAGAAGGGGCAAAAAATATTTATGTCCCTGGGTAATTACTCGCCTGCTTTTGGTATGATCGGTACTCTGATCGGTTTGATCATTATGTTGAAAGGATTGGATGATCCGCAGTCCATCGGCGGCGGTATGGCTACCGCCTTGATCACCACCTTTTATGGGGCTTTATTTGCCAATTTGCTCTTTTTACCGATTTCCGGGAAACTGAAAATTAGGTCGGATGAAGAAATTGTAATAAAGGAGATGATTGTTGAAGGTGTCCTTGCGATCCAGTCCGGCGAACATCCCCGTAGTATCAGCCGTAAATTACTTAACTTTTTACCCCCGAAATTACGCAGACAATACCATGAAAAGGAAAGCGAGTTATAAAATAATTCATGTCTAAAAAGAAAAAAAAGAAAGATGATTTAGGTGAACCGTCATCACCGGCCTGGATGACGACCTACGGCGACATGATGACTCTGCTACTCTGTTTTTTTGTTTTGCTTATATCCTTTTCTAATATTGATAAGGTGAAATTTTCCCTTAGCATGCGTGCCCTTCAGGGGGCCCTGGGTGTGATGCCGCGCATGAGCAAGGTCGCACAAACCAATAGACCCCGGGTATCAGATAGTGACATAATCGCACGTATGCAACTCAATGAGAAAATAAATGAGTTGCGCGAATTAGCCAAGGCTTTAGGATACCAGGATGATATCACGGTTAAGTTCACTGAGGGTGGCATGCTGATCCGTATGGGTAGCCGTGTTTTATTTGATCTGGGAAAGGCCACACTGAGACAAAGCGCTTTTCCCATCTTAAAACTGGTCGGAGAGACAATCGAAGATCATGAAACTGAAGATGTAATTGTTGGCGGACACACCGATAATCTGCCGATTAATACACCAAAATACCCTTCAAATTGGGAGCTTTCCGTCTCCCGTGCCTTGACCGTGGTCAAATTTTTAATGGATTCCGCGGGAGTATCCCCTGATAAACTAATCGCTGCCGGCTATTCTCAGTATCATCCCATGGTTCCGAATGATTCTCCCCATAATCGCCAGAAAAACAGGCGCGTTGAATTTTTATTTAATTGGTAATTATTCTACAATAGAATTCGAGATACAGCTTTAACCTCTCAGGTTTTGCTACCATTACATAACCCCGGGACTAGGAAAAAGATAAAGTGACCAGGAAATAATTTCCCCTATTTGTCTTTCAGGGTCCTCTCAACCGTGTTATGGGAGCCGGATATTATCCGTAAGGCAAATTTAGTGATCACCATTATACCATGTAATGTGAGATGCAAGAATTGTAATTTTGAGATTTTATCGTCCAGGATTAATGCTTAATTCTTATTTTAAACGGGTTAAAAATAACCTACTGCAATTAATTCCCTGGGGATATGATTTATATCTGACTGGGTGGCATAAATTTTGAATTTAAAAAAAAGGAATGCTTAGAGAAGTGCCTCAGAGTAGTAAATATGTTCCTAATATTTAGAGATGAATAATGGCAAAAAAGGAACCTGATAAAAGCGATAAATCCAAAAAGCCTTCAAAAGAAGCAGCTAAGCCTACTGATAAAAAATCAAAACCATCGATGTTGATCGAAAACATTAAATGGATCTTACTGATCTTGTTTATTATTGCGGCCACTGTAGGTGCTATTTTATTATCAAAACACGTACTCTGGCCGCAATATCAGGAATATAAAGAGAAAAAAGAAGTGTCTGATATTGAGAAAGAAAAGTTGAAAGAGCAGGAAATCGGACCTATATATAAAATTGAAGAATTAACCGTAAATCCTTTTGGGTCCTATGGTCTAAGATTTGTGATGGCAGCCTTGGCTTTGGAAGCTGATTCAGAAGATCTATTAGAGGAACTTGAAAAACGGGAGCCCCAGATACGGGATATGCTAATTCGGTATTTCAGGGAGAAGTCCACCAATGATTTTTTAAAACCCAGCTTTCAGGACTCTTCAGCCCAAATACTGATGAAGCGCATTAATGCCCGTCTGTTCAGCGGAAAAATCGATAGTCTTTATTATTTAAAATTAGTGGTTCAATAAAAAGCGAGAGTTAAATGAGTAAAGTACTGTCTCAGGAAGAAATAGATGCCTTATTGAGCAGTGTTGGTGAAGGTAAAGATGCTGATAAAATTGATTCTGAGTCTTTTTATAAGAAAAAGAAAGTTACCCTGTATGATTTTAAACGGCCGCATCTGATATCCAAGGAGCAGCTGCGTCTGCTAAATAATATCCATGAGGCCCTAGTAAGTAAAATCGCCGTTTTCCTTTCCGCGCAGCTTAAAATGATCGTTGAAATGAATTTAATCGGTATTGATCAGATCATGTATTCAGAGTTTGTGATGTCAATCTCGTCGCCGGGTGCACTTTATGTGGGTGAATTTGATAATCCCTATTCGCGGTTTATTCTTGAAATCAGTCCCCAATTTATTGCCCTTACCATTGAGCGGTTGTTCGGGGGACAGGGAACCTATGCTGCTAGTAGTCATTATGTCTCCACTATAGAACGTAAGATCATGAAGCGGGTGGTCGATAAAATGGCGGCGGAAATATCCAATAATTGGAGTGTGGTCAGAAAGTTTAATTGTCGTTTTAATCGCTTTGAACATAATGCAGAATTTGTGCAGATTGCCTCCGCTTCAGAACCGGTAATTGTGGTTTCGATCGAAGTCAAATTCAGAGACAATACCACCATGATGAATATATGCTATCCTTATGTATGGATCTCTAATATTCTATCAAATCCGGAAATTCAAAATAAAATTATGTTTGGCAGCCAGGATTTAACACAGGCACAAAAGAAATTGTTGGAAGAAAATCTGGAGGAAACCACTGTTGATCTCCGGGCAATATTGGGCAAATGCAAGATGTCCATAAAAGAATTTATTGATTTAAAAGTCAATGACGTGCTACCGCTGGGAACTCACCTGAACGATAGTATTCCGGTCACAGCCCAAAATAAAACAATCTTTCAGGCCAACATTGGCGAGAAAAGTAAAAATTATGCCATTAAGATAAATGATTTAGTGGGAGGAGAAAACAATGAGTATTGAAAAAATGAAATCCCAATTTGCTAATACCTATAAATCTCTTCTAAAACCGATCAGCGAAGCACTTAATCAACTATGCGGTCAAACAATCGAATTGAAGCATCAACTACAAGATGATACCGATGTGAGCACGCTTTTGGAAAAAGAAAAATTACCGCGTGTCTTTTTTCAATTTGTGTGTCAGGGTCAGAATAAATGGACTCATTGGCTGTCACTACCGCAGGAGCTGGTTCTGGATTTCTATGCAAGTATGGTCGGTGACGATCCCGCCGAGAATATTGCTGATGAGCATTTGGAAGGAATTCAGGAAGGTATCAAGCAGGTGTTTGGACAGCTGGAGTCCTTTCTGGAAGAGGATACAGAAGGGGTTAAATTTGAGTCCCTGGAAGTTTCCCGGGTGGAAGATATCGCTGATATGCCCGATGATGCCGCTGTATCAGATGGTCTCGGCGCCCAGTATGAGCTGAGTATGGGGGAAAAACAGCACAAAATCATGCATTATTTTTATGCGGAGTTTGATGAAAGCACAGATAGTGAAGCCACAGAAAAGGCTCAGGCTTCCAAGACGGAGGCAGAAAAAGTGGATGTGAATCCAGCTGAATTCCAACCTTTTGATTCATCAGAAGAGGGGAATGGTGGGTCACGCAACCTGGACATGCTATTGGATGTGCAACTGGAAGCCGTAGTTGAACTGGGCCGTAAATCTATCCCAATCAAAGATGTATTAAAGCTGGGAAGGGGGTCAATTATCGAACTGGAGAAGACCGCCGGTGAACCCTTGGATATATATTTAAACGGTAGAAAATTAGCTGAGGGCGAAGTGGTGGTTGTGGATGAACAATTTGGGATCAGAATCACCCATTTGGTTGAGCCCAGAGAACGGATAAAAAGTTTAAAATAGATGCAAGTAAAAGAAAACGATAAGTCGCAACGCATTAAATCCTATTTCGTGGCAATACTTTTTACCTTTGTTGCTGTTATTGGGGTTTTGATGACACTGTCCAAAACAGGGGATAATGTTCAAAACTCCGCAACGCAAGATACAGTTCAAAGGATCGGGAAGGACTCTGCCGTGACCGACAGCTCGCAGGCTGCACTGAATAGGGATTTCGATCAAAAGGGGAAAAATGGGGGTCTAGAAAAGGATTATAGCAGCAGCATTACCAGGACCATTATGATTAGTGTGTTGTTTATTCTGGTAATTACCATTGGCCTGATTTTATTTAAAAAGAAATTTCATTCTGCCAAGACTTTCGGATTGGACATGGACATTATCGGGAAAAGATATTTTGGACAAAAGCATTATCTGATGATGGTACGCATCGAAGATCGGAAATTATTACTGGGCGTAACTGATCATGCCATTAACCTGATCAAGGAATTTGAAATTAGTGCAGCGGAAAAAGAAGCGCTGCAGCACGAACAGCCAGCCAACCCGGATGATTCAGATAAGTTTTCCAAAGTCCTGAAACGCATAAAATTTAATAAAGGTTAAAATATCAAGTTTTCCTTGCTAAATAGCAAAAAAGTAAAAATACTGCTGTTAATTCTGATAATAGGATTACCCCTCTTCCTGCACGCACAGTCGCCACTCCCGAAAGTCACCTTGGGGCTGGAAGAGGCTGATAATCCCGATGATTTTGTGCTGAGTATGAAGATTGTTTTGTTACTCACGGTACTGTCTTTAGCCCCTTCCATATTGATTATGATGACCAGTTTTACCCGGCTGATTATCGTATTCCACTTTTTACGTACAGCGCTGGCCACACAAACTGTTCCCTCCAATCAAATATTAGTGGGGTTGGCTTTATTTATCACTTTTTTCATCATGAAGCCGGTCATTAATGAAGTCAATGACCAAGCGATCCAGCCGTATTTAAGTGAGGAGATCACCCAGAGTGAGGCTCTTCAGGGGATGCAAAAACCGGTTAAAAAGTTCATGCTGAACCAAACAAGAGAAAGTGACTTGGCACTTTTTCTGGATTTAAGAGATGAATCCCGTCCCAATACGCCCCAGGAACTTTCCTTGGCGACTGTAATTCCCGCTTTTATGATCAGCGAAATCAAAACGGCATTTCAGATCGGGTTCCTGCTATATTTGCCTATGCTATTAATCGATGCCACGGTTGCCAGTGTGCTTTTATCCATGGGAATGTTTATGCTGCCTCCCATGCTAATTTCAATGCCCCTAAAAATATTATTGTTTGTATTGGTAGATGGGTGGCATTTAACGGTTGAATCATTAGTTAAAGGATTTATTTAGCCATGACAGTTGATTATTTAATTTTTATCGCCAAGGAAACCTTGAGAACGGCTATTTTTATTCTGGGCCCCTTATTGGGTGCCGGACTGATTACGGGGATTGTTGTTTCCCTGTTTCAAACTGTGACTTCTATCCGGGAGATGACCCTGACGCTTATTCCCAAAATGGTGGCTGTAGCGCTGGTGGCCATTCTTTTAATGCCTTGGTTTTTAGATGTTATTTTAAACTTTACGCAAGAAATTTTCAGACAAATTCCTCAAATGGCTCCCTAAATATGTTTGAAATAATTGACCATCTACCGCAATTACTCCCGGGCTATATGTTAATTCTGGCCCGCATTTCGGGTTTGATTATCACTTTGCCGATTATCAGTTCTCCGGTGATCAATAATAAAATTAAGGCCTTGATCGCGATTGCTTTTACGCTATTAATCGCGCCTTCACTTTCGATTCGTTTTCCGGATATTAATTCACTATTAAAGTTGACCGGTCTGATGGCGATGGAATTATTTGTGGGGGTCACCATAGGGTTTGGCACGCTGGTGATTTTTGAGAGTTTTAATATGGCGGGTAGCTTTATGGGACGTCAGATGGGCTTTTTCATGGCCAAATCGATTAATCCGGCAACTCAGAAACAGAGCAATATTATCAGTCCTTTTTTAATGCTGGTGGTCATGCTATACTTTTTAATTACCAATACCCATTATCTTTTCATTCGCACAATCTTTGAAAATTTCAAAGTAATCCCGTTGGGAATGGCCAATTACCCCGCGGAACAGGGGCGTCATATCGTTGCCACCGGATCGGAAGCTTTTCGGATCGCGATTCGATTTGCCGGACCAACCATGATTCTACTGCTGCTGATTCAAACCGCTACCGCTTTTCTGGTCCGTGTAATGCCCCAGATGAATGTCTTTTTTATTATTCTCCCCTTAAGAATAGGAACCGGATTAATTGCTTTGATGACCTCCCTTAACATCTTTCAGTTGATCTTTGATTCCTTTTATAATGAGATGTTTTCTTATTTGAACACCTCAATACTGAATCTAAAAGGATAAGGTGGATGCCTGAGAAGCCCGCTCAAGAACGTACTGAAAAACCAACCGCTCGCCGGCGACAAAAAGCCGTTGATGAAGGTAAAGTTGCGCGCAGTCAGGATGTTAGTTCTACTGGAATTTTACTGCTGGGCGTATTGGTTCTAAGTTTTATGGGCTTTTCCAGTATGTCCGGCTTTACCGATTTTGTCAAATATATCTATTTGAATCTATCCAGCATCGATATGACCGTTACCTCGGTGCCAGAATATGTAATATTTGTGATTACGTTTTTTGTCAAAACTTTTGGTTTTTTCTTTCTTGCAATAGTTTTGATCGCAGTGGTTGCCAATCTAGCCCAGGATAAATTTCAGTTACGGTTCATGAAAAAAGCCCTGAAACCCAAATTTTCCAGTATTAATCCTCTGCAGGGAATTAAAAAATTGTTTTCGCTCAATTCTCTGGTGGATTTGGTAAAGGGTATCTTCAAATTGATAATAGTGGGGTTTATTGTTTATGCGGTCATGAAAAAACATTTTCTGGCTAACCATTTCTGGTTGTTACATAATGTGACTGTGGCTGAACTGCTGGCCTTCTATGGGAAAGTATTTCTGGAATTGGGTGTGAAAACCGGAGTGGTATTATTTATCCTGGCATTGTTCGATTTCGCCTATCAAAGGTGGCAGTATGAAAAAAGTTTGAAGATGACTAAACAAGAGGTAAAAGAAGAAAACAAACAGCAAGAGGGTAACCCGGAAATTAAATCCAGAATTCGGTCGGTACAGAAAGAGCTGTCCCGCAAACGGATGATGGCGGCTATCCCGGATGCAACCGTTGTAGTCACCAATCCGGTATTTATTGCCGTTGCCATTAAGTATAAACCGCAGAAACAATCCGATGCCCCGACCGTCGTGGCAAAAGGCAAACGTAAAATTGCACAGCGTATTAAAGAGATTGCTAAACAAAATAACATTCCTGTTGTCGAAAATAAGCCCTTAGCCCGTAGCCTATATGAAACAACCCCTCTTGGGATGGAAATACCGGTGATATTTTATCAGACTGTGGCTGAAATATTGGCTAAGATTTTCCAGAAGCGTCAAAAAAGAAATCCAATACCATCAGGAGCTGTAAATGCCTAATCCGGCTAAATCAGGACATATATCTGAAAGTAGTAATATCTATCTGGCTCTGATTGTCATTTTTATCCTGGCCTTGATGGTACTCCCCATCCCTCCCTTTATCATGGATATATTCCTGGTCATGAGTATTACCGGTGCCTTGGTCATAATGTTTGTTGCCATTTACCTCTACAACCCCTTGGATTTTTCTGTTTTTCCCAGTGTTTTATTAATTGTAACCCTATTTCGGTTGTCTTTGAATGTTTCCACAACCCGCTTGATCCTGGGGCGCGGATATGCCGGGGAAATTATTAATTCCTTTGGTAGCTTTGTGATTGGGGGTAATTATGTGGTGGGTGTGGTAATATTTCTTATTCTGGTGATAATAAATTTTGTGGTCATTACCAAAGGGGCTGGCCGCATTGCCGAGGTCTCCGCCCGTTTTACACTGGATGCCATGCCCGGGAAACAGATGGCTATTGATGCCGATCTGAATGCCGGCTTGATCGATGACATCGAAGCACAGGGCCGCCGTAAGCAAATTGCTAGGGAAGCGGAATTTTACGGTGCCATGGACGGTGCTGCTAAATTTGTGCGTGGAGATGCTATTGCGGGACTGCTGATTACTTCTATAAATATTATCGGTGGCTTGGCAATTGGAGTTTTCCAGAATGGATTGGCTTTTTCTGAGGCGGCCAATCGCTATACCATCCTGACGGTCGGCGATGGTCTAGTGGCACAAATTCCAGCCCTAATTGTCTCGACTTCAGCCGGTATTATCATTACCCGTGCCACAGGTGAATCCAGCATGGGTAGTGAAATCACAGGACAACTCGGTAAGCAACCCAAAGCCGCCATGGTGAGTGCCGGTGTTCTCTTTCTTTTAGGCCTAATGCCGGGGCTGCCTTTTGTTCCTTTCTCAATAATCTCGGTTGGAGTTGGGATGATTGCCTATACTGCTCAAAAAAAGCAGGCGCTTTTAATGGAGGAGGTTAAAACCGAAGAACAGGAGCAGTTGGAGGGGGTTGCCGAGGAAGATAAAATTGAAGATTATTTACATCCCGATCCCTTCGAAATCGAAATTGGATATGGATTAATTCCCCTGGTAGATAAAGAACGCGGCGGGAATTTATTGGGCAGGATTTCCACAATCCGCAAGAGTATTGCCATGGAACTGGGCTTAATAATTCCCTCTATTCGCATCCGGGATAACATCCAGTTGAAATCCAATGAATATGTGTTCAAGATTTTTGGAATAGAAAAAGCAAAAGGAGAAGTGATCCTGGATAACTATTTGGTGTTAAATCCCGATGATCGCGTGCGTTTAGATGGTTATGAAACAGTTGAACCGACCTTTGGATTACCGGCTATTTGGATTCCAAAAAGAGAAAAGGAAAAAGCCGAAGTGGCGGGATATACAGTGATCGAGCCGCCGGCGATCATCGCCACCCATTTGATGGAAGTATTAAAAAATAATGCCTATCAGCTCTTGGACCGTCAGAAAACTCAGCAGATGCTGGATCACCTGAAAGAAACCCATTCAGCAGTAGTGGAGGGAGCGGTTCCGGATTTGGTACCCCTGGGAACGATCAATCAAATTCTCAAAAATCTTTTAAGAGAAAAAGTGCCTATCAGAAATTTAGTAAGAATACTAGAAGGGGTGGCTGATTATGCGGTCTATTCAAAGGATGCCGATGTATTAACTGAGTATGTCCGCAAAGCCCTGGCAGAGACAATCACTGATTATTTAAAACAGGGACGTTCAAAATTATCGGTTATCACCATGGACCCGCGTTTAGAAGACCACATCATGTCTGTCATTAAAGAGGGGAATGGACAATCACAAAATTTAGGCTTGAGTCCCGATCAGGTACAGCGGATCTTTGATTCTTTAAGTCAAAAGGTAGAAAAAATTGTCATGGAAGGATCGGCTGCGATTCTCTTGGTTTCGCCTCCCATCAGAAAAGCTATCCGGAATTTTATCGAGCCGGTCCTGCCTGATATCTATGTTATAGCGTATTCAGAATTAACGTCTGATACGGAGATTAAATCAATAGGAACAATAGGGTATCCCAATGAAAATTAAAAATTATATCGGACTGTCTTTTCAAGATGCCGTGCAGAATGCCAAAGCCGAACTGGGTGAGGAAGTGGCCATCCTTGAGTCTCAAAAAATAGGGTCCTCCAATCTGCTACCGGGTGTAAAAAACCTAATTCAGATAAGTGTTGTGGATGACTCAGAAGGTCCAAAAAATCAGACCGCTTCCCTGCGAGCCAATCTTAAAGATCAATCTCAAGCAGAGCAATTATCATTAAGAGAATCAAAAACTCGGTCAAAAGAGGACAGAGATGTCAGACAGAACAATACCTATAATTTTTTAGCGGATGAAGCCAAGTTTCTGACAGATGAACTCTCCCGCTTGAATGAGTACATCAAGAAATGTTATTTTCCAAAATATCCACAGGTTTATATTGCTGCCTACGAGCGTCTGGAGCAGATTGGTGTGGCCAATAAAGAGGGACGTGAACTTATCCAGAAAACCTACACAAAATTGAATTCTTATGGACAGATAGGTATGCATAGGATTTTACAAGAAATCCGGCGTCATGTCCTGCCACTATTCAATCCCTATCATATCACTTTGGGGAATTTAAATAAACCAAAGCCAATCGCCTTGGTGGGCCCTTCAGGTTGCGGTAAAACCAGGACCATGATGAAGTTGGCGACCCATCCGGAATTTTTCGGACAAAAAAAGAAACGAATCATTTCAACTGATAACTATGGCATGGCTACGGAAAATATTTTAAACAAATTCTCAAGCCTGACCGGGATAAAGGTTGATTTTATTAATGAAAATGGCCGCCTTCTCAGTGCACTGGGTAAATACACCCGGGAAGAGGTGTTGTTATTCGATACCCCAGCTATGCATGCCTCGCGAAGGGCGGTTAAGCAGCTTTATCAAACCTTGGGTCAGATTGAAAGTTTAGAAACATTTTTAGTTATTGATGCAACGCGGGATGTAAAGGACGCGGAATATTTATACAGGCACTATAGCATGTTGGATATTAACGGAATAATCATAACTAAATTGGATGAAACCCCGAGAATAGGAAAAATCATTTCCGTGATAAACCGAATCCAGCTGCCCATCGTGGCAATCTGTGAAGGGCAGTCTGTTCCCGATCATATTCGTAAGGACTTTAAAGAGGTCATTTGGCAGCGTATTGAATCAGGAATTAAAGGAGCTCATTAATGCAAAAGATTCACAACAATGTATTTAAGCTCTCAAATCCGGAAAAGGAGCAAAAAGGCCCCCAAGTTTTTACCATAACCAGTGGTAAAGGTGGTGTAGGGAAGACAAATCTAAGTGTTAATATTGCAATTGCGCTGAGACAAATGAAAAAAAGGGTATTATTATTCGATGCAGATATGCATCTGGGGAACATAGACCTGTTTTTAGGCCTACGCCCTAAATTTACGATTTCCGATGTCGTTCAAGAGGGAAAAGAAATCGATCAGGTGATCTGTAAAGGACCGGGCGATATCGATATTCTGCCGGCTTCATCGGCAGTTGTGGACTTATTGGAAGCTGAAAATGAAATTGTACGCCAATTAAACCAATCATTTGCAAAGTCCAAAAGAGAATATGATTTTATCATTGTTGATTCAGGGGCTGGATTATCCCGGAATGTATTACCCTTTGTATTAGGAGCCGATAAGGTACTCATTGCCGTGACCCGCGATCCGGCCTCGATTGCCGATGCCTATGGCATGATTAAAATTGTAAAAATGTATAAACCAGCCATGCCCTTTCTATTTGTTGCCAATATGGTCAGTGATATAGAAGAGGGTGAGTCTATTTTTCGTAAAATGCGATTAATGGTCGAGCGTTTTTGTAATAGTAATATTGCCTACGGCGGGTCTTTGCTTGAGGCTGTTTTAATAAAAAAAACTATCCGTCAGCAAAAGGCATTGCTTTTGGAGCATCCCACTTCTGATGCTGCCCGTACTATCAAGATAATTACCAAAAATCTATATAGTTTGCCCAGTGATGTTCAAAAAAGTCAAAACAGTTTTTTCCAAAGATTTATTTCCAATCGTAATGTTGCCCTGGGAGTAGAGAAATGAGTAAAATGATTTATACTTTTGCTTTATTTCTGGCTGTTTTAACCTTTGTGCTTTGTATCATTGGTGGCATATCCATATTTACCGGATTTGTGCGCAGTGCTTTGGTTTTCTTAGGTGTTCTGTTCACTTTTTCCATTGCGGGTCATCTGTTAAGATTGGTGGTTGTTATGGGTGAGAAACACAGTCAAAGAGAATCGGAGCAGACACAAACTGCTCAAGAAGAAGCCAAAAATGAGGTATAAAGATGACTGAGAAGGTCAGAGCAAGTGTTCAGCAAGGGGATCAAATGATAGCGGAATACCTGCAGACCAGAAGCCTGGATTTAAAAGAAAAAATTATCAAAAAGTATCTCGCATTGGTTAAATATATTATCGGGCGTATCAAGGTTCCGGAAACCATCTTGCTTAAGCGAAAAGATTTGAATCAGTTCGGTATTATCGGTTTATTGGATGCGATCGAACGCTATGATCCGCAAAAAGGGGTCAGCTTTAAAACCTTTGCCTATAAACGGGTTCATGGTGAAATATTGGATGCCCTGCGAAAGTACGGTGTTTTCAGTCGCAAACAGATTCAGGATATCAATAAAGTACGACATGCCAATGATCAGCTGCGGGTAAGATTGGGACGTGAACCGGTTATCCAGGAAATTTGTAAAGAAGCCAGCATATCCCTGCAAGATTACTACCGTATCCAAAACTTAATGAATCTGGGATTTACGCTATCCATTGATGATAAAGTTGACGGAGATGAAACAGGTGATGGATTAACCAGAAAGGAAGTAATTGCCGATAAAGACCAGGAATCACCGGATGTTACCTTTCAAAAAGAAAGCATTAAGGAGCGACTGAAATACTATATTAAAACCTTGCCGGAAAGAGAACGCATTATCCTGGCACTCTATTATTACGAGGAATTAACACTGAATGATATTGGTCAGGTGCTGGGGATCAGCGAATCCCGTGTGTCCCAGATTATGAGTGAAACTTTAAAAAGCTTAAGAAAAAAGCTAGCTGATAAGTAGAACAGGATGACCTTCATATATGGCTTATGAAGAGGTTGGAAATAGCGATCTGAATCCCATGAGTTCAATACATTCAATCCGCAAGGTGGACCGGGATACACCGGATAATAAAGAGGAAAAGGAGAAAAAGAAAAAGAAAAAAAAGAAAGCCGCTCAAAAACAGAAAAGAAAGGATTCCGTAGAGCTAACCGGTGGAAAAAAATGGGATGATAACCAGCCCAACATAATACCCAGTGCGGAAAACCGCAAAGATCCCTCGCAACAAAAGGGCAGTAAAATTGATATAGTAATTGAATAATTTAAGTGTAAGTAGGAGAGCGGATATTAACGAAATAATGAAAAAGCATAAGATAAAAAATTCCTTTCCTAAAATTTTTATATTGATACTCCTGTTAATTAGTGTTATCATTAAAGTCAAAGCGGCTAATCATCCGGTCCAGATCGAAGTAGAAACACAAAATTTACCGGCATATCATCGGATGAAAGTACATTTTACAGATAGTATCATAAGGCAAGCATCTTTAATAAGGCCTACCCTGGTCCAGGATACAGCTGCGGGCCGGATTGAAGTAATCTTTAATCTGGTAAATATTGAAGAGGATAAGAAACAAATCATTCATGATAGCACCGCACAATATCCTTTGAGAATCATCACCTCATATCCGGCACCCAAAACACTAAAGTTGGTTGTTGCAACTCAGCCTTTTAATTACCTGACACAACATTATTCTTTTCGCAATAAACAATATTATTTTGAGATCTATTATCCGGAATCCTATGCCACCCCTGTCCGGAAGAGAGAAAAGGTCCCGGAAATTGTGCCTAAAGAAAAACCTCAAGAAAAAATAATCCCGCAAACAGCTACCCAAGCAGATCCCATTCCTGAACAGCTATCAGAAAAAGAGAGCCGTCTGAATTGGCGGAATACCTTGTCCAGGGCTATACAGACAGCCTTGTTTATTGTTCTCATGCTTTTCATACTAGCCGGAGCTGCGCTTTTAATAATATATATTTATTCCGGACGTAATATCTTAAAGCCCTATTTGGATAATTTGAAAAAGTCTGCTAAACAGGTAAAAACCCCTCCATCTACGGTTAAAAACGGAAAACTAACCGCGAGTGAACCTGACCAGCCTCAGGATCAATCTAAAAAAATAGAAAATATTGAGTCAACTGATGATAAAGTCGATAAAAAGAGATCAGAAATACAAAAAATAATGAAAAAGAAGGGTTTAACTTACGAAGAAGCTGCCTTATATTATAATGTTAATAAAGGAAAATTTAATGCCAAATGACAGCCAGGTCGCTTATCTGTTTCCCTATAGTGTCAAAAATGATCTACAGGATTTAACCCGGCGCTTAGAGCAAGGCATGGTCTTAAAGGGGCGGGTGCTGGAAAGATTTGGTGATGACAAGTATCTGGTACGCATCTGGGGATATAACATTTATACTGAAAGTAAGCACAAATTGAATGTTCATGAAGAGGTAGAGTTAAAAGTATTGGAAATTAACCCTCGTATTGTTTTTGATCTGTATCATCCCACGGAAAGGATAGAGGATCATAGTTCGGATCACCATACCAATATTATTGTTCATTGATTCTAGAAAGGAATAAATGGAATCTAAACGGAGTGAACCACCTAAAATAAAGGATTATCTGACAACTGTCACCATTTTAGAAAGTATTTCGGATGCTATTTTTATACTGAATTCCAATGGAAAAGTGGAATATGCCAATACCAGTGCCTTAAAATTATTGCAGTTGGAGCAAGCGGATTTAATCGGACAATGTATTGATCAATTCATCATGGATGGTTGGTTTGAATCCCAGGAAACCAAGCCGGAAGGGACTTCCAAGCTGGATCACATTATTGAGCGTTTTAATGAAGGTATTTTTGAGAATATTGAGGCGGTTTTTATCAACAAGGAGCACATTGTTCCCGTTATGCTGAATTTTAGTGTTATTGATGAAAAAGAAAAACAAACTTATATCATTATCACGGCCAAGGATATCACACAATGGAAGCAATTGGAAGCGGAATTAAAACGGCAACAGACTATTTCAATTTCCCGTGATCGTCTGCGGATGTTGGGTGAATTATCCGTAGGGCTGATCCATGAATTAACCCAGCCCTTGGGCGCGCTGAAAATGCGCTTGGAGCTAATTTCCTCTCAGTTATCTAGTGGGACCATCAAACGGGATAAGATCAATGCCGACGTCAATCAATTAAATCAATTGATTGAACGCATGGAAGATAGTATTCAAAACATTCGGTCTTATGCCCATCAGACTGAAGATGAGATGATTTCCATGGTAGATATCGGCGAAGTCATCGAGGCTACCCGTAAACTGATTGTTTACGAACTTAATGATGTGGGGATCACCCTTTCCGTCAATAAACCGGAAAAATTACCCTTTGTCTTGACCAACCGGCTATTAGTCGAGCAAGTTTTCGTCAATATCATCAAGAATTCCATTGATGCCTTTACCGCCTTGGCGGAAACTGAGGATTATGAAAAATTGATTACTGTTCAGGTCAGGTCAATGGAAAATAAATGGGTAGAAGTGCAGATTGAAGACAATGCCGAAGGCATCGAGCCGGAGATCAGGGATAAAATTTTCGAACCCTTTTTTACAACCCGGGAAGTGGATAATCATTCGGGCATTGGATTGACCATTTCGAAAAATGTGATTGCATCGCTCGGGGGTGATATCAAAGTCGAGAGGAAAAAAGACCGGGGCGCCAAGTTTGTGTTAAGAATTCCCATCACAAAGGAAGATGAAAAGACCCAATTAATGAATTTGATCCAACTACTAAATGCGAAGTAAGGATTATGAAACAGATATTTAACACCCATTTTTTAAATGAGATCGTGACTATTTTGCAAAAGGGTCTGGATTCAAAAGAGACCTTTGAAGCTATATTTAACCTGGTGAAACGCACCGTAGCGTTTGACTCAGCTACTTTATTCCTGTATAATACCGAGCGAGATAAATTGGAAGTGATCTATCGTCAAGGCCAGGAGATCGTTGATTTAGCCAGTGATATTGGCTTTGAACGAGGAAACGGAATATCCAGTTGGATCAGTAAACAAAAAAAACCGATTATCTTGCAATCCCTGGAAAAGGCGCGCCCCGGTATGGATCAGCGGTTCAGTTCCTTTGTTGCCATGCCGCTTTGGACCGCACAAAATTTAATCGGTGTATTTAACATTGGCCACCATCAGGCCAATTATTATAAGCGGGAAGATATCGGAAATTTTGAAGTTGTTGCTTCGCAGCTTTCCATGATTGTAGAAAAAATGCAGCTGCAGAAAGCCTTGGCAGCCAAAAACAGTCAGCTGGAGCAGACTATACAGAAATTAAAAGAAACCCAGGCAAAATTGATCGAAAAAGAACGTCTGGCAACTATTGGACAGGTAGCTGTAACTGTCAATCATGAAATTAACAATCCGCTGACTTCAATAATTGGTATTGCTGAAATCCTTGAAATTGCTTTTGAAGCTGGTGATGCGGATAAGGTGAAAAAAGGATTACACGGGATACTCAAAGAAGCGAAACGGATTCAAAAGGTGACGCAAAAGTTAGCCAAGGTCAGCTCGGCAAAATCCACTGTCTATTTAGATTCAAGTAAAATGATCGATATAAATTAAGATCATATTTTATCATAAATAGTTTTATTTGCATTTGATCAGGATCTATCAGGGCCCGAAGGTCTGTTTACCGGCATAGCGCAACCATCGTGGTCTGATAAAGAAAATAATTCCGACCGGGTAAATAATTCCGTGATCAGCCAGAGATTAATGGCAAAGCCACGATTTCTGGCTGATTATCCAAACCTCAAAAAAATAACATAAGATGTTAAAAATTAATAAATTGGATGATATCTTAGTAGGGCGTCAAATTTTCTTGGGAACTTAATGGGTAGATGGCAAAGTTGTTGCTCAAATAGTAGTAGCATTAAAAGGAGATGAGCTGAAATGGATTTTAAACTAAGTGAACTTAAAAATGCTTTGCTGACCCAAGTTAATAAGAATGATATAGTGGCCAATAATTTAGCCAATACCAATACCGTCGGGTTTAAGAAAAATGTTGCATTTGCAGAATATATGAAGGCGGAAAACAAAGGCAATAATCAGATTAAAAGTGTACAGGATTTTTCACAGGGAGAGTTAGAACAAACTGACAACCCGCTCGATTTTGCACTGTCCGGCCCCGGATTTTTTACGGTGGAATCAGAGGGCAAAGAAGTTTATACCCGTAATGGGCATTTCAATGTTGACCGGGATGGATTTCTGCGGACAATGGATGGCAAAGCTGTTTTAGGTCAAGGCGGGTGGATCAATATCGCACCCGATGGGATTCAGCCGGGCGAACTAAATGTCAATTCTGAGGGTGAAATTTATGCTGACGGAGAGTTGATGGGCAAATTTCAGATATCAACTTTTGAGCCCACGGTAGAGTTACGTCAAATGGGTAATGCTTGTTTTATTCCCAAAGACCAGCGGACCTGGCCCACAACAGTTGAAGAACCCCATATTATTCAGGGGAGACTGGAAGAGTCAAATGTAAATCCGGTCGATGAGATGGTTCAACTGTTGGAATTACACCGTAATTTTGAAAGCTCGCAGAAAACATTGCAGCTGATCGACGAGGTGTTAAGCAAAGCGGCCAATCGCATCAGTCGCATCAGAGGATAATAAGGAGGAATGATAAAATGATACGTTCTTTACGGACCGCAGCCCTGGGCATGTCTGCTCAACAACTAAAGGTAGATACCATCGCCAATAATCTGGCCAATGTCAATACCACGGGCTATAAGAAAAATAGCGTGGCTTTTCAGGATTTACTATATGAAACCCTGCAATCCGGAGATGTTGATCGCCGTAATAATAAGGAGAAACCTGGCGAAATTCAGATTGGATTGGGTAATAAACCGGTTTCCAGCTTTCGCTCCTTTTCACAAGGGGAGATCAAGGAAACCGGCAATCCGCTGGATATGGCCATCAATGGGCGCGGGTTCTTCCAAGTAATGCGCGCCGATGGTACTTTTACCTATACCAGAGACGGTGCCTTTCGCTTGGATGGCAATGGTAATGTAGTCACTGCTTCCGGGTTAACCTTATATCCCGAAATAGCCCTGCCAGAGGGGGCCTCTTCCGTAAAGATAAGCGAGGATGGTGTTATTTCGGTAAAAATCGAAGGTCAGAACGAAACGGAAGAGATTGGACAGATCGAGATCGCTACTTTTATGAATCCAGCCGGATTACGTGCTATCGGAGGTAATTTATATGAAAAAACAGAGGCCTCGGGCGAACCGACCTATGGCCTACCCGGCGACCGTGGCTTTGGTTCCACACTCCAGGGATATTTAGAAAAGTCCAATGTGGATGTTGTCAAGGAAATGGTAAATCTGATCGTCGCCCAGCGGACCTATGAAATCAACTCCAAAGCCGTTAAGACAGCCGATGAAATTTTAGCCATGACCAATCACCTCAAACGATAAATCACGAGTATGCAGTTTAAGATAATTAGTTGTTTATTTTTAATCTTATTCTTTTTAAGCGGTTCGATAACCGGCTCCGCGCAATTATCTCAAAAAATAGAGCAGCAAATCGTAGATTACTTTGCGAAGGAACTGCAAGTTTCTCCTGATAAAATCGAGTTAAAAATCTATCATGCCCCCTCGTTTAATGAGAAAGCATTACAGGCGCAGCGAATTACTTTAAAAACAAATCAATTCCCGGTTCGACTGGGACATCAGACTCTGTGGTTGGAGGTTTGGCAAGGTCAGCAGCTGCAAAATACCCATCGTATTACCCTGAGCACGAGTCTTACTTTACCGGTTTTAGTGGCCCAGGAAAAGCTGAGTTACGGCGAAACTTTAAGTGCTCAAAAAGTTGCCTTGCAGCCGGTAAAAGTTTCCGCCAACCTGTCTCAATATTTTCGGGAAACTGATTTTGAAGCCGAATGGATTTGCAAACAATTGATTCGGAAAGGTGAGCCCATTACAAAAGCCATGCTTAAACATAAACCGGATATTCAGCGGGGAGAAAAGGTTGCGGTTCATCTTATTAGCGGAAATATTATAATTAAAACCAGAGGCTGGGTGCGACAGGATGGCGTGATCGGTGATCCGGTTCCGGTGATGATAGAAACCAGCCGCCGGCAGATGCAAGGGCAACTAAAATCACCAGAATTGGTGCAGGTTGAATTATAAAGAGAAGACTATGAAGAATACAATTTCTATTGTCTTAATTTGTGTGTTGAGTATTTGTTTTTTAGGGGCACAGACCACCGGGAAGAGCGCCCAATCGTTTTTTTCCGATTTAAAGGCGCATCAGGTAGGAGATGTGATTACGGTATTGGTCGTAGAGCAGGCCAATGCATCCCGAGAATCAAAGGTAAAGAGTTCTTCGCGTTCAGATCTGTCGGCAGAAGGTTCCATGAAAGGCAATATAACCGATTTTTTGCCTCTGTTCGGGGCATCCAGTGGTTTAAGCAATTCCTATGACGGACAGGAGGGAACAAAACAGAGTGAGCGTTTAACCGGTAAGATATCCGCCACCATTGTTGAAGAGACCGGCCATGGAATGTTCCGAATTCAAGGAGAACGAACTTTGGAAGTCAATGGTGAAAAAAATGTGATGCAGTTGAAAGGGTTGGTACGTTCACGTGATATACATACCGATAACACCGTATATTCCTATAATGTGGCTAATGCGCAGATCATTTACCGTAAAAGTGGTGTTACCAATAAGTTTTTAAAGCCGGGTTCTTTTAACCGTTTGTTCACCTGGGTGCTAGGGATTGGATTGATAGCCGCCAGTTTGTTCGGAGTGATCGGATGATGAGAGCATATCTAAAAAAACCGGTTATTTTAGTTTTTCTTATGTTCGTTGTTTTAGGGTCACTATCTGAAGCAGAAGTACGCCTGAAAGATATATCCCGGGTGGAAAACACGCAACAGATCTCTCTGGTTGGATATGGCCTTGTTACCGGGCTGAATGGTACCGGAGATCGGGCCAGCCGCAATTATGGGGCTGTTTTTACAGTACAGAGTATTAGTAATATGCTGGAGCGTTTTGGAATCACAGTGCCCCGGGAAAATTTACGGACCCGCAATGTGGCCGCAGTCATGGTTACCGCCAAAACACCCGCTTTCGGACGAATCGGCTCCAGTTTTGATGTCAATGTTTCCTCACTGGGGGATGCGACCAGTCTGGAAGGTGGCGTGTTACTGATGACACCACTGTTAACTCCGGATAGAACCTGTTATGCCCAGGCTCAGGGGCCTATTTCGATTGGTGGCTATAATATAGAAACCACAGCCGGGGAAAAAGTGCGTAAAAACCATGCCTTGACCGGACGGGTTCCCAACGGCGCGACTTTGATAGAGGCACTGCCGATTCAGAATCAGATTCAACTGGACAAGCCGGTGCGTCTGCTCTTAAATCAGTCCGATTTTGTGACAGCCGGCCGCATTGCGGCCAAAATCAACAAAGCGCTGATAGACCGGGGGAGTGGCAATCGGAATAATCAACTGGCACGGCCTATAAACGGGGGAGTAATCGAGATCGATTTACCGGGTGATGTGACGACCAAAGAGGATGTGGTATTTTTTATTGCCAGTGTGGAAACCTTGACTGTGGAACCGGATATTGACGCACGCGTGGTGATCAATGAGCGGACCGGCACAGTGGTAGCCGGTGGCAATGTGAAGATCAGTGAAATAATGATCTCCCATGGCGCCTTGACCATTCAGATCAAGCGGAGACCGATCATTTCGCAACCTGCCGCTCCTTTTAGCAATACCGGCCGGACCGTGGTTGAGTATGTTACCGAAACCACAGTTCAGGAAGATGTTGCCACTACGGCGGCAATAAAGCAAAATGCAACGGTCAGGGACCTAGCCGCTGCTATGAACGAACTGGGTCTGCGGCCGCGGGATATTATTGCCATATTTCAAGCCATCAAGGAAGCCGGGTCCTTGAATGCTGAGCTAATTATTATGTGAGTTTGGGTGATGGAATTGGACATTAAAAAGATAGCAACCCAGCTGATGAGTGATAGTATTGTAAATAAGCAAAACCAAGGATTGCCCCAGACGCAGAAGGCCCGGAATATCCAAATTCGGGAGCAAGCACGGGAAATGGAGGCCATATTCTTAACCCAAATGGTTAAAGCCATGCGCAAGACCATCCCCAAGAATCCTTGGGGTGGTTCAGATAATAATCTGCCTTCCATGATGTTTGGCTCGATCATGGGTAAAGCCCTGGCGGAGGGTGGCGGTGTTGGCTTATCAGAAGTGATTTTCAACTCACTGAAAAAAATGGACCATACGCAAATGATGCAGCTGCAGGAAATTCAATCCAAACAAGCAGCAGCCGAAATAAACACCCTGGATTTCATAAAAAGCGTAAAGGAAGAGTAAATTTATGACTGACGTTGAGACAATGCACCCCTTTGAAGGATTAATCAATATCCTGAACCAAGAAGTTGCTATGTATGAAAAGATGGCCGGGGTGATTCAAAAAAAGCAGGACGCCATCATTGCCGGTCAGATTGAGGAATTAAAAGAGTTCGTCGCTACAGAAAAAACCTTAATTAATGAAAGTTTAGCCATTGCAAAAAAACGTCAGGAGATGCAAAAGCGGCTTAGGCAAAAATTGAACCTGAAAGAACCGGAGCCTAAGTTGAAAATATTTATTGAAATGGCTGACACAGCCGATACAGTAAAATTGTCAAATTTACGCTACCGGTTAAAAAATGTTTTAAACCAGATCACCCGGATCAATAATGAGAACAAACTATTACTGGATTTTTCAATTGAACATGTTAAAGGATTGGCCCATCTGTTTCTTAATGTGGATAACGAGGATAATAATGTTTATGGTATGGATGGTGTGGTGCATATGAAACAGGCCGGTAATAAAATGTTAGATTTTCAAATTTGAGGGATTTATGTCAATTTCCAGTATTTTAGATATATCCAAACGCGCCCTATTATCACACCGGTCAGCCATCGATGTTACTTCTAAAAATATTTCTAATGTTAATACCAAGGGCTACAGTCGCCGGCGCACTAATTTTGAAGCGCTCAACGGATCGCTGCTCGGTTTCAATCAAATTAATAGTCAGACTTCCCATGAAACCCTGCAGCGGGTTCATAATCGTTTTATCGAGAACCAATTAAGCCGGCAGAACCATTATTTTAAAAAATATGAAATGGATGAAATGATCTTCAAGCAAGTGGAAGATATTTTTGGGGAACCCTATGAATCGGGATTGGCCAATACCCTGACGGAATTTTGGAATGCCTGGAGTGAATTGGCCAATGATCCTGAAAGTCAGTATGGGCGTACGATTGTCCGGGATAAGAGCTTATCGCTGGCACAAAATTTTAACCGGGTTTATAATGATTTAAATCAATTAAGAAATAGTATTCATGGAGATGTAGGACGCAAAGTAGAAGTCGTAAACCAGAAATTAAGCCAGTTAAAACAGTTAAATAAACAGATCATGTCGAACTCATCAGATGATTTAATGGATCAAAGAGATTTACTTGTCCGGGATCTATCAGACCTTATCAATATTGAAGTACGTGAAGGCGATAAGGGACAGGTATCCTTGTTTGCGGGTGGTCAACTCCTTGTATCTCATAATACGATTAATGAGCTCAGTGTCAGCAGCAGCGGTGAGGGTGATCAGTCGGTGATTAATATAATCAGCGGCCAAGCAAACCAGCAGGTATCCATCAATTCGGGGGAGATCGGCAGTCTGATTGAAATGTATAATGAGCATATCCCCAATTATTTAGAGCAGTTAAACACCCTGGCGAAAAATATTGCCAATCAAGTTAATGCCATCCATAAAAATGGATATAATACCGAAGGAACCACCGGTATTAATTTTTTTGCGGAGGATGTTACCACTGCAGGAAATTTTAGAATTAATAGTGAAGTCCGGTCCAATCCGGCCTTGATCGCTACTACTAATCGAGATAATGAACCTGGCAATGGTGTCATTGCGCAGGCCATATACGATCTTCAGTCCCGCGATAGTTTGCAAGGAACAACCCCAGCGGATTTTTATAATTCTCTGGTGACTGAAATCGGTAGTAAAATACAGGAATCCGAATATTTAAGCACCAGTCAAGGGAAGGTCGTGCAAAATTTACAAAACCAAAAGGATTCGATTTCTGGGGTTTCGCTGGATGAAGAAATGGTTAATTTAACCCAGTACGAGCAGGGATACCAAGCCGCCGCCAAGGTTGTGAATACCGTAAATGATATGATGCTGACTGTATTGAATTTAATCTAGTCTAATATGTATGAGATTAAGCCCAAAAAATAGAAATATGTGCTAAAGGGGATGCTATGCGTGTTACAGAATCAATGATCGCCCGTAATCTGTTGAAAAATATACAGCAGACTCGGGAAAATATGTATACGGAACAAAATGCAATTTCAACCGGTAAAAAGGTCCGGGAGGCTTCGGATGATCCTGTCCGATTTTCCAAAGGCAACCGCTTCCGGAACATGATCAATAAAAACGAACAGTATCTCAATACCTTGGCCTATACGAAAGGTTGGATCAGCACTTCAACTGAGGTCCTAGACCAAATCCATGCCCGGATCATGGATGCCAAAGAGGTAGCTACTCAAGCAGCGGATCTGTCCAATAACAGCAGCGGCTCACGCCACGCACTGGCAGAACAAGTGGACGATATTATTGAAGAAATTGTTTCTTTGGGGAACAGTACTTATATGGATAAATATCTATTTGGCGGCACACTCACCAAAGGAGATGCGCCCTTTACTTATGATGGGTCGACGGTTGATTATCAGGGAAATGCCAATACAATCTATCGGCGTGTGGCAGATCGTTTTAATGTTGCTATTAATGTGCAAGGATCTCAGCTGATGAACACCCAAATATTTTCCTCGCTAAGTGATCTGAAAACAGCCCTGGAAAACGACGATACCCTAGGAGTTAGCCAGTCAATTGATGCTATTAAAGATTCTTCTGACCAATTGCTGTCGGTAAACTCTGCCATGGGATCTTTACGCAAACAGCTGGAAGCGACCCAACAGCGATTGGAAACAGCCAATCTCAACCTGAAATCCTATTTATCAAAGACAGAGGACACCGATATAACCGAGGCAATAACCAATTACAATGCCCAGGAAATGGCCTATAAAGCCGCCTTAAAAACCACCTCGGATGCAATCCATTTTAATATACTAAATTTCATCAGATAAAGAGTTATGTCCAGAGAAGTACAATATCAACAAGCCAAACAGAAAACCCCGACTCTTTTCGGGCCGGTGGAAAAAATCGGGAAACCGATCAATTTTCACTATGGAATACCGGGATTTGAAAATCTATGTGAATTTACTTTTGAAGAATTAAAGGACTATCCCCCTTTCCAACTATTTCGTTCTCTGGAGGAGCCGGAGTTAGGCATGATCGTGCTGAACGCCAGGTACTTAAAACCTTATCAAAATGTCTCTATTCCCAAAGGGGAATTACACAAGATAAATGCGGAATACCAGAAGGATGTTGAAATATTTGTTATTTTAAGAGTCAAACCGCAGACCAAACAGTTCGTCGCCAATACGAAAGCCCCTTTAATTGTCAATAAGCAGTGTGGCCAAGGCAACCAGATTATTTTAGACCATAAGAATCTACAGGGTGAATATCCATTAAAAGTAGCCAATGTGAGCCAATAAAATGAAATCAATCATTAAAAATAAAGCAATTACATCTCCAGGGAGGGAGAATGCTGGTATTAACACGGAAGTGTAATGAAAGTATCCGCATCGGAAATGACATTGTCATTTCGGTACTGGAATCATCCGGCGGCCAGACTAAAATAGGCATCAGTGCCCCGCGCCGTATTCCCGTTCACCGCGAAGAAGTTTATAAACGTATAAAAGCAGAAAACCAGGCCTCGCTGGTTTCAGATATCAATCAACCCGATATGTTGAAGGACTTGATCAAAAGGTCGTAATATGCATCGGTGGGTGACGCCAAGAGGATTTGAAGTCAGGGCCAGATTTTTTATCGGCCTGATTATTAAATACATTGTCAAAATTGTAATGTATCTTTTTTCCCGATTATTTTCCTGTGCGGCTAATGGAAGTCGATGGTGTTTATCACTTCTGTTTAAGCATAGATAGCAGCCTGATGAGCGGGATGACACTAACGGTAACTGCAAAAACAACGTGTCGTTCCAAGTAATTAATTATTAACAATTTAAATTGCCTCCTTTAACCGGTTAATGGGACTAAGGGAGGCGAAGCCGTGAGCAGATGAAGGCACAATATTTCACCGATACAGATAACCTTAAAAATATTACTTCCCAGGAAATTGGTAAGATAGAGGATAAGATCCAGGCCCAGAATTATGCGGAAGCCCTGGATGTATTGGAAGAAATTTATCTGAAAAATCCGCTTGACCTGCATTTGAATTTATTACTGGGGGAGATACACCTGTATATTCACCAGTATCGTGAAGCATTGAAATATTTTGTAAAAGCCCATCATATAGATAAAACAAACCACCAAGCCCTTTACGGTTTAGGGCGCATATACTATTTAAAGGGAAAACTAAAATACGCCCTTAAATATCTGCAGGATGCGCACGAGTCTGCCCCTCAGAAAGTAGAAATATGTAATGATATGGGCAGTATTTATCATGAGACAGGTAATTACAAAAAAGCAGAATATTATTATAAAAAAGCCCAAAAAATTGACCGGAACTTTAATTTACCGGCTGTCAATCTGTCCAGTCTGTACACCGAGAGAAAAGAATATCAAAAGGGGTTGGCGGTTATTGAGGCTTATTTAGGGGCGGATGGCGCAGATATAGAACTCTTATTTAATAAAGGGGTGATTTATTCACTGTTAAAACAATATGCAGAGGCGGTCAGGGCTTTTACCCACATTATCCGGAAGGATCCTCAAAATGTGAATGCACTTTATCACCGGGGGTATAGCCGTTTAAACCTGGGTAAATTAACGGAAGCTAGAGCGGATTTACGCAGCGCCCTAAAAATTGAACCGGAAGCTGAAAATATCCGCGCCTTATTGGCCTTAACTTACACAGTGGAAGGCAAGGTGAGTGATTCCATTGATGTGTGGCGGGAATTTATTCCCATCCTGAAATCAGCACCTTTTGAGAAAGATACCATCAAGCTGAGCAATACCATCAATCCCATGCAGATTATGGATTCAAGCGATATACAACAGGAGAGAAATGAACAAATAGATATCTCCATCGTGATTCCGGTTTATAATGAAGAGGGATCGATCATTATTTTATATAATAAATTGAATCAGGTATTAGAGAACCTTAATAAAAATTATGAAATCATATTTATTGATGACGGCAGTACAGATAATTCCCCTGAAATAATAAATGATCTTTCTCAAAAAAATAATCATATAGCTGTGATTAAATTTCGGCGTAATTATGGACAAACAGCTGCTTTTGCCGCCGGTTTCAGATATGCAGCCGGCGATGTGGTGATCACTATGGATGCCGATCTGCAGAATGACCCAGCGGATATTCCCCGTTTACTGGACAAAATGGGAGAAGGCTATGATCTGGTCAGTGGTTGGCGAAAAAACAGGAAAGACAAGGCCTTTAAACGTAAAATACCATCCAAGATAGCCAATCGGATTATCAATAAATTGATTGAAGGGACGGGCATCAGAATTCATGATTTCGGATGTTCTTTGAAAGCCTATAAAAAAGGAATTGTCAAGAATTTAAAATTATATGGTGAGATGCATCGCTTTATCCCGGCCTATGCAGCCTGGCTGGGAATCAAAGTGGCGGAAATACCGGTCAAACACTATCCGAGACAATTTGGCAAAACAAAATATGGCCTTGAACGGGTTTGGAAAGTTGTCCTGGATATGATCACGCTGCGTTTTTTTACCGGTTTTAAAACCCATCCGCTGTTATTTTTCGGAAAATTTGCCACTTTTGCTGCTTCCATGGGTGGTATACTATCTTTCCTTTTATTTATGAGCGGCAAAATATTTCAATGGGGCATTGATGGACAAACTTTTTTGATTATTCTGCTATTTTCCCTGTTGGGAGGATTACAATTTATAATTGTCGGGTTGCTAAGTGAAATAATCATGCGGGGCTTTTTAGAAGCCAAGAAAAATGATGAATATTTGGTAGAGAAAGTTTCTAAGCAGTAAAAAAATGTGTGGTATCGTCGGTTTTTT
>CAZXFH010000010.1:0-83869 GCA_964640055.1 uncultured bacterium | reverse complement strand
ACCGGTAATCGGACTGATCAGTTTAACCGGTATCATTGGGTATCCTGCCTGGGTAGGTGGCGGTCTCACCCAGATCCACCATGCATCGCAAGCGCATTATCCACCGGGCGAAATTCCTGCTTTCTATCTTACCGGAGGGCTCCAATATGCCCGCTTGCACACCCAGCACGCCCCACCCGCTTTGAACTATGGTGTTGCTCTGGAATATGTTCGTCCACTGGCGTGGGGCTTAAGCCTGCGGTCCGGCTTGCACGGCAGCCAGCGACGGGTTAGTGCTCATCAAAAAACCTGTATGTGTTATTCAGATGAGGTAGAAAAAAACCGGTTACGGCTAGTGGATGTTCATATCAATATGTTTGAATTATACGGACCAATTGAACTGATGGCGCGCCAGAGCTTCAGCTCTGAGCTGACATTCTACGGGACAATTGGTTATTATTTTTTCTTCTGCATTGGACACGACAGTAAGGTACACTTTTTCGAGCGCGAACCAGAAACTGACCGGATTGATTATGAATTTAGTCATGATTACTTTGGCGTAGCTGTAGGTGGGAGCTACCTGCTCAGCTGCGGAGTCATGACAAATAATACCTTCTGGGAAATCCAGTATACCAACGATATTTTCTATCATCTGCGCTTAGTGCGTAGCGTGCAAGTCAAGGATCCTGTGTTTAGTGTTCGCCTGCGAATCGGATACCGCCTGCCCTTGCACTGATCCATTCTGACATGTAAATTAAAATCCAAATATCTCATTTTTAATAAAAAACCCGCAAGACCTTGAGCCTCACGGGTTTATTATTGGTCGGAGCGCCCGGATTTGAACCGGGGACCCCTTGAACCCCATTCAAGTGCGCTATCCGGACTGCGCCACGCTCCGACTTGAAATAACACTCCGAATTTAGGGTTTATCCGACAATAAATCTATAAATTTTTCTGGAAGAAAGCGTTACCACCAAGGCACCCCGATACGCTAACCCTATCGGGACAGGCCAAGACACTAAGAATATCACTCTATAATTTCATCTATTAATAATATTTTCCATCTCTTTTTAACGATTACCTCATTACCTTATACCCTTATTTCCCTATACCCCTAAATATCTACGGAATTAATCCGGATTACTAAAATCCCAATTTAATTTATATTTTTTAAGAAAATTATACGGGGTGTTATTCCCAGTTATTGAGCAGTTCCAGCATTTCCTGCAGGCCGGTTTTAATATCCCTGATAATATGGATATATTTTTCACTATCCGCGGAACTGCCACTTTCAGGCTTTAATTCGCCTTCCCGGGCAAAATGCTGGATATCCTCCGGGGTCACTTCTTTTAATTTCTGTTTGGCCCCTTCGATGGTGAACTTCTTCTCGTAAAGCAGGTGCTTAATGAATTTGATCAGCAAAATATCCTTTTCCCGGTAAACGCGATTGCCGGCCCGGTTCTTAGAGGGTGACAGAGCGGAGAACTCGGATTCCCAGTAGCGCAAGACATATTGCTTCACCCCTACGATATTGCTGACCTCGCCAATTGAGTAGTAGAGTTTCTTTATATTTCTGTTCACCATCAGACTAATCCGTAAATCACTTAAACTATTACTTTAAAAGTATAATGCAAACTTCCTGTGAAGTCAAGTAAATTTTTGGTTAACGCAGGGCATTCACCAGAATGGTACCATTGGCACATAAGCTGATGATCTGCTGCTTCAGGATTTCCACTACCAGGCGCCGGTCAGGAGCCAGCTTATGCTCCAGAGCCTTTAAGGAATCAAAATAGTAAACGGCCAGCCGCGGTATCTGATAATGATTCTGTCGGTGCTGGTAATAGGTCCAGGGGTAAAAACCGCAGATGCCCCGGTACCCCACCTGACGCGCAATTTGGGTAATACGCGGATTGATACGCCCGAAAGGCGCCGCAAAATAATTGATCTCACACGCTAACGTATGTTCCAGAATTCTTTTCGATGCTGCCAGCTGCTGTCGGACGGCCGCGGCCGTATGGCCCAGCAGACAATGGTGATCCAGCCCATGGGAACCGATTTCCCAGCCGGCGGTCAGCAAGTGCTGTAATTCTTTGCAGTCCAGATGTTGAAAGCGCAGAATTCCCAAATTCGTGTCCCAGCGATTTTCCTTGCCCAGATAGCTGCTGATCACAAACACCGTCGCCGGAATCTGATACTCCTTTAGAATCGGGAAAGCATTTTGGTAGACATCCTGATAGCCGTCATCAAAAGTGATGGCTATTTTATTATGGGGATCGGATTGGCGCTGCAAATCACTCAGGGTATAAAACCGGTACCCTTTTGTAAGTAAGAATTCAATTTGCCGCCGAAATTTACGGGGTGGAATGACTGATAAGCCCAGTTCCGGCTTATTGTCGATTTTGTGATAGACCAGAACCTGGTTTCTGGTCAAAGGTGATTTTCTGATAGCGCTACCCTTATTGAATTTTATTGGGGAACAAAGCCATGCTGCTGATAAAATTTAGCCGTAAACTCTTCGATAAGGGTATAAGCTTCCTCTAGTATGGTCTCATCAGGTAGAAAAACAATCCGGAAATGGTGGGTGCCCGGTTTTTCGCCGAATCCTTTACCAAAGACCACCAGGACGCCGGTTTCCTCCAGCAGTTTGATCACATAGGCTTCATCGTCAACATTCTCGGGTAATTGGATCCGCGGAAAGGCATAAAAAGCACCACCCGGTTTGACGCATGAAATACCGGGAATATTATTCAGTCTTTGATAGGTAATATTGCGCCGCACATTTAGGCGTTCCATTACATTTTGTAAGTGTTCATCCTTGCCCTGCAGCGCCGGGGCGATCATATATTGCTGCGGGTGGGGCGCACACAGCCGGGCGCGCAGGAGTTTATTGATCGCTTCCCGGTAATCTTCCATCTCTTTCTGCGGATCGTGAAAGATCGCCCACCCAACCCGCCAGCCGGGCATAATATAATTTTTACTCAATCCGCCAAAGGTAATCACGGGTACCTCTTTGGCCAGTGATGCGATCGAAATATGAATCTGTCCGTCAAAGAGTAGTTTATCATAAATCTCATCGGCAAAGACCACCAGGTTATGCTTGCGGGCGAATTTCAGAATATTACGGATGCTCTCCTCATTATAATTGGCGCCGGTCGGATTGTTGGGATTGATCACTACAATCGCTTTGGTACGCTCATTAACCCGTTTATCCAGCTCTTCAAAGTCAATTTGCCAGCCCTTTTCCTCGTTCAAATAGTAAGGATTCAATTGGCCATGATAGGCGGGTATCTGGCCACTGTAAAGCGGATATCCCGGGGAAGGTGTCATAATATTATCTCCCGGATCGATCAGTGCGGCAATAGCCAGGGTAATGGCTTCCGAGGCACCGCTGGAGATAACCACATCATCGGGAGTGATATGGGGTATCTTTTTACGTTCCATAGCATCTTTGGCTACAGCCGTACGAGCCGCAGTAATGCCCATGGAATCACAGTAAGTGGAAACATTGGTATCTCCTCCCACATCCGAAGCCAGGATCTTATCCGCCACGACTTGGCGTAGTTTTTTCGGCGTTTCGAAATCATAGACCGGCGGATCACCGATATTCAGATATAATAGGGTTCTGCCCTTGGCTTCCAATTGCTTGGCTTTGACCACAATATCCCGGATGGCGTAGGTTACCTGTTGGGTACGTTCGGCGGGTTTGATTTTGCCCATGATAGGTCTCCCTTTTTATAAATTGATATACTTATATTACCTCTGACGGAGACTGCGGGATAATATTGGTTTCAGCAAAAGCCTGCGGATCATAGAGATAGTCGGCTAAATGGATCAAATCCCGGGCGGTAATACTATCGATTATCTCCAGTAGTTCATCGATGGTCATCAGTCTTTTTTCCAGAATTTTCAGCCTGGCCAGCCTGTTCATGCGGGCCTGCATACTCTCCAGTCCCAGCGTGGCGGCGCCTTTGAATTGCTGTTTGGCCTTTTTTAATTCTTCTGAATTGATATGCTGCCGGGCCAGTTTTTTCAACTCCTCATAGATCAGTTTCCGGGTTTGCTTCAGAGTACGCTGATCTGTGGCACCGTAAAGCCCGAAAATACCACTGTTCAAATAAAATTCGGCAAAGCTGAAGGTAGTGTACACAAACCCGTATTTCTCACGAATATTCTGGAATAATCTGGAAGTCATCCCACCACTTAAAATAACATTTAAAAGTGATAGATGAAACCGTCGTTTGTCACTGTGCGGAAAAAGACGCCGGCCCAGTACCAGGTGAGCCTGCTGAATTTTACGGTTATAGGTTTTGCAGGGAACAATTTTATTGGGAATCGAAGGTATCTCCATGCTCTGTTGGGATATATTACGCTGATCGAAAAAACGGGTAACCAGATCCATCAGCTCGGTATGCCGGATCCGGCCGGCTGCTACGATAAATATGCGGTCAGTGGTATAATTCTGGTGTACAAAATCATAGACCTGTTTGATCGTCAGGTTGCGGATACTGTCAATGGTCCCCTGGATGGAGCGTCCCAGCGGGTGCTGCGGGAAAAGCTGCTCGCTCAGATAATCATGTATGATATCCGAAGGAGTATCCTCTACATTTTTGATCTCCTCGATAACAACATTCTTTTCTCTTTCGAATTCCACCGGATCGATCTTTGTATTCTGAACGATGTCCGCCAACACTTCCACGCCCTTACCCACATGTTCACTCATTAAACGTGTGTAATAGCAGGTAAAATTCTTCCCGGTAGTGGCATTGACCATACCTCCCAGGGATTCAATCTCATGGGCGATCTGAAAGGCATTCCGGTGGGCCGTCCGCTTAAAGGCCATGTGTTCAAACATGTGCGCTATACCATTGGTCTGTTCGGTTTCATTAATGGAACCGGCTGCAATGCAGACCCCAAGGGCCACCGAATATACCGAATCAATATATTCGGATACCACTTGGATTCCGTTTTGCATTTGGGTCTCTTGAAACACTTTAGCACTCATCAGCGGTACGAGTCCTTTAGTAGGCGTGTAAATGACCACCTGCTTGCGCAGGTAAAGAAGCTGTCAAAGCCGGCCAGAGATTTTATTGATTACGATCGCGGTTGCGACGGTCATTTGAGTGATGAGATCTCTTTTTATCATACCGGGGTCTTCTCTCTTTGTATCCCTCAGGTTTATCCAGCAGCTCTCTGATCGACAGCTCAAAACGACCCGGCCCAGCGATCTTCTTTAACTTTACATCTACCTTGTCACCAACCTTGAGCACATCGTTGATATCGGCGGTACGTTTCCACTCGATCTCGGAAATATGCAACAAGCCCTCAGTTTTGGGTAAAAATTCCACAAAAGCGCCATAGGATTCCAGCCGCTTCACCTGACAATCGCGGTAGATCTCTCCTTCTTCCGGTTTGACCAGCAATCGATCAATCATTTCTTTGGCCTGCATAGCGGCTTCGGTATTGGGGGCTGATATAAAGGCCCGTCCGTCATCATCGATTTCCACGGTCGCCCCGCTAGTTTCCTGAATCTCGCGAATGGTCTTGCCACCGGGACCGATGATATCACCAATCGAGCCCTCTTCGATCTGCATGGTCAGGATCTTGGGTGCATGGGGTGCTATTTCGGGGCGCGACTCTTTCAGGGTCTCTTCCATGATGTCTACAATATTGATTCGTCCTTCTCTAGCCTGTTCCAAAGCTTTACGCATCAGCTGCAGAGAAATACCCTTCACCTTTAGATCCATCTGAATGGCAGTGATCCCGTCACGGGTACCGGCCACTTTGAAATCCATATCGCCGTAATGATCTTCCGTTCCCAGGATATCGGACAGAATATAACTTTCATCCCCCTCTTTAATCAGGCCCATGGCGATCCCGGCCACTGTTTTCTGGACCGGAACACCGGCGTCCATCAATGCCAAAGAACCCGCACAGACCGAAGCCATAGAGGAAGATCCATTGGATTCCAGAATATCCGAGACAATTCTGATCGTATAAGGAAATTCTGCTTCGGAAGGTGCTTGTAATTTTAAGGACCGTTCTGCCAAGTTACCATGTCCGATCTCACGCCGGCCCGGACCACGCATCCAGCGTACTTCTCCAACGCTGAAGGGTGGAAAGTTATAGTGCAGAGTAAAGCGCTTCTTAAACTCTTCACTCTCCACTTCATCAATAATCTGTTCATCAATCTTGGTGCCGAGTGTAGTTGAGGCCAGACTTTGGGTCTCTCCCCGTGTAAATAAAGCAGAACCGTGGGCTTTAGGCAGGACGCCCACTTCACAGGATATGGGACGAATGTCCGTCATACCGCGACCGTCCAGTCGCTTTTGTTCCGCGGTAATATGGCGCCGCATGTCAGCCTTAACCAAGTCATCGATAATTTCGGAAATCGTCCCCTCTTGTTCCGGATACTCTTCCTCAAGTTCAGCCGATAAATTCTTTACAAATTTGGCAATCGCTATCCCCCGGGCTCCTTTTGATTGTGTGCCTAATTGCCACCATTCATTTAGGTGTGGCTCGGTTTTTTCGGTCACCTTCTTTTTGAGTTCAGGCGTAATCTCATCGGGTTGTACTTCAACTTTGGCAGGATTTAGTTCCGCAATCAATTCTTTTTGAAAATCCACCAATTGAGTAATGGCTTCATGACCAAATTTAATAGCGTCCACCAGTACATCTTCGGAAACCTCCCTGGCTTCTCCCTCGACCATTAGCACAGAATCTTCATTCCCGGCAACAATTATTTCCAGATCCAGGTTTTCAATTTGGGAGATAGTTGGATTGATAATAAACTCACCTTTTAGATAACCAACGCGCACGCCGGCAATCGGTCCCAGAAATGGAATCTGTGAAATACACAGGGCAGCAGAGGCACCGGTAATTCCCAGTACATCGCCGGGATTGATTTGATCACTGGAAATTAAATTGGCAATGATCTGGGTTTCAGAGAAAAAGCCCTCTTTAAACAGCGGGCGGATAGGCCGGTCAATCAGACGGGATGCCAGTATTTCCTTTTCCGACGGTCGCCCTTCCCGTTTAAAAAAGCCACCCGGAATCTTACCGGCGGCATAGGTTTTTTCACGATATTCAACTTGTAAAGGAAAAAAACTTTGTTTCGCTTCTTCCATAAATCTTGCCGTAGCAGTCACCAGTACCATGGCATCGCCATAGCGGACCACCACAGATCCGGAAGCCTGTTTAGCCATTCTTCCGGTTTCAATAGATAATTCGCGACCCCCAAGGGTCATTTGTTTCTTAATCAATTATGTCACCTTTCAATTATTTTCTTAATCCTAATTGTGCAATGAGGTTTTTATAAGCCTCATCATCTCTTTTTCGCAAATATTTGAGCAATTCTTTTCTTTTACCCACGAGCTTCAACAGTCCGCGTCGAGAATTGTGGTCTTTGGGATGCTTTTCAAAGTGGCGTGTCAGGCTCTTAATGCGCTCGGTCAAAATCGCCACCTGGGCTTCTATACTGCCGGTATTCTTGGCATCCTTTCCGAACTGCGCAATCAACTCTTTTTTCTTTTCATTTGTGATTGACATTCCTTATTATCCTCCATTTGATTTCTTATAATGGTTTACTTTTTTTACAGCTGACTTACGATCTTTTTGCAATTGCCGTTTTAGTTCCTCAGCATTATCAAACCGCTTTTCCGGCCGCATAAATTCTAAAAACTCTATTACGACTTCCTGTTCATACAAATTTTGGGGTTCATAATCCAAGATATGCACCTCTATCTCCTGTTGGTCACCATTAAAAGTCGGACGGGTACCAATATTACAGATCCCGTAATACTGGACTCCACCCAGATTGACCCGGGTAAAATAGACACCTTCCTTGGGTATCAGCTTGCCTGTAGCCTCCCGTTTTAAATTGGCGGTCGGGAAACCCAGTTGACTCCCCCGCCGTGATCCTTTGACCACATAGCCCTTGAAACTGTAAGGCCTGCCCAACATCTGCTGGGCGAGCTTTACGTTACCCCTTAACAATAACTCACGAATGGTAGAAGAATTCACTAATTCTCCATCCAACTTATAGGGCGGTATTATCCGTAGATCAAAACCATGTTGTCTGCCCTGAGACTTTAAAAAACCCGGGTCTCCGGCCCGATCTTTCCCGAAATGATAGTCATAACCGATAATTACCCCGCGGACATTAATTAAATTAAGCAATATTTCCCGGGTAAACTGCTGCGGCTCCATCTGCAGCAGCTCGGCATCGGTTCTTATGAACAAAGCGCCGTCAATCGCTGTTTTTTCCAGTAATCTCATTTTCTCTTTAGGCGTGGTGAGAATCGGTAATTCATAGGCGCGACCCTGGTTTAATACCAGGCGCGGATGGGGGTCAAAGGTAACCATCAGGGAGTGGGTCTGCTTGGCCCGCGCTTGCCGGATCGTCTGCTGAATAATATGTTGATGGGCCCGGTGTAGTCCGTCAAAAACACCCAGAGTTACGACTGAACATTTAAAATGCTTCGGGAAAGTATCTGTACCAAAAAATACCTGCATGACCTAATCAATACTATCCAGCGACATGCGCTTGCCTGATTTCAATCCTATTCATTAAGGTTCACTTTTTCTCTATGTAATGCCATCCGCTCTTTAACTGACTGTAAGGCAATGGCTAAATTATCAAACTGTACGGCATTGTTCAAATGATAATCTCCGATGCGAGTTCTCACTAGCGTTTGTAAATGGCCGACAGTATCCAATTCTTTTGCGATATCCTCCCCTAAAACGCGGATATAAGTACCGCTGGAACAAGTCACTTTGACTTGCATCAGATCCGGTTTAATAACCGTCAGAGATAACTTTTCTAAAGTGACCTGAATGGGGTCCAAAGTCACTTTTTGGCCTTGCCTCGCCAGCCTATAAGCCGGTTTTCCCTGTACTTTCTTTGCTGAAAATTGCGGTGGGATCTGACTGATTTCCCCGCTAAATTTATTTTCTATCCCCCAGAGCTGCTTTTCACTGATTTCCGGTACCGGTGCCGTTCTGGTTGTCTTTCCGGTACAGTCAGCCGTGTCCGTGGCCACTCCTAATTTTAGGATGGCCCGGTAACTTTTCGAATGGGAGAGCAGGAGATTCATACGGCGCGTGGCTCCTCTACCAATTAGGATTAACAAAAGCCCTTCGGCAAAGGGATCCAGCGTTCCCCCATGGCCAACTTTCTTAAAATTTAAAATTACTTTGGTCTTGCGAACTACATCGTAAGAACTAATGCCAACGGGTTTATTGACCGCTAATATATATCCAAAGGGATGATTATTCATTTTCCTCCGACTGCTGATGGGCTTTCCGGATCAATTCTTCGATGTGATCCACATAATCCAGCGATTCATCAAGGTGAAAATGTAGAAAGGGAACATATTTTAAGTGAATACGTGACCCCAGTAATCCCCGGATTTGTGAAGCATTTTTCTTAATTCGGTTGAATTTAACTTGTTTCTGTCGAGGGTCTTCTTCATAAATACTCACATAGACCTTGGCTTCTTTCAAGTCCGGAGTGCATTTCACTTTGGTCACCGTGACAAAGCCCAGCGCTTCCTCTCTCAGTTCCTTGAGAATAATGGAACTTATCTCTCTCTTTAATCCCTCTTCAACTCTTTTTTGACGATATTCCATACTTAAAACATCTCTATTTTACGGGCCACCACCAAACTATTGGAAAGCATCTCAATATATTTTTCAGTCTTTTCAAGAACCTGTTTGGCTTGTTGACTGTTAACACTGATGGTGGTTATTGCTAGCAAAGTTCTTTTGAAATTGTTCCCATGCTCCACTTCCGCGATGGAAACATTGAATTTCTTGCGAACCTGATTCTTTAAGCGGCGCAAAACTGAACGTTTATCTTTTAAGGAGTGGCTTCCGGCCAGCATTAACTCCATCTGTAAAATTCCCACTTTCATGTCAAACAGGCGTTCAGGTCAGTTTGCGTTTAACAGACTTTATATCATAGACTTCAATACGGTCACCTTCCTGGTAATCTGAAAAGCCTTCCAGGTTGATACCGCATTCAAAGCCTTCTTTCACTTCTTTTACATCATCCTTGAACCGTTTCAAGGAGGTCACTTCGGCTTCGTGGACTACTTCTTTATCCCGATAGAGACGCCCGTTCGCATTACGCTGTATGATCCCTTCCGTTACATAGCAACCGGCGATATTTCCGATATCAGGAATTTTAAAAACCGCCCGGACTTCGGCTTCGCCCAGGTGACTTTCCACTTTATCAGGCGTCAGCAGACCTTCTAGCGCACTGGTAACATCATCGACTAACTCATAGATGACCCGATAGCGCCTGATTTCCACGTTTTCATTTTTTGCCATATCCTTTACTTTGGGATTGGCTGTCACATTAAAACCGATAATAATCGCATCGGAGGCCTTGGCCAACAGCACATCGGATTCGGTAATCTGTCCGACTGCTTTATGCTTGATGGCCACCGATACCTCTTCATTACCCAGATCCTGCAAGGTTTCACTGATCGCCTCTACCGAACCGTCCACATCACCTTTCAAAACCACATTTAGCTGCTTGGTCTTGCCTTCGGCAATCTGGGCGGAAATAGCATCCAGCGACCATTCCTTTTCCTGCTGACGGTGCTGTTCTTCACGCTGGATTCGCTGTCGCTCGCCAGCGATCTTGCGCGCTTCTTTATCATCAGAAACTCCGGCAAATACATCGGCTAAATTGGGAACCACATCAAAACCCACGACAACTGCGGGTTCGGAAGGCCCCACTTCTTTGATCTTTTTACCGCGTTCATTGTACATGGCCCGCACACGACCAAAAGCAGCTCCGCATACAAAGGAATCGCCCACATGCAGGGACCCTTTTTGGATCAAAACAGTCGCCATAGGACCGTGTCGTTTATCTACTTCGGCTTCAATTACAGTTCCCCGGGCATGGGTTTCGGGATTGGCTTTCAGCTCCAACATCTCCGATTCCAGTAAAATCAAATTCAGCAGGTGGTCAATACCTTCTCCGGTTTTAGCGGAAATCTCAGCCGCCTGGATTTTACCACCCCAACTTTCAACCAGGATATCATGTTCAGATAAACCTCTTTTAACCTTCTCAATATCGGCATTGGGTTTATCAATTTTATTAATCGCCACAATTAGCGGTACCTCTGCGGCCCGGGCATGATTGATGGCTTCCACGGTCTGGGGCATCACACCATCATCAGCGGCAATGATCAAAACCACAATATCCGTGACCCGGGCACCTCTGGCACGCATGGTCGTAAACGCTTCATGACCAGGCGTATCCAGAAAAGTGATCTCATTCCCTTTCTTCAATTTTACCTTGTAGGCACCAATATGCTGAGTTATCCCCCCGGATTCACCAGCCACCACGTTTTCCTCTCGAATATGATCCAACAGGGAAGTTTTCCCGTGATCCACATGTCCCATTACTGTAACAACAGGCGAACGGGGCTGAGCGTTTTCCAGATCTTCCTCAGTTTGCTCGATCTTGAATAATTCCTCACCATACTGCTCAACCTGTTCGGCTTCAAATCCAAATTCATCTGCAATTAGGGCAATTGTATCAAAAT
Organism: uncultured bacterium; assembly: GCA_964640055.1. Classification (GTDB taxonomy): domain Bacteria; phylum Fidelibacterota; class UBA2242; order UBA2242; family JAFGTP01; genus CAZXFH01. The sequence goes on along the minus strand of CAZXFH010000010.1, from coordinate 72,332 downwards.
CCAAACGCTGATTAATGGTCACAAACATACCTAACTGAATGCATTTTTGGATCACATCGGCGGGATCCACGTTCATCATGTTCGCCAAGGTCTCTACCGTGGTAAATTCACTAATCTTGATGGTTTTCTTTTCTTCGGTTTCTGCTTCGGTTTCCTTCTCTTTCTTCTTGTATTTCTTTTTCGTGGATTTCTCATCCATCCTCGCCATAGTGCGGCGAATTGATTCCTCTACTTTGCGTTCGTCAATCTTGCTTTCCCGCTTCTTGCGGCGCTTCTCTTTACGATCCTTTTTATCCCGCCCTTTCTTCTGACCGAGACGTTCTTCTATTTCCTGGATCGAAACCCGTTTTAATTTCTTCTTCCGCTCTTTCTTTTTGCGCTGGCGCTTTTCCTGTGCGGACTCTGTCTCTTTGACTTCAGTCGACTTCTCCGGCTTGTCTTTAGGGCCTTTTTCAGCTCTCTTTTCTGCGGTAACTTTATCCACCAGATCCAGTTCAATAGTCTTTGCAGCCTGTAAAATAGAGTCTATGGCTTGATCAAAATATTGCTGCGCCTCAGCCGACACTTTAGCTTCTATTTTTTTGTGCTCTTCTTCGGCAGTCCGCCGAGCTTCCTCTTCTGCTTTGCGCTTTTCTTCGGCTTCCTTGCGCGCCTTTTCCTTGCGAATACGCTCAATAATATCTTTTTCTTTGGCAAATTCTTCTAATATTTTGAAATAGGTGCCTTCACTGACCGGCGAATTAATAGTTTTAACAGGTATATCTTCCCTCTTTAGAAATTTCACAATCTCGATATGCGAGATGTTCAATTCCTTGGCTATCTCAAATATACGTTTTTTCTTGGTCTTGGTTTGTTGCTCAGCCATATACCTCTTTCTACTCTTCTACAATATCCTCTTCAATGTCCTTTTCGATTTCTTCTTCACTGATCTCAAAATCGGCTTCTCTTTTCGTTTCCCCCTTGATTTCTTCTTCAAATTCCTCGGAACTGGCAGACTCAGCTTGGGCTGCCTCACGAGCCGCTTCCATTTCCGCCTTGCGCTGTTTAACGGCATCTTCCACGGTCTTAAATATTTTATCGATAGTCTTCTCTCCCAAACCCTTGACACTTAACAATTCCTCCTGGGAAGCATTCAGTAACTCTTCAGCAGTTTCAATTCCCACCGAATACAATATCTTCCAGTTATGTTCAGTTAAACCATCAATCTCTTCCAGATAGATGGTCTCGGATTCGGAAATTTCATAGTCAGATCGTTTGATCGCATCGATTATATAACCGGTGACCTCTGAAGCTAACCGGATATTCTGTCCATTCTTCCCGATGGCCACGGAGATCTCGTCGTCATCAAAAATAGCCAGGGCGCTTTTCTTCTCTTCATCAATTTCCAGCATATAGGGCTTAGCCGGTGAAAGCGCGCGGGTAATTAAGATTTCCGCCTGACTGCTATTATTAATAATATCGATCTTTTCGTTATTCAACTCCCGCACAATGGCCTGAATACGGCTGCCCTTGATGCCCACACAGGCTCCCACCGCATCAATGCGGCGGTCATTGGACTCTACAATCACTTTACTGCGATCGCCGGGTTGACGGGCTACTTTTTTGATTTCAATCGTTTTATCGTAAATCTCAGGCACTTCATTTTCAAATAGCTTGATCAGAAAGCTGGCATCGGCACGGGAAACAATAATTTCCGGTCCGGCTGAGGTCATAACCGCATCTTTGATGATCGACTTGATGCTTTCTCCGCGTTTATATCGCTCCCCCGGGATCTGTTCTTGCCGCGGCATCTTCAGTTCCGCTTTGCCTACATTAATAAAAATAGCATCCCGCCGGATCTGGTGTACATCGCCAATAATAATCTGACCGATCTTCTTCGCATATTCCTCATAAATCACATTCTTTTCCATGCGAATGATCTGCTGGTTGAGAATCTGCTTGGCGGTAGCAATGAGACGGCGCCCGAAACTGTCGGGATCAATAATCTCCACATAGGGATCACCTACTTCCAGATCGGGTTCAACCTCCCGGGCCTCTTCTATCCCGATCTCATGCAGCGGATCGGCAACTTCATCGACAACCGTTTTCTGCTGGTAAATCTCAATCTCACCTTTATCCATATTCACAATAACATCAAAATTGGATGTGTCCTCGTATTTCTTTTCGATTAACTTCATGAAGACACGTTCAATAATATCGCTTAACTCATTACGATCAACATTTTTTTCACGCGCTATCTGTGAAAAAGCTGATATTATTTCACGGTTAATCAATTTTCTTCTCCTTCTGGTTTTAGCTTTAATTTTTTAAAGGTCAATCTGCACCTTCCCATAATTTATTTCATTTATCTTAAAATTATGAACTTTTTTTGAAATCATAAGACCGACCTCTTCTCCCTCTGCAGAAAAAATTTCCCCGGTAACCGGTGATTTAAAGTCGCTGCGGTTATGAAAAAGTTTGACTTTGCGGCCCAGATTCCGTTTAAAATCCTTAACCCGTTTCAAGGGGTAATCTACTCCCGGAGAAGTCACCTCAAGACGATATCCCTCAGGAAATAAATTATTGAATTCATCATCATTCTTGATAACTCGGGTCAATTCGGTTATCTCCTGCAGCGTGATACCTTCGTCCGATTGGATTACAACCCGGATAAAAGTGCGTCCGCCACTTTCATTCAGACGAAAATCCAGCATCTCATAGTCACCACCTGCCGTGATAATTTGCTTAACTTTTCGTCTGGCCTTTTCTTTTAAATTGCTCATTTTGTAAAAAGTTCAATTTTATATTTAACAAAAACACTAAACGAAAAAAGTGGGTCTTGTCAACCCACTTTACTCGAGGCAAATATAATGGAAATTTGTTCTATTTGCAACCTTTTTATTAATTCTTTTTATTAATTTACGCCCGAGAGGTGGTATTGACCGGTTTCAAGCGCCTATTTTTATCCCTGACGAGTCTTTATTTCGGCTTGTAAAATCTCGGCTGTCCGTTTTACCTGATGCGCCGGATCACCATCCAGTACGACTTTGATCAGTTCTCTGGCTTTTTGTAATTGTCCGATCTGCATGTAATTACGCGCCGCATCGAGGCTGTATTCATATTTCTGAAAATCATAAGCCGCTTTTTTAGCCGCTTTTTCATAGTTGGCCGCTGCATCAGCATACTCCTCTTTGTATTCCAGACAGGTCGCCAATCCTTTGTAGGCCGCGGCCGTGATCATGTCATCATCTTTATATTCATCCAGATATTCACGAAAATAGAGGGTTGCGTTGTCGTAATCGGACTGTTTTAAATATAAATTGCCCAGTAAATTGGTGGCTAAGCCGGCACTGTGAGTATTGGGATACTGTTCAATCAGATCTTCCAGTCTGAGGATGGCATCTTTGGTATCATTATTGGCTACTGATAGCTGCGCCACGCCCAGCTCGGCAGATGCTTCCTGATTGGCACTCCTTTTGGATCGGATGATCAATACTGACAGAACGACAACTAGGACAATTCCAATACCAATATAGGAGAGCATTTTGCCGTTCTCACGAATAAAATACTCAGTCTGGGAGACTTTTTCCAATACCGGATCTTTCTTGATCTCTTGTCGGGTAATTTTTCGTTTGGGTCTCAGCATTTATTGACTCCTTTATCAGCTTAGTTCACTTAAATATTGCGCGTACCCTTGCCGGGACTCGAACCCAGATTTAAGGATTAGGAATCCTTCGTTCTATCCGGTTGAACTACAAGGGCATCCTTTGTGAATTAGCAGGCAAGTTTATTTCATTTGAGGGCTTAAATGCAAGGATTATTCACCCTCAGAGTGTGAATTTCTTGACTATTTACTACTCAATACTTATCTTCGGAAAACTTTTGGGGCTCATTCTGAAGGAGATAAAATAAAACACCGACACAAAACAGGAGGAATCAGTGGCTGACAAAAAATTCGACACTTACGTCCCCATCGATACCAAAATGAAGGAACTGACATTTAAGGCTGTCTTTTTAGGCGTCATTCTGGCCATCATTTTGGGATCGGCAAATGCCTATTTGGGTTTAAAAGCCGGTATGACCGTGGCAGCAACTTTCCCTGCCGCAGTGATTGCCATGGCTGTCTTGAGAATTTTTAAGGGCAATATCCTGGAAGAAAATATTGCTCGTACAACCGCATCAGTGGGTGAAGCCTTAGCCGCTGGTGCAATTTTCACCATTCCGGCCTTTGTTATCACCGGTGTGTGGGAAAATTTCGATTATGTCAAGAGTACGCTCTTGATGCTGGTCGGTGGTATTTTAGGTGTCTTACTGGTCACTCTGCTACGCCGAGCCCTGGTGGAAGATGTGACCCTGCCCTTTCCGGAAAGTAAGGCCTGTGCGGAGATCGTCAAAGCTGGACAGGGCGGACAAACCGGCGCCAAATATGTATTCAGCGCCATCGGGATTGGTGCCATCATCGAGTTATTCAAAAATCCCAATGGTATTCCTATTATCAAAGATTCGGTCAAAGGATTTTTACAATTTGGCGTTTCCAAAATCACTCTGCTGAATAGTAAAGCCCAAGTCATAACCAATGGGGTTAAAAATGCTATTTTCAATCAACGCGGCGGGGCTTTAATTCAGAGTCCGGCTGCTTCCCCGGCTTTTCTGGGCGTGGGCTATATTATTGGTTTTCGACTGGCATCCATTACCTTTTCCGGTGGTGTTTTTGGCTGGATCTTTCTAATGCCCATCGTTCTCTTCATGATGTACAATAATCTGATCGATTTTACAATTGGTGACGGAGCGACCTGGGCCGCTGTAGCCAAATCTGCTTACAATGCCACAGTAAAACCCATTGCCGTGGGTGGTATGTTAGTTGGCGCTTTCTCCACTTTATTTAAAATGCGAAAAAGTCTGCTCAGCGGTATCGGCAAAGGATTAGCCGATATCAAAGCAGCCCGTAAAAAAGAACCCAACCAGATTTCCCGGGTCGATAAAGACCTCTCCTTTGGCCCGGTATTGATCGCCGTGGGTGTGTTGGTAATCTGTATGGTCATTCTCTATAATGCCTTTACGGGAAGTGTTGGTTCAGCCCTACTGGCCGCAGTGGTGATGGCTATTGCCGGTTTTATTTTCGCTGCCGTCGCTGGTTATCTGGTTGGTGTGATCGGTAGCTCCTCCAATCCGATTTCCGGTCTGACCCTTTCCACCCTACTGATCGCAGCCGTGCTTATGGTACTGGTTGGCATGAAAGGTGATCCTGGCGTTGCCGCTGTACTCGGCGTGGCTTCGGTAGTCTGTTGTGTAACCGGTGTGGCCGGTGATATGATCCAGGACCTCAAAGTAGGTCGACTATTGGGCGGAACTCCTTGGCGGATGGAAATTGGCGAAATGATCGGTGTTATATTTGCCGCCTTAGTTTTGATTTTACCCATTATGCTGTTACACCAGGCTAACGGAATCGGTAGTGAAGCCCTGCCAGCCCCGCAAGCCGGATTAATGGCCATGATGAGCAAAGGGATTGTCGGTGGTCAGATGGCCTGGCCACTGGTCATTGCCGGAATGTTCTTTGCCATAGCACTTCTGTTGTTAGGAGCACCTTCTCCTATGTTAATTGCGGTCGGTATGTACCTGCCTTTTAAAACCACCTTTGCTATTTTTGTGGGCGGACTGATCAAATATATCGTTGATAAAGTTGCGGCCAAGCAGGTTGAAAAAGAAGCAGACTTTGATCTGGTACATAATACCGGATTGTTACTGGCCTCGGGTCTGGTGGCCGGGGAAGCCCTTATCGGGATTATTCTGGCCGGATTTGTGGCCGCTGGTATTTACCTGAAGTCAGCGGTCGGCCTTCCGGAATCCTTCCACGGTTTCTGGTGGCTGGGAGTGCTGGTCTTCATCTTCCTGGGCTATGTACTGATCAAATATCCCTACCGGGAATTACTGATTGCTAAAGGCAAAGTCCAGCGAAAATAAATCCATTGTTCCCGAGTAACGAAACTGATGATAATTGAACTTAATGGGAATTTTTAAACGCAAAAACAAACCGGGCGGGGATCAGGACCTGAAAATGGAAGCGGTTGTGCCCCGCCCGCTTACTAAATATAAAACTGATCAGAATGATCATGTGGTACTCCTAAAACCCAAGTTTCGCAGTGTCTTCTTAAAAAAGCACCTGATCCCGCGCATGAAACATGCCTATTTCAAAATCCACTTGGATGACATCGGCACCGCGGTCTGGCATCAGATAGACGGCCAAAAGAATGCTCTGGAAATTGCCCATAATTTAGAAGCGGAGTTGGGTGATAAAATCAAGCCGGTTTATCAGCGCCTGGGAATATTTCTGGCTACTATGAAAAGAGAAAAATTTATCGACTATTAAGACTCGCTATGCAATCAGATCAACCGATTACCGAAAAAATAATTCATGATTTACCCAAGATAGATCTGCACTGTCATCTGGACGGTTCCCTACGACTGGAAACCATTCTGGATCTGGCGGAAAAAGATCAGGTTGAACTCCCTACTAAAGATCCCAAAAAGCTGCGTAAAAAAGTGTCGGTTGGCAATCACAATATCACCCTGTCCCGCTATATCAAAATGTTCGATATCACCCTTTCAGTCCTCCAAACTCCCGCAGCTCTCACCCGGGCAGCCTATGAACTGGCCGAAGATGCTTATAGAGAAAATACCCTCTATCTGGAAGTCCGCTACTCCCCTATTCTGCACACTAAACGGGGCATGACCCCTATGCAATCAGTGGATGCGATCCTCACCGGATTAAAACAGGCAGAGGACAATTTTAAAATAAAGACCGGCCTCATCATTTGTGGAATCCGCAGCATCTCACCCGAAGTTTCCTATCAATTAGCGGAATTAGCCGTGGCTTACAAAAACCGCGGTGTGGTAGGGTACGACTTGGCCGGTGTCGAGGAAAATTTCCCGGCCAAGGACCATCGGGAGGCGTTCTACCTGATCCTCAATAATAACATCAATACCACTATTCATGCCGGTGAGGATTATGGTCCCGAATCCGTTCATCAGGCAGTGCATTACTGTGGTGCACACCGTATCGGACACGGTGTACACCTGAAACAAGATGGTGATCTGTTAAATTATATTAATGATCACCGTATTGCCATGGAAATCTGTTTAACCAGTAATATACATACCGGCAGTGTGCCCAGCTTTGCCAAGCACCCCTTTAAATTCTACTATGATTATGGACTACGGGTTACCCTGAACACCGACAACCGCCTGATTTCAAACACCTCGCTAACCAAAGAATACATGCTCGCCCATAAACATTATAACCTGCATATTATGGATTTCAAAGAGATCATCATCAACGGTTTTAAAAGTGCCTTTTTGCCCCACCGTACCCGTACGGAAATTATCCGTAAAATCGCCGAACAACTGGATACTTATGTATCGGTTTAAAACCTTAATAATCTTACCCCCCTGCCTCACAACCTATCAAAAATACAACAGTTATCAACAGAACTGAGATAATATTGTTGCCTTAATCGATTTTTCAGCAGTTTTAAAGTCCAATTTTAGAAGATAATTAAAGGAGTTTTCAAATGGGTGGATTTTTTGGCGTGGTTTCTCAAAATGACTGTGTTATGGATCTTTACTATGGTACCGATTATCATTCTCACTTGGGAACCTATCGAGGTGGTTTGTGCGTCTATGACCAACAACAATTCAGCCGTTACATTCATAATATCCAAAACACCCAATTCCGTTCCAAGTTCGATAAAGATATTACCAGTTTGCAAGGCAATATGGGCATCGGCTGTATTAGCGATACCGATGACCAACCTCTAATTATCGGCTCTCATCACGGTATCTATGCCATTGTCACTGTCGGACGGATCAATAATATTAAAGAGCTAATGTGTGATGCCTTTCACCGACGTACAGCTCACTTTTCCGAAATGGACGGCAATGAAATCAATCAAACCGAACTGGTGGCGACTTTAATTAACCAGAAAGAAACACTGGTAGATGGTATCCGCCATGCCCGTCAGTCCATTCACGGCACCTGCTCTTTGTTGATCTTAAGTAAAAAAGGTGTTTATGCCGCTCGTGATCGTTTGGGACGCATTCCGGTCCTTGTAGGAGAAAATGACCAGGGCTATTGTATCAGTATGGAATCCTGTGCCCTCCCCAACCTGCAATATGACTTGACATATGAGCTGGGACCGGACGAAATCCTGTTTATTAATGTCAAGGGGTATGAACAATTAAATCCTCCCGCCGAAGAAATGAAAATATGTGCTTTCCTCTGGATATATTATGGCTATCCGGCTTCCTCCTATGAAAAGATAAATGTCGAAGTGGTCCGTAACCGCTGCGGCCGCGCCTTAGCTGCCAAGGATGATATCAGTGCCGATTTGGTGGCTGGTATTCCCGATTCAGGATCAGCTCATGCCCTCGGTTATTCCAATGAAAAAAAGATACCCTATCAACGCTCTTATGTCAAATATACACCCACCTGGCCGCGTAGTTTTATGCCCCAGGATCAATACCGCCGCAGATTGGTCGCCCGTATGAAACTGATTCCTGTTGCTGATCTGATCCGCGATAAACGCATTCTGTTTTGTGAAGATTCAATCGTACGGGGTACGCAGTTACATGAAACCATTCGACGCTTATGGGATTACGGGGCCACCCAACTTCATATGCGGGTAGCTTGCCCGCCGCTCATGTTTGCCTGCAAATACTTGAATTTCAGCCGTTCCAAATCAGAATTGGATCTGGCTGCCAGAAGAGCTATCCGGGAACTGGAAGGGGATGATGAACCCGACAATTTGTACCGCTATTATCAAACCGGATCCCCCCAATACCTATCCATGAAGGATTGGATTCGCCGGCATTTCAAACTCACTACTCTAAAATATCAGACACTGAATGACATGATTGCAGCTATCGGTCTTCCACAGGAAAAAATCTGCACCTATTGCTGGAATCGCAAAGGATAAACCCAATCCAAACTTAACACCCCTCACGAACACTTGCTCACTTGTATCATACCGGCGGGTTTGACCGACCTCTTCAGATACGACAGCTGTCACAATCTACAATAAGTCTGATACCGCGCTTAGCATTGTAATCCGCACTCATTAACCGGTATAGGATTCCTACTCATCATCAGGTTCATCTGATGGCAGGTACACTTGTAAAACTTATACAAACCAATTCAACGGTTTTTTTAATGGTTTACGTACTTGGATTGATAAAAGCTGTTTCCAACCACCTGCCCGGCTGCGTTATGCAGGCAGAAAACTTCGTGACGAGGTTTTAAAAAACAGGACGGATATTTTCAGTTATTTTCACTACTTTGGCAATTATCTATAACTGATAATCCAGACAAACAATATATCAAGGTCTAAAAGTGATCTGTCCTAAATGCGTTTAGTTGTGAATAAGAAGAAGCCCTCTTCGGAAAAACTTTTTTTTTAATTGGGGATCAAAGAAAGAAATGGAACGGCATTTAAAAAAACCGAAGAGGGCGTAGGCTGTGTTATTTTACAGGATGTTTCGCAATTATGCAAGAAGTTTTCTGCTTGTGTAATAATTTATCCCCACTGTCGACCTGTTCAGAGGTGGTTTTGCAAAAGTAAAAACGATATATAAACGCCCCCAAAGTTGTAGAGAACAGTATATCTCTGTGTAGCGTTATATCTAATCTACGTCAAATTCAATCCCCTGGGCCAAGGGCAATTCCTTACCCCAGTTGATCGTATTAGTCTGTCGCCGCATATAGGCTTTCCAGGCGTCCGAGCCGGATTCACGGCCTCCTCCGGTATCCTTTTCACCGCCAAAAGCACCGCCGATCTCAGCCCCGGAGGTGCCGATATTCACATTAGCAATACCGCAATCCGAGCCCTCATGAGAGAGGAAAAGCTGTTCGTATTCCAGGGATTTGGTAAAGAGGGCGGAACTCAATCCCTGGGGCACATCATTATGGATTCGGATCGCCTCGTGAATATCATTATATTCAATAATATAGAGGATCGGGGCAAATGTTTCTTCCTGAACGATATCATAATGATTTTCAACTTCCATAATGGTCGGTTCCACATAGAATCCATCTTCCAGGTTCTCAACTTTGACTGCCTTACCCCCGAATAACAGTTTACCACCGGCTTTTTTGGCGGTTTCAATGGCATGCATCATCATATCAACCGCTGGCTGGTCAATAACCGGACCCATCAGAATATCATCATCGAGAGGATTGCCAATAGAAACTTGCTGATATGTCTTGATCAACCGGTTGACAAACTTTTCCTTGATAGATTTTTGGATGATAATACGACGGGTCGTTGTACAGCGCTGTCCGGCTGTGCCGACCGCACCAAAAAGGGTCGTCCGGACGGCCATATCCAGATCAGCGTCTTCAGCAATAATGATGGCGTTATTGCCACCCAACTCCAGGATGGTGCGTCCCAGACGCTGGCCAACCACTTCTCCCACATGCTTCCCCATCCGTGTACTACCTGTGGCGCTGACCAAAGGAACCCGTTGGTCATTGATCAGATTTTCGCCAATATCCGCTCCCCGACCGATGACCATATTGAATACACCCTTTAAATCATATTTATCGATCACCGGCGCCAGGATATTATGTACGGCAATACCACATAAGGGGGTTTTGGAACTGGGTTTCCAGAAATTTACATCGCCGCAGACCGCTGCCAGCAGCGCATTCCAGGCCCATACCGCTACCGGAAAATTAAAGGCTGTGATAATGCCGACAATACCATAGGGATGATATTGATCGAACATCCGGTGTCTGGGTCTTTCACTATGCATGGTAAAGCCGTACATCATCCGGCTTTGCCCCACGGCAAAATCAGCAATATCGATCATTTCCTGGACTTCACCCGTACCCTCAGCTTTGATCTTACCCATTTCCAAGGTTACCAATTTACCCAAAGGCGTTTTGTGTTTTCGAAGAAAGTCACCAATCTCCCGCACGATCTGACCCCGTTGCGGGGCAGGCTTCATGCGCCATTTTTTAAAGGCGGTTTGGGCACTGTTAACCACTTTTTCATAGTCTGCCGAATTGGCTTGAATAATTTTGGCAATCGGTTTTCCGTCTATGGGAGAATAGGAAATTAATTCCTCACCCTGCGTTTCAATCCAACCATCACTATCTCCGGTTGTGGCGCCGTAATTGACGGCCTTAATTCCCAATTGATCCAGAAAATCATATTGCATAGCAAAGCTCCTTTTGTTAAAGATTCTATGGACGTTGCAATTTTAAATTAGTTACAAAGGGTAAATGATCTGAAGCTACCGCTGTTTTTTCATTATTGATCGCCTGTACGGCCAGCGGTTTAAACCATTCATTACAGAAAATATAATCGATCCGTCGGCGCGGATTCTGGCTGGGATAGGTATTTTGATTTTCATCCAGATAAACGCCCAGATCGTGAAAATAATAGGTTAATTCCGATAAATATTTACTACTAGGGATCAGATTTAAATCTCCGGCGATCAGGATTGGTTTATCCGTCCCCCAATCCATAACAATATTCATTAACTGTTCGGCTTGATCTTTGCTTTGGTTGGTGTCCGGACTCAAGTGGGTAGCATAAAGGTGGATATCCTGTTGACGATATTCCACAATCACATGTAATACCCCGCGCTGTTCCGTACCTTCTTGCTGTTCAAATAGTTTGTTCTCTGCGAATTTTATCGGAAATTTAGACAGCACGGCATTCCCATACCACCCGTCTTGTAGGCGATAATTACGGGCAAAAGTGAAGTTCATGCCCACATTGGCGGCAATTTTACGGGCTTGGTCATCCCAGAAAGAGCGTTCCGTCTTAAAATCCACTTCATTCAGACAAACCAGATGGGGAGATGCTTCGCGGATGACACGAATGACACGGGCTAAACTATACACTCCGTCGGTACCTACACCGCAATGAATATTATAGGTCATAACCTTAACATTATCCGGAAAAATGATTTTATTCACCTTTTCCCGAGGATCTTGTCGGATGATGGTTATTCCTAAGTATATAACCCCGGCAATAATTAATAAGTATATTATTTTTTTAAAAAATAGACTGCGCCGTGCCACTCTTTATCAGCCCTCCACTATGACTTTCAAATACGACAAACCTTCATTAATTTAATTGTTGTATTCGGAACCAAAAAGCAATTTAACCCGGACAATGATTTTTAAGGAGCTATATGGAAATACTGGTGATTAGATCCTATGCATTAACGCAACTATTTAAGGGCGGATTTTCGTATAACCAAGGTATAATAATTGGGATCCTGCCACAAAACAATCAATTGACGAAATTTAGGATATTCTGCAGGCGTCATTTTAGACTGCTTAATGTGCAGTTCTCTCCGGATGGTCAGCTGACTATCAATAAAATCTATTTTAATCTTTACTTCACCCATTTCATTGGTTATGCTTTTCCCGAATAAAGGTGCTACCGGTTGATAATTTTCCGGAATATCAATTATATATTTATAGACTTCCGAAAAGGAGTGGGGCAAACCCAAAGGAGTCTTCCGCTCCGGAGCAGCCACTGACATATTCTGACTATTAAATCCGGTCTCCCACTCAGGTAATTGCCACCGGTAATATCCCCGCTCTGCTGTCTGGGGCTGAGCACTGGTAATCTGGAAAACCGCCTCACTTTCAGTTTCGTTCAGTTGTTTCATCTCAAGGGTACCAATTGTCAATGGTGATAGACTTTGCCTGACACTACGTTCCAAGGCCTCAGTTGTGCGTCGATATGCATAATAGTTATTATAAGCGCCTTTTAGTAAGAGATGTCCCTGGCCCGATAACTGATCATTCCCGTTCCAGTTCACATCCAGTTTCAGCGTTTGGACATTCCTATTATATTTTAATTGGGGTAGTTTTTTAAAATAAATCGAACTGTCACGCAGCAGGAATAATGTTCTGCCCTGGAGTTTGTAATGATAATCCTTGTTCTGTTGTTCAGTCGCTGATAAAAATAATTTTTGACCACCCTTGCTGACAGCCGACACTACAAAATCATCAAACTGTAGCAGTGCAGCCACTCCTTCAGCGTAAGCACTATATTTAGAGACCAGCGCCGGCGAGGACTCAATTTTCAGATAATCCAGCATGGCGGTCAGCAACAGGGTTTTTTCCCAGGTAGTCCCGTTATGAGAACAGAAAATTTCTTCAGCAGATCGGGCTTGGTATCCGGTCAGCTCAGGACCACACTTAATCCGCCCCATTTGCTCAGCCACGTATTGTTGTAGGGTCAGTAAACAATCTTGACGATTCATGCAATCCATCACCAGTGAATCTATTTCCCGCTTAGTGTTGATAGACAGGGTTAGATTCTCGCCCATATAGCTGCGCAGGTAACTGCTCACCTGGTTCCAATCCCCGATATTTGAAAATACAAGCCGGGGTGTAAAACTACCCAGCACAGGCTGATTTTTTTCCAGAGGCACCGCCTGAATATCTTCTCGCTGCCATTGATATTGCCGTTCAGCACCATCTTCACTTATGCGGGGTTGCATATCAGCATTATAGAAGTGGTAATAGAGCTCGTGATCTTTAGGCAAAATGACTGTTACAGCCATTTTTTGGATCGGGCTATAGGTTGCAAAAAACACCTCCCCCATTAATCCCGGGAGGAAATCCGAATCAGTTCTGATTTTATAGGCAAAGTCCACCACACATCCCGGTTCCAGACCAGTATGTGTAACAACCATCTCTCTTAGATGGTTATAGGCTGGCGCATCAGAAGCGCACCGCGGTAACACTTCATTGAAGGCATTCATCGGTGAAGAGACTTTTTTCTGGTCGGTCATAGTGGTAACTGAATTTAAAATTTCTAACTGCTGATACTCCGGATTATAGGCAACAAAATCCTCACCGAATAGTCGGTTAGTGGCAAAAGGGGTGTTTAGTTTAACTTTATGGTGATAGGTAAATTCCAGGCTGCCATCGGGTAACAGTCGATATGTTTTTTCGATTTGAAGATATTCAGCATCCGGCTCTTTGGCAAATATTATTGATATCAATAATATTAATAGCACCGACCCGGTTCGTTGAGGAGTTGAACAGCGCATAGAAATCCTCTATTTTTTTAGTATGATCATATCTTTAGAAACTCTTTTACTGGCCTTGACGGCACGCCGAAAACTATCCCAATCTTCTGGAGCGTAGCGCCGTTTTTTCAGTACCAATTTTTCATTAAAATTCAGGGTGTTCCATTTTTCCCTGTAAGTGGCCTGGAACGCGGCACCTGTGCCCGTTATTTTTTTATATTCAGGTAAAGCCACCGCATCGTAACCGCGAGGCAATTTAACCTCTTCCTCAAACTCAACTAATCTTGAACAAGTGGTACGAAACCCAAAATTCCGTTCCTCCAAACTCAAATCCATGAAAAGATGATGGTTAACTGTGGAATTATAGAAAGGATAAGTGGCCACCACCGGGATAAAATGGATCTCGTTGCCGGTAACCAGTCCGTATTCGGGAATCCGGTATTCTACCGTGATTTTCATGGGTAACGAAAGATCATAGGGATCCTGATAAGACAGACTGAGAATTTCGGCACGCGGTGAAACATGGTACATCATCTCCTCAAAAAAGGTGCGCCAGCTACCGCGATAATTCCGCCTGAGGACCCGGCGTAGCCGGGCATCAGACTGCTTCTCAGCTTCCAGGATGAATTTACCCCTCACTGTTCCCGTTTCATCTAACCGGGCTTCGCCTCTAATTCGATAGTAATGCTCTTCCGGTGGTGAGATAGCCGTGGTTTTCAAGCTTGATCCTTCCGGCACCCCGGGCAGATACTGCTGTTGCTGTTCAGCACTGGACCACAGTTCCCGTACACCCGGCACCCAAGTGGGATCCAACAGGCGATATTCGCCGCCCAGTTTGACCAGCGTAACACTGTGATTAAACTGATCGGCAGGTATGCGGTCTATACGGGATCCGGCCATGGTCATGGCGGCATAGGATTCAAATCCGGCAGCCCGTAGCATCGTCACCAACATACCTGCTTTATCTTTACAGACGCCACAGCGATCGCGAAAAGTCATGCTACCCTTATGCAATGTATATCCTTCACCGGGCCCCATAGACAATCCTGAATAACGGATATTTTCAGCCACCCAATGGGTTAAGCGGGAAATCTTCTGCATATCCGAATCAGCTCCAGCAATTATTTTTTCGGTTTTGGCTTGTACTTCCGGGGTTACTTCAAAACTCCCATAATCCTCATTGACATTGTAAAACCATACCGATTTGGATTCCCAGTCCGGTGCCGTAGAAAGTAACAGTTTAAGGGCTTCATCAGAGACTGCCACCATATTGGGCTCCCTGATAAATGGGCCAATGTCGGCTTTACGCCAGATATATACCGTTCTCAAAGAATCAAACAGAATACGCGACTGTAACTCACCATTATAAATCTCATATTGTAACGGCTTATCCGGTGGCATCCGTACTTCGTAATATTTTTCTTTTATCGGATGATTGGACCAAAAAGGTACAATATCATAAAAGTGTCCTTTCATTGGCGGAATATACCGCTCTTCTGTCTCGTCGTAAAGCAACGCATAGGTAAATCCTTTACGAAACAATTTTACATTGACAGCATCACCGACTTCCAGTTTCCCAAAGGGTACTATTTTTTCACGCATTCCCCAGTAGATCATGCGCGCCGGTTGGGGATAATCACACACTTTGTCCAAAGAAATCGGTATGATACGGCCATCTTTTTTATAGATAGTAGCTGCTTTGATTTTAATATAGGCCGAAAGGGTGTCATAATTGAACTTGACCGTTCGCATTTGCTTGGCCCCCTCCGGGCTCATGATTTTAATAAGAAAATGCCGGTTAACATAACTGAGCCCCGATTTTTGGACGTCTATTATTGTACTGTCAAAAATGACCACCTTATCAACCCCGGGATAATCATGAGTGCTCAGGGCCTTGATTTTTTCAAATATCGGCTGGGCATTATTTTGAGAATATGCTGATCCCAGCAAACATAAGCATATCACTATTATCCGGAAATATCGCCTGATTCGTGGCATGGACTTCTCCTTGCTCATTTTATTCTATTGTCAGCGTATAAGCCAACCTGGGGAAAATTATTAAACCTCCACTGTGGCTGCATACTCATCTTTTTTAGCACATTTTTTATAGACTGCATTAAATACTGACTAGTAAAATAATAAATAACACAATCAGGGCCATTAATATACCACTTACCGCTATTGAAAGTATAAATATATATTTTTGATTTTTTTCGAGCAGCGTTTTTAAAATACGAACCTGTTCATTAATCTGCTCATTCCATTCTGATTGTTTCTTCAGGACCTTTGTTACTGATTCGGAGTGTTCTGTCCCACTTGACTTTTCACTGTCGGTCCTGAGTAACTTCTTAACATCCGAAGCAGTGGCAGCGGCTTTGAGGAGCATAGGTGTTAATTGCTTTAACACCCGATATATTCCACTCCAATAACCCATCGAAAAAAATTAATTTCTTATCATTTTAACTTGATATTCCGAGCCTGTCATCTGAACTAATTTAAGCGATAACGGGCAACAGTGCAATTTATGATCCTGGATTATTGCCCTGCCCTTTCAATCAGACGTGATGGACTCCTCAAACTGTCGACCTATTCTGTCCTCTTCCAGCCGTTGGCCGATCAGTATTAGGCGATTGATCGATTCTGAACTGTTTTTTATACTTTTCTGTGACCATTTTTCTCCGCTGGCATCCACATAAAAGCACTGGCCCTGTAGCGATATGAATCCCTTAAGTCGCTCAATATGAGGCGCCACTAATTGTTTGAATTTCTGCCAGCTATTTTCTGAAAAAATCCCCTCTTTTTCGAGTGTTAATGAAACCATGGGATCGGGACGTCCCTCACCCGGCCGCCCTTTTACATTGCTGATAGATCGTTGGATACTGTCAAGCGTCTCCAAAGGAATATTCGCATATTGGGTAATGTGAATAGGAACATCAGCAGAAATTTTCCGCACAGCCTGTTTCACTTCATTTAGTTGTGATGCGGAAGCCAAATCCTGCTTATTGATCAATACCAAATCGGCACTTTTGATTTGCGAAACCGGTGCCTTGGCATATTTTTTTACTTTCATAAAATTTTTAGCATCTACGATACAGATACAAGCCTTCAGAGAAATGGATTTCCGCAGTTCGGGCAAGCCTAACATATTTTCCATTTCGGTTGTATCGGCCAAGCCGGTGGCTTCAATGATCAATAAATCCGGCTCTATTTCCCGGGTGATTCGTTTAACCGCTTCAATAAAATCCGTACGTACACAAATACAGAAGAGACTGCCTTTGTTCAATTCCACTTTATGGTAATCTCCCGGTTTCAAACGTTGTCCGTCGATACCAACACTTCCAAATTCATTGATCAGTAAAGCAGTACGCTCACTATGATAATAAGGGATCATACGATTGAGTAGCGTGGTCTTTCCTGCCCCTAAAAAACCGGTTAACAGAATGGTGGGGATCATTCCAATTCCTTTAGCCATTCCATGATCACCTCGACCGAGGGCACTTTACCCGTTGATTTTACCAACGCCTGCTCTGCTACCACAGCCGGTAACGCAGAGACACCATATTTTTTCATTTCCCGTTTATTACTAACCCGAAGAATATCCACCGTGCTCCCCAACTGCCGGCTGGCCGTCCGTACATTTTGCCAGGTTCGCTCCTGCTCTTCGTCTTGATTGCCCAATACAATTAACTTATTACGCCGGTGACGGATCTTTTTAAACATCTTGGCATTGATGCGTTCCTGAATAGCCTGGACCAATTCCTTTCGGGAA
Source organism: uncultured bacterium (assembly GCA_964640055.1). Taxonomy (GTDB): domain Bacteria; phylum Fidelibacterota; class UBA2242; order UBA2242; family JAFGTP01; genus CAZXFH01. Next base: position 54,526 of record CAZXFH010000010.1, on the reverse strand, counting down.
GGAATCGTACTTACGAATTCAATGTTACCATCGATCAAAATAGTGGGAATATTTTTGACCATCATGCCCTTCATGAATTCCACGGCCTCCTGTTTCTTAATGGTGTGCTCCCGCCAAATGACCAGATCTTTGAAATGAGGGGCTACCTGTTTGACAGCTTCCACCATGTACTGACAAGGTGCGCAGGATTCCGAATCCAAAGTGATAATATCCACTACTACTTTCCCAGACTGTCCGTAATCAGAAAAGTCGATCCCTTCCGCTACATTTTTCTCCTTTTTAGATAGTTCACGGGCCACCTGTTGCTGATAAGCATCCCTGACAATCTCAGCTATGACTTCCAGGTTCTCCGGAGGTACCCCATAGGGTAAATCACAACCCGGAGCTAAAATAAAGCCGACTCCGTCCCCTAAATCCATGGTCTTAATCGTATGCCGACATACATCATCCCGGGATCCCATGAGTAAGACCACTGTTAATTTCAGGTTACCACCATAGGAGACATCATATTTCTGGCATACATCCTTGACCCAATCCAGGGGAATATTTTCATCCACAGAAATATTATCAGGACCGGTCCTACACATGGCCTCAACATTTTTCTGTGCATGCCCGCAAACAAAAAAAGAAGAATAGACTTCATTTTGACGGATAAAATCAAAACATTCCGTCGCATGGGGCAGGACAAACTGTTTAAAGGCCTCCGGTGAAATCTGACTAGTCATAGGATCCACTAGAGCAATAATATCACAACCGGCCTGTATATAAAGATCCGCCATATGTTGCGCCACCCGGCGGGTAAATTTCAACAATTCCTGTACCTGATCGGGATTATCATACATTTCAATGAAAATCTCGGTGCCTTTCAAATGCAGTGCCAGTGTAAAGGGACCAGTGACCAATCCATACAGGGCCACATCGTAATCTTTCGCTTTTAAATTACGTGTGGCTTCTAATACAATCGGAATCCGTCCGTCTTCTTTACCGGGAATCGACAGATCAGTTAAAGCTTTTTCAGCTAAGACATGCTCAACGACCGCCGGTGGATTTTCCTTTGACCATTGCAATTGACAGCCCAGGGCTTCGGCTTCTATCTGTAGATCAAAAGCCACCGGAATACCATCCGGTTTATATTTTTCGATACCTTTTTCCACTCCCTTAACAATATAGTCAGCGGATTGTAGATAGTCCTGCGCATCCACGCCAATTAATGCGCCACCATGCACCCCCACAAAAGGAACCCAGGGAGTACGCTCAGTTTCTTTGCGTTCAATTGCATCAAAAAGTAGTTGTTTGCCCATTTTTAAACCTTTCAAATACCCTTTTTTCAATCTCAAAAATCGTAAAAAAATACCGTTTTTTATGCTGAATTACAATATGCGATTGCACGGTTGGTAACTCCTCAGACTGCTGACGCTCGGAGGATTTAAACATAGCCTTATCATTTCATATCATTAACAATTCATTTTGCCAAAGTGGTGTATAAATCCAAAATAAGTCGGGGATCATGCTGCGGCAGGATGTTACTTAGTGGTTGACAAACGAATCCACTCCCTTTTTTTAAAATATCAACCTGCCGCTGCCAATTTTCACGGGAATTTGGTTCTTTGCTTCCTTTTATAAAAACGGGATCATCATATCCGCCCCCCCAAAAACACAGCCGCTCGCCAAATTGATTTTTCAATTTTTCCGGCTCCATTCCTTCGGCCGCCAGCTGTACCGGATGAATAATATCCAGACCGGCGTCCAACATATCCGGTAATAAAACGGCAACACTTCCGCAAGAATGCAACATGATCTTAGCGTTACAAAGATCCTTAACTCGCTGCCACATGCGCTGATGAAAAGGTTTAAAAAACCGCCGGTACATATCCGGTGAAATCAACGGTCCTCTCTGGAAGCCGAAATCATCTTCAAATACCACTACGTCTATATAATCGCCTACAGAAGATAGAAAAGGCTCCAATTGGTTCAAATAAATTTCTGTTAACACTAGCGATAATTGCCCGATTACATCCGGTTTTATTAGCATATATTCTAAATAATTTTCATGGCCACAGAGATATTGTGGTACTTGAAACAAACTGCCCCCAAAAGTGGCCACAATGGCGTTGTCCGTGGACCGGTAAAACCGAGACAACTCTTTATCAGCTTGCTTGTCCAGGCGGTCATTCATTAGAAAATACTCCTGTAAAGTTGGTAATCCTCGATGGTTACCATACCACAATTGCTTTTCCACCCAATTTGGATCTGCATTGATCAGGGTGGAAATATCACACCCTTCATAAACATTAAGGTTCTTGGGGAAAAAAGAGTCTTCTTCTATAACCGACAGATGTTGTCCTTGTTTATAACAGAAATATTGATTGCCAGCTTGTTCTTTAATGTTAATAAAAAATGGAATCAATACATTTGTGCCATCCGCTAACTGCCATTCCTTCCAAAGATAATCGTCGCTAATAAACCCGCATTCGATATTCAGGACATCAATTCCCAGTGCTTCGGCAATACAAGGTTCCACCAGGGCCAGTTGCTGTTCCATGTCATAGATATAAGTATGTCCCCTGTTAATACCTAATAATTGTTTTAAATTTGCATAAGCTACTGCCGTGATCCCGGCTGAGCGGACACTCCCGCAATCCAGTGGAAGTCGATCCGGCTGTTGATGATTAAGAGCAGTGATAATCCGTTGACGCGCCTTCATTAATCTCCGACAATTTACCCTAGGGGTAAGATTAATCATTATTTGGTAAGCGACCAAGTTCATTTTGCATAGCAGACCACATCGTTTTTTGATGCATAAAACCAAATAATTAATTAATTTCAATTTGTGACTTCGGAGTAACAGCATATTTATATTTACAATAAATTTGGAAAGGAAAAACTATGTTTAGATTTTGTATGACAATGCTTTTATCATTGCTAATCTCCGTCCAATCTTTAGGTGCTAAATCTCATCTTATGCGATTCGCCGATATATCTGCCAGGCATATCGTTTTCAGCTACGAGAACGACCTGTGGCTGGTAACCCTGGACAGTAATCAAGTTCAGGGACCTGCCAAGCGGATTACGCGAGGTGAGGGTACCGAGATATATGCAAAATTCAGCCCCGATGGTTCCATGTTGGCCTTTACCGCTAATTATGACGGGGGCAATGATGTTTATGTTATGGAAGTTCAGGGCAGTTCACCCCGTCAATTAACCTATCATCCGACTTCTGATCTGGTTATTGACTGGTATCCCGACGGCAAACACATTCTGTTCCGCTCCCGGCGCGATTATCCATATCGGGCGCATCAGCTTTACAAAGCCCCTATTTATGGCGGCGTTCCTGAAAAAGTAAACGTTGACCGGGCTGGTTTGGCAACCCTTTCTCCCGATGCCCAGCTGTTGGCCTATAACCGTATTTCCCGTGAATTTCGCAATTGGAAACGGTATAAAGGCGGCTTAGCCCAGGATATCTGGGTGGGGAAAATCAGTACAGGCGATTACCAGCCCATTACCACCTTCAAAGGCACTGATAATTTCCCCATGTGGCACAAAAACCATATTTACTTTGCTTCCGACCGCGAAAATGGTACCCTTAATTTATTCAGATACCAACTGGAAACCGGAGAAATTGAGCAAATGACTAACTATGATGACTATGATGTTAAGTATCCTTCCCTAGGACCTAACCACATCATCTATCAGTATGCGGAATCCCTGTTCTTATTAGATCTACAAAACTCTGACACCATCCCTCTGGATATCGAAATTCCCACCGACCGGGTCAAGGTTCGTCATAGTTATATCAACGCCTCCCAATATGCCGGAGGCTTTGGTCTCTCCCCTGAAGGCAACCGTGCAATTTTTGATATCCGCGGGGAGATTATCAACCTGCCGGCCGAGGAAGGGGTTAACTACAATCTGACCAATAGCTCTGAGTCCCGCGAGAAAAATCCGGTCTGGTCCCCGGACGGTCAAAAAGTAGCCTTTTTCTCCGATAAAACCGGTGAAGAAGAACTCTATATTACAGATCCCTACGATTATGCGGACTGGCAGCAGTTAACCAAAGGCAATCAGGGGTTCCTCATGAACCCGGTCTGGTCGCCGGATAGCAAATATATTCTTTACCACGATAAATATATGCGCCTGAATATAGTTACCGTAGAAAATGGCAAGCATCGTATTATTGATCAGAGTCATTATGATGATGCCTGGGAGCGTTGGGGAATCCAGGACTATTGTTGGTCCCCTGATAGTAAATGGATCGCCTACGCCAAAATGGAACAATCGCTCTATGAATCCATATTTTTATATTCTATGGAAAAAAATAAGACTTACCGCATTACCAGTGACTTAACCCGCGACTGGAGCCCATCCTTTAGTAAAAATGGTAAATTCCTCTATTTCCTCTCCAGTCGTAACCTGGAGCCTATCATGGGATTTATCGACCAGAACTTTATCTTCCTTAATACGGCTCAACCCCATCTGCTTATCCTGAACCAGGATGTCCCCTCCCCTTTTGCTCCGAAAAACATTACTGACCAGGCAGCTCCGAACGAGGAAAATAGTAGTGATGATGTGCTTATCACCCTAAAAGACTTTGCACAACGTATCCAACCGGTACCCATTCCCGCTGGAAATTTATTCCGCTTAACTGCTATTGAGGGTGGCTGTCTGTTCCTGCGCAAAGAGAAAAATGAATTTCTTAAATACCAAACCGTGACCGATGACTATCAAAAAACCAATCTCGATCTCTACAAATTTGATATGGAATCCGAAAAAGAGCAGTTCCTTATGAATGGTATCAGTCAATACCATCTCTCACCTGACGGGAAAAAATTAATCTATAAAGCCGGATATAGTTTTGGAGTGGTAGCTGCAGGCACACCAGCAAGCATTGGCGATGGGTTTCTGTCCCTCAGCGATGTGGATGTCAAGATTGATCGTCTCTCGGAATTTCAGCAAATTTTTAGCGAAGCCTGGCGGATCCAAAGAGATTGGTTTTATGACCCGGATATGCATGAAGTTGACTGGCAAAAAGTCAAACAGAAATATATCAAATTCGTGCCCTATTGCGGCACACGTGCAGATCTGAATTATCTGATCGGTGAGATGATCGCCGAACTAAACGCCAGTCATACCTATGTTTATGGTGGTGATATCGAACATACAGAGCGGATTTCAGTGGCTTACCTGGGCGCCGATTTTGAAAAACCCGCTCCCATGAAATACCCGCGCATTAAAAATATTCTACCCTACAATCCCCTACATACCGATATTCGTTCACCCCTCTTGACACCTGGTTGTCCGATCCAAGCCGGTGACTATATTATAGCCATTGATGGCCAGTTGATTAAGACCGGAGATAATATATTCAAATACCTGCAGAAAAAAACTGGAGATATTATTGAATTAACTTATAACTCCAAACCGGATTTAGAGGGCTCTGAAAAATATATCCTTAAACCACTTAGTTCGGAATATAGATTACGCTACTATCAGTGGGTCGATAACAATCGTGAGTATGTCTACAAGCGATCAGACAAAATCGGTTACCTGCACCTGCCTAATATGATGGAAGATGGTCTGATCGAGTTTTCTAAAATCTTCTATCCTCACTACTATAAACAGGCCTTTATTATTGATGCTCGTTATAATGGGGGTGGCTTCACCAGTAAAATGATCATTGACCGTTTGGAACGCAAATTACTACAACTGACCCAACCCCGGGAAGGCAAAACCATTCGGACACCGGAAAGAGTATTCTATGGACATCTGGTACTTCTAATCAACCGGGATACCGGCTCAGACGGTGAAATATTTACCCATAGTTGGAAAAAACATGGATTGGGCGAAGTCATTGGTGAGCGCACCTGGGGCGGTGCCGTAGGGATTGAACCCCATCAGAAATTGATCGATGAAGGCGTAACAACGCCACCCCAGTTCGGTGAATATACCTGGCCCAGCCAATGGATCATTGAGGGACATGGCGTGGAACCTACGATCGAAGTGACCAATCCTCCTGCTGAAGTTCTCCAGGGAAAAGATCCGCAATTGGAGAAGGCAGTTGATTTACTGATTAAAAAACTACGGGAAGATCCAAAAAAATTACCTGAACAACCGCCTTATCCGGATAAAAGTAAACCGGCACTTGAATAAATTTAATCAGGGGCTGTTCTTACTGTCCATTTTTTTGTAGGAATTCCATATTATAATTTGGGAGGTAAGGGACTACCAGCCACATTTAAGCGGAGTTTATAGAGACTATTAGTTTCAACTTCAGTCAAAAATAGTGTGCGCATATCCGCCCCACCAAATTCCACATTGGTGGGTTTGTTGCCAGGTGTCTTCAGGTGATGGCTTATTCTTCCATCAGGAGCAACAACAACCAGCTCTCCCTTCCCAAAATGAGCCACATATAAATTTCCCAACATATCAAAAGCAATGCCGTCAGGATCGCCACCGGATAACTCTATGAAAATTTCTTTGTCCATTAATCGTCCCCCGGGTGCGACGCGATAGCGAATAACCCTTTCCCGGGCAGATTCGCAAACATACAGTTTTTTATCCTTAGGTGAAAAAGCAATTCCATTTGGAAAAGCCAGACTGTCGGCAATTAGCGTGACCATTCTGGTTTCCCGGTTAATATAAAACAACTGTCCATCCAAACGGTCAGGACCATAACTACTGGGATCCGTGAAAAATAGATTACCCTGAGTATCAAAGGCTAGATCATTGGGACGGTTAAAAGGTTTTCCCCGATAACTGTCCGCATAAACCGACACTTGTTTCTCAGCACTAATTTTCAAAATAGCGCCGTGCCCATAATCACAGGCATAGAGCGCATCATCATAAAACGCCAATCCATTGGTTTTTTCAATATCCGCACACGTGGCAGTTACAAAGGTATCCATTTCCGCATCGATTACACGAGCAATCCAACCGCCATAACAGTTGGATATATACAACGCTCGGTTGCCATCCCAAGCAGGTCCTTCTGGAAAATCAAGTCTCTTGGCAACTTGCTCCCAATCGGAAAAACTGAGTGTCCGGGGCCTCTTCTGGCAACTGAGATTCACGAGCAACAGAATAATTAAAAACACGGTTATCAAATATTTTAAATGTTGTTTTAACATCTTTACCTCTCCTGATTTTTTACATTAATATTCCAATACTAGATTCAATATAATTGATAATTTCTATTAATCAAAATCGCATAAATCCTTATAATATCCTCTACCGTCTGTCCATCTCAATGATATCGGCTATTCCGAGCCGGGCTAACTTTGCATTCGAGTGATTTTTTATCCCTGAAACCCCTTTTGTAACAAATGATATTACCTGTTTCAAGTACTAGGAAAACGCTTGACTAAAATTCACTGACCTTGGGTGGCAGATAGATAAATTTAAAAAAGAATTGGGAACTACTTATCCCTATATAAATAAAGCGGGGCAACATTTGCCCCGCTTTTGGGTTAGTAAACAGGTATCATCTATGTTTATTTATTTATTTTCATCATCATCGACGACTTCGAAATCGGCGTCTTCGACTTCTTCCTCTTTATCGCTCTTGCTCTCTTCTGCCTGCTCTTGTTTCTGCTGTTGTCCACCAGTTTGGGCCCCAGTACCTCCACCGGGCTGCTGCTGTCCCTGTGTCTGCTGATACATCTTGGAAGAAATCTCCGACCAGGCTTTATTCAGATTCTCAATACCTTCCTTGATTTTTTGTATATCACCGGAATCCTTGATTTTCTTTAACTCTTCCACAGCTTCGTTGATCTTGCCTTTATCATCGGAATTCAATTTATCTCCATATTCACTGACATTCTTTTCAGTCTGGTAAATCAATTGATCGGCCTGGTTGCGGGTTTCGATCTCTTCGCGTCGCTTCTTATCTTCCTCTTCATGCTTTTTGGCTTCATCCACCATCTCGTCAATTTCATTTTCACTTAATCCGCTGGATGTCTCGATACGGACACTTTGTTCTTTACCCGTGGCTTTATCTTTGGCGGAAACATTCAAAATGCCATTAGCATCGATATCAAAAGTGACTTCGATCTGCGGTACACCGCGGGGTGCCGGTGGCAGACCGTCCAAATGAAAACGACCAATACTTTTATTATCTTTGGCCATTTCACGCTCACCCTGAAGTACGTGGATCTCTACACTGGTCTGGTTATCAGCCGCCGTAGAGAATATTTCTGACTTTTTAGTGGGAATAGTCGTATTGCGGGGGATTAACTTGGTCATTACACCACCCAGAGTTTCGATACCCAAAGATAGGGGGGTAACGTCCAGCAGCAACAGATCATCAACCTCACCACCTAATACACCGCCTTGAATCGCAGCACCAATAGCAACAACTTCATCGGGGTTAACAGTTTTATTCGGTTCTTTCCCAAATAATTCCGTAACCAGCTTCTGGACAGCCGGTATGCGCGTAGATCCACCCACCAGGATAATCTCATCAATATCGCCGGATTTTACGCTGGCATCTTTCATCGCTGTCTGACAAGGTTTACGTGTTCTCTCAATCAGATCATTTACTAACGATTCAAACTTGGCTCGGGTTAACTTTTCCAGCATATGAATCGGGCCGGCAGCACCAGCAGTAATATAAGGTAAATTAATCTCGGTTTCTTTATTAGAAGACAGCTCGATTTTGGCTTTTTCAGCCGCTTCTTTCAAGCGCTGCATAGCCATATCGTCCTTTTTCAGATCAATGCCCTCTTTTTTCTTGAATTCATCAACTAACCAATCGATAACACGCTGATCTAAGTCATCACCACCCAGATGAGTATCACCATTAGTGGATTTTACCTCGAAAACACCGTCACCGATTTCCAGAATGGAAATATCAAAAGTTCCGCCGCCCAAGTCATAGACAGCTACGCGTTCATCTTTTTTCTTATCCAAACCGTAGGCCAGAGCCGCAGCGGTCGGTTCATTTATGATCCGTTTCACATCCAGACCGGCAATCTTACCGGCATCCTTCGTTGCCTGACGTTGTGAGTCATTAAAATAAGCCGGTACAGTAACAACTGCTTCTTTGATTTTTTCACCTAATTTCTCTTCGGCAGTTTGCCGCATTTTCTGCAAAACCATCGCACTGATCTCAGGGGGAGAATATTCATTATCCGCTACCTTTACACGGGCATCGCCATTCGGACCTTCAATAACTTTAAAAGGTACCTCCTTGATCTCATTCTGTACCTCTTTATAGGTGCGTCCCATGAACCTTTTAATGGAATATATGGCCCGGTCATGATTGGTCACGATCTGCCGTTTGGCGGTATCACCGACCACTCGTTCACCATCTTTTTTAAAAACCACTACCGAGGGCGTTACTGAATGACCCTCAGCATTTTCCAATACTTTTGGTTTACCGCCTTCCATTACGGCAACACACGAATTGGTTGTTCCTAAATCAATTCCTATTATTTTTCCCATATTTTGCTCCTTATTATCTTTTTATTAAAATTTGCGCTGTATAAATAACATAATTATCTTTTTTCAAATGTCATTACTATATGCGTCAAATGCTATGCCATTCCGTTTATACGTCATAACGGCATACAATTAACTGGATTGGATTAAAATGATGTTATATTATGAAATATTGGCTTATATCTGGCAGTTTAAGTGCTTTTTTGAAACCGAGGTAGACCGTGAATTGTCTTTGCCTTGGGGATGAACAAAAATCAACTTGTTGTTTTTACGCTTAATCTGGATGGTCTTGCCCCGACTTAATTTCTTCTGCAATATCTGATCTGCCATGGAATTTTCGATCATATACCGGATGGCGCGTTTAATTGAACGGGCACCAAATTTGGGTACAAACCCTTGCTCAAAAATCAGTTCCTTTGCCTGTGTACTAATCTCCAAAGTGGTATCCGATGCCATCAAATTATTGCGGATTATATCCAGTTGGAAGTCGATAATTTTAAGGATATCCTCCTTGCTCAAGGAGCGAAAAACAACAGTTTCATCCAGCCGATTGATGAATTCCGGCCGAAACTGCTTATGTATTTCAGTAAAGATTTTTTTCTTGTTCTGCTCAAATTCTTTGTCGGCCGTACTCTCGGCAAATCCGATCGTACCTTTATATAATTTCCGGGTACCAATATTGGAAGTCAGGATTATTATGGTATTTTTAAAGTCTACCCGCCTTCCGAAACTATCGGTCAGAGATCCATCGTCAAAAATTTGCAGTAAAATATTATAAACATCCGGATGGGCCTTTTCAATTTCATCAAAAAGAACAACAGAATAGGGACGCCGGCGTACCTGCTCGGTCAATTCGCCGCCTTCTTCATATCCCACATATCCCGGAGGAGCACCTACCAGACGCGAAACTGCAAATTTTTCCATGTATTCGGACATATCGACTTTAATTAATGCATCTCGGGTATCAAAAAGATACCCGGCAAGTACCTTAGCCAGCTCGGTTTTGCCAACTCCGGTGGGTCCCAGAAACAGAAAGGATCCGATCGGGCGACTGGGATCTTTTAAACCTGCTCGCGCTCTGCGGATGGCCTTCCCGATGGTGCCGATGGCATCACTCTGCCCTACAATGTATTTCCTCAACCCTTTCTCGATGTCCAATAACTTTTTATTCTCATTTGCCAAAACCGTATTAACCGGAATCCCGGTCATCATGGTGACTACATCAGCCATATCATCTTCGGTTACCAGAATACCATGGTCGCCTCCGGCTTCTGCATGCCATTTATCATGGGCCTTTTCCAACCGGTTGCGGACTTTACGCTCCCGGTCTCTTAAGCGGGCCGCTTTTTCAAAATTCTGGTTTTTAACCACTTGTTCCTTTTGATCTTCAATCTCTTCTATTTCCCTCTCCAAGGAGACAATTTCATCAGGAACAATCACTTCCCGTAAATGCACCTTTGAGCCGGCTTCGTCCATTACATCAATGGCTTTATCAGGTAAAAATTTATCGGTTATATAGCGATCACTGAGTTCTACTGCACGCCAGAGAGCCTCACTGGTATATTTAACACCGTGGTGATCCTCATAGCGTTCTTGCAAACCTTTTAAGATATTGAGCGATTCCTTTTTCAGCGGCGGATTAACCATGATCTTCTGAAAACGTCTCTCCAGAGCACCATCTTTCTCAATATATTTACGGTATTCGTCAAGTGTGGTGGCACCGATACATTGAATTTCTCCGCGCGCCAGAGCGGGTTTGAACATATTGGAAGCATCTAAAGAACCACCGGCTCCACCAGCCCCCACGATAGTATGTAATTCATCGATAAAAAGAATTACATCTCGGGCTTGTTCCAACTCTTTCATGATCGCCTTCATCCGTTCTTCAAATTGACCCCGATATTTGGTACCAGCCACAATAGACGCCAGATCTAGCTCGATGATCCGTTTGTTGAAAAGCAGACGGGGAACATTTTTACTGACAATCCGCAACGCTAATCCTTCGGCAATGGCGGTTTTTCCTACACCGGGTTCACCAATAAGAACCGGATTGTTTTTCTTACGTCGGGAAAGTATCTGAGCCACACGTTCAATTTCCTTATCACGACCGATGACTGGATCAAGATTATCATTTTTGGCCTTGGCGGTTATATCTCGGGAAAAATGATCCAAGGCCGGTGTCTTGCTTTTTTTCTTTTTCGAATTCACTTCGCTGATATTTAAGGGATTCATTATTTCCGATTTAAATGCAGAGTAATCCACACCGAAATTTGCCAGTGCTTCAGCGGCAATGCCTTCGTTTTCCTTTAAAATAGATAGCAGAATATGCTCGTCACCAATGACCTCTGACTTCATGATACGGGCTTCAGTATAGGTGTTTCGCAAAATACGCTCTACCCCTTTGTTTAAGGGTAAGCGACCGATAACCATGGTCTGGCTGGCTTCTTCTCCGATTAAATCCTCAACAGTTTTGATTAACTCTTCAACATCCACGTCCAGATTTTCGAGAACTTCCAGTGCAATGCTGTCTTCCTGCTTTATTATGCCGAGAAGCAAGTGTTCTGAACCGACATAATTCTGCTCTAAGCGCACCGCTTCTTCGCGGGCTAATTTTATTAATTGTTGTATTTTTTGAGAAAAATTACTTTTCATAAGACCTAATCATTTATTTATAGTTCATTTTTTATCAATCTCTTTTTAATCTAAAAACTCTATGATTGTATGTCAAACATTCTTTTTTTGTTCCCTGACTTTTGCTGCTCCAGATTGATAATCCGATGGGCTCGCTGGCCAATTGCGGGATTGTGGGTTGCGATTACAAAAGTGGTTTCATATTTCTGATTCAATTCAATTAACAGATCAATTAGACGTTCACTATTGGCCACATCCAAATTTCCGGAAGGTTCATCTGCCAAAATGACGTGTGGATTATTTATCAAAGCCCTGGCTACAGCAACCCGCTGTCTTTCACCACCGGACAGCTCTGCTGGTCGATGCTTCAAACGCTGTGCCAAGCCAACGCGTGACAACATTTCCGCAGCCTTAGCGCGGATTGTGGGATCATATTTTGTATAAATCATGGAAGGAATCAATACATTTTCTAAGGCGGTAAATTCCGGTAAAAGGTGGTGAAATTGAAATACAAAACCAATATGCTCATTGCGAAATTTCGCTATCTCTCTTCCAGGCAGGTCAAAGGGATTTCGTCCAGCATAAAAGACCTCACCGGCATCCGGTATATCTAAGGTACCCATCAAATTGAGTAGAGTGGATTTACCCACCCCTGACGGTCCCATAATCACAACAACTTCGCCCTTCTGCACACTAAAATTGATATCCTCTAAAACCTTAATTACATTTCCATCACTGCAAAAGGATTTCGATAGTTTTTGGACATTGATAAAATTGGATTGCTTTTCATTTTTCATATTGTATGGCCTCCACCGGTACTAATTTACTAACGCGCCAGCTGGGGTAATAGGTTCCTAAATAGATTAAAAATATCCCGGCCAGAGCAATGAAGAAAACATCCAGAACGTGGATTTCCACCGGTAAATAGGGAATAAAATAGACAGAGGGTAGCGGTATAAATTGGTATTTTTGCTGTAAAACACACAATATGATGGATAGAGTGAGTCCGACAAGCAATCCCAGACAACCGGTCAGAATACCCAAGCGTAGAAATATCGATTTCAAATGTTTTTGGTTCAACCCCAATGCTTGTAACATGCCGATCTCTTGTATTTTTTCCATCACCATCATGACTAGTGAACTGGTTAGATTGAATATGGCTACTAGAATAATGAAACAGAGCGCGATAAAACTACCGTATTTTTCCAATTTCATGGCACCGAATAGGGATTTATGTAAATCCTCCCAACTGTTTACTTGATATTCATCTCCGAGCAGTTGTGCAATTTCTGCTTTATAATTGTGCCGGGAGCGATACTCCTGGAAAGTAAGATCTATTCCCGAATAGTGGTCTGACTGGAACTCGAAAATACGCTGGGCTTGAGACAATTGGATAAAGGCCATATTATCATCATAATCAAACAGATCTAGTTTAAACACTCCGGTAAGGATGAACTTTCCCACATAGGGAATGTGGTAGGTGCCCCCGATATCCAGGGGGTTGATCACATTAACCGTATCACTAATATAGAGTCCTAACATATCTGCCATCCGGTAACCGATTAAAATACCAGGTAAATCAGTTAAAGGAGAATGAAAGGTGCTATTGCCCTTTATGATAGCCCCTGTTCGGTTAAATAATGACTCCATGGTCAGTGAATCTACTCCCTTAATCCGAGCTGCTGATTCAGTACCATAGAAGCTCAGGACCGCTTTATGGGTAATAAAGGGTGAGAGGCGTTTCAGCTCATCCTGATCCAGATGCTTCTCAAGTGTAACTACAGTCTGATGACTGACCTCTTTGCCAGTAATACGTAAATGGGCCTCCAGACCAATCACACGGGAACGAATTTCTGCTTCGAATCCATTGAGTACACTCAAAGTAATTGTAAGCGCAAAAGCGCCTAATGCGATTCCAATGATAGAGACATAAGACGTAAAGGAAATCAATCCGGTTCTTTTCCGGGTGATAAAATAACGAAACGCGATCCAGGTTAATATATTCCTATTAATTGGTCTTAAATCTCCTTGTATTTATGATAATTTTATTCATAACGGGTCGCCTCGCTGGGTGATAGTCGGTTGGCTTTCAATGTGGGATATACCGTGGCAACCAAAGTAAAAAACAAGGCGCCAATTCCAATCCATAGAAAATCCGACCATTGGAAAAGAACCGGTAACTCACTCATGAAATAGATATCTTCCGGGATTGCAATGATTCCGAATTTAATTTGCAGGGTACCCAGGAACAGGGCTAGTAAATATCCCAGCACAACACCGGCAATGCCAATTAGAAAAGCCTCCAATAGAAATATACGGCTTATTTGGCTGTCATTCACCCCCATACTCTTTAAAATACCAATATCCCGGGTTTTCTCAATAACAATCATCATTAAAGTACTAATCACATTGAATATAGCCACCACGGCAATTAGACCAAAAACAAGCAAAATTGGAAAACGTTGGGTCCGCAGCCACTCAAATAAATTACGATGCAATTCCGTCCAACTGAGTGCATGATACGGATACCCCAGTTGATCATTTATTTGGGCTGCCACCTGATCGGCTTTTTGAGGATCATCTAGTAGCATTTGAAAACCGGAAAAACTTTTCCCCATATTAAATAGCTCCTGCGCGGCTGTCAAATCGGTGTATACAAATATGTCATCATATTCGGCAATACCGGAACGATATAACCCTGTAACCGTAAATTTGATCACCTGCGGGCGGCGATGAACTCCGGAATCCATATGTAATAAAAACAAATATACCGGATCATTCACATCTACTCCGAGTTTATGAGCTAATTTTTCACCAATGATCAAACCGGGCATCCCTGATAATGCTTCAAATTGAAGTGCTCCTTTGATAATAAACCTTTGAATATTCAGGGTCTTGATGATATCCTGACGCCGGATACCCTCTAAAATAACGCCATCAGTTTCATCCCCGTGACGGATCATAACACTGCGATGGATATAGGGTACAATCTGCTTAATGGCTGCTATGTTGTGCAGCGCTTCCCTGACTTGATTAGTGGAATCCATAGAATCCTTGTAGAGCAGGCGTAACCGGATGTGGGCATCAAAATCGACTAATTTTGATTTAACTTCCCGCTCAAAGCCCTTCAAAATGGAAAGAGTCAAAATAAGAGCAGCCACTCCCAATCCTAATCCCAATACGGAAATAATACTGATAAAAGAGATATAGCCGATCTTATGATGTCCGAATAGATGGCGCTTGGCAATAAATAAGGGTAAAGACATTTACAGTAGTATTCCTAAGTCCTCATTTGAGGAAATAGTAGCACGTCACGAATAGATCTCTGGTTGGTGAAAAGCATAATTACGCGATCAATACCGATCCCCACTCCCCCGGTCGGCGGCATTCCATATTCCATGGCTGTAATGAAATCTTCATCCAGGGTTTGGGCTTCCTTGTCACCGGTTTCCCTTAGACGGTTCTGTTCCTCCAGCCGCTGCCGCTGATCAATAGGATCATTTAATTCGCTAAAGGCATTGGCAAATTCCTGGCCGCCGATAAATAGTTCGAACCGTTCAACCATATTTTCCGATCCGTCCCGTTTCTTTTTAGCCAAGGGTGAGATAGCCTTGGGAAAATCTACCACAAAGGTCGGTTCGATCAAGTTGGGTTCAACAAATTTACTGAACAGGCTATCCAGTAGTTGACCATAATGATCTCCGGGACCGGGATCGAGACCTTTTTTGATACATAGATTCCTTAATTCCGCTTCGGAAGCCTGCTCCAGATTCTGCCCCACATATCTTTTCAATAATCGGAACATGGTTTCACGGTGAAAAGATTTTTTAAAATCAATGGTATGTCCTTCAAAAGTGAATTGGTTAGAATCAAATTTGGCACACAGGTAGTTGAAATAGTTTTCAACAAATTCCATCATAAAATTGTAATCAACATAGGTCTGATAAAATTCCAACAGAGTGAACTCCGGATTATGATTACGATCAACGCCTTCATTGCGAAAATTTTTGGACAATTCATATACCTTATCAAATCCACCGATAATCAACCGTTTAAGATAGAGTTCATCAGCAATCCTCAGATAGAAATCCCGATTCAAGGCATGATAAAAAGTTTTAAAAGGACGTGCTGAGGCCCCGCCATAGAGGGGTTGTAATACCGGGGTTTCAACTTCCAGGTAGTCATGTTCATTTAGATAATCCCGGGTCCACTGAACAATTTTACTCCGGATTCGGAAAATTTCTTTCACGTCAGGATTGACAATCAAATCAAGATAGCGTTGACGGTAACGTTGTTCCTTATCTGAGAAAGCATCGAAAACCTCATCTTCCTTTTGCTTCACAACCGGAAGCGGACGGAGGTTTTTGGCCAGTAATTCAAGGTCTTGAGTCAAAATAGTAATCTGTCCTGTCCGAGTTTTAAAAACCTGTCCTTTGAGTCCGATAATGTCGCCAATATCCAATAGTTTGAACAATTTATATACCTTTTTATCCAGTTTTTGTTCTTTGACATAAATTTGAATTTTTCCAGTATCATCCTGAATATCAACAAAATTAGCCCGACCCATTTTACGAATAGCCATAATCCGCCCCGCTATTTTCACCGTTACTGATTCCTTTAAGGTTTCGAATTGACCTGCAATCTGCTGAGCTTTATGAGTCGTATCATAGGTATAAGCAAAAGGGCTGAATCCCAGAGCCTCAATCTCTGCCAACTTTTTCTTGCGCGCTGTAAGTATTTCAGCTAAAGATTTACCAACACTTTGATCTGAATTATGCATCATTTACTCCTTTGGCCGCTTTCTTTTAAGCAGATAGCTGCGAATGAATTCGTCTATCTCACCATCCATGACCGCCTGAATATTACCTGTTTCCACCTTTGTACGATGATCTTTCACCATGGTATAAGGCTGAAAAACATAGGATCGGATCTGGTTACCCCAGGCAATCTCCTTCTTATTGTCTTCAATTTTGTCGCGCTCTTTTTCCCGTTCTTCCTTTTCTTTCTGATAGAGACGTGCTTTTAGAATCTTAAGAGCGGTGGCTTTGTTTTTATGTTGCGAACGCTCGTTTTGACATTGCACCACAATTCCTGTCGGTTGATGAGTAATCCGGATGGCAGAATCGGTTTTGTTAACGTGTTGGCCCCCGGCTCCGCTGGCCCGGTAGGTATCAATACGAATATCTTCCAGTTTAATTTCTACTTCAATATCTGCCTCGATCTCCGGATAAACAAAAACCGAGGCAAAGGAAGTATGTCGTCTTTTATTGGCATCAAAGGGTGAAATCCGTACCAGACGATGGATCCCGGCTTCGGCTTTTAAATAACCATAGGCATGGTTGCCCTTAACCTCTACGGAAACATCTTTAATACCGGCCTCTTCACCTTTTATCATATTCATTATTTTCGCCTGACGACCGCTTTTTTCAATCCAATGCAAATACATACGCAGTAACATTTCCGCCCAATCCTGGGATTCAGTGCCGCCAGCACCGGGATGAATGGTTAAAATGGCATCTTTCTCGTCATCTTCACCGCTCAGCATGGTATCCAGTTCCAATTGATCGACTTGGCGCTTCAAACCAGTAACCATTTCTTCTAATTCGGCAGTCAAATCCTGATCATCTTCTTCTTGGGCCAAAGCCAGAAAATCAGCAATTTCTTTGTATTTTTTAGAAACTATCTGATATTTCTTCAGAATAGTTTCCGTACTGTTAATTTTTTGGGTTATGGACTGTGCCCGCTGCGGATTATCCCAGAAATCGGGGGCAAAGGTCTTTTGGCGTAACTCTTCTAATTGACGTTGCTTGCTATCAACGTCAAAGTAACCTCCGTAATTCTGCTATACGCGGTTTGAGTTCGTCTAAGTCCGCAATAATATCTTGTACCATTGATCCTAGTGATTATTATATTTGTTATTTACTGCGCCCTACTTTTTCTTTTTGACCACCGAACCAGATGGTTGCAGCGGAGAAAATTCTTTGTAACTGGAAAGGGCAATATAGGTCTTGGTCTGTAAAACACCCGGCCAGGACTGAATCTCGGAAAGCATCTCTTCCAGGGTGGCGGTTGAATCGGTATAAATTTTCAATAAATGCGAGCCCTCACCGGTTATGGAATGACATTCCACAATATCATTCTTTTCCTTAGCCTTGGTAATGAAGCCTTCATAATTACCCGAAGGCGAGGTGATCACAAATACAAAAGCGGTTACATCTTTTCCAATAGCAGCATTATTGATTTTAGCATGATAGCCCTCAATAATACCTTTCTTCTCCAACTTACGCATCCGCTCACTGACAGCCGGAATAGTCAGGCCGACTTTTTCCGCGATGTGGTTACGCTGGATGCGTCCTTTCTTCTGTAAAATGTCTAAAATCTGCACATCAATATCATCTAACATATGAAACGCTCCTTTTGTTTATTTCCTCTTTGTTTTTTTATTACTCTCTTATTAATTAGATCGTGATATATAAAATTGTATCATCGTATAAATAGACACCAAACTTAAAAATTGCTGGGTCCACTTTAATGACTTTAACACGTACTCCGTCGGTTTTACCGGCACGACTATCGTGTCATGCGGCCGAATCTTGGGAATTCTGCTCATATCCCCATGCTCCAGAAAGGCTCTTACATCCACGGTAAAAACCGCTGGCTCAGTTCGACTGGAATTTGCACGGTTCTCGGCCTGGATGCGGATCACTTTAATACTGGATAATTTACTGGCATCGGTCGGCCCACCCGCTGAGGAGAGCAATTCAATAAGATCAATCCCTAACGGAACTTCGTAGATGCCCGGCTTTTTCACTTCACCCCAAACATTGACCATCATCATAAGCGCATCATCGGTGGTAGAAAATATATATCGGGAAGCAGCGGTACGGTTCCCCTGAGTTTTATCCCGCTCTACAACTGAAGCACGGGTTTGATTCTGGGCTAATAGGTTTGTCATTGAACACATTAATAGTATAAAGCCAAATTTTTGCAAAATAGACTCTTTACTTTAATTAAGTTATTAACTGCCTGCATCCTGTATCGAGAAATATTCCCAATAGGATTCGGATCCGGCGACATCGTACCCTAAATTATCGATCATGTATATAGCGTCTATCCGCCATCGATAAGTATTGCCGGGAATTAAATTATTTATCTTAGAGGACTGATCAAAATTAAATTCTTTACTCTGTGAAAAATCTCCATAATTTGGTCGATTCATCCGAGAAATCCAAATAACTTCTTGATTTTTTAAACATTCCAGACGAATAACATATTCATTCGTAGTTCTGCCATTATGATCATACCATTCGAAAACCGGTCGGGTTTCATTAAGCGCACCGCGGGGCTGAATCAACTCCGCCTTCTGGATCAATTGATAGCTTTGGGTATCAGAAGGTTCACTTTTATTCCCTGTCTGATCTACAGCCTTCAAATAATAATAATAGTTGTTACCGGTTTGAGCCGCTGTATCTAGATAAACCATATTTTCACTTGTCAATGTATAAAATGTGATTTCCTGCAAAAGCTCATAAGTACTGTCCGGTTCGTTCAATGCACAAAATATTTTATATTCCGCCAGATCCGCTTCTGTCCCGGGATACCACTCTAAAACCACCGCATCATCTAAATGATAAGCATCAATTCCGGTCTCAATCGTATCAGTTGGCAATGATTTGGCCACCCACTGAGGTCTTTCCGGTGGCTCTGGATCTTCCAGATCCTCACCGCAGGCCACCAAAATTATACCCCAGATAATTATAAATAAAATTAAATAATATTTAGTTGCGTGCGAACTTATAAAATTACTCCACAACCGATTCGATGACTAGCACCCAAGCTATGATGTAAAAAAGAATAATCCAGTAAACAGGATTTACGCATCACTGTAAAGTTTAATCCTAATCCAGCTGTAAAACCAGATTTTTTTAAGCCAGATCTCAGATAAACATGATCAAATAGCATAACTTCGATACCATACCTAAAAGTATCATGCATTTGTTTATATACCTTTTCAAAACAAAAGTTCATTTGACTTTTCCATTTTAAAAAGGGTTGTTCCCATGCGAATGAAATTACCGGTGTAATATCAATTTTATCCTGATGTTTAGTATTCCAATAGATTGTTGTCCCGGTTATATCCTTTAGTGACAGTCCCAGAGTGAACATCCCCAATCGGTTGATGTCCAAAATATCTTCCCCGCTAAATCGCAGGCGACCACCAATATCCAGTCCTAATCCATAGGCTTCCAAATTGTAGAGCTGCTTGTGCAAAATTTTAAAGTTGATCCCCCAGGGAATTTCAACATTAAATTTATAATACTTCCAGCCCAGGTCCACTCTCTGGGTATCCAGGCGACCAAAGGATAAAAACCAAGCGTCTTCACGATCAGAGAAATATTGGGTTGCTGAATTGGCAAGTATCATCACTGAGTCTCTGCGCGAGGCCTGCTCCGGTACCTGGCGTAAGATATCCGGTCGTATAGGAATATCATCCACACCGAGACGAACCCAGCTCAGGCCAATTGATGATCTGTCGCTAACCGGGAACGCCAGACCCAGATAATTATGGTCTGCTAATCCAAAAAGAGAGGTATACATCAATCCAACCTGCGTACTTTTAACATAAGCCAGACCGGCTGGATTGCGAATAAAGGCCGTAGATGACCGATCAAGAGCACTCAGAGTGTTGGCCATAGCCAGATCCCGGGCACTAACCCCTAATTCCAAAAAGGAGTCAGCATACTCCCCTGCCATAGCCAGATATAAGCCCAACGGATATATCAAGCAATATTTCACAATTCTTTTCATCTTGTTTTGGCAATCTTTCCCATTGAAGTGACCACCTTGTCATCCTTGCGGGCATAAATCTTATAGAAATAAACCCCATTACCGATAAAATTTCCCTGGGAATCCAAACCATCCCAGGTTATTTCATGATAGCCGCCCTCATTTATATCCAAACCGGTAGTGGGTACTGAGTAGACATCCAATTCTTTGATCTGTCGTCCGGAGACAGTATATATCTTGATTTTAAAAACTTCCACCCGCTGAGTTAATTCATAGATAAAAGTAGTACGATTTCTGAAAGGGTTGGGATAATTCCCGTAGTCAATTAACTGTAATTCGTTGCTGACGAT
Organism: uncultured bacterium; assembly: GCA_964640055.1. GTDB lineage: Bacteria > Fidelibacterota > UBA2242 > UBA2242 > JAFGTP01 > CAZXFH01. Next base: position 33,323 of record CAZXFH010000010.1, on the reverse strand, counting down.
AAAATCAATCCTCTTCCGCACCTGGTTCCCAGCCGCATCGCTAAGTAAAACTTCCAGGACGTGTTCCCCTTTATTCAGTGTGGGACGAAACTGTGCCGATATATAATTGCCATCGGCAATAGTATCCGCAAAACTTAAAGCTGAAAAGGGGACAATCTGATCATCAAGTAAAATTTCAACTCCCCTGCGGTTAAAACACAGTCCGTTCTGATCCTCAGCAATCAGGGAAATATTGGGTTTTTCAGATACATAAGAATCCTGAAAAAAGCGTTGGCCTTCTAAATTCATTTCCAGCTGTGGAGGTGTGTTATCCGTGCAGGTAATCATACAAAATTTCCCCACTCCATTTGGATGAGCCCTTAGCTGATTCTGATACCGGACTGAATTTTCTCGTATCCATATATTTAAAAAGGAATCCCAGCGGCCAATATATAAATCGATTGAATCCGAATTGCTAATTTGAGCCAAATTTATTGCTGTAAACATTTCGAACTTATCACTTTCGGTGATATTCGTGAGTCTAACTTTGTATCCAATTAAACATTGGTTATCCGTATTCGGTATCAAATCGAATTCCGGCTGATTATTCACTTTATCTAATGTGTCAGTATCGACCAATAATACACAGGTATCATTGATATAACTTGGGGCAATGGCCAGCGAAAAGTCCTGGTTATATCGAATTGTATCATGACTTGTACCATTGTAGCTGGTGCCGTATTCAGGCAATAAGGGAAAACAACTGATATACAGCGAATCAGTAAAAACATTGTTATTTTCACAGGATTCCTGATATGCATGTTCGCAATCCAGCTCGATATGAAAGGTTTCCCACTCACGGCCCAAGATACCAGGGATTTTGACAACTTTATTCTGCTTGGGATAAAAGACAGATTTTTTCTGCCCGAATAAAGTGCCATCACTGCGGTTGATTCGGTTGGTTATCTGAATTGTATCCTCGCCGGTGTAATTGACATACAATGATATTGCGGGATAATCCCCACCATCCTGATCAATACGGACCGTATACAGATCTCCCTGTTGCCGGGTACGTAGGGAATAAATCTGACTGGCTACTTGATTTCCATCACAGTCAAAAGCCACAAAACGGATCGCAACTAATTTACCCGCTTCTTTCACTATGATAGGATTTGTTAATTGCCAGGTATACGGAGTATCATTTTTAGGCTCCATAGTTAAAGTATCCACTTGGTCAGGATCCTGAAAACTGACGGTATGTTCAATGCCACTATCATCCAGGTATTCATAAGCATTCACGGTGTCAAGGAGGCACACCAAGCTTTGTAAATCATGGAGGTCCACTTTAATAAAAACCTGCAAAGGATCCTTATGTCTTGGCTTGGCTGGACTGCTGGAAAATTCATAAAAGTTCAGTCCTTTTATACTGAATAATGTGGCCCCCCAGCCATCTGTGTTTTGCTCTTTATCGCACATATAATAATTCAAATAGGCTTCGCCGGGGGATAAATCGGATGGTAAATCCAAAGTGTGGCTAAACTGTTGCGCGTTAAAGGTAATCCTTACGGGCGTATTAAAGATTGGATACCGGTTAAGATCATACAAGTTGATGAAAGCCCCGCCTTTCGAAAAAGGGATTCTCCCTGATAGGCGGATCGTCTCTCCTGCTTGGGGTACTTCTTTGTCAATCTTCAAATCAAGTTTTTGACCGGGTAAGGGCAATTTTACAGTTGGATCGCCAATTAAATTGTAGGGATAGGTCAAAGAATTTTCTAAATAGTCAAAATAGTGATTGTGAACCAAATATTTAATCTTGGCGAGCTGTACCGCCTCACCTACGCTCATTCCCACTTTAAAAACCTCATCATAAAAAGGTTTTACCAATAAATAATCATTTTTAATCCAGCCTACACTGGATGAGCCCCAAAGTCCGATAGCACCGCCATTATTCGCCAAAATCATATTTTTTCCGAGCCCCTTTGGGTTGGCAAAATCACCTGTAAAACAGGTCATACTGGTCAGAAAGGGTAGGTGGTCAAAATTATCCAATAAAGGAATATGGTCATTATTAAAAAGATTGCGATCTGCCCACACTGCACCACCACCATGGCCAAAAAAGTTTGTTAATATCAAGCCTTGATTGAACAAATGAATCAGGGTATCTGAGCCACCAAAAAAAACTGTATTTCGCGAAGTCGGATCGATATAAATGCGATTAATACCGAAATCATTTCTGATTTGCCGACGGATTATATTTTCCGACTGATTTTTAAAAGCCGCTTCATAACCGGCAATAAAGAGCAGTTCTTTCCGCCACGGTCCCACAGTTTTACCGTAATTAACGCGTTTATCGATCAGTATGTTCAGTTCCTTCCGGTTCGAACAGGGCCAGCGTCCCAGGGCAAACTGCGGCAGTGCTTCATCCGGCCCAACCAGAGAATACCAGTAATCGCTGACACAAGCGCCATACTTATAGGACTGATAATAAAAGGCCGGAACGGTGTGGGATGTTCCCTTTTCACCAACATCCCCAATTAACATTACATATTGTACTCCGGGGTGCCAATGCTCAAAAGCATAACGCAAAAATCTCTTGAGTGCGTAGGGACTGACCATTCCATAATTACAATAATTATAGATATCCTCGATACTCACCCTGACCGGATCAAGGCCTTGTTTCTGATAAAATTCAGTTAACTTATATAACTGATGATACCACTTATCAGGAGTCACTAATATAAAATTTCCCTGTTTTAGTCGGGTTAAATCCGGAATAGTATCCCGATGGATAAAAGCGGGCGTGTGCATTCCTTGTCGATCAGCTGCAAAATAAGTCACCGAATCATGATGGATATAATCTTCCAGAATTAGCGTATAATTATCTGTAGAGCGGTTATATTGCAAATCAAAATCCATTAAGCGACTTTTTCCTAATTTATAGACTGAAATATCCGTTGACCTAAAATTATCAATATAAAAATGATAGGTCCCCTGGGGATAATTATCCGGAGGCCGAAAATCAATAAATCCATGATGGCCGCGATAAAGACGATGATATCGAATACGGATCCAATCCAATAGAACTTTGTCGTAAGTATTACCAGGAGCACTACCACTCACTGCTACTTGTAACTTATTTTCTCCATGCTCTAAATAACGGTTTTGTAGGGTTTGCTGTCCCTGATTGCGAATGGTATAGGCATTTTGCCCTGGCCATCCATCCTGGGCGGCCAGATAATCATTAATATATAATGTAATTTCGTGATCGGTGGTCTGATAGGTTAACCCATGCATACCAACTTCCAGGTTGAACTCTCGAGTGGAACGACTATTGGGATAAGGAAGTTTGAAAAAGTAATCCTGGGTGGTACCGCCACGAATTCCGCTGTCAAAGAACCAGTGATCACGGGTGTGCGTCGGTTGATCTACGTCCACCTGTCCCAATTTGATAAAGACATTATTTTCTTCGATATGTGCGGTATATTGGTAATCGATGGGAATAATTGCATCTTCGGGCGCTATAGTCGCTTTGGCCGACTCTTCCGCGTAGCGTAAGCCGTGCTTCTGTCCGCCTATCAGCCAGTAAACATTGCAATCGGTAAAAGGATCATACGCATAGTCAGCCACAGGATTGCGATATCGCTGGCCGATGAATTCAATATAATCGTCATTATCAAAACTCCCATCACTTTCACCGGCCACTACAATGGGAACCTCCTTCCCTCGATTAAAGAGCTGCAAAGTGCGCGGATCGATATTTTTCAATCCAGCCCCACTATCTTGTAAGGTACGCTTATATATGCGGTATATTCCATCGGTAACCACACCAATTTTGACAGCGGGTATATTCACCAAAGGATTCCGGATGGTTTTAGCCAACTGGGGTGACAAATATTTCCGCAGTATTCCCGGCCCCGTCTGTAGAGACTTGAAAACCAATCCGTTACTCAGTTCCGGACTGGAAAGCAATTGAGCATTGGCCTTAATATGAACCTTAACTGTAAAATCATGATAATATTGGACCCTTTTCCCGCCGGTTAATAATTGATACGGATAAATGTAAACGACTGTCAAAGGAATACCCTGTACAAACCCTAATAATTTGGACTTCACCACCTGCTGCGGGTACTTTTTTGTATAGTCAAAGTCACGGGAGGCAATTCGATCCCGATCAGCCATTTGCTGATATTCACTGGTTAAAAAATCTCTGAAAATTTCAAGCCGGGCAGGTAGAGTAAAAATTCTCTTCTGTTGGCTCTCGATTTGTATTTCCAGATCTTCAGGCAAACAATGCATTACCTGGGTATTGATCGGTAGATTGGGATAGCCAACCCGATTCTCATAGTCCAACCCCTCCACCTCCAGACTGATAGTCGCATTGATATTTGAGCGACTTAATTTGTAAGGCGGTTCCGTTATCCTGGCCGACCATTGCCAGGTTGCTTCAGTCACCCAACGGTTTACTATTTTGATATGGGGCGCCGCTAAGAGGTTTTCAGGACCGGAATAAATAAACCAGCAAAAAAGAAGTGTCAGTCGGAATAGGGTAATGTGTTGAGTAGATTTGGGATATATATCATGATTTCTCATCGCTGCGAAAGAATAACTTATTTAGTAATCCTCTCAGTGTATTCTCATCCAGTCGTCGATAAAACATGCCTTGATGAGCGACAGAAATCTGTTGAGTTTCTTCAGATACCACTACAATGACGGCATCGGATTCCTCTGACATCCCTAAGGCTGCCCGATGGCGAGTGCCCATTTGGGGCTCCAAATCCGGATTTTGGGATAGTGGCAAAATACACCCGGCCGCTTCGATCATTTCATTTTGAATCAATACGGCTCCGTCGTGAAGCGGTGAATCCGGATTGAAAATCGAAACCAGTAGATTGCTGGAGACATTGGCATTCAACTCAGTGGCATTTTCTTTAATCGTTTTCAAACGGCTCTCTTTGGATAATACAAACAGACCGCCCCAACTCCGGCGGGAGAGCTCCAAAGATGCTTCTACCAGTGATTCGAGAATTTGCGATTTGGGCTCACGGAAAATGCGCCGAAAAATACGACTTTGCCCAATATAAATCAAAATTCGCCGTAGCTCCGGTTGAAAGATAATCACAAAGGCGATTACCCATACGGTTTGTAATTTACTCATAATCCAGGAAAGCGTCTCCAGATTTAACATACGTGAAATAAAAGAGAGTAATAAAATAAAAACCAGGCCGATCAGCATTTGGGCAGCTCTCGAGCCTTTAAAGAATTTATATAAATAATAGAGGATCCAATAAACCAAAAGAATATCTAGTATATCCCAGATGGTTACCGTGATAAATTTGATTGAAAAAAGTTCCATGATCAAAGTTTCCCTGCAATTGCATCAGCGATTTCTACCGCTTTAACCGCCTGCGAAACATCATGTACCCGGACCATATTGGCACCGTTCAGAACCGCACAACTGAGCGCGGCCAAAGTCCCTTCTAATCTTTCTTGCGGTGATAAATCCGACAACTTTCCCAGGAAAGACTTACGCGAGGGCCCTACCAGCACAGGCACACTCAGCGATTTTAACTCATCCAGATAACGTAAGATAATATAATTCTGATACCATTTTTTTCCAAATCCTATCCCAGGATCAATCCAGAGCTGTTCGCGAGGCACACCGGCTGCTGTGGCTTTTTCTATGCCTGTCTGCAAGTAATCAATGATTTCATCGATTAAATTTTCATAATGGGGATTCTGCTGCATATTTTTCGGTTTTCCCTGGATATGCATCAGTACAGCCGAGACCTGTGTTTGAGCCAGAATTCCGGGCATCTTATTATCAAAATTCAAGCCACTGATATCATTGACCATGTCGGCACCGTCTTCAATGGCAGCCTTGGCCACTTGAGACTTGTAGGTGTCAATGGACAAGGGACAGTCACTTTGCTTGCGAATACCCTTAATAACCGGAAGAACCCGCTCTAACTCTTCTTCCAGGGGAACCGGTTTCGCGCCCGGGCGAGTGGATTCACCACCAACATCAATAATATCGGCACCTGAAGTAATCATCTTTAATCCCGCCTTTATCGCGGATTCTGCAGTTCTATATTGGCCCCCATCGGAAAAAGAGTCTGGGGTAACATTCAAAATACCCATGATCAGAGTTTTCCTAGCGAGGTCAAACCGCTGGCTTCCAATTTCCACAATCCAGGTCTGTTTCCGGTTAAGAAAATCCTGCAGTTCCTTGCGTAATACTTTTAATCCAAAATATTGATAGGTCAAACTATCAATCAGCTTTACAAAATGGGTTCGGGTGCCCATCAAAATAACCGGGCATTGATCAACACGGCAGGTTGCTACCTCGCGGGAGACAGCGCATTCGCCCCCCACAGAAAGCATCTGCTGCTTCAGTATATTGGCTGCCGGTGATGAAATCGGATCTGTTTTTAGTACATAAAACTCGCCTTTGGGTAACATGATATCAATCCCGGCGGTCTCAACATCAATGGCCTTCAATTCCGCTTCCAGATGAGCCCGATCATTTACTGTTAAACTTCTTAACATGTGAGTAATCCTGAGGGTCACTTTTCAGCTTTGGAAATCTTTTTTTTTGATCCGGCTTTAGTTGACTTGCCGGATTTTTTAGTTGCGACCTTTTTGCGAGTCGTTTTTTTGGTTCCGCGTCTGATTTTTTTGCCTTCCAGAACTTTATTAATTTCCGGGCGATCCATGACTTCGTATTTCAATAAGTTCTCGGCCAATTTTTTAAGTTTATCCTTATTTTTGGAAAGGATTTGACTGGCCCGAGTCTCTGCTTCTTCTACGATACGTCGGACTTCGGAATCAATCAACCGTGCGGTATCTTCACTGTAATCACGATGTTGCGAAATTTCTCTACCCAAAAAGATCTCTTCATTCTTTTTACCAAAGGTAAGCGGTCCTAATTTGTCGCTCATTCCCCATTCACAAACCATTTTTTGTGCCATTTTGGTGGCCTGCTCAATATCATTACCCGCCCCGGTACTGAGTTCATTAAAGATCAATTTTTCCGCAGCTCTTCCACCTAACAGAATACTTAAGCGCGCCACAATATAGGACCTGGAATAGTTATGCCGGTCGTCAATCGGTAATTGATGGGTAATCCCTAAAGCCCGTCCCCGGGGAATGATGGAAACCTTGTGAATTGGATCAGCTTCCGGGATATTAACCGCTACCAGGACATGGCCTGATTCGTGATAGGCGGTCAGTTCTTTTTCTTTCTCCGGAATGACCATACTTTTTCGTTCTTTACCCATCATAACTTTATCTTTGGCCTCTTCGAAGTCGGGCATACCGACCACCTTCTTACCTTTTCTGGCCGCGATCAGGGCAGCTTCGTTGACCAAATTAGCGATATCAGCTCCAACCAGTCCCGGCGTTCCCCGGGCGATTAGATCCAGTTTTACATTTTTGGCCAGCGGTATCTTTTTGGTATGTACCCGCAGAATTCCCTCCCGTCCTTTCACATCCGGGGCATCGACTACAATCTGGCGGTCAAAACGACCGGGACGTAACAAGGCGTTGTCCAATACATCCGGACGATTAGTGGCCGCCAAAATGATAACATTGGTCTTTTCATCGAAACCATCCATTTCCACCAGGAGCTGATTCAAGGTTTGTTCACGTTCATCATGTCCACCCCCTAATCCAGCACCGCGATGACGGCCGACCGCATCAATCTCATCAATGAAAATGATACAGGGAGCATTCTTCTTACCCTGTTCGAACAAATCACGTACCCGCGAAGCACCTACTCCGACAAACATTTCCACGAAGTCGGCGCCACTTATACTAAAAAAGGGAACGCCTGCCTCACCAGCAACCGCCTTGGCCAGCAGGGTTTTACCGGTCCCCGGAGCGCCCAACAAGATAGCCCCTTTGGGAATTTTACCCCCCAACCGAGAAAACTTACGGGGACTTTTTAAAAATTCAATGATTTCTTCCAGCTCCTCTTTGGCTTCTTTACAGCCTGCTACATTGGTAAAGGTGACTTTGGGCCGGTCGGAAGTCCACAATTTGGCACGGCTTTTCCCAAACCCGAATACTCCCCGGCTATTTTGCCCCTGCATTCGACGCAGTAGAAAAATCCAGATTCCTAAAATAAGTAGCCAGGGTAAAAAAGAAACCAAATAATCGGTCCAATTCTTTCCTTCCTGCTTAAAATTAAAAACGACCTTATGCGCCTTCCATTCTTCAAGGATCGCATTATCGACAAAGGGAATCGTTAAAACAAATTTTTTGACTTCCACCGAACGATCACGAACCATCAATTGTCGGGGTTCCTGTAAAGTTCCGTGGAATTCATAATTGTTTTCCTTGGGAATTATGGTGGCTTCCGCAATGTTGTTATTGGTTAACTGCTCACGATATTGCGGATAGGTAATGGGTATCTCTTCACGGGTCCCGGTCCCTAATATCCCAAAAAGAAAAATGGTACTGATGATAATGATAATCCACATCAGGGAAGTCTTGGATGCTTTACCCCAATTGAAGTTATTGTTATCGCCCCCCTGATTGTTTTTATTCGGTTTTTGATTTCGGGAAGGTTTTCTATTCTGCCCCTTAGACGGCCGATTCTTTTTATTATTTTCTAGCCTTGCTTGCATATAATTGCGCCTTTTATTTAATCCTGCAAATAATAGATGGAGCGCAGATTCCTCAATTTTTGCGACAGATCTAACCCATAACCTACGACATATTTGTTCGGTATTTCAAATCCCACATAATCTATTGTGAAATCCACGTCCGCACATTTCTTCATTAAGAGTGTGGCGATCTTCACCGATCGGGTTTCACTCTCTTCCAAACGACGTTTTACGAATTTGATGGAAAGACCAGAATCAATGATATCTTCGACTATCAGAACATCCCGGCCGGTAACATCACAACTTATATCTTTAAGTAAGCGAACGGTTCCGCTGGACCTGGTATCATGGAGATAAGATGAAATTTTGATAAAATCGACCTCCGCTTCCAGGTCCATATCACGAAATAAATCAGATAGAAATACAAAACTGCCGTTTAATACACCGATAATAATCGGAATACTCCCCTGATAATCCACACTAATCTGATCTGCCAATTCTTGTACCCGGCTTTGAATCCGATCCGCAGTTATTAATGGTTTTATATGCTTTCCCGCATATTTACCATAGCGGTCATCCAATTCAATTTGTTGGTCGCGCATGTTTTTCCTCATAAGTAAGTTTAACGACTTGCTGTGTATCTGCGGTAATTTTGACTCGCTCGGCTAGCCTAAGGCCGCAAACCCAAACCACACCGGTTTGATCCACTAAAATGGGTATTTGCTGCTTTTTAAATCTGGAAATTTTATGATCAACAAACAAATCACTCACTTTCTTATGGTGATTAAACCCGAGCGGTTGAAAACTATCGCCCGGCTGCCATTGCCGTAATTTAAACTTTCCCTTTACTTTATCATAATCAATAAATTCCATATCAGATGATTTGTTAATTCTATAATCCGCTCGCGGTACTAAAGCGGCTTTGAATCGAAATGTAGTCGTTTCAAAAGGAGCACCCATTGTAATCTGCGATCCATCCCAATCCAGAAATTTCTTATGCGCCAGAATTAGCCTGCCGCGATCAATATTAGCCCATATTTTTTTGGAAAGCCTGAGATGTTTTCCGGTTTTGGATCTATTTATCAAATTTACCAGATTATCCATAATCAAATAATTATATTGGGGTGCATAGGTTTGTTCCAGTTTGGCGATACTCTGCAGTAAAATTCCTTTCTTAATCGCTCTGAAATAATTTTTCAGACCAGCTATTTCAAGTACAATTTGATATCTTTCTTCTTTGATAACAACCCTTCTATAATACTGCTTTATTTCCTCTTGTAACCATATATGTGTTTCGCGGCCGATATTTGAAAGCCGATCGACCGCTTTATGCAGCTGGGGATTTATTTTATCGGTTAGCAAAGGGATCACCTCATTGCGAAGGATATTACGCTGTCCCATGGAAATGAAATTGGTATGATCCTCCCGAAAGGGTATTTGCTGAACCCGTGCATAGTCATACAGCTCTTTTTTACGCGCAAATCGCAGGGGACGCACAATATTATCCCGCTTAATCGTTATACCACAAAGGCCCTGCCACCCGGTTCCTTTCAGGATCCGCATCAATACCGTTTCCACATGATCGTCCAAGGTGTGCCCGGTAGCAATGATACAGTTCGGGGTATTCCGGGCAGTATCATTAAAAAACCGATAACGTAAACGGCGACCAGCCATTTCCACAGACAAGCCATGCTCCTTGGCTGATGAATCAACATTATATTGTTTTATATAATACTTCAATCCGTTTTGCGAACAAAATGCACGGACTAAGGCTTCATCCTGATCACTTTGCTGTCCGCGTAACCGATGATTAACATGTGCTACATATAATTTCAGATCAGTTTCACAGCTATATTTTAATAAACAATCCAACATAGACATTGAGTCAACGCCACCGGAAACAGCCGCCAGAACATGATCCGCCTCACCAAACAAGTCCTGGTTTTCAACAAATTCCTTAAATCGAAGATACAGATCTTTCATCACTATAATTTAATAAATAAAGCCTATTCAGGTGAATGAATAAACCTAATCAGCCGATAAATTACATTTATAATACGAAAATCTCCGCGTTATCGTCCAATTTCTTTGTAAATGGGATTATGAGCCAGTTCCTGTCCGATTGTAGTGGTGGGACCATGACCTGGAAAAACCTTTGTATGCGAAGCTAGCTTTGCTAGGCCTCTCAAACTCTGTTGTAGATCCGACCAGGATCCGCCTGGTAAATCAGTGCGTCCAACTGACATCCGAAATAAAGTATCCCCAGAAAACAGTTTATCTTGTACTTGAAAACTAACACTACCGGGTGTATGTCCCGGGGTGTGAATAACTTGTAACTGATCCCTACCAAGATTGAATTTATCATCGCTGGTAAAAAATGTATCCACACAGGGCGCTGCGAATTCAGACAAACCAATAAACTGCGCCATCTGAGCCGCTGATTGGACATTATTAGCTTCTGCCTGGTGAACCATGAAAGGAATACTATACCTATTTTGCAAAGCCTGCACTGCACCTATATGGTCCGGATGGGCATGAGTATTCAGAATCCTGACAGGTTTTAAATGCAGTTCCTCAATCTTGTTGATAATTTGTTCCGGTTTACCCCCCGGATCTATCAGGATGGATTCTTTTCCCTTTTTATCACCCAGAATATACATGTTTTCAGCAAAATTCCGTGTTACAATAGTTTCAATAATCATATTCATCCATTATTTTTTTCCGAACATCCCTTTTCGATAAATTCCTCCAAGCTCATCTGCTGCCGATAACATTCCTTTTGCATATATCTCAATATATTTAAAAACATCTCTTTCTCAATATATCCCGGTACAATAGTGATAATATCGGCATCCGGGGTTAAAAAAGCAACCGAAGGAAATCCGCTGACACGAAAGGCGCTGGTCAATTCTCTAAAAGTCATCTGCTGTCCTTTAAAAAATACCGTATCCTGGATACTTTCAGCATCAATGCGGATTGGCACAAAGTGCTTAAAAAGATAGCTTTCTATCTTTGGAACGGAAAAAGTCTTTTCATCCATGACTTTACACCAGCTACACCAATCAGTATAAAAATCAATCACCACGTGTTTATTATCTGCTTTTGCCGGCCATTCAACATAAACATCAACCCTCTCCTGTTCCATATCCAGATCAATATGGTCAATCTTCCAGGGAGGCTGAATGCCAAGTATTTGCGTGTATAGTGCTTTATCTTCCATATGATAAATTACTCACTTTTTAGACTTTTCCACACATTTCCCGGAAGAACCTAAACTAATAATACTATGATTTCCAATCAAATATGCCTATCTTTAGAAGTTATTTTTAGTATGATCCGAAAAAAAAGGAGTCAAAATGCGTAAGTCAATTATAATGGTTCTCGGTTTAATTATTTTATGCTTGCCTATCACCTGTTCCCAACAAAAAGAAAGTGCTGACAAACTGCAAGAGGGCAGCCCGGAATATGAGCTGGCGCTAGCCATTTCAGATACTATCCCCTATGTCAACCCTGATAAAAACCGTGTTTTAGCGACCACCAAATATTTCGATTTAACCGTCGCGGGATTCTTCCGCGATTATTATAAAAATGCCGGTGCACGAGCCCAACAATTAACTCAGCTTGATAATAACCGTCTGGAAAACGTCCTGCGACAGGCAGTGCAGAATATTGTTGAGAAAAGACTACTTTTAAGAGAAGCAGAGCAAATTGGTTTAAATATTCCTGATGCAGCTGTTGATTCGATATTACAAAATCAATATCAGCGCGCTGGCAGTAAGGAAAAATTTGTTGAGTTTCTCTCCAACCAGAAAATCTCACTGGAAACTGTTAAAAACAGTATTAGAGAGGCACTCTTGATCCAAAGATATTTAGACCAAAAAATAAAGCAGGACATTGAAGTTAGTAAACAAGAAATTTTAGACAATTACACAGGCGTAAAATCAGTTTCCGCTCGCCATATCCTCATTAAAACCCAAGGCGAATCTGACTCTGCAAAACAATCATCCTATACCGAAGCCCAGGAGATTCTGGCAAAGGCAAAATCAGGCCAGGATTTTACCGAACTTGCTAAAAAATATTCAGAAGGACCAAGTGCCAAGAATGGTGGTGATTTGGGTAAATTTCAATCCGGGGATATGGTTCCCTCTTTCGAAGAGGCTGCTTTTAATTTAGAGGTCGGCGAGATAAGTGATATCGTGGAAACCAACTTTGGTTATCATATTATCAAAGTCTACGATAAGGAACAACAGCGGCCTTTGGAAGAAGTCTATGACCAGATCGAAGAACAGCTAAAAAATCAAAAGATGGAAAAGCTATATCAGGACTATGTCCAAAAATTGATCCAGGACGCTGAAATTGAGATAAAGATTTAATCCTATCTCTACAGTTACAGTAAAGAAATAAATTTCACTAAATATCTATTTTAAATATAAGCATTTGCGTTGTGTGACACGGCCGTTAATACTTAACCGGTAGAAATAAAACCCGGAGGGGATACCCGTCGGTTGCCAGCGATACTTATGATAGCCGGTTAGAACTTCCTGATTCAGTAGCTGCCCGACGACCCTACCTGATAAATCATGAACAGTAATTTTGACCTTTGCGGTCCTGTCCAACTCAAAAGCGATATTGGTCAAGTTATTAAAGGGATTCGGATAAGCCGGATAAAGGGTAAAAGCATGGTTAATTGGTGCCGTTTGCGTAATTTTTGTATCTTCTGGTTGCCAAATTCGTCTTGCCAAGGAACTATCGAGCACAAAGGGATTGGGAAGGCTATCCTGGTGAGCAGCAATTTTCCAGGTACGACTGTATTCCATACTATCGACAGGATCACAATAGTGCCACTTTAACAAGGCAGATTCCTGGGTTTGCCAAAACAGAGAATCAGCCGCTTGATGGTAAATGGTATAAAAATAGAACATGGCCCGGGCAATATCACCTTTAACCTTCTCGCGGGGTTCAAACATACTCGAACCATCATTTTCTTTTTCACTATAATAATCGATCAAGGTGTCAGGTATCGTAGTCAATATTTGACCCTGGTAATACCACCGGTCAGTCAAGGCATCAGGAATATCCCCGAACGGAGCATTTCCCCGGGAAGAATTGACATTAGACTTACAAGGAAACAAATGGTGCATATCGCTTCTCTGGGGCTCATCACCGGCCCCCATGGATTGTGGCCAACTATGCTCGCAATTAACACCCTTGCTATCGGCATCTTTACTGGGATCCGGTTCCATTTCCGGTTCCAAAACAATGGTAAAGCCACTATAGATCGTTTCCAAATGACGGGCGCTATCAGCATCAATAACCCCATAGAGGGTATCTCGTGCATCGGTATAGCCCAGCGTATGCTGAGGTGTGTAATTATCTTGGACATAGGTCAGTAAATTTTGACCGGAGAATCCTGCATTGATGATAATTTGTTCCTGGGCTTCAATTATTAAAATCAATCCTAGACAAATGAATAGAATCGCAAATACTTTAAATTTCATCAGTTCTTTTATCTCCCTTATTAAAAAAGCGACCAATTAAAATACAATCGACCGTCCTGTAGATCAAATACAATTCTAATTTTAATTAGGATTGATCTTTTTGATGCCGTTCCTCAATAATCTTTTCTTGCAGATTGCGAGGCAAGGGATCATAACGCAAAAATTCCATTGAAAAATTCGCGCGACCACTGGAAAGCGACCGTAAATCTGAAGAATATCCAAACATCTCTTTTAAGGGCACCGTACCGGATAACTTCTGGGCTCCTTTTCTGAAGCGACGCATTTTGCTAATATTCCCCCGACGCTTGCTAATATCGCCAATAATATCGCCCATATATTCATCGGGAGTATTAATTTCAATCTTCATGATAGGTTCCAATAGCTGCGGATTGGCTTTCGGGAAACTTTCGCGTAGGGCCAGCTTGGTACAACTACGAAAAGCCATCTCACTGGAATCTACCGGGTGATAGCTACCGTCAATCAGTACATAGCGTACATCTATAATGGGATAATTTGCCAAAAGCCCCTCTTGCATTATTTTATAAAACTCTTTTTCAATGGCTGGAATGAATTCACGGGGAATATTACCCCCTTTAATATGACTTTCGAACTCCAACCCTTTTCCCCGATTGGGTTCAATACGATAAACAATATGAGCATATTGTCCGCGGCCGCCGGTTTGCCGTTTCAATTTATATTCATGCTCGGCTTCATGCAGGACTGTTTCTCTGTAACGCACGGCCGGTTCACCGACTTCCACATTGAGATTGTGTTCTGTCTTTAAGCGGTCAGCAATTACTTCGAGATGCAACTCCCCCATCCCGGAAATAACTGTTTCCTCTGTCTCATCATCAAAAAAGACATTAAACGACGGGTCTTCCAGGGCCAATTTATTTAAGGCTTGGGAGAGGCGATCACGATCTTTATTGGTTTGTGGCTTAACCGTCATATCCAAAACCGTATCCGGAAAATCTATCTTTTCCAACAGGATTGGTTTGTCCTGATCGCATAAGGTATCCCCGGTCGTGGTGTATTTTGTCCCGATCAGAGCGCCAATATCGCCGGCCTGGAGCCGCTCGACTTCTTCCCGTTTATCGGCATGAACCCGCATCATACGATTAATACGCTCCTTTTCATATTTTGTAGAATTGTAGACATAAGTCCCGGTTTCCATTTTTCCGGAATAAAGCCGGATAAAGGTTTGTTGTCCCACATAAGGGTCATTTGTGATTTTAAAGGCTAGGGCTGACAGGGGATCTTTGATTGTGGGTTTGCGGGTGACGACCATGTCAATATCCTGCACGTCCCGACCGGTCACCGCACCTCGGTCAATTGGGGAGGGTAGGTAATCGACAACTGCATTCAATAAAAAACGAACCCCTTTATTCTTAAATGCAGATCCACAAAAAACCGGTGTAATGCACAGGTTTAAAACCGCATGACGGGCCGCTCTTTTAATATCTGCAACTTCAATTTCTTTTTCATCGAGATATTTCAGCATTAGATCCTCATCAAAATCAGCCAATGTTTCGATTAATTGAATACGCTGAGTTTCAGCCTTCGCACGTAATGACTCCGGTATTTCCAGGCTAACAATATCCAAATCATCAAAAGTGTAGGCTTTCATTTCCACCAAATCAATCATTCCCCTGAAATCCTTCTCATTTCCAATGGGCACCTGGAAAGGCACCGCCTTGGCATCCAGCATTTCATTCATCATTTTAATGGTATGCGCCATATGGGCCCCCTGTCGATCCATTTTATTGATAAATGCAATCCGGGGCACTTTGTATTTATCGGCTTGATGCCAGACCGTCTCGCTTTGCGGTTCAACCCCGCCAACCGCGCAAAAGATCATGACAATGCCATCCAATACCCGCAATGAGCGTTCTACCTCCATGGTAAAATCGATATGACCAGGCGTATCGATCAGATTAATCTGATGTTTCTTCCACTCCGCTGTGATAGCTGCTGAAGTAATGGTAATGCCCCGCTCCTGCTCTTGCTGCATAAAATCGGTAACCGCTTCGCCATTATGGACTTCACCCATTTTATAGGTTTTGCCGGTAAAGAATAAAATTCTTTCAGTGGTAGTGGTCTTACCGGCATCAATATGCGCTACTAAACCAATATTTCTTACTTTCTGTATCACTTATATCTCCTTTATATCCTAAAATTATTAGTTCTCTGAACCATAATCTTAAATTTAAGAAATAAACTGCCCTAAATAAAGTATTTTCTACAATATTTCTGCTTAATGTCATCCTTTCCTTTGCCCTCATCCGGGATCTCTTATTCACCATTAAACCCATTATTATTCCGGAGCTCTACTCCGTAAGGGTACAGTACTTATCAGCAGCTTTTCAGTGATTAGCGGTTAAATGTATTGCCTGATAGCAGTCAAGGGTCTGCGTCGATGTGCTTTCTGGCACTCAGAATGTAAAGGATACCCTATACTAAAGAGCACATCAATCCGGGTTGAACGAGGTAAATTAAGCACTTTCTTTATTTTTTTTGCATTGAACCATCCAATCCAACAGGTACCTAAACCCAATTCTGTCGCCTGCAAGACCAGATGCTCACCCGCGATTCCGATATCAATCAAGCTATATTGTGTATTACGAATTCGGTTCCCTAAACGGGTAATATAATCTGCTTTTTCAGTGATAGCCACGATCAACACCGGTGCTTTACCAGCGAAGCATGTATTTTTATAAATTCCTGTAAAGGCTGTTTTGCTGAGTTGGCTGATCTTTTGAGGATCATCAATCACAAGAAAAGACCAAGGTTGCGAGTTACGGGCTGAGGGTGCCAGTCGGGCTGCCTCCAAACACTGGTCGATTAAATCTCTGGGAACCGGTTTTTGCTTATATTTTCGCACACTATGTCTTTGGTTAACCAGCTCAATAAATTTCATACCTATATCACCTTTCTAAAATCAAATTGAACTCTTTTGTATTTTAAGCGTTTATATACTAACTT
The DNA here is from genome assembly GCA_964640055.1 of uncultured bacterium. Taxonomy (GTDB): domain Bacteria; phylum Fidelibacterota; class UBA2242; order UBA2242; family JAFGTP01; genus CAZXFH01. The sequence goes on along the minus strand of CAZXFH010000010.1, from coordinate 16,258 downwards.
AATAATGCTTTTTGAGGGGGCGAACGGATTCGACGGATCTCGGAGATTAATGAGTGCAGTGGAAGTTTGGAGCAGGGCTTCCTAAAAAAAGCTCCGTTTCTTAAGTGCCAAATCGGTACCAACACACCTGTTGGCTGATACTCAGCCAGCCGGTGCCTTTGCCATGGCGTAAGCCAAGCTAGGTGGTGTGTGGCTTCGTACTACGCTATCATCCAAACTACGAAGCAGATCCGTTACCGCACGCAGAGGATTTAAAACATCAGCGTGCTATACCGCAGCGGATTTGTCTGGTTCATCCCCTGTGGTGAAAAAAACGGATCAGACTAAACTGTAGGACTCATTAATTGAAAAGATCCGGACGAGGGTTCAATTCCCTCCGCCTCCACTTTTTTTTCATCTCTCCTTTAAAAACATTTTATCAACAAATGAAAATGACTATCCTGGATAAATTTTTTCTTTATTTTATTTCGTAAAAATGGATTGCATATATTCCTGCCAGATCATATTCCAGTTATATTTGGTAAAAACATGTCTGAGCAAGGCATGACTCTTTGATTTATAGGTATGTAACAATTTTTCTATCCGACTGACATTATAATTTATACTCTCATTTTCCGGCAAGTACAACACACGGTCGCCGGCAATTTCACGAAAGACTGGAAGCCGGGACACTACAATGGGAACCCGCGCCGCACCGGCTTCCAATAAGGGTAAACCAAAGCCTTCATCCCGACTTAAAAACATCACCAGATGACTGAGAAAATAAAGGTCGTGCACTACTTTGCGATTGTATTCCGGCGGAATGTCCAGCTGTTGAAAAACATCATGCAGAAAGATGACCTGACTATTTAATTGTTTTTCTTCGATTAAACTTTTTAACATCAGATAATACTCATTGTATCTATCATCGGTAATATTAGGGATCCCGGTAATAATCGCCAATATATCGGGAAAGCTGTTCCTTAGAAGAGCCAACAGTTTAATAGAGCGTTCGATGTTCTTGCGGGGAATGATACGGGCCGGTATAAGCACAACCGGATAGGCATAATATAATACCAGTTGGTTGAGTATCTCTTCGCTTTTATCACAAAACCTGAAAAAATCTTTAAACTGTAGGACATTGGGTACAATTTTTATTCGGCGCCGGGACAAGTTTAAAAGATCAACCATCTGGCGCCGGCGGTATTCGGAGACACAGATATAAGTGGCACTGGAATGGGGCTGTTTTAACAATTTCCAGGGTCTGCGTTCATATAAAAAGTTTTTGTGATCCGTCATCTTCCAGGCCAGATCATGGGTCCAGAAGTAGTAATTTTTACGCGGGTAACGCTCCATATAATTCCAGAGTGCTTCCGTGGCGGTTAGATTAAAAGGCATGGTCATTATATTATGGATAATCACATTATCAATATTACCGATTTGAGTTTCAATCTTTCTTTCCAGATCCTTTACTTTCAGTTCATAATTTTCAGGTAAAGAGCCCAGAGACAACACCCGTTGGATACTGTTTATGCTGGAATAATGAGGATCCAGTTCTGGAATAATACTGGTTTTGATATTTGATTGTTCAATACTTCCGCTACCCCCTAAAAAGGTTACCAGATACCCCTGTTTTACAAATACTTCAGCCAGTGGTTTGAGCATACTCTGAATACCACCAACCGATGGCGGTAAAGAATAATAAATCATTATAATTTGTTTGACCGATGCCATCTCACTCCCTATTATTTATGACCTGTTAATTTACCGATTATATCCCAAAGGATTCAAGAAAAAGAAAAAAATTCAGCCATTACCTCTTAAATATTTCAGCCATAAGAATAGACGCCTAAAATAGAACTGTACTTCCCCCAAGACATCCAAACAGACATTTGATTATCTAAAAAGAGTTGATTTTAGGGCTTTATTATACTAAGATAAATATGATGAAAAACAAGGGTTATATCATTAAATACATGGATTGGTTCTTTTTGTTGATTTCTGTTTTATTTTTGAACCTAAACTGTACTAACCAAAAGGCGCGACTTTCCGCAAAATCTGAAGCAGCCCGGCAAGCCTATAAAACAGGCGTAAATTTTGTCTATAAGTTATATTACTCCGAAGCCCTGCAAGCTTACAAAAAAGCCATGCAATTGGACAGCACCTTTGCCATGGCAGCCCTACGGATATCCCAAGTATACGGGGTCCTGCAAAATACAGATAGTTCTGATTATTATATGCAAAAAGCCCAAAAGTTATATTCATATTGTACCACTCTTGAAAATTTATTAATTCAACAGGAATATGCCTATCATCAACGTCATTATGAAAAAGCGGATTCTATTCTGAACATTTTAATCAAGAAATATCCTGGAAATTTTACTGTGAAAATGAATCTTGCCAACCGTTACTGGCGGCGAGGTAATTACGCCAAAGCCCGCAACATATATCAGGAACTATTAAAGCAACGACCGGATTATATTGTGGCATACAATAATATCGGCTATCTGTATGCCCAACAGGGTTATTTTAAAGAAGCCATCAAGTATATCAAAAAATATCAACAATTAGCCCCTGACCAGCTGAATCCCTATGACAGTCTGGCCGATATGTATATATATATCGGAAGGTATCGTCAGGCGATTAGTATTATCGAAAATTTGATCGAAAAATACCCGGAGCGACTCCTGGAAAAGGAATTTATTGGTTCTATAATATACGTAAAATTAGCCTCTGCCTATACTAATTTGGGCCAATACAACAAGGCCTTGACAATCGCAGCCCAAGCACGGCAAAATTATACCACAAATGTTGCCAAAAACAGACTGACTGCGTTTCGTTTTCGGACTTGTTATGAACTTGAGCAGCCGGAAAAAATAGCACAGGAATATGCTGCTTTTACACAATTTAACAATGACATCGATAGTCTGCACTATAAAATCCTGCTGGATATCAGACAAAATAAATTGGATACTGCACAAAATAATCTTGACCTCATCAGTCAAAAAATACAATCGATCTCAGATAATAAATATAAAATGGAAATGTTGGGGTTTTTAAACCATTTGCAGGGCGAAATAAATTACAGTAAGGGACTTTATAAGGAGGCAGCACGTGATTATGCCCGGACCATGAAAATCTACCAGGGTGATGTTACAGCCATTTCACTTCGCCTTAAGCACCATCTTGCACAAGGAAAAAGTGGTGAGACCCGAGAAGCAATCGCTGGCCTTAAGAAACTCTTAAATATTAATCCCAATTATGCTAAAGCACTGGTTGCTATCAGTGAATTTTATCTTCTAACTCAACAGGATCTAAAAGCGAATTTTTATCTGGATCATTTTTTCAAATTTTGGGAAAACAAAGATCAGAATACCCCTTTAAGTCAAAAGGCAATTATCCTACGCAATAAATTAAGTCTTTAATTTTCTCAACAATCTACTCACTTCTCTCTGCGCACACTTGAAAGATAACCAAATATCCCTTATCTTTGCAGAGAGTATGTATTTGTAAATTCAATACTAAGGACCAGCAATGAGTGTTTCGAGAAGACATTTTATTAGTGCTATCACTTCAGGAGTCCTAGGATTACCACTCCTCCTAAATAAAGGTGTGCTTAAAGCCTTCTCAACACCGGATAAACCCTATACTAAAGAAGCCAGCTATTATCAAAAATTGGATCAGAATTTAGTTAAATGTTTATTATGTCCCAATGAATGCATTATCAGCTCCGGTCAACGGGGTCATTGTGGAGTCCGGGAAAATCAAAAAGGAGTGCTGAAAACCCTGATTTATGGTCGCCTTTGTTCCTTAAATAACGATCCCATCGAAAAAAAACCACTTTTTCATTTTTTACCCGGTACCAATGCAATTTCCGTAGCCACAGCCGGGTGTAACGTTAATTGTAAATTTTGTCAGAATTGGAATATATCCCAAGCCCGACCGGAAGAAATCCGTCACCGTTATGTTCCGCCCGCTGAGCTGGTCGAATTAACTGAAAAATATAATTCACCAACAATTGCCTACACCTATAATGAGCCCACTGTTTTTTATGAATACGTCTATGATACTGCAGCTCTGGGAAGAAAGAAGGGGATCAAAAGTGTACATATCAGCAACGGATATATAAATAAAGAGCCGCTGCAAAAGCTATGTCAAGTTGTAGACGCCATTAAAGTGGATTTTAAGGCCTATTCTAAGGAATTCTATCGTCGCATTGTGAATGGTCGGCTCCAGCCGGTACTGGATACTCTAGTGGAGATAAAAAAACAGGGGGTCTGGCTTGAAATGGTGTATCTGGTTATTCCCACCCACAATGATGACGCTGAATCCATTAAAGCCATGTGTCAGTGGATCACTAAGCATCTGGGTAAAGATGTTCCCATCCATTTTACCCGCTTTCATCCCCAGTACTTAATGAAAAATTTACCCTCAACTCCAATCAAAACTCTTGAGATGGCACACGATATAGCCCAGGAGTCTGGTGTGCAATATGTATATATCGGTAATGTTCCCAGTCACAGGGCGGAAAACACCTTTTGTCATAACTGTGGCGAGCAACTGATTCAGCGCCAGGGATTCATCACCCGTCAAAACCATATTATTGACGGGAAATGCCAATACTGTCAAACCGCCATTCCCGGTATCTGGCAGTAAACCGGAGGTAATAATGTCTGTTGACAAAAAATTAATTATCCAGGATCTGATCCGGATCTTTTTTATAGCTGTTTTGGTTTGGATGCCTATTGACTTCCGTTTGTCTGCTCAGACGCGGCAACCGGTTGTCGCTGGCACTTTCTATCCAGCTGACCCCGAGCAGCTAGCTGCTCACTGCCAACGCTATTTAGATCAGGTTGATAAAGACCCGACGACCGCTAAACCATTTGGTATCATTGTCCCCCATGCCGGATATGTTTACAGCGGCGGTGTAGCAGCCCATGCTTTTCAAGCCCTCCAGGGACATCAGTATCAAACGATAATCGTTCTAGCCCCATCACACGTAAATAGTTTTTCCTTTGCTTCGGTCTACTCCGGTGATTATTATGCCACTCCATTGGGTAAAGTAACTGTTAATAAACAAATTGCTGAGCAACTCACCCAATCTGCAAAAAATATCAAATTAGCAACCCAGGGACATTCCTCATCCCCTTATCAGCGGGGAGAACACGCCATTGAAATGGAATTACCTTTTCTGCAAACCGTGCTAGCGGATTTTTCCATTGTGCCGGTTATTACTGGAAGTATGCAGTATGATATACTGGAAGAGCTGGGCAAGGCCATGGCCAATATAGCCACAAATAAGGACATCCTAATATTAGTTTCCAGTGATCTCTCTCATTATCAACCCTATGAGGAATGCCTGCAAACCGATAAACTGTTAATTGCCCAGTTGCGTCAAATGGATCCGCGGGCTTTCTATCAGGGACTGACTGCACAACACTATCAAGCCTGTGGCGGCGGTCCGATAACTGCCTTACTGGTAGCGGCACAACAGCTTGATGTTGACCAAATAAAAATATTAAAGCATGCCACTAGCGGAGATGTCCCTCAAGGACAGAAATCCCAGGTGGTCGGGTATTTGGCAGCTGCTTTTTATAAAGATCAAGTAAAAACAGAAGGGAAACCTATGCATAATCAAAGGTCAAATCGAGAACTACTGAATAAAGATGAGCAACGGTTTGTTCTGGAACTGGCGAGAAAAACAGTTAGATCCGTTGTTAAAGGGGAGTCTCCACCCAACCCCATAGATATACCTGCTATTATCAAAGAAAAAAGAGGCGCTTTCGTAACCCTTAATAAAAACGATCAACTGCGCGGTTGTATTGGTTATGTTCAACCGATCAAACCGCTTTACCAGACAATCCTGGATGTAGCGGAATCCGCAGCTTTAAAAGACCCGCGCTTTCCCCCGGTAAATGAGCAGGAATTACCATATATTTCTGTGGAAGTTTCCGTGCTGACGGTCCCGAAAACCATCACAGATCCAGAAAAAATAGAAGTGGGCGAACACGGTATCATTATCAAAAAGGGATTTCAGCAGGGACTGTTACTCCCTCAGGTCGCCACCGAATATGGCTGGGACCGCAAGACCTTTCTCGAACATACTTGCCTGAAAGCCGGTTTACCCAGAAATGCCTGGCGGGCTGAAAATACAGAAATAAAAATATTCACTGCGCAGGTTTTTAGTGCGGACAATTTAAAAGATAATTAAATATTTATAAAATATAACTAATACTATTCTAGCCGATAGGCGGATAATCCCCAGGTGATTTCGGAAAGTGCAACCTTTATGACACCGGTGGCGGGAACGGCAAACAGCATGCCGATCGGTCCGGCAATATTCCCTCCTACTATAACTACAATTACGACTACCAAAGGATGCATATTTACACTTTTGGAAACCACCATGGGAGAAACTAGCGAATTGTCAATCATTTGTACGATAGCAAAAGTAATAGCTATCCAGAGCAGAACCATGGGAAGATCAGCAGGATTGTTGAATATCGCAATGATCAAAGCCGGTACCGCCCCCACTACTGGTCCGATGTAGGGAATCAGATTGGCTAATCCGGCAATCATCCCAACCAAAATAAACTGGGGTACCGGATTTTTAAAAACCATATTAATAATAAATAATCCAATAACTGACAGGATGCCTACTATTAACGCATCCAAAGTCTGTCCCAGAATATAACCAGAGACTTGATTGCCAATCTTGTGCAAAACATTTAGCGTCAATTCAAAATACTTATTGGGTACTTTTGAGATCAGAAAGCGCTTGAAAAGACGCATGTCTTTAATCAGAAAAAAAGTGATAAAAGGGATAATCGCAATCGAGGCCACAAAGGAACCGATATTTTTCAGAAATCCGCCTAAGCCAGACAATATTCTCATGCCGATCTCTTTGACCTTATTGGTAACATCCTGTGCAAGCCCTACATTATTCAATCGTTCCGCAAAAAACGCTTCCAGCTGTTCGTTAATATTGGTAAATGTATCAGATTGTAACTTGGCAGTTAACGATTCAACCGCCTGAATCAGGGCGGGGATAACTAAACTGATAACCAGGACGATTAATCCGATCAGTAACAAGAGCACAATTAATATTGACAGGCCCCGATTAACCCCACTCCCTTCCAGTTTATTAACCAGAGGTGAAAGGATCGTAGCCACTAACCAGGCAATCACTAACATAACCAGAATATTTCTGACAAAAGGGAATACGGCCCCAATCGCAATCACGCCCAGTACTATTAGAATGGTTCGCCAAAAGATTCGCAAGATTTGACTATAGAGTTGATAGGAATATTTATCCATGCTGCAAAGCCTTTAATTTCTCCTGTACTTCGGTTAATTGAGCATTGGTCTGCCGTAACCGCTCCCCGACTACCTTAGCCAGATTAAACAGAATTTTAATACCCGGTTTTGGTTTTCGCTGCAGCATATCCAGGAGGTCCGGACGAAAAAAACCGATTATGTCACAGGCTTCCGAGGCTAATGCGGAAGCGGAGCGTGGGGATTCATCCAATAGCGCCAGATCACCAAAAAAGGCCCCTTTACCCAACACGGCCAGGCGGCGTGGTTGTTCATCGGAGTCATCAACAATTTCCACTTTGCCGGTTATGATGATATACATCCCCAAACCGGGATCCCCCATACGAAATATCGGCTCCCCCTGCTGATACTCACGACGATAAACAATTTTGGCAACCTCCTTCAATTGTTTATCACTTAATTCAGAGAAAATGGGAACCTGACTTAAAATATTGACGATATTCTGATCATCATCTTTTTTTTTCAGGTTAATTGCGTTCCAAATGGGATCTTGCATAGGTCTACTCTCATAATTTTTCGTAAAAATATATAAAATATTTTCACCTAAAACAATTTTTTACTTAAAACGGCAATTATCAATTTGCCTGCTCTGTTTACCAATCAAGACAAGTGGCGGTCATCCTGCCTCGGCCAGTCATCATACAGATTTCATTTTATGATGTTTAAATCGATTTAATTGTAGTGATATTAATCACTGTAATATTTTGAAAATAAACGTTAAACTAATGATTAAATTTTATTTGACAACCATTATACATTTAGACTGTCTCTGTATTTCAATTTACAGACAAGCGATTTTTATGAAATTTTTTCAATCATTCCGTCACCTACTTATCCTCAATATCCTCATCTATCTGCCAGTTTTGCTAGGCGCAATGGGGCAGGGTAGAATTTCCGGTTATCTCAGGGACCACCAAACCAGCGAGCCCATTGCTTATGCCAATGTTGTGCTGGTGGGTACCTCTATCGGGGCGGCCTCCGATGTCCATGGCTATTATGTTATCCCCAGAGTACCTGGTGGCGAATATCAGTTAAAAGCAATGATGATGGGCTATAAACCAGTCATCCGACCGGTAAAGGTTGATCCCGGATCAGATATCCGTATGGATCTTGAATTAAAAGTGAATGTCCTTAAGGGCGAAGTGGTAGAGGTCACTGCCATGCGTACCAGGTTTGAAGAAAAAGTAGAAATCAGTCGCATGAATCTGTCTCTCCGTGATATCGTTAATGTCCCTGCTATGATCGAATCTGATCTTTTCCGTACGCTTCAGTTAACTCCCAGTGTACATAGCACTAATGATTTCTCCTCCGCCTTGGTTGTCCGGGGTGGTAGCCCCGATGAAAACCTAATCTTACTGGATGGTATTGAAGTCTATAATCCCTATCATCTGGGTGGTATTTTTTCCACCTTTAATGCGGAAGCCGTGGCGGATGCTGAATTTCTGGCAAGCGGATTCCCCAGCCAGTATGGCAACCGTAACTCCTCGGTACTCAGCATCACCTCCCGGGAAGGAAATTCAAAAGGGAAATTAATTTTAGATAATTCACCTTTCTCAGACTTTTGGAACCTGAGTCAGCTGAAAGGGGAAATCAGTATGCTTAGTAGCAAAATACTGGCCGAGGGACCCATAAAAAACGGCACCTGGATGTGGGCCCTGCGTAGAACCTATTATGATCAATTAGCCAAATTATATTATATGACGCAGGATGAGGAACCCAGCGGGGGATATTTTTTCTGGGATTCACACGCCAAAATCCTGTATAATTTTTCCCCCAAAGATCGTATCACACTGGCAGGTTATTATGGCCGGGATTTTCTTAATTTTAATTACGAAGATGTCCGGGATGGATTTGAGATTGCTTTGGATTGGGGTAACTACACTTCCAGTCTACAATGGCGGCATGTCCCCAACTCCAAATTTCATTCTCTGCTATCGATTGCTTATACAAAATATGACTGGGATTTTGACCTGAATTTTATTCAAAAGGACTCCAGTGTGGGAGAAATAGCCACCACCCTACTCAATCTGGTTGAACTGAATGATTGGACAATCAAAGAAAAATTAGATTGGTTCATTTCCAATCAGCACACTCTAACGGCTGGCTTCGAATATAAAATCCTGGAAATGTCTACTAGCCAATCGGTCGGAGACTTACAATTAATTGACCAACAACAAAGTCCATATATTCTGGGCCTTTATATGCAGCACAAATGGAAACTAACCCCCTTGTTAAATATCCAGCCGGGTCTCAGAGTAAGTAAATATGAAATTCATCCACAACTCTATTTTGAGCCCCGGATAGGCTTTAAATATCTATTAACCCCGAATACCGCTTTGAAAGGTAACTGGGGAATTTATAAACAATTCCTCTTTAATACCACCAGTGAAGAAGAAATAGTCAGTTTTGTGGACCTCTGGTATCCGATACCCGACTATATCGATGCTCAGACAGCTCAGCACTTTATCCTGGGTCTGGAGAGCAGAATAAAAAAGGGCTTATTCGCTAATCTGGAAGTCTATTATAAGCCCTATCACAATTCTATTGATCTGAACCCCAAAAATGACCCCAGCCGCGATGATGACGATTTTATCGAAGGTCAGGCCTACGCCTATGGTCTGGAAATCCTATTAAAAAAATCCTTGGGAAAGTTGACTGGCTGGATTGGTTATAGTTATAGCCGCTTGACCAAGGAGATGGACTTTAACAGCGATGGCCAAATTAAAAAATCCCGGGGTGAAATATATCATCCCAAGTACGACCAACCGCATGCCTTAAATTGTGTTATCAGTTATCAGGCAAATCAGAAAGGCAGTTTCGGATTAGCCATCGCCATGAACAGTGGTCAACCTTATACACCGGTGATAGGTAAAACCTACACTCAAAGCAATATGGGTAGTTATCTCAATCCCTACGAAAATCTACGCACCCTTCCGGGACGCCGAAATTCAGTCCGTTATCCTCACTATTTTCGCAGTGATATCAGTTGGCAGAGATCCATCCGGTGGTTCGGCATCTCCGGCAAATTTAAATTTCAGATCATAAATTTTACCAATCATTTCAATACTTTATTTTACTATTGGCGCCATGATTATTCTCCCTCGCGGGTAAAGGCCTTTAGTATGTTCCCGATCATACCCTCTATGGGGATCGAATTTGAACTTTGATATATAATTAATTATACAAAGGTGCATCCTGATGAAATTCAGTTCAATCAAGCAATTAATAGTGTTCACCTTGATAGGTTTATTTTCAACCTATTCTCAATGTGAAAAAGATATGTTACTCACTGAGTTTTCTGATGAATATCAGGATTTCAAACCGGAGCTACGCATTGAAGCCATTCTCAATACCACCACTTTTAATAAGAGTATTGTGCGTATTGATAAAACCATTCCGGTGACGGATAGACAAATATTCGATGGCCAAGATAATGATGGTGATTGGGTTGGTTTTGACGACCTGAACGGAAACGGTAAATGGGACGCCAATGAACCGCTGAATGACGATCTGGGAGAAGACGGGAATTCCGGACATCCCTCGGGTTTCAATCGTCCGGAAACAGGTCAGGGGGACAACCAACCCACCCAGGGAGAGCCCCATATAGATGAACTGGACGAAATCCTACCCCAAATTCACGACTCCACCTATGCGGTGACTCTTGTCCGCCAGCCGAATCATAAAAAAGTTGCCTCTTTTCAATGGACACCCCAGGCAGGTTCTTTTCAATATGTTGAAAATATTGAAACCGAAATCTATGAAACCGTCTATTATGGAGGATATACCCCCCAATCGGACCCTAGTACTGATACGATCGCTTATCATCAGGAATATGAATTTATCATCCAAAAAGGTCTGGAGCAGATCAACGGTAGCTTTACCCCTTTGCCACCAGCCCAATTTCTCTCCACAGGCTTTGATCAGGATCAGGATACCTTAATTACCAATAATGGCAATAACAAACTGCTCCTCTGGAGAACCGATCCCCAGGCCACTGTATTCTGGGTTCTGGTGGAGAAAATATATGCCCCGGATTCTATCGAAATTGTAAACAGCCATCCCGCGGCCCCTTTTATGCAGGATCAAACCGGTAAGTGGGTCGGTGGTGATCTCATTGACATGTATTTCCCCGGGCTCTACCGTTGGACTGTGATCGTCCCCAGCCGAGATTACGGACACTATTTTTATTCTTCCCTTCCTATGCGGGATGAAGCGGTCAGTAACCTCCGGGATACCAATAATCAGGTTGTCTTAGGTATTGCCGGGGCTGTGGCGGAAACTGTTCAGTATGTACGCATTAAAAATGGTAATTATTAAGATCTAATCAACTTTATTGCAAAGATTTAGATATTTAATGGTCTAACTCCAGTTGGTGAAAAATATTTCCCCTCTCAACCCAAAAGTGATAACCATCATAAGATAAATATAGACTACAAAAAAGAGGAATTCTATAGCCTGGAAACTCAATAGTATTGGTTGAAATATCGAATTTCAAAATACGATTATCAAGGCTATATAAAAAACCGGACGACTTTGGATAGTATCCTACCCAGAAATATTCTCAATCAAATGCAAACCAAACCATACTTACAGCGGTTTTAAAAATTTCTTTAATTTAGGTTCCTTTGCAGAATGAATGGGTAATTTGAGATAATGTTTTAAATAATCAGATAAATACAATAAACTTATTTGTTAACAAACTAATCATAAGAGTGGAATGATGTTACAAAGAAGGTTATTTGAGCGGGCCTTAGGCGTTGAGAAACCGTGGTATGTAAAGAGTACAGAATTTGATACGGAGAAGCGTTGTTTGGATATATACATAGATTTTCAGTGTGGGATTAAATTTAAATATACCGATGGAGATATTACTGGTACATACAAGGCCTATGATAGCGTAGATAAGACTTGGCGTCATTTAAATTTTTTTCAACATGAATGTTATCTGCACGCTAGAGTGCCGCGTGTAAGAACAGATAATGGCAAAGTTAGAATGGTCAAGACTCCTTGGGAGGGTAGGAGTAAAGGTTTCAGCCTGCTATTCGAGGCCTTGATACTGCAGTTATGCGGTGCCATGCCAGTGGCCTGCCAGCCAAAATGATTGGGATTCGGAATCTCAATATTATCAAGTAAAAATAAATTTTCACCCGGTGCCCCACCACGCACAATAATCTCATTCTGTTGGTCGGATCCGGAAACCACAGCCGGCAAGGCTTGTATCATCCGTTGTACATCATAGACCCCACCCGGATCACGCATCATTTCAGTAAAGTCAATATTATGATCTGAAACAATTGCATCCTGAGCTTTAATAAAAGCCCTAGCAGTCACAACCACTTGCTTCCCTAATAACGGGCGGATGCCCAGCGCCACATTCATTTGGGTGATGCGGTCCGGATTGACGGGAATATTCAGCTTTTCCAGCTTTTCATATCTCATCATCTGATAGACCAAATTATAGGTCCCGGCGGGAATATTTTCAATCCGGTAGCAACCATTCTGATCCGTTGCCGACCCCAAAACAGTGTTCTCTACAATTACATTTACTCCGACTAAGGAGGCTTGACTGTCCCTATCAATCACAGTTCCTGAAATGATGCCTGTTTGTGCATTCGCCCTGCTTGCTACAAACAGGCTGACGATCAGTATCACGGCTTTAATTGCTTTTTTACCCATGACTCCTTTTCTTGCTTTAATTTTGCAGCTGAGCTTTAAATAAATAAACCGATCCTAAATTTATAGACTCGGTTTAAATAATATGTTAACTAAATCAAACTTTCAGCTAGGCAACCATAATTTCTGGATCCAGATACACATCTTGAACCGCCTGCATGATTTTAACGCCTTCCTGCATGGGTTTTTGGAAGGCCTTACGTCCCAGGATCAATCCCATACCACCGGCACGCTTATTAATAACCGCGGTGCGGACCGCCTGGGCCATATCATTTTCACCGGAAGCACCACCGGAATTGATCAAGCCAGCCCGTCCCAAATAACATCCAGCCAACTGATAGCGAGTCAAATCGATGGGATGCTCGGAACTCAATTCAGTATAAACCTTTTTATTGGTACGTCCGAATTCAAGCGCCGTGTAGCCCCTATTATTTAAAGGCTGTTTCTGTTTGACGATATCAGCTTCAATAGTCACCCCCAGGTGATTGGCCTGGTTGGTCAGGTCAGCCGCCACATGATAATCTTTTTCATCGGTTTTAAAAGCGGAATTGCGTAAATAGCACCACAATATTGTGACCATACCCAAACTATGGGCATGTTGAAAAGCCTGACTAATTTCCATAATCTGACGCCGAGATTCTTGGGAACCGAAATAAATTGTTGCTCCCACGGCGAGGGCGCCCATTTCAAAAGCCTGCTCCACACTGGCAAACAGGGTCTGGTCATGCATATTGGGATAGCTTAATAATTCATTGTGGTTGAGCTTGACCACAAAGGGTATCCGGTGGGCATATTTACGGGCCATCATTCCCAGCACACCCAAGGTAGAGGCAACCCCGTTGGCACCACCTTCAATAGCCAACTTGATTATATTTTCCGGATCAAAATAGATCGGATTGGGCGCAAAGGACGCCCCGGCAGAATGTTCAATACCCTGATCGACCGGTAATATCGACAGATAACCGGTTTTGGATAAGCGCCCGTGATTAAACAGGGTCTGCAAGTTACGCAATACGCTCACCGGGCGGTCACTGTTCAAATGAACCCGCTCAACAAAATCCGGCCCGGGTAGGTGCAGATCGGCTTTATCAATGGTCTTACATTCATGGGCCAATAAGTACTCTGTTTCTTTTCCTAAATATTGCTCAATGTTATCCATAAAAGGACCTCCATTTTTAAAATTATTGGCAAATATAACCAACTATCACCTGAAAAATTAATTGAAATCCTGCATTTATAAAAGCAAATTTATAGGTTGAACCACAATTTTTTATTGTTCGAAAACATATAGGCTATTATGGACATTACACATATAAACGGAAAACAAAGAGTCAAATTAACTGCACCAGTGGGTTCTTATGCTGCATTGCAGGCGGCCATTCAGACCGGTGCCGATTCTGTCTATTTCGGTATCGGCCATTTAAACATGCGGTCCGGGTCGATCCGGAATTTTCAATTGGATGATCTTCCGCAAGTTATTTCCACGGCTCACCGCCAGCAACTCGAAGCCTATCTAGCCTTAAATACTCTTATCTACGATCACGAAATAGCCGATATGTATGTCTTGGTGGAAAAGGCCGCTCAAGCCGGAATCGACGCTATTATTGCTTTTGATCCGGCTGTAATCACCTATGCCCATAAGTTGAAAATACCGCTTCATCTCTCAACGCAAGTTAATATTAGTAATCTGGAAAGTATTAAATTCTATTCTCAATTCGCTGATGTGATGGTATTGGCCAGAGAACTAACCCTAAAACAAATCCGGTATATAATTGATCAAATCCAAAAGGAAAAGATAACCGGCCCCTCCGGAGCACTGGTAACTGTGGAAGTTTTTATCCACGGCGCCTTGTGCATGGCTATTGCTGGAAAATGTTACCTCAGCCTGCATAGGCGGAATAAATCCGCCAATCGGGGTGAATGTTTACAAATTTGTCGCCATAGGTTTACTGCTACTGATACCGAAACCGGCCGAGCGCTTGAAATCAATAATCAATATTTAATGTCACCTAAAGATCTGTGTACCATAGGTTTTTTAAATAAAATTATAGATACTGGCGCGGGTCTCCTTAAGATTGAAGGCCGCGCCCGCTCCCCTGAATATGTACATACAGTCACTCGATGTTATCGCCAGGCGATCGATGCTTATTATAATGGAAAATATACCCAGGAAAATATTAAGCGTTGGCAAAAACAGTTGCGCAATGTTTTTAACCGCGGCTTCTGGGATGGCTATTATCTCGGCCATAAAACCGGTGAATGGAGCCAGCACTATGGTTCCCATGCTACCCGGCGAAAAATATATGTCGGACCGGTCGCAAATTATTATACCAATATAGACGTCGGAGAATTCATCAGTCAAGCAGAGTCGCTCCAAAAAGGTGATGACTATCTGATCATCGGACCGACTACCGGGGTGATAGCAGGTCAAGCATCAGAACTACGCATTGATGATCAGACCGTTGGCAGTGTCAAGCAAGGCGAACGCTTTACAATGCCGGTTAAACGTAAAATCCGGCCTGCAGATAAATTATATAAATGGGCTACCAGATAATTATGCCCGATTAGGAATAATGCAAATATTTTATTGTTTCAGTTTAATTTGCACCCGATTTTCCAATTCATCCCGAGCATTATATTGTTCAATGGTCTGGATGGAATCGTTGGGATCATAAAAGAACTGATAAGATTCAATCACAGAATCCGGCCTACCCCGAAACCAAACCTCTTTGCTTAACATTCCCGAAGTATCATAGACATAATCAACGCCCCCGATCAACTCACCATTAGAATAAAAGACCTGTTTCAGGGTGGCTAATCCCAGAGAATCATAAATAGTATGGGTATAATAATTTTCACTATAAGGGACCCAATCACGGCCCATAATTTTCCAGAGTAAGACTGCTGGTAAACTGTCCGGCTGATAGGTGTAATGCGCTTGTAGTTGGCCTTGGCTGTTATAGGTCAACTTTTCAGCTAAATTGCCGGTATTATTATAGAGATATTCGGTCCTCCGGGCCAATACACCGCTGGAATCAATCTGCATTAACTGCACTAATTTATTATTCTGATAGAGGGCTTTATAAAACCCTGAGTTGCTTAATTCTGATGGTACGATGGACAAATCTCTGATGAAATCCCTGTAATTCCGATAATAAGCGATGCGTTGCTGACTATAACCTAGCGTCAATAAAAGCATCATTAGCAAAATTAACAGGATTTTACTTTTTTTAGTTACCATAATATTGAAATTATAGTGGGTAAACAACAC
>CAZXFH010000009.1:75892-84082 GCA_964640055.1 uncultured bacterium | reverse complement strand
TTTATCACCAAAGCGGGGCGCCCCTATATCAGTTTTGGGGTCATGGGCGGAGCCATGCAGCCCCAGGGACAGGTCCAGGTGGTGATAAATCTGATTGATTTTGGCATGGGATTGCAGGAAACCGGAGATGCCCCCCGGATCAGACATAGCGGCTCTTCCCAGCCGAACGGTGGCGTGATGGGAGACGGTGGCACAGTGTATATTGAAAGTGGATTTCCCGCAGAAACCTTACGGGAATTGGCCCAAAAGGGACACCAGCTGGTTTACGAAATTGGCATCTTTGGTGGCTACCAGGCGATCCGCTATGATCATGAGCGCCGGGTTTATCATGGCGCCTCTGAATGCCGTAAAGACGGTATGGCCGTTGGCTATTAAAATGGGATTATTCGATTATCATCCAGTAAGGCATTAACATAAACAAATTTTCATCATTGTTGGTCAGCCAGGCATTGAAATACATCCGGGCCTGTTGATAAGGGGCAGGGGACAGAGTTTGCCACAGCGGGTCATGCCGCAACAGGGCCGTGATATCCATTTTCAGCAAACCCTGCCACCACTTGGGATAGACTGAGAAGGTCACAGCTTCCTCTTCCAGCCCGGTTGCCTGGCAGGCGATCTCGATCGCTTTTCGCAAGCCACCCAATTGATCGACCAACCCCTTTTCAAGGGCTTGTTGACCGCTGTATATCCGGCCCCCGGCCAGATCTTTGACCTCTTTCTGGGTCATACCGCGACCGTCGGCCACCTGTTGAGTGAATTTGTCATAAGCCGCATAGACCTGTTCCTGGATCTTTTTTCGTTCAGCCGTGGTCCAGGGCCGATAGATAGTCAGCATACCGGCGTTTTCGCCCCGTTTTAGGGTGGTGGTGTTCATACCGAGTTTATCCATCAGTGCGGAGATCTCCAGTTTACCCGCTATAACGCCGATAGAACCGGTAAGGGTGGTTGGCGCAGCCACAATAGAATCTGCAGGACAGGCAATATAATAGCCCCCCGACGCCGCCACATCGGACATGGATACGATCACAGGCTTTCGGTCTTTTCCCTGAGTGGTCAGGTAGACTTCCCGCCAGATGAGATCGGAAGCCAGGGTTGAACCACCCGGCGAATCGACTCGTAAAATAATGGCCTTAACCGCCTTGTTCTTGCGGGCCTTTCGGATGGCGCGAGTCAAAGTTTCGGCCCCGGCGCCGGACCTGTCGGAAAAATCACGCCGGTTTTCTCCGGTGGTAATACCGCCACAGACATAGATCAGCGCAATCTGATCAGACCTTTGTTGATTGTATTTCCAGCGGGTTTGAAAGGGTGGGTTATACCGTTTATTTTTCAGGACGTGCAGTTGGACTTTGCGCCCCAGGTTAGCAGCCAGTTTTTCTTTTAATTCATCCTGATAGACCACATCGTCAAGCAGCCCCTCATCTACGGCTCGTTGGGCTGTAAAAGGCCCTTGATCGATCAGTGCCGCTACTTCTGCTGTGGTCATCTCGCGGGAGTGGGCCACCTTTTCCAAAAACACCGTAAAAAAGTCGTCCAGAAAGGCATTGGTCTGTTCGCGATCGGCGGGTGACATATCCTCACGAGTTAGTCTTTCATGGGCGGATTTATACTTGCCGGTATATTCAAATTCAGCCGTAACGCCAAGCTTATTCAGGGTTTCTTTAAAATAAAGCGCCGTGGCGCTCAGACCATTGATCCAAGCGGTTCCGGCCGGATTGATATAGACCTTATCGCAGGCCGTCGCCAGAAAATAGGTGCTGTTTGTCAGCACCTCACTATAACAATAGACCTTTTTACCACTCTGTTGCAGGTTGTGAAGCAGCTGGCGGATCTCCAATAATTTCGTGAACCCGCAGGCCAAGTGGTCCAGTTCCAGTAAAACGGCTTCGATCTGGGGATCATCCGCTAAATTTTGCAACAATTCTGAGATACCATGCAAGGAATGCAGCGGATTGTAGGGCAGTAGCGACGGTTGTTCCTGAATTAAACCGCTGAGCTTTACTCGCATGACCTGGGCACCGGGGGCTTTAAAAGGGGTGGGGTAGGGACTGAGGGAGCGATGAAAGAAAAGTGCCCCCGCCCTTGTATTGGTATGAGTGTTATAACCGGAGGCGCTGAGCCCGAAATTAGTGAAGTTGATATTAAAGCCCAGGCGATAGTCCCCCTGCGAGGCATCGTAAGCCGTGCTGATTTCAATTCCCGGCAGCAGTTCGATCTCCAGATAACCGGTCAACACCGGGTCGCTATCCGTTTCCGAAAAGGGCACAGTTATATCGGCGGCTAAGGTCACATATTCACCCAAAGGCCGCCAAGCGATACCACTGCGACTGAGAGGGGACAGTCTATTTTGAGCGCCTATATTATGAAGGATAGTGCCGGCAGAAATCCAGGGGAAAGGGCGGGCCATAAGACTACAGTCCCACTCCGGTTGGTGCTGAATAGTGCCATACCAGCGTAAGCTGGTGCCCAGATTCAGCCAGCGCCACAGCGGCGTTCCCAGGGCCAGTTGCCAGCGCTGATAAAATTGACCTGTGGCATTAAATTGGGTGGCGTCTCCGCTGACCCATTCTCCGCTGAAGGCTAGATTACCCAGCATTAAAAAGCTACCGAATTCCTGGGTAAACTGGTTGTTTTGATGGGGAAAAGCCATATAAAACTGGGTCTCCTGCCGATAACCCAGGGCGGCGGCATTAGTGAAAAGCGCGCGGACGTCATCGGTTACAGCGACAGAACTGGGGGGTAAATAATTGGGACCGTATCGGTTCTGTGCATTTGTCCCGGGTTGCAACGACAGGACACCTAAAATAATGCTGATGAGAATTAAGGGTCTCGGCATAGGTTAATCTCCTTGCAATCTTATTAGCCTGACTTTAAGACTGTGAATTAAGGGAAAAGCAGCTAACACCAATAAAAATCAAGCCTTAGAGTCCTTTGCTTCCCTGGTCGCTTTTTTGGAAACATACTCCGGATATAATTTGACCATGCAATCCGGGCAGATACTGTGGCTGAAATCAGCTTCGGAATGATCGGAAATATATTTTTCAACATGCTCCCAGTAGCCCTGGTCATCGCGGATCTTTTTACAATTGGCACAGATCGGAATGAGGCCTTTCAGTTGTTTGACCTGTCTCAGGGCATGTTCCAGTTCAGCATTTTTTTTAGCCAGTTGACGTTGGGTGTTGGCTAATTCATTGTTCATTTCCGAAATTTTATTATAAAGATCATGCTTGATGTCTGTATGATCCTGTTTGACCCGGGACAATTTCTTCAGGGTTTGGCGCAGCTGATTGGTCTGTTCATTGTTCATTTTGATCAATTCCGCACAAAAGGAAAAATAGGTCTGTGCGGTGTTGATGTTACCGACAACCAGTGCATCTTCGCCCAACCGGGCACCTATCAGATGGCGGATGACCGGGCCGGTTTTGAGCGCTAAATCAACCTGGCGTAACTGTTCAAAGCGATTCTGATAAATCCGCTCCAGAAAGGCCTGGAAGCGTTGCTTGTGTTGGCTATGGAGGATACTGATGATCGGTTTACCCGCTAATTGGTCTTCGAAACCGAAATCGTCTCGCAATATTTTTTTTACCTTGCCCTTGGGGTCAATGATCAGGGCCAGGATCTGGGAAGTGTTATTTGGTTTCATGGGTGCTAATCATTCCGATCATAGTAAAAAGCGGCTTTGGCCTCGGCAAGAGCTGCCTGGGCATCGGCGGCATATCCATCCGTCCCCACATTCCGCCAGAGATTATCATCCACATTAAACGGATAACCGCCTACCAGAATTTTGACGGTATCAAAGGCTTCGTCGGCGCGAATGGTGTGAATGATCTTCTGCGCTATTTCAATATGAGGTGCCAGGGTTACCGACAGGGCCAATAATTGTGACTTTTCACGCTCCAGAATTTGTTTAAAACCGGTCACCGGCGTATTGGCGCCCAGGTAAACCGTATCCCAACCCGCCATTTCGAAGAAATCCGCTACCATGCGTACGCCGATCTCATGTAATTCTCTCCCCACACAGGCCGCGACCATTTTCTTGCCGATTCGGGGTGTGCTGAATATATCGGTATAGAGCTGTGACATGATCACCTGGGTGGCTGCCGTAAAATAATGCTCCTCCGGAACCGAAAGCGTGCCGTTCTGCCAGCGGCGCCCGACTTCCCGCAAAGCGGGTTGAAAAACCTGTAAATATAGCTCTTTAACTGCAACACCCTGCGCGACTGCATCCTGAATCAGATCAGCAGCAGCATTCCGTTTGCCCGCTTGCAGCAGGTCAAAATACGCCTGTGCCAGCTGGCCATGGGGGTGTTCCTTTTGAATAAAGGAGCCTTGTTGATCCACACCCTGCCCGTAGATCCGGGAGACCAGTTGAAAATATGGGTTTAGCAGCTGCGGACTGGCAGCGAATTGCTGCTCCAGAACCTGCTGAACGGCAGCAAAGGTTTGCTCTATCTCATCCAGCGGTATATTGATCTTGGGATAAAAATCCCGGGTCCAGCGCAGATATTCCTCAAAAAGAGCCGGCGATTCATAATGCAAAGCCTGCTTTAGAAAATCCAGGTGGTATCTGATATCTGCCAGACAGACATCCCGAACAGCACGGTACTTCTGTTTTAGGGCCGGCCGATTTTGAAACAAAGTTTCTAAAATGTTTCTTGCCAAGCTGTTTTGCTGCTCAGACATCCGACGGATTAATTGTGCTTTTGAAACCGGCATTTTACCCTGTTTTTTCCTCGATTGAAGCTAGATAAATTATCGGATTTTCCAAAATAAAGTTTGCCGGCGCCTTGACCGGCCGATTAGAAAGCACGGCCGCCTCACTCCGGATCGGGAACCGGCGGAAAGGTTTTGGTTTTGACCTTAATTTTAGAGTATTTTTAAAGGCGGATTATGGTTTGCTGTCCAGCTGCCTGATCCCTGCAGCAAAAACGATTTGTATGAGGAAAGATAAAACTGTGCCAACCCGAACAGCACAAAATCCCACCCAGCGCCCCATTATTATTGTCGGCAATCCCCGTTCGGGTACCACTTTACTCAGCATGATGCTGCATGCCCACCCCCGCCTGGCCATTGCCCCGGAGACACGCTTTACCTTTAAAGTTTACAAGCGGATTCTATTTCGCAAGGACCTGCGGTTTTATTTCAATCGTAAAAAACTGCTCCAATGGATGATCAATCATCCGCGCAGTGAATGGGAAAATCTGCAGCTGGGACCGGCTAAAATTATGGGGTTGGCAGAGGAAAACATTGACAGCTTGGGCGCCTTGTTTGCCGCCATTTTCCAACGCTATGCAGCCCGCTGGAACAAGCCCCGCTGGGGTGATAAACGCCCTAATTATATTCGCAATCTGGACACAATTGTCACCCTCTTCCCCAAGGCTCAGATCATTCACATTATCCGGGACGGAAGGGATTGTGTCACTTCCCTTAAACAGATGAAATGGTATAAGCGCAAAACCGTGGGGGCCATCTATAAATGGATTGAAAGTATGCGCATGGGCCAGCGTGCCCGTCACTTGTTTCGGTCCGATCAATACACTGAGATCTATTATGAATCCCTGATCGCCCAGCCGGAGAAAACACTCAGAAAGATATGTCGGTTTATCGGCGAATCCTATGATGTGGCCATGCTCAATTATCATCACGTGGCCGGCAATGTTGTTCCGGAGCGTAAACTGAAATGGAAGGCGGGCACTACCCAAAAGATCTATACCAAGGCCATGGGCAAGTGGCAGACCGGGCTGGAGCCGTGGGAGTTGGACCTGACCGAAATGATGGCCGGTAAATATCTGCGCCGGCACGGCTATACACTCAGTCAGGAAGACCCGCAGCCGCCCTTTAATAAGATTGTGGATTATTACCGGTATTGCCTCCGGCAGAGACCGGTGCGTTTTCTGACTCACCGTTACTTCAGACTACTCAATATCTATTACCGGATCCGGTCAAAGCCCGCTTCTGTGGAGTAGGGTTAAATTGGAATTATTAACACCTGTATTGACCGCTCCACCGCCCCCGGAAAAAGACTTGTCAGACAGGCGCCCCAGGCTTTAAATTCTAACTGTCATTTAGCAGACCGAAGGATACCTTTATGAAATCAATATACCTGGATTATGCCGCCACTACCCCGACAGACCCCCAAGTGGTGGCCGCTATGCAGCCCTACTTCAATCAAAAATTTGGCAATCCTTCCAGCATCTACTCCTTTAGTCAAGCACCGAATACCGCGCTGCAAAAAGCCCGTACCGAGTTAGCAGAACTGATCAATGCTGATAGCCGGGAAATCATTTTCACCAGTGGTGGGACCGAGAGCAATAATTTTGCCCTCAAGGGCACGGCCTATGCTAAAACTCGCAAAGGCGATCACATCATCACTTCGGCGATTGAGCATCATGCCATTACCGAACCCTGCCGGTTTCTGGAATCCCAAGGGTTCCGGGTTACCTATCTCCCGGTTGATACGGCAGGACTGATCGATCCGGAAGCAGTGCGCAAAGCGTTAACCAAACAAACCATTCTGATTTCCATTATGCACGCCAATAATGAGATTGGTACTTTACAACCTATCGCAGAGATCGGTAAAATTGCCCGTGAGCAGGGAATTCCTTTTCATACCGATGCGGTGCAAACCGTGGGTCATCTGCCCATTGATGTGCAGGCCATACATATCGATCTCATGAGCGCTTCGGCCCATAAACTCTATGGCCCCAAGGGAGTTGGCGCTCTTTATGTTCGTAAAGGGATCCGGCTGGAGCCCTTTCTGCATGGGGGCGATCAGGAAAATAAACGACGTGCTTCGACCGAAAATATGCCGGCCATTGTGGGCTTTGGCAAGGCCGCCGAGCTGGCCCGCGGGGAAATGACCACTGAGGCCCACCGTCTGGCCAAGCTCCGGGATCGGTTCATTCAGGGGGTCCGGGACCGGATTTCCGATGTGCGGCTTAACGGCCACCCGGAAAAACGGCTGCCCAATAATATCAATTTTTCTTTTGAGGGCATTGAAGGCGAGTCCATGGTCTTGAATCTGGATATGGCGGGTATTTATGCCTCCACGGGGTCAGCCTGCACCTCTGCGTCTCTGGAAGCATCACATGTCTTGCTGGCCCTGGGATTGCCTCATGAGATGGCCCATGCCTCCCTGCGGTTCACCCTGGGTCGTCAAACCAGTGCGGAGGACATGGAATATGTCCTGGAGGTGCTACCCAAGGTCATTACCAAATTAAGAGCTATGTCACCCATGTATAAAAAATAAGGTGATGCGTATGCAAAATTACAGCGAAAAGGTAATGGAACATATCCGCAATCCGCGCAATGTGGGTGAAATGGAAAATCCCGACGGGATCGGACACGTGGGTAATCCCCGCTGCGGGGACATCATGGAATTATATATCCGGGTCAAAGACAATATCATTGAGGACGCCATGTTTAAAACCTTTGGTTGCGGGGCTGCCATTGCAACCAGCTCTATGGTGACCGAATTAGTGAAGGGGAAAACCATTGACCAGGCCTTGGCGATTTCCAACAAAGCGGTCGCCCAGGCCCTGGGAGGCCTGCCCGATATCAAACTGCACTGCTCTGTGCTGGCCGAAGAAGCTCTGCAATCGGCGATTGAAGATTATCACCGAAAACAAAAATCTCAAGCAGAAAAATAAATCTTCTGTCTGAAATCGCAATTTCTTACCGTTTGCTCTCATACCCCTTCCCACCAATCAGATCTGGTAACTAAGGAAATTCAGATATTAAGCATAAAAAAGTTATATTTACCAAAGAAAACAATATTATGTTTTGGCACACATCACATCTACTAGCCATTTCAAGGGCTTCTGTAAAACAGCTATTTTCCTAAAAACCACTTGCTTCACATCCCCGTTATTTTTTTCATAAAATAGGAGAGAGTATAAAAGGATTTAAGTTATCTCCACCAACTAAAAGCTGATGGTTAATAAAAACGGAACAGACATAATAGTAGTATATTAAATTCGGTTTTACCATAACCTTGTTCGGCCAGAATTGTGGGCCGCTTAATGCTTGAGTAATCAACCGATTTATTCTAAATTACAGACTGGTAAAACAATGGGTTTTGAGAAATATGTGGCTGAAGAAAAATATACAGGCCATCCTTTTTTTCATGCTGATCACCGCTTTTTGGATGAGCTGTGGGTCACAAGAAAACCGGCGCTATCCGGGCGTAGAGAG
>CAZXFH010000009.1:0-75792 GCA_964640055.1 uncultured bacterium | reverse complement strand
CCAGCTTAGCACACTTACAGCCCATTGCGATAGCCGAAAATGATAGCTTTTATATCTATGCTGCGGATTCACTGCAACGGGAATATCATTTCGTAAAGCGGATCCCCACCCCTATGGATATTCCAAAGGGGATCCGGGCCTCCTTTCCCCTTTCCGGCTACCATAATCAGCCGGCTTGCATAGTCACGCCGGAGGTTTTCGATACCCGTACAGGCTATGTAACCACCATGCATGAATTCGTGCATTGTTATCAATATGAAACCTGCGAACCGGCGCTCAAAGCCCAACTCCAGGTCTATCAGGACGCCATGGCGGCCAAATGCTATTCCTGGGAAATAGATTATGACTTCCCCTATAGCGATAGTCAGTTTGTGACCTTGTATGCAAATTTTCTGGCAGCCCTGGATCAGGAGGACATCTCTCAAATAAACCACCTTAGAAAACAGTTGTGTCAGCAGTTGGCGCCGAAGGATTATGAATACATGGTCTGGCAGGAATGGAAGGAAGGCTTGGCCTGCTATCTGGAAAACCAGATGCAAACGCACCTGGACCTGGAAATCAACCGAAACGGATTACAGCAATCCTATGGCCGGGTTTCTTTTTATGCCGGAGGGGCCCGTTTTATCGCCTATCTCCTGGACCGGGAGCCCGGACTGACCCATGATATCAAAGCACTGTTTTACCATATGCTGAATTATCACCAACCCCAATTATCCGAAGGGTAAAACGACTATCATGAAAACCTACCTGGAATGTATTCCCTGTATTATCAAATTTTCTTTGGCCGCGATCCGCTTGGTGACCGCGGATAGCGCTGTTCAGGAAAAAATCATACGCAAAGTCCTGGCCACTCTTTCCCAGGCGGATTATCATCTGTCCCCGCCGGAGTTGACCCAGACCGTGTTTGATCAAATTCAGCTCCATTTTGGCGATGTCGATCCCTATCATGATGCTAAACAACGGTTTAACCGCCACTGTCTTAAACTTCTCCCTGAACTAAGAGCCCGAGTCCGCCAGTCCGCAGATCCCTTTGAAGCCGCCTTACGCATGTCTATCGCCGGTAATATTATCGATATGGCGTCCAATGCTGCCATTCACGAAGATGATGTCCATCATACCATTACGGAATGTCTACAGGCCACTCTTTACGAGGATAAGGATATCGTTCAATTAAGGAAAGAGATCAAACCGGCTAAGTCGATTTTGATCCTGGGTGACAATGCCGGTGAAATTGTGTTCGACCAGCTGCTGATCGGACAAATGCCCGCCGAAAAAGTAACCTATGCGGTCAAGGGCGCCCCCATCTTAAATGATGCGACCATGGAGGATGCCCTTGAGACCGGTTTAACCGAGCAAGTCAAAGTGATTGACAATGGTTCCGGTATGCCGGGAACCCTATTAAAGACCTGCTCTGATGAATTCAAAACAGCTTTTCAGCAGGCAAGTGTGGTGATCGCCAAGGGCCAAGCCAACTATGAAACCCTGAGCAGTACAGACCGGGACATCTACTTTATCTTGAAGATCAAATGTCCGGTAATTGCCAGGGATATCGGGTATCGCCACGGAGACTGTCTGGTTTTGAAAAATGCCCATATTCAGTCGAAAAGATAATTAGATGATTGCGGGAGGGGGTTTATGCTGGAAATAATCACGCATGTCACTCGGCATACTTTTATGATCACCGCTTTCGTATTCATTATGATGCTGTTGATCGAATATCTGAATGTTCAAACCCAGGGTAGCTGGCAGGTCTATCTGCTCAAGCGGCCCTGGACACAATATTTTTTGGGCGGTATACTGGGCATCATCCCGGGATGTCTGGGTGCTTTTATGGCCGTAACGCTCTATTCGCATCGTTTATTTTCCCTTGGGGCACTGATCACCACCATGATTGCGACCAGTGGGGATGAATCCTATGTCATGCTGGCCATGATTCCGCGCACCTATCTGCTTTTAACCGGCGGCCTGCTGGTGGTGGGTATTGCTGCCGGTATGCTGACCGATCTGATCACGGGGAAAAAACAAACTATTAACCAGGATTATCACGAACTGCCCCTGCATGCTGAATATTGCGAATGCTTTCCCCAGCAGAGTTTATTCCAGGAATTACATCACATAACCCTCCAGCGCTTCCTGTTAATGGCTTTCATGATTCTGGCCCTTGCAGCCGTCAGTACCGGATTGGTCGGCCCGCCGGAATGGAATTGGGTCCGCGTCACCTTGCTACTGGTCTCACTGGTGGGTCTGTTGATTGTCAGCACTGTGCCGGAACATTTCTTAGAGGATCATTTATGGGAACATGTGGCTAAAAAACATCTGCCCCGGATCCTGGCCTGGACTTTCAGCGCCCTGCTGATTATGGAAATTCTGATCACGAAATTTGATGTACAGGCCTGGATTCATCAGAGTCAAGCCCTGGTGCTCAGTATGGCTGTTCTGATAGGATTAATTCCCGAATCCGGTCCGCACATGATCTTTGTCACCATGTTTGCCAAAGGGTTAATCCCCTTCAGCATTTTAATGGCCAGTTCCATTGTGCAGGACGGACATGGCATGTTACCCTTGCTAGCCCACTCCCGCAAGGATTTTATTAAAATAAAATTGGTGAATATGATCGTTGGTTTATTGGTCGGCGGAGTCAGTCTTTTTATGGTGCGCTTGCTGCACGCCGGTTAATTCAGATCCGGCGGTAGGCTTACTGGTTCATGGACTTGAGAAACTCGCGGTTGCTCTTAGTGCGTTTCATTTTGTCAATCAGAAACTCCATAGCCTCCACGGGATTCATCTCATTCAGTAATTTTCGCAGGATCCAAACCCGCGCTAATTCTGCGGCTGATAAAAGCAGTTCCTCTTTACGGGTACCGGACCGGTTCACATCGATGGAGGGGAATACACGCCGGTCACTTAAACGCCGTTCCAAGACCAGCTCCATGTTACCGGTACCTTTGAATTCTTCAAAAATTACGTCATCCATACGACTGCCGGTCTCGATCAACGCCGTGGCAATGATGGTCAGGCTGCCGCCCTGTTCAATATTACGGGCAGCGCCGAAAAAACGTTTCGGCTTGTGCATGGCATTGGCATCGATACCACCGGACAGGATCTTCCCGCTGTGGGGCACTACTGCATTATGCGCCCGCGCCAGACGAGTGATACTATCCAGTAAAATAACCACATGGTAGCCCAGCTCGATCATGCGCTTGGCCTTTTCCAGCACCATTTCCGCTACTTGAACATGTCGCTCCGGAGGTTCGTCAAAGGTGGAACTGATCACCTCGGCATTTACCGAGCGCTCCATGTCGGTGACCTCTTCCGGCCGTTCATCGATGAGCAGAACCAGCAAGACTATTTCAGGATGATTGCTGGTAATACTGTTGGCGATCTGTTGCAGCAAAATCGTTTTACCGGTTTTGGGTTGAGCCACAATCAAGCCCCGCTGTCCCTTTCCAATCGGGCAGAGCAAGTCCATTACCCGCATGGATATGTTTTTCGCATCGGTTTCCAATTGTACCCGGCTTTCCGGGTAGAGCGGTGTCAACGCATCAAAGGACTTGACTTCCTTGACCTTATCCGGTTCCATAAGATTGACCGCCGAGACATACAGCAGGGCAAAAAAGCGTTCATTATCCTTGGGCGGGCGGATTATACCATAGACCTCGTGTCCGGTCTGTAAACCAAATTTCTTTATCTGAGACGGCGAAACATAGATATCATCGGAACCCGAAATATAACTGGACTGCGGGGAGCGGAGAAAGCCGTAGCCCTCGTCCAAAACCTCTAAAACGCCGCCGGCAAACAGCTGCCCCTTCTCTTTAGCATCCGCTTCCAGTATCTTACAGATCAAATTCTGTTTTTTCATGCTTTTCGCTTTGGGAATATCATATTTGGCTGCCAATTCCGTAAGCTGTTTCAGTTTCATAGATTTTAAGTAAGAGATATTCAACTCTTTTCCCATAGTTCAATCCTTTAAAAATTTTTCTAAATTAATTATTCTCTAAACGTTTCTCAACAAAAAAGGAAGGTAGAAGTAAGTCAATTCGTTCTTGTGTGGCTAATTTAACGATATTTCATTGATTGTCAAATAAAATTTGCAGCTGGCCGGAAAACCACAACGGTCAGCATTGCTATTTCTCCTGATAATGCTGATAAACAGTGGATGCCAGGTGATGGCTTCCTAAAATCAATAAACAGTCTTTCCGGTTTATGTGAATCGCCTGCAGGGTTTCTTTTAAATCGGGGTTTGATATAAGGCGCGAAGCTGCAATATGATGTTTAAAATGAGTATATAAATTCGCTGCCGGCACGCTTTGCACGCCTGGTATTTCCGTTAGAAATATTTTTCCATTAAGCGCCCTGAAATAGCGCCATAAAGAATAATATTGTTTATCTTTTTTAAGCGCCATTAGAATTGTTATTTTTCGTTCCGGCAAGAGCGCTCTAACGGTCTTGATCACCTGTTTGATACTGGCCGGATTATGGGCCACATCAAATAATACCAGCGGGTCCTGCTGCAGCATCTCTAATCTGCCGGGCCATTTGGTGGCCCTGATCCCCCTGATGATCGCCATAGTTTCGATTCTATTTGTTTGTAATCCATCCATGACGGTTAAAGCGGTTTGCAAATTGGTTAACTGAAAATCACCTGCCAGGGGAAACCAAACCAAGGGCCAGTTTCGCCTGCCACCGGCAATATTGATGCTTTGTCCCTGCAGGGATTTCTTTTCAGATGTAATCCGGTAGCAGTCCGGTGCATACCGATAGGGTACTTCCATCTGCTTTAACTTCCGGAAAAAGAATTGTCTTAAGCCAGAACTCTGCTTAGCCAGCACACAGGGCACGTTCCGCTTGATGATGCCAGCTTTTTCAGCGGCAATCTGTGTAATGCTGTTGCCTAAATATTCCTCATGATCTTTAGCCAGGGAAGTGATAACCGTCATCTGTGGTTGCACAATGTTGGTCGCGTCAAACCGGCCGCCCAACCCCACTTCCAGGACCGCAATATCGACTTGCTTGCGGGCAAAATAATCTAATGCCAGGGCTGTGGTGGCCTCAAAAAAAGTGGCCTGGATCTGCTCAATAATCGGCTTGTGCCGTTGGATAAAAGCATTGATATCCGCATCATCAATAGACTTCCCGTTGATGCAAATACGTTCATGGAAGCGTTTTAAATGGGGGGAGGTATACAATCCCACCTGCAAGCCTGCCTGGGATAAAATCGCCGTGATTATCGCGCAAGTGGTACCTTTACCGTTCGTGCCGGCCACATGAATAACCGGATAGTATTGCTGCGGATCATTTAAGTGGGCGACCAGCTGCCTGATGCGATGCAAGCCCGGCCGGATGCCCCGTCTTTGCAAAGCATATAAGTAGACGAGATTAACGGATTTTTCGGTATACATAATAAACCGGCGGGATTATGGTTGCAGTTCCTGCACAAAATCGGATTCCCATAAGCCCAAACAGGTTGCGTTGCTAAGAATTAAGATGATTTTATGGGGATCGGCATATTGTTTAATTAGATTTATCAGCTGCTCCCGGGAGTTTACCGCATGGGCCGGCTTACCCAAGACCTGCAGATCCTCGGCTATTTGTTGACAATCAATATTACGCGCCTGTTTAACCGTGGTGTCCCGCTGCGGCTGGATTAAAATGGCGCAATCTGCCCGGGACAGGGCCTGGGTAAATTCCCTTTGGAACAGATTACTTCTGGCTGTGGCACTTGTGGGCTCAATTACGACACATAGCTGTTTTTGCGGATATTGCTGCTGAATGGCGTCAATCGTCATGGCTACGGCTCGAGGATGGTGGGCAAAATCATCGATTAGGATGGCACCCTGGAAGCGGCCGCGTCTTTCCTGGCGTCTTTTGACCATCTTTAGATCGCCAATCGCTGTTTGAATTGACTCCGGCGGATGGCCTTGCTGATGGGCCATTATTATGCAAGCACTGAGATTCAGTATATTGTGCCTGCCGATCAAATTAGTATTAAACTGATAGGATTTATCCGCCAAACTCAGGGAAAAGTGACTTCCCTGGGAAGTAATGGCATGGATGTGTGGTCCGGTATCAGAGGCTTCGCCGTATAAGCAATGGAAGCGGTCGGGGAACTGGTTGGTGAATTCATCATAGAGGGCCCGCGCGGCTTGGTAATCAGCCGAGGCGATCAGGCCGCCACTGAGCTCCGGCAGAATGGTCCTGAATTCGGTCTGGATAGCTCCTATGTCAGGATAAATATCAGCATGATCAAATTCCAGTGAGGTGAGCACCAGGTAATCCAGTGCATATAATCTGAATTTGGCTATTTTTTCAAAATAGGCACTGTCGTATTCATCGGATTCAATAAAAAAACAGGAGCCGTCTCCCAAACGGGTTGGTGGGCGGTCGGGCAACACACCGCCTAACAAAAAGCCCGGCGACATCCCCAGCTGTTCAAACAGCTGGGTCATGAGGTAAGTGGTGGTGGTTTTACCATGCGTGCCGCCTATCCCTACAACCTGTTGGTCATACAACACAAAGGCGCCCAGGGCGGTGGGAAAGGAGGTTAACGGTACTTTTAATTGTTCCAGCATGCGGGCTGCCTCGCTATGGCGGGCCACCACATTTCCCACAATAATCAAATCAAACCGCTTTAGGTAGTCCCGGGAGATCTGTTCCAGGTCATGGCAAGGAATGGCAGTGGTACGCAGATAATCACTCATGGGCGGTGAGAATTGTATATCACCCCCTTCGACCACAAATCCCTTTGCTTTTAATAAACAAGCCGCCGCGCCCATACCGGTACCACAAATGCGGTAAAAAAAGATCCGGTGGTACTGATCACGTTCAGCACGGAGTTCCGGCAGTGTTTTACGATAGCTTAAATCCAATGACGGGCCTGTTAAATCTTTGGTTTGGAAAGTTGGCAACGGATTTCATCAACTGCCCAGCACACTGCGGTCGGCTTCGCGTTTAAATTCTAATAAACTCTCATAGAGAGTACGGGCGATCATCTGCCGGTAGGAGGCCCGGTTCAACTGTTTGGCTTCCTGCCGGTTGGTATAATATCCCAGTTCAATCAGCAGCTTGGGCATGGAGGCGCCAACCAATACATAGAACCCGGCTTGTTTAACCCCCCGGTTTTTCTGCGGTAGTTTTTTTGAAATCTGCAGTGACATAATCTCGGCCAAGCGTTCACTATCATGCATATTCGCGGAATGAACCATATTGGCCAGAATGTTAGAAATGTCGTCATAGCCTTCATATTTTTGTTTATCTGCCGCCGCTTCCAGCTGAATGACCGAGTTTTCCTGCTCGGCAACCCGCACCGCATCCTCTGATTTTCCGGGACGTAATACATACAATTCAATACCATTCACTCGGGGATTGGAGCAGGCATTGACATGAAAACTTAAAAATAATTTGCCTCCTGATTTATTGGCAATTTCCGGACGTTGCCACAGGGGGATAAAGTCATCATTGTCGCGTGTATAAACCACTTTAACATCCTGTTCATTTTTCAGCAAGCGACCCAGGCGGGTAACCACATCCAGCACGATATCCTTCTCATGCTGCCCGCCCCAACGGCCCGGCGTACCCGGATCTTTACCGCCATGCCCGGGATCAAGTACAATTGTATCAATCTGCCAGGCTGTCTTGGCTTCGGCAATCTTCTGTTTTAAATCCCGACTCAAGGGCAGATTCAAGGCCACTGTGATTTTGCCCATCCGGCGATCATAATGGATTTCATTGGAGATGAACTTCTTATGCAACTTAAAACTCATTTGCACCGATTTGGCCTGGTTGATGGCCTCAATCCGGGCAACCGAAGGAGTTGGATTAACCGCCGATAATCGGGTCGAATCACAAACTGCGCCATAGAGTGTCAGATAGAGCCAATGGTCATCTTTCAAAAATGCTGAGAGATCAGCATCTCTAAAAGCGCCGGTGGTGCCAATCGCAATCATCAAGCCGTTTCTCTTCTCGTCATACTGAACATCGGTTAAGCGGATCTTTTTCCGTTGCTCCTCTTTGCGGGATGCGTAATAAGTTGTACGGGGCAGGGGGGCAAGCACATTCTTTTTCTCATCAGGCGAGTAGGAATATTTTAATTTAGGCGCCACTGTCGCTTTCATAAAATCAAGGAAACTGTGTAAGGGCACATAGATATTGTTTTCACTGGCGATTGCCATACTGGTCATGTGGTGCTTTACTTCCAGACCCATCATGATCCAGGGACTATTGGCGGTGATTTTAACATTTCCCGCGGGAAAATAGACTACAAATTTACCGGTCTCGGCCCGGTGAAAGGTGCGCAGATTATAATTATCCGCTAGCTCCAAAATAGAGATATAAGGAATCTCGTGCCAATAGACTACTTTCAATTCGGTGAGGATCTTATCCGCCCCCGGATTGATTAAAATCAATTCACCCCAGCACAGGGTGGTTACAAGCAGAAAGAGTATAACAGCAGAAAATTTTCTCATTCCCATAGAAACCAATTCGAAATTACTACGCCTGGATTCAGATGTCAACCAACAATTGGAATTCAATTGATTTAGCTAAATTCCACTGCGCGGTTGAGAACGGCTTGTTTTGTTGATATTTATAGGCCAAAGCAAGCTTGAAAATATCGCGAAAGGTTTTCTGGAAAACAACAAAATATCGGTAACCGGTACCATGCAAACACACCATATTAAACCGCAAAGGAATGCCCGGTTCATAAAGATAGGTGCGGGCGGCATAGCCCTGGCTGTGAAAATGAACAGTTCCGGCCAGAAGACGGGCCTGTTTGGCAAAGGTTTTTTGACCATAAAAACTAATGGCGGTGCCGCTGATCCTGTGACTGCCATCGAATTGCACAACCCGGGCCAGGCGACAAGTCAGTACAATCTGACTATCTAATTGATGGATGATCCGTAATTTGTACTGCCATTTCTTTTGGGGTGATCTGTCCCGCCAGATGTCTTCCCCCACAGACCGTTTTAATTTACCCACCAGTGATACCCCTTTTGAAAAACGACGCCGCAAGGAGAGCATTGCCTCTGTACCCGTTGGGGTGGACCGGGTCTGATCTTCCGGCTCTATAGGGCTGAAAAAATCCATATACACTGCCAGCCACCACTCCCGGAGTAATTTAATTTCACCTCCGACATACAATCCTTTCTCATTATTGGGCATACCACCAAACTCTTTGGGACAACCTCCCAGCAGGGTAAAAAAATCAGGCATAAAAAAACGGACCGCCCCGCACAAGGCAATATTCTCCAGGCGATAGATCAGGGATTGCACCGTAGCCCAGCGGTGGGTCCCGAGCCAGGCAAACTCACCACTCAGCATTACTTCATCTCCATGGAAGCTGTGATAAAGCGATCCGCCCCCCAAATAGGATTGACACTTTAACATCTCCAGCGGCCGTGAATAACAGGTATTAAAGAGTAATACACCCAGCTGACCATTTTGGTTTTGATAATAGCCGCTTACCCCTAATATGCGTGCGTTTATCCGGTTCTTGGCCGTCAATTGGCGCGCAGACCGGTGGATACCGCTGGCCGGCAAGGATTGCACAACGCCCTGCTGAACATGAGCATCCAGATTGTTTTGAGAATAAAAGGAAGTCAGTTGCCACTTCTGGCGCCGCCATGTACCGGCCAGCCCCCATAGAAAGCGGTTCTCATCGGTTCCCAAATAATTGGCAATACGTTGTCGACCGGCTGATATATTCTGCAGGGCCTGGCTGCTTTTGAGATTCATCAGACTGCTGTTAAACACTAAGCCCTGCCCGAAATGCGGGCGGTAAGCGCCTATGTGAAACTGATAGGTGTCCTTAATTAGCGGAGAGCGCAGACTAATTTTGTAATGATCCCAAACCTGAGGTTCTCCCTGGTCATTTTCCGTCATCCATCCGGTGAACCATCCCGAGGCATGGAACCAGCGACCGCGCTGTAAATTCTTTGTAAGGTGTATTTGCTGATCCTGTCTTTTAAAAGCTGTATAATGATATATTTTCCCGTGCCCGGGTAACGGTTCATTTAACGTAATAAATAATCTGATCGTCTCCATTTCCTGCGGTGAGAGTTGAGAAGCCTGTTGAAAAGCAGTCCAATCAGGATGGGTTTTGTTTTCTTTCTTGAGGGCAAGGAGGCGCTCTTTAATTACGGGCCTGACTGGTAGGCTCCTGATATCATCAATAGTGGCCCTATTCCAAGGCAATGGATTTGCCATCCACTGCTCGATTTGATTGCGTAGATCCTCATTATCGGCAGCCTCCACTGTAATATATCCGGCCAGAATATATTCCTCCAGAGTTTGCTGGGCAGAAGCGGAAACCAACATGCCAGCCAGCAATACAAAACAGGGTAACTTTATTCCCAGGAAAGATGACATCCGAAATAAAAAGTGCTTGGCAAGGCTTGATGATGGAACAGGGCCGCTGAAAAACCGAGGCCTTTCCAGCGACAAGAGAATCCGGCCGCAAACCGATCAGGGTTTAGTTGTACACCGGCCATGCCGATTATGTTCTGGATAAACTCTAATTTTAAAGCGGCCCGGGTTATAAAGGGATAAAGCGTATCTTTAAAAATTTCCAGGTCGCATTCCAGCCGCGGGTGTGCATACCACTGCACGCCCAGACAAAAGGACTGTGGAAGCGGCTCACCGCCTTGATAGACTTTCGGATTGTTGACATTCTGGTACAGGATGGCGGCATTCAGCGTCTCATGCAGATATAATTTAGCGCCCACATTTAGCCCGCAGCTCCAACTTTTACTATAGCCCACAACAGACAAGCCATACCCTGATAGAGAAACTCCCATGGTCATGCGCCGATGGATGCGATAGGCGTGACCAAGGGTATAACTGTTTTCCTGATAATTTTTATTCCCCAGAGAACTGACCAACAGGGCACCACCCTGCTTACGCCCATAGCTGCCGTAGAGGGAAAGATTCCAGCATTGCAAAGCTTTTAAGCCAAACAGATTAGTATAGCTGGCGCCGACTTCCCAGCCCTTTTGCTCCAGATGCGTGGCCGGGTTGAGTGAGCCCGGTTGCAGGCAAACAATATTCCCGCATGCCATCGCTGTGGGGTCCACGGTCTGGATTTCAAAAGCCCCTTGTGCAACGGAATAAGACAGCAGCAGGACAAACAAGATCCAGCCTGGGTTAATCCTAAGCGGATTTAGCAACCGGCGATAGTCCATCTGATCCCTCCGTAAAAACGAATCCACCGTTTAAGATTGATTGCGGAGAGCGAAAAAATTAACTGAAGTCAGTCCAAATATCTAAGTGTCGAAATTTATCACATCAGCTTAAATTAGCTTTCTTCGTATAAAAAGTAACCTCCCGCCGGGTCGGCGCGCTATGCTCACTTCTTATCTTTTTTTCTCTCTAACTGGGGCACAAAGGTGTTCAATTTCTCACGGACCACCAACGGATGGTCGCGGTTATGCAGGCAAAGAACCCCTTCGATCATAATCTCCTTAAGCATGATTTCTTCTTCGGAACGCCGTTTCAATTTGCCGCCGATCGGAATAAAAATCAGATTGGCCAGAATCAGTCCGTAAAAAGTGGTCAGCAAGGCGAGTCCCATGCCGCCCAGTAACCGTTTAAACTGAGTTCCGATATCAAACTCAAAGCTGCTGGCCAGGGAATCGAGACCGATCTCACTGCTGCTCATGGTAAATTCGTTCATCATCACAATCAAACCGACAATGGTACCCACCATTCCGAAAGCCGGGGCATAGGTTCCCATGTAGAAAAATAATTCCTGGCCGATATTGTGCCGTTTTTCCATATTGGAGAGTTCCAAGCGCAGATAATTACGCAGACGGTCCTGATCGCGCTCATTAATGGCCAACTCAATGGCATTGCGCATGAATTTATCTTCTATTTTATCCAAATCGTCTTCCAGGGAAACCAGTCCCTTTTTGCGTATTTTGGCGGCAAATTCAGTGAATTTGTTGATCACCTCTTGATAGCCGAATTTGGTGCGCTTAAAGGCGTTTTTAAGTACCCGAAACACTTTCCAGATATTTTTCAAGGGATAATTCACAAAAGTGGCTGCTATTGTGCCGCCTAAAACCAGTAAAAAGGAGGCATAATCCCAGAAATAGCTGGCATCCCCACTTTTTATAAAAATCGCCGTACTGATCAATCCGATGCCAATCAAGAGACCCGCCAGAGTGGCCAGATCCATAACTACCTCATTTTTACATTATATAATTTGATTTCCAAGGAGACGCCAAAGAAAATAAAGAAAAACCATTTTAATAAGCAAAGATGTTTTTCAATTATAAGCAAAAAAAGCTACACTAGCAATATAATTATTAAAAAACTCAACTATTTAAAGAGTGCCAGCTGGCTACTCTTTTCTTTTGATCACCCGGAAAACCTTCTCATTTCGCTTGGCCATACGGTACCGCTCACGGGCCAGCTTTTCAATATAGGCCAGATCCTCCTGTAAGCGCATTTTTTCCGCGCGCAGTGAATCCTGCTCCACAGAGAGCTCCGTAATATGGTTTTTAATATCCTGCTTTTCCCGATGTAATTTATATATCTGATAAAGTCCGTAATCGCCGATTACAAAAAAAGTGGTAAACAGGGTAATCAGCAATAAAAAACCCAGAATAATGTAGAGACGGTGCGTATTAACATTATTGCCACGATTATTAATCCGGACCCGGCGAGCACTCATTTCAGAATATGTTTACCCCAAAATATTCCTTGTTCTCCCAGCTCATCTTCAATTCTGAGTAATTGATTATATTTGGCCACACGGTCTGTGCGACAGGCTGAACCGGTTTTAATCTGTCCGGCATTCACAGCCACAACCAGGTCGGCAATAGTGGTATCTTCCGTTTCTCCCGAACGATGTGAGACCACCGAGGTAAATCCATTGCGGGCGGCCAGCTGAATCGCTTCCAGGGTTTCTGTTAAGGTCCCAATTTGATTAAGCTTGATCAAAATCGAATTGATTGCTTGATCATCAATTGCGCGCTGGAGGCGGGTTACATTGGTGACGGTCAGATCATCACCGACAATCTGGATTTTATCGCCCAGACGCGCAACCATATGCTGCCAGCCTTCCCAATCATCCTCTGCCAGCCCATCTTCGATGGAAACAATGGGATACTGCTGGACCAATCTTTCATAATACTGGACCATCTCCTGGGAACTGAGGGCCTTTTTCTCTGACTTTAATTCATATTTTCCAGCCGCTTTATTATAGAATTCCGAAGAGGCCGGATCCAGGGCAATAAACAGCTCATCACCCATTTTATAGCCGGCACGTTCTGCAGCGGCTACAATCACTTCAATGGCCTCACTATTGGATTTCAGATCGGGGGCAAAGCCACCTTCATCCCCTACCGCAACACTCAGGCCTTTCTCTTTGAGCACCTTCTTCAGATGATGAAAGGTCTCGGCTCCCATGCGCAGGGCATCACTAAAAGATTTTGCCCCCGCCGGAAAAACCATGAACTCCTGCAGGTCCACATTATTATCCGCATGTTTGCCACCATTTAAGATATTCATCATGGGGATGGGCAGAACCCGGGCGTTAACCCCACCGATATAACGGTAAAGGGGCAAGCCCACATAATTAGCCGCCGCTTTTGCCACAGATAAAGATACGCCCAGTGTAGCATTGGCGCCCAATTTGGATTTATTGGGAGTGCCATCCAATTCCAATAACAGATTATCAATATAGGGTTGATCCAGAACGCTTTCCCCGCATAATTCAGGGGTAATAATTTCATTTACATTCTGAATCGCTTTTAAAACACCTTTCCCCATAAAACGGTCTTTATTTCCGTCACGCAGTTCAATAGCCTCATGTTCCCCGGTTGATGCCCCCGAGGGTACCAGTGTCCGTCCCCAGGCGCCACTCTCAGTTAGCACCTCTACTTCTACTGTTGGATTTCCTCGGGAATCCAGAACCTCCCTGGCCATCATATCAATGATAATACTCAAAATAACCTCCTTTATTGTAATTAATCAAATCGGCAACTGCAAAGCGCTGTAATTTAGGCAAGCATTTATTCTTTGTCAATAAAGCAGCCATAATTCCCGTCAGGAGCCCCGGAAGGGGCAGATAAAAATTTTCTGAAGCGATTTTTTGGAGAGGGGAGCCGGACCAGCGGATTCAGTTAAAATTGCAGCGGTTCCATAACTAGCAACCAACCGGTGAATTCCAGACAATCATCCCACTGGATGCCCGCAAAGGCCAACGAACCGTTATAGGTCATCCCGACCGGAATTCCGGAACTATAGGACAAAAACATTTTAAAGAAAGGTCGTTATATACAGTTGCACAGGGATCATATCCGCACTGCGCTCATATGGGAACCGCCGGGAGCCCTACCGCTGCAAATGGTTTTATCCTGACTCTTTCAGTAAGCCCGGTGCCCATACGGGTATCTGCACTCTATTATGCAGGCGATAACAGCATTTGCTTGGCTGTCATAAACGCGATTACTATCGGTGTCCCGGGCAACGGGAGTTTGCCCGGGTAAGCGCCCTATTTTAATTGGCCATCTGAAAACAGTGAAAAAGCGCTGTCTTGAGATCACCGAAAAACACCTTTTTAAGGAATAGAAAGGGTCATGCCCCATTCCTCGCTCTTCCTCCGCTCGAATCTGTGATCTGGGTGCCATACCCGCGGCTTACCACCCTGTCAAAGGGAAATCGCGGCAGGCCTTCAGGTATCAAAATAAAGCGTGTATTAAACCCAACTAAAAGCCAAGCCCATCAATGAATCAATTGAAAAAAACAGATGAATTCTTTAAATTTAATAGAAATAGTGGCTTAAGCAGGAGATAACATGCAACGTGACAAATTGAGTAAATATCTACGGGAATATTTAAAAGTTGATGAATTTGAGGATTACGGACCGAATGGTTTGCAAGTTGAGGGGCGAGCTAAAATAAGCACTATTGTCACTGCAGTGAGTGCCTCAGTGGAGCTCTTTGAAAAAGCCCTGCAAGCCAAAGCGGATGCGATTATTGTACACCATGGGCTGATCTGGAATTTTGAACGTCCTCTCTACAAAGGTGGGTACCGCCAACGGGTAAAATTATTATTGGAAAACAATATTAACCTATACGGCTTTCATCTCCCTTTGGATGCCCATCCCGAAGTAGGTAACAATGCTCAAATTGCACGCCTGCTAAACTTGCAAAAAATTAAACCCTTTGGTGAATATAAGGGCAACAAGATTGGGACACGCGGAGAGTTAAACGATCTGTCTCCAAAACAAATATTCAATAATATTAAGAAGGATATTAATCCGGATTGCCTGCTCTTTGCCTACGGCCCGCCCCGGATAAAGCAGGTCGGTATTATCAGTGGCGGAGCCCAGAAAGAGGTAAAACAGGCTGTTCTGCAGGATTTAGACCTGTTTATCACCGGTGAGGCCAGTGAATACACCCGGCACTATGTAAAAGAAGAAAAACTTCATTTTGTAGCGGCCGGCCATCATGCTACCGAACGGTTTGGCATTCAGGCACTGGGAAAACATCTGCAAAATAAGTTTGGGCTAGATCTACATTATATCGAGGTTCCCAATCCTGTTTGAAGATAAAATGAGCATACAGAATAAATAAATGTGTAAATTGTGAAACCAAACAAAAGGGGAGTATAAATTATGTTTGAAAGTATTGAAAAGATGTTTTTAGCCGGACTAGGTGCGGCCAGTTTGACCAAAGAAAAAATTGATCATATGCTGGACGAACTGGTTGAAAAGGGAGAGCTATCCCGCGATAAAAAATCCAGCTTGATGGAGGAATTGGTCTCATACACCGAGAAACGGCGTGCGGAACTGCAGAAATTAATCAATACAGAGGTCAAAAAAGTATTAAAACGACTCGAGATTCCAACCCGTGAAGAAGTGGAAGCCTTGCAAAAACAGATCGATCAGCATCTTAAAAATCATTGATTAACCCGGATCTTTATCCATGAAAATCACCTCTATTCCACGCACCTGGCGCCATCTGAAGCGTTATAATCAGATTCTATCCATATTCCTGAAATATGGCTTTACCGATCTCGTGGATACGGCCCGGAGCAGTTTGGTGCGGCGCTTCGGGGAGAAATTTTTCCCCCGGGCCGTACGGCAAAAGGGAGCCGAGCTGAGCCGGGCGGAACGAATACGACTGGCCATTGAAGAGGCTGGTCCCACTTTTGTTAAATTGGGTCAAATACTTAGTATGCGTCCCGATATCCTACCGCCCGATATTTCCTATGAGCTCCAGAAATTACATGATCAGGTGGCACCACTACCCTATAAGGCGATTAAAAAAGTGCTCAAAGAAGAATTGAATGCACCACCGGAGGAGGTCTTTTCGCATATTTCGGAAAAACCGCTGGCCGCGGCTTCCATCGCCCAAGTCCATCGGGCAGAGCTAAAAAGCGGTGCACAGGTGGTCCTCAAAGTTCAGCGTCCCAAGGCCAAAGAAACGATCGATGTGGATGTTGAAATCCTTAAGGACCTGACCAATATTCTGCGTAAATATTTTCAGGATAAACTGGCTCAGGATCCGGTGCGCATTGTCGCAGAATTTGACCAATCGATCCACCGGGAACTGGATTTTATCCGCGAAGGACGCAATATTGTCCGCTTTAAAAATAATTTTAGCGATGATGAGCGCCTTTTTGTGCCTCAATATTTCCAGAAATTTAGCACGGACAAGTTATTGGTCATGGGTCATGTGAAAGGGATTAAAGCCTCGCAGACTGAAAAACTGGATAAGGCTGGTATAGACCGTGAAGCCGTGGCCCGTAATGGCACGGCCCTCAGTTTCCGTGAAATTTTTGAGTTCGGCTTCTTCCATGCCGACCCCCATCCGGGTAATATCATGGTACTGAAAAATAACGTGATCGCCTTACTGGACTTCGGTATGGTGGGCCAAATCGACGATGACACCATCGATCATTTCGGCGAAATTATTATCGGGATAACTCAAAAGGATGCCGATCGGATTATCCATGCCTTTGATGAACTCAATATCACCAATCCCAACACTGACAATAAAGCCCTTCGAAACGATATCAACGGCCTGATCGATTATTTCCATGGTGTTTCCATTAAGAAACTGCGTTTGAAAGCGATTTTGAATGAACTTTTCGCGATTATTCAAAAATATCGCCTAACCTTCCCCCCCAGTCTTTCCTTGACTCTCAAGGCGCTGATCACGGTAGACGGACTGGCGCGCGTGCTCTATCCGGAATTCGATGTGATGGGTCAACTGCAACCTTTTATTCACAAGATTACCATGCGGCGCTATGATCCCCGGCGACGGTGGAGAGAGATGCAGCTCTTTCTGGAAGATATGATCAACCTGGCCGAAGATTTTCCTAAAAAAGTACGCACCATCTTAACCAATGCCGCCAATAACCGCTTTGTGATTCAATTTGAGCACCACAAGCTGGAAAATCTAATCGCCGCCCTGAATCGGGCCACCAACCGACTCTCCTCCGCTCTGATTATTGCAGCCCTTATTGTGGGTTCCTCACTGGTAATACAGCTTTCTGTCGGACCTACTCTGTTTGGTTATCCCATGATCGGGCTTATCGGTTATCTGTTAGCCTGTATCTTCGGACTCAAATTACTGTGGGATATGTTCCGCACTCGAAAATGACACACGGCAAATTAAAACTAAGCTACCTGCTGTTATTTGCCTTTATTTTGGCCTTTATTGTTGCTGCCACCGTCACCTATCTGCGTCTGAAATTTTCGCCCCAGGAATGCGACCTTCCCCTTAAGCATCCCCCGGATTTTCCCGTGACAATCGAAATATTG
This sequence comes from uncultured bacterium, assembly GCA_964640055.1. GTDB lineage: Bacteria > Fidelibacterota > UBA2242 > UBA2242 > JAFGTP01 > CAZXFH01. Next base: position 58,022 of record CAZXFH010000009.1, on the reverse strand, counting down.
CGAGAATTGGCCACGCTGCTCCTGGTCTTTATGGTCAGCTGGTTGGTCGGCCAAAATATTAGACAGCGCTTGGCTTATCTGATGTTTACTTTTGGTTGCTGGGATATCTTTTACTATCTGGCTTTAAAACTCACCCTAAACTGGCCTAGCGCTTTACTGGACTGGGATATTCTCTTCATTGTTCCGGTTCCCTGGCTGGCTCCGGTACTGGCACCACTGCTGGTCGCGCTTTCCATGGTTATAGCCGCCTTGATTGCATTATATATCGAACACAGGGGGATTCCGTTAAAACTGTCCCCTCTGTTCTGGGGATTGGAATTGACAGCCGCAGCCTTAATTTTGTTGGCCATGCTATGGAATCATCGGGCGCTCCGTGTGTCTGCCACACAGTTATCCTTTCCCTGGCCGCTATTGATTTTAGGCCTGGTCGTGGGCTGGAGCAGCTATCTTTTCTGGATTCGAAGCCCGCTTTGCAAGGCCTTACGCAACCCGGAGACCAGCGGCCATTTCAGTTGTATATAAAGGATATTCTATTTAAATAATACAATATATTGTATCGGCTAGTGGGGCTGCTCTTTATCGGCAAAATAACGGCTGGCTAAATATAAAACACGCCTTTCTTCCTCGGTCAAACTATCGTATCCGGATTCGTTCATCTTATCCAGGATCACATTCATCTGCTCCCGAAGAGTCTCATCGGTCTGATAGGAGTCATCATTCTTAGCGCTGGACTTGTCTTTATCCACCCGCCGGATCGTATTTTTAAAGGGATTCTTGAAGCGGATTGTCGGCAGCTTAAAATTGAAGCTCCCGAATATCTTGTTACGCTTAAGATAGATATAACCGATCACCAGGCCGCCCAGATGGGTCAAATGGCTTACATTACTGCCACTGGGTGACAGGGAGGAAAAGAAAGTGATCGCCCCCATGATAATGACAAAATATTTAGCTTTAATGGGTAATAAAAAATAGATATAAATGTAGCGATTGGGAAACATGACCCCAAAGGCCACCAGCACTGCATAAATGGCTCCGCTGGCCCCCACGACCGGAATGGTGGAATTTAAACTAAACAGCAGGGTCAGAATACCGGAACCCACTCCGGTTATCAAATAATATTTCCAGAATTCCTTGGCGCCCCAGGTCCGTTCAATCTGTACGCCGAACAACCAGAGAATAAACATATTCCAGAAAATATGCATAAAGCCGCCGTGCACAAACATATAAGTAAACAGTTGCCAGACAAACCCGCGGCTCCACACCCATTTCGGTACCAATCCCAAATAATAGGCAAAGAAACGATCCAAGCGGAAAAAAGCCATAAATAAAAAGACGGCCACATTGGCGATCACGATAGCTTTGATGGCTCCCGAAAACATTTTCGGACGGATATACTGGCGATTAGCCTGATTGCCGTTATAGTATCCATGATAGTAATTCATAAGCCTAAGTCATTCACAATAAAATTTAATGATTAGCTCTATTTTAGATGCTCGTAGCTGTAATAAGTTGCATATAATTTTAACTTCTGTAAAAGCAAACATTGTACTGTTGTTGCAGGCTAAAATTACGCATATTCGGGCTTTTATACAATTAAAGATAATGCATGGTAGTAATACCCTTATTGAAAATGAGTCATATTGCTTAGGGTGTCCAGGGTTTTCAGCCGCGGCGCCAGATCCGTATGATACCCCAGATAGGCCAGCAGCAAATTAATGATGGGCGTAACTGTGATGGATTCGGCACCTGGCATTTTATTTTGGGGAGCATACAAATATTTCAAATACTGCTGCTGCGCAGGGCTCAGGTACAGATCACCGGCTTTATGACAACCGGCACAGACCAGTTGATCGTCACTGGTATTGTAATAGGCCTCTGACAGGGGATATTGGCAGCGGGCACAGCGCTCCAGATTGAGATGGTATCCCATAATGACAGTCAGGCGTAATAAAAAATAGGCCAGGCCATTAGCAGCTTTGTCCGGTTTTTCATCAATTCTGGCCAGCACCCGCTGGGCCAAATTAAAGACCTGTTGATTATCTTCCACGTCATGAGTGAACTTATCAATAGCCTCTAAAATTGCCAGGCCATACATGGGGTGGGTATAATCGCGGCTTTCCCGCAGAAACGCACGGATAAAAGTCACCCGCGTCAGGGTCTGTATTTCCCGGGTGGGTTTGTCATAGTAGATGACCTCGAGATGATTGAGCGGATCCAAATAGCCCCGGAAAGGACTTTTCAGGCGCCGGGCCCCTTTGGCCATCAGCGACACTTTGCCTTCATCTTGGGTATAGAGGCGTACAATTTGACTGGTTTCCCCGTAGGAAAGGGATTTTAAGACCAGGGCCTCGGTTTTGATAATTGCCATTTTATTGCTTTAAAGAGGGATGGTTCCTTATTGCGGCTGAATAATGTTCCAGATAAAATTTGACAATCCCTTTTTTAGTTCAGCAGGACCGGTTTTTCCATTCCTTAATAGGCTTTTCCAAAAATAGCCATTTGCCGGGCCTTTTTCCGGGTATAAAAACATTCTCCCGGTTCTTCCGGTTGTTCAAAGGGCAGACAGCGTACCGTGGCTTTCGTTTCCGCTTGGATCTGGACTTCATCACTTCCGTCTCCGGCCCAGTAGGCCTTGGCAAATCCGCCGGATTCAATAACCTGTTTGAAATCTTTATAATTGTCCACTGGTATAGTGTTTTTATCGCGGAAGGCCCGGGCGCGGTCATATAAACTGTTCTGTATCTTTTCCAGCAGGCGTTGTGTTGTCGCAACAATATTCTCAAGGGGTATAAACTCTTTGCCTCTCTCATCGCGGCGCACCAGCACTATCTGGTTGTTGTCCAGATCTTTAGGGCCCATTTCCATGCGCAACGGCACGCCTTTCATCTCCCACTGATTAAATTTCCAGCCGGGTGAGGTTTGTGCACTGTCATCGACGTGATAGCGGATATGCGCCGCTTCTAATTTAGTCTTCAGGGATTCAATTTTTTGGCGGATCGCCTCTTGCTGCTCCTCATTTTTCCAGATCGGAATAATCACAACCTGATAAGGGGCAATTTTGGGGGGCAGGATCAATCCCTGATCATCTCCGTGGGTCATAATGACCCCCCCGATCAGACGGGTGCTGACCCCCCAGCTGGTGGCATAGACATATTCCTGCTGGTTATCCTGGTTTAAAAAGGTCACATCAAAGGCTTTGGCAAAATTCTGACCCAGATTATGGGAAGTGCCCGATTGGAGCGCTTTTTTGTCACTCATCATGGCTTCAATAGTATAGGTGTGAACGGCGCCGGCGAATTTTTCCGCCTCGGTTTTCAGGCCCATATAAACCGGAATCGACATATAATCTTCGGACAGTTGCCGGTATATTTCGATCATCTGGCGGGCTTCTTTTTCAGCCTCGGCAAAGGTGGCGTGGGCGGTATGGCCTTCCTGCCAGAGGAATTCCGTGGTTCGGAGAAACAGGCGCGTGCGCATTTCCCAGCGCACAACATTGGCCCACTGATTGATCAAGAGCGGCAAATCCCGGTAGGAATTTATCCATTTTTTATAGGCCGCCCAGATAATGGTCTCTGAGGTGGGCCGAATATAGAGGGGCTCGTCCAGTTTTTTACCCCCACCGTGAGTTACCACTGCACATTCGGGAGCAAAGCCCTCTACATGTGCGGCCTCCTTACGCATATAGCTTTCCGGAATGAACATGGGAAAATAGGCATTGACATGACCGCTCTCCTTGAACATACGGTCGGCATGGGCTTTAATATTTTCCCACAGGGCATAACCATAGGGTCGAATGATCATAGTGCCTTTTACCGGGCCATAGTCAGCCAGTTCGGCTTTTTTGACAATATCATTATACCATTTTGCAAAGTCTTTACTTTTTTTAGTTACACCTTTTGCCACCATAAAACCTCTTCGCTTGTATATTTTATTATCTGTCTTCTTTTTCCCGGTATCCGATACGGTCAAAGGGATTGATAATGCTGGTACATACATTATAGAGATGGGCTCCCACTCGTTTCAGGAAACGGAGATAGAGCGCCAGGGTCACGGCATCGCTGACCTGAAAACTGCCTTCTCCCCGGATCAGAGCATCTTTAATGATACTGCAGCTGGCAGAAACTGCTTTGTACCTGTCGGTAACCTTGCGCGCGATCTGCCTGTCGGATTTTTGAAAAGCGTCGATTGTTTGGTCAAAAAATTGTTCGATTGTTTTTTCAATCTCAAGCAACTGCTTTTCAAAAATATGTCCGTCTAATTTTTTCGGATGCTGTTTGGCCAGGTCGGTAATATTCTTGGTATAGTCGCCGATCCGTTCAATATCGATCACAATACTGGCCAAGGTAAGGCCGGCACTGATTTCCGCCTTACTGGCTACAGAAAGATGGGTTAACAAATTCCGGCGAATGCGCCGTTCGGCCTTGTTGATTTGCTTGTCCTGGGTATAAATATCAGTGGCCAATTCATTATGATCGTCACGGCGCAGGGACCACATGGACTGCATAAACATTTTCCGGTCTAATTTGAGCGTGTTCTCCGCATCTTCCAGAATCTGACTGGAAAGGTCCTTTTGTTTCCACATGTTAATAAATCTTTTTATCATAGCTTACCTCATTAGCAAAATTAATATAATGGGAACTAAAAAAAACATTATTACGACATACAGCAAAGGAAAAAAGCGCCAGTGCCGTGTCCAACGGGCAAACGTTTTCGCCATACCGATCGGTATCTCCCGTAAAGGCAGAAAAATAGCGATACCAATCATATTGAAGAGGAGGTGACTAATCGCGATTGTGATACCTATCGGATTTTTCGCTGCCATAGAAGCCAGCAGTGTGGTTACGGTGGTACCCACATTAGCCCCCAGAGTATAAGGAAATAATTTATAAATGCTCAGAACACCGGCAGCTGCCAAGGGGATCACCAGGGAGGTAGTAATGGAGCTGCTCTGCACAATGGCGGTAAAAATGAGTCCCAGTAAAAGCGCCAGGCCAGTGTTGCGGAAAAGATATTGATTTAAGAACACCTCTATTTTCCGCAGGACCAAAGATTTCATGGTGGCAATAATATATTTTAATGAAATAAACAATAAGATAAGGGCGATAATGATCCCCAGCCAGGGAAGGGAAGGAAACAACCGGATTATTGTCTTGGAGACCGGATCCAGAATAGTGCCCAGAGGATCAATGATTTCCAACCCGCCGATATTCACAAATAAATCTGAGATAAACATGGCAGCGGCACCAATTATATTGAAAAAATATTGCAAGGGAAAAAGGATGCAGACCACCAGTACATTAAAAAAATCATGCACAATGCTAGCGGCAAATGCCCGTTCGAATTCTATATCCCGACTGATATGCCCAAAGGAGACGATGATATTGGTTACACTGGTGCCGATATTGGCCCCCATAATGACGGGAATTGCGATGCGGGTGGCCTGCATAGGATCGGCACCAAAAATACCCCCGGCTACCAGGCCTACTACCAGTGAAGTGGTCAGGGATGAGCTCTGGACCAGGCTGGTAGAAAAAACACCCACAACCAGTCCGAGAATCGGGTTGGAAACCGTCCGCATGATTTCAGCGGCCACACCTTTGCCCATGGTTTTGACGCTGTCTCCGAGCAGAGTGATGCTTAGCATGAACAGATAGATCAGAACCAACAAGGCCAATACTTTTAAAATACGACTGATGCGGTCATTTGCTTGTGTTTGCATATCGGGTTTCAATTCCTCTAAATTATCAGCAATCTACCGGGCTGAAAACATACGAAAAATCTGATGATTTTCCATGATAAATTTATTGAGGAACCGGTGATTTAAAGGGTTTATATTGAATACGTATTTATTGCTTAAAAGAACTGCGGGATAACTAATTTCAGAAAAAGGCCAGCCATGTCATAAGCTTCATGGGGACTTTACAATTCTTCCCATTTTATTTTTTTAATATAATAACTGACCCGGGCTGTATCCGGTACCATAACCGGACATTGAAAAGCATAGCTTTCGCCCGGGGCAATGGTCGCATCGGTCTGGACCCCGCTGGGGAAAATATGAAAAGCCCCCTGGATAAAGCTGGAGTCTTGATTAACGATCTGGGTGTTCTCATCATAGAGTTCAAAAATGACACGCGGAAAATCAGCCCGCCGCAGGCCCTCATTTTTTATTTTTCCCTTGTAAACCCTTTTATCTTCATAGATTTCTTCTCTGATGGCGCCGGCAAAAACACATTTGGCTTTGGGTTTTTGGGCTTCCCGGGTGAGCTTTATCTCTTTTTTATAGATGGTCAACTGACCTATCTGAGTCTGAATAATCAGCTTGTCAATATCTTCATGGATTATTTTACCCCGGACAATCGTGCCATTAGTGAGCACGATTTCATGGGTCATTTCCGGCACTTCAATGAGTTTATTGATCTCTTTACGAATTTCCGGTAAGGAGGCCCGGATCTCTATTTCATGTACTTCCTGCCGCAGGTTTTTCAATTCCTGCCGGAGTTCGTCGATACTTTGCTCCAATTCAAAAAATCTTCCGGTTACCTGCTGGGCATCGGTCGATTGTGCCACACCCGTCTCTAAGCCGAGGCCGATTAAAAGGATCAAGATAAAGGTACACTCTATTGTTTTTCTCATGGGGTCCCCGTTACACTTTTTTGGGCTTGAAGCGCCTTGGCGCGCAGGCCTTGCAACAGATTCCTAGCGCCAATTGCCTCTGCCATGGCTTTCATTTCATCATATAAGACATAATTATCAGGATTTTCCATCAGCGGCAGCAATTGTAAAAAGATCTCCGGATCCTGATATTTAATCAAGGCTTGAATGGCATCCCGGCGGGTGGTTTGCGGAATTTGTGGATCCTTAGCGATTTCCACCAGTGCCGGGCCCACTTCCGGATCGGAAAAGTCTCCTAGCGCGCGGGTCAAGGTCTTCAGCAAATAAAAATAGTCCTGTTTGTTCTGGTTATAGGCTTCCAGAAGGGCCAGAATCACCCGCGATTCCTTAATATCGCCCATGGCCTCCAAAGCAAAGTCCCGCAAGCGTAATTGATCGTCCGGGTCCTGGAGCATTTCAATAAAGGTTTGCGTGATCATGGGATGTTGTTTGCGCCCTAATACCTCTAAAGCCAGGGAGCGAACTGAGGGTTTCAAGGTTTTATCTTTGGCAATGTTAATCAAAATAGGAATTACACGCTCATCAGCCACCCCGCCCAATACCCGTGTCAGGGATTCCTGCATCTGGGTGTAGTTCTCCTTCTCTATCTGATATATTCTCAAAAGAGATTCGATCTGGGGCGCAATGTCCGTTTGCTTAATGTTCCGCATTAAGTTGGTCCGAAATTGGGTATATTTCTGCTGGGCACTGCCAATACCCTCCACTACCGCACTGATATCCGTTGTGGTTTGCTTGTCAATCAACTGATTAGCCGTGGCCATTAACAATCCATAATTGACATCTTGGGCTTTTTGCATGTAACTGCGCAGGGCGGCCTTGGCATCCGGGTGCTCGGTTTCTCCCAGCGCTTTTAAAGCCGCCATTCGGGAGTCCATAGGCTGCTGTTCATCGGTAAACACCGCAATGATTTCCTTGACCGTTTTGATCTCACCTTTTTCATAATCAACGCGCAATTTTTCAACTTCTTCGGTCGTCACTTGTTCTGTAGCGCTGTATCCACCACATCCCATCCAGAACAAAAGTACACTGAGAAAAATAAAAGATCGAAATTGTTTAATATGCATATTACACCAGCATTTAGTTTATCAAATTGACTTTATAATATTTAACATTTTAAGTCAAGCAAAATTTATTACTTTCTCGCCCTCCCGGACGCCTCGATATCCCAGTAACACAGCCGCAGGGCCCTGCCATTATAATAGGCAAAAGTATAATAGCGCATCCAGTCCCCTAAATTTAAAAATATATGCCTTCCTTCCCGATAATCCGTTGGCAGATGAAAATGACCCGTGATCACACAGTCATACCCCTGGCTAAATTTTTCCCGTCCGAATTGAATGATTTCCTTACGCTCGGCCTCTATGAAAGGGGGTTGCCGCAGGGTTGCGTGTCGGCTGCGCTGGGATATTTTGGCAGCAATGGCAAAGGCCAGATCAGGATGTAACAATCGGAAAAGAAAAACAGCCAGGGAGTGACGCAGGACCTTTTTTAACAGGCGATAGCCAGTATCGCGCTTAAGAATACCATCTCCATGGGTAATTAACCATTTTTGCCGACCAATTTGCAGATCCAGGGCCTTACGATGAATCTGCACCCCGATTTCATTTTCAAAAAAATCACCGACCCAATAATCATGGTTGCCGACCACCAGATGAATGTGACAACCCTGCTCGGCAGTTCTTTGCAGAGCGCGGATAATTTTAAAATAATGGCGCGGGATCACATATTTATATTCGAACCAAAAATCAAAAAGATCACCGACGATATAGAGATCAGCCGACTGTTGTTCTACTGTTTGTAAAAAGGCCAGGAGGTGCTGTCGCTTGGCTTGCTCTGACTCAGAATCATAGAGACGCAAGTGAACATCAGAGATAAAATATAATTTCGCCTGCATACTTCCGGAAATTTAAGGTTTTATTTTTAAAGGGTAAAGAAAAAGCAGCCTGGTCAGACACCTGACGTAGACCGGGCTTGTTTTATTATTATTGAGAAAACTGTTTACCAAGGGCAAAATTATTAGTGGTAAAGATTTCTTTCCACGAGGTGTTTTCCGGTCCAAATCAAATGGCATTGTTTTTGTCTCTGTAGTTACTACCATAAAAGGAGCAAATTTATGCTTCAGGATATATAAAGAGGAGGGCGAGCATGGATAATGAGGTTATCCTGACCATTAACCCCGGATCCACATCGACCAAAATCGGACTGTTCAAGCGTTCCGGAGCCGTAAACGTCGAGAAAATCGACCACACCGGCACCCGGATCGCAAAAATGCATTCAATCAAAGCTCAATTACAACTGCGTTTGGATATCATCAACCGGGTTTTCAAATCCTGGCTGAAGGACTACCAACTGGTAGCGGTGGTCGGCCGCGGAGGCCTCATCGGACCGATCAAAAGCGGTGTTTATAAGGTGAATGACGCCATTGTAGATGTTACTATTAATTGTCGCTATGCCACCCACGCCAGTAACCTGGGCGCCTCGATTGCCCGTGGGATTGCCCAAGATTTTGATGTGCCGGCCTACATTGTCGATCCGGTGACCGTGGATGAATTTATCCCGGAAGCCCGGGTTTCCGGAGTCCCTGAAATCGAGCGTCGCAGCCGTTTACATGCCCTGAATATCAATGCCTGCATTCGCAAGGCCGCGCACCATTTAGGCAAACCAATCAGCGACTTGAATTTTGTTGCTGTTCATCTGGGCGGCGGTATTTCAGTAGCGGCGATTAAGGGGGGACGGATCATTGACTGCAACGACGCTTTACTGGGTATGGGCCCCTTCTCTCCGGAACGGGCCGGGGCTTTACCCCTGGAGGGACTGATCAAAATGGCCCGCTCCGAGGAATATACGCTACAGGATCTGAAGGTTAAATTAACTAAAAACAGCGGCTTAAAAGGGTACCTGGGGACCGGTGACGTGCGCGAGGTGCTCCAAAGAATTGCAAAAGGTGACCCCCCAGCTGCTTTGATATATAATGCCATGATTTATCAGACCGCCAAGGAAATGGGTGCCATGGCCACCACTTTGGAGGGCAAAGTAGACCGACTGGTTATCACTGGCGGTATGGCCCATTCCCATAAGATAGTCGGTGATATTTTCAGACGGGTGGCTTTTATTGCCGACAAAATTGTCTTTCCCGGCGAAAACGAGTTGGAATCCATGGCAGAGGGCGGTTTTTTAGCTGTGGATCACAAAGTGGAAGTGAAAACCTATCAAGCAGAACAAAATTAATAAAGGAGATCCGCAATCATGCTAAAATCATTCCAGGATATCCATCAAGCAGTGGCCCGAATCAGGCGTAAAAAAACCATCTCCATTGCCAAAGCAGAAAATGTTAATGTCTTAAAAGCGGTCAGGGAGGTTGAAGAGAAGAACATTGCCCGGATCTTACTGGTGGGTGATCCAGATAAAATTATTACCCTTGCCCGGAAGGTACATTACACCCCCCGTAAGGATCAGATTGTGGCGGCGAAGACAGCGGAAGAAAATGCTATCCAGGCTGTGGATCTGGTCCGCACCGGACAAGCCGACATCCTGATGAAAGGCCATATCTCAACCCCCGTTTTGATGAAAGCTGTTTTGGATAAACAAAAAGGCTTGCGTACCGGTGAGGTTCTCAGCCATGTGGCTGTGGCTGAGGTCGCCGCTTATCCCAAACTCCTGGCCCTGAGTGATGGTGGTATTAATATTCGTCCTGCCCTGGAAACCAAAGCCTCGATTCTGCGCAATTTGATCAAAGTGCTGCATCAACTAAAGATCGAAACTCCCAAGGTGGCTCTTCTGTGCCCCATTGAAAAGGTCAATCCCAAGATTGAAGAAACCGTGGATGCAGCGGAATTACAAAAACAAGGCCAGGAGGGTGCTTTTGGCGCAGCCATTGTCGAGGGGCCCATTGCCATGGATGTGGCGCTTTCTGCAGAGGCCGCCCAGCGTAAAAATCTGCACAGCCGTATTACCGGTCAGACAGATGCTTTCCTAGTGCCCGGGCTGACCGCCGGCAATGCAATCATCAAAATGTTAATGCAACTGGCCGCCGCCAATGTAGGGGGTATTGTGGTGGGCGCCAAAGTTCCGATCATACTGCTCTCCAGATCGGATACCTCCCGGGAAAAACTGAACTCAATCATGCTTTCCATTCTATTAAGTGAATAATAATTTGCTCTAAAATTGATCTTTTTTATTCGTGACCCCTCCTGCAGAAAGGGCTTAATCCAGGACAGGTGACCCCCAAATGAGTGCTTTCTCTAAAAACTTGCAATATTATAAGTTCTGCGCCTATGGTTTCCTGAAAAACCTGCGTTTTTTCGATCCCTACCTGCTGCTGTTCTTCCGGGAAATGGGAATCAGTTATTTTGAGATCGGTATCCTGTTTTCCGTCCGTGAAATCGCGAAAGCCATCCTGGAAATACCCAGTGGTATGTTGGCTGATACCTTTGGACGTAAAAACACCATGCTGCTTTCTTTCTCGGCCTACATTCTCTCTTTTCTCATTTTCTATTTTTTGCCCTACTTTGGGATATATATGCTGGCCATGATCTTTTTTGCTGTCGGTGAAGCCTTCCGCTCAGGCACCCATAAGGCCATGATTTTCGGTTATTTAAAAATCAAAGACCTTTCCCACTTGCGGACCGATTACTACGGACATACCCGCAGCTGGTCTCAGCGGGGGTCAGCACTGTCGGCCCTGATCGCCGGGGCCTTGGTTTTTTATAGCGGGGCTTATCGTATTATTTTTCTGGCTACGATTATTCCTTATATTCTGGAGCTGTTTCTGATGGCCTCCTACCCTAAGGCACTAAATAAGGTCGGCCAGACAGAACACAAAACCCGGCCGAGACTCAAAGATTTCTTCCGCTTTTTAAGACCTAGTGCTGCCCGCTGCGGAATACTGAATTCCGCCCTTTATGATGGTTTTTTCAAGGCGGCAAAAGACTATTTACAACCGATTCTGAAATCCTTTGCCCTCTCCTTACCGATCATATTAGCCCTTGAACAGCGGGAGCGGAGTGCGGTTATCATCGCTGTCGTTTATTTTCTGATCTATATGCTGACTGCTTATGCCAGTCAGAGCTCAGCCCGTTTCGCTGACCGCTTCCGGCATCTGCCCCGGGCAGTTAATTTCTTCTTTGGCCTGGGTCTTGCTATGATACTTTTCAGTGGTCTGTTCTATAACCGGCAATACTTTGGCATTGCCATTGTTCTGTTTATAGTACTTTACATTCTGCAAAACATAAGACGGCCTATGATCGTCAGCTATATTAGTAATACCATTCCTGAGGACGCTATGGCCACCGGACTTTCCGTAGAATCGCAGGTCAGAACCCTGGCCACGGCCCTGTTAGCCCCTTTGATCGGATATCTGGCCGACCATCTGGGGGTGGGTCTGGCGATTGCCCTGACCGCTGCTCTGCTACTGGTAATCTTCCCTTTCATACGCCTGAGCCCGCCTCCATCAAGAACCTGAGTGTTTATTTTCAGACCATCAATCTCTTGGTCAACTCTAATTAAGGATTGAGTTTTAATCCAGAAACTGTTAATTTTCTTTGCTTTGTGACAGACCAAAAAATAGGGAGAAACCAATGAAAATAGGAATTTTAACAGGCGGTGGTGATGTACCAGGATTAAACCCGGCAATACGCGCAGTGACCATTCGGGCCCTGCGGGAGGGCTATGAAGTAGTTGGCATTCGGCGTGGTTGGGCCGGTCTAATCGACTTAATCCGGGATAAAAAGGCTGATAACCGCAACAATTATCAACCTTTGAGCGAACAGATCGTCAATAAAATCGGCCGCACCGGGGGAACTTTTCTGCATTCATCACGGACAAATCCCAGTAAAGTCCCCAAAAGGGACGTTCCCCTGCACTTACGTGATAAATATGCCGCTGAAATAAACGATCTTACCTCAGAAGTACTTAAAAATCTGGATTATCTGGGAGTGGACTATCTGATCCCTATCGGTGGTGATGATACCCTCAGCTATGGGGTTAGATTATACAAAGAGGGCGTGCGGGTCATAGCGATCCCCAAAACCATGGATAACGATGTCCCCGGAACCGATTATTGTATTGGTTTCAGTACCTGCGTGACCCGTACAATCAGCATGACCCACGCCCTGCGAACCTCAGCCGGCTCCCATGAACGCTTTCTGGTCATTGAAGTCTTTGGCCGCTATGCCGGCTTTACCGCCCTGTTACCCACTATGGCCGGAGCAGCGAACCGCTGCGTGATCCCGGAACATAAATTCAGAATCGAACGACTGGCTGAATTGCTCAGCCAGGACCGGTATAAAAATCCCAGCCGGTATTCGGTTGTACTGGTTTCTGAAGGCGCAATGTTCGATGAAGGCGAAATGACTTTTGAAAACCAGGAACAAGACGCCTTTGGTCATAAAAAATTAGGCGGTATTGGTAAAAACGTTGCCAACGAACTGAAAAAAGTCTCGCCCCAGTTTAACAAGGACAAAGTCATTAATGTAATTGACCAAAAACTGGGGTATTTGGTACGGTGTGGAGATCCCGATGCAGTTGATTCGGTAGTGCCCATGGCCTATGGTAATATCGCCTTGGATCTAATTTTAAAAGGTATCCACGGCCGTCTGGTGAATCTTACCAATGGTCGCTACGGCGATACACCGATTGATATCGTGACCTCCACCAGTAAAATTGTAAATGTGGAGAAATATTATAATACCGACCGGTTACGGCCTAAGTATAAGAGTTTTCAAAACAGTCCCTTCTTTATCGTAACCGGGGACTAAACCTAATAAATTGTTTTTTAACTATTTGGAATGTATTGAATTTTAGGGTGTGTCTTTGTAGGTTTAGGATGAAAGACCTGACAGGGCACTTATTTTTACACAAAAATGTAAAGTATGCATATTTCGTGACAGTTATGGAAATATTAATTAAAAATTATAGGGAGAATCTATTATGGCAAAATCGATGAAAAGCATGGATGGCAATACGGCAGCGGCGTATGTAGCGTATGCATTTAGTGAAGTTGCTGCTATTTATCCCATCACCCCTTCTTCGCCCATGGGTGAAAAAGCGGATGAATGGGGTGCTCAGGGAAGAAAGAATATTTTCGGAGAAGTGGTTGATGTGATCGAGATGCAATCCGAAGGCGGCGCCTCGGGAGCCGTGCACGGCGCTCTTTCCGCCGGTGCCCTGACCACCACCTTTACCGCCTCCCAAGGGCTGATGCTTATGTTGCCCAACATGCACAAAATCGCGGGTGAAATGCTACCCACCGTATTTCATGTATCCGCCCGTTCCCTGGCCTGCCAATCGCTATCCATTTTCGGTGATCATTCTGACGTAATGTCAGCCCGTAATACCGGTTTTGGCTTATTGGCCTCCGCAGGTATTCAGGAGATTATGGACATGGCCGCTATTACCCATATGTCTACCGTTAAAACACGGGTTCCGTTTGTACATTTTTTCGACGGCTTTCGCAATTCCCACGAAATTCAGAAAATTGAAGTTTTTGAATACGATGACTTAAAAAACCTGATTGATATGGAGACGATTGAGAAATTTCGCGAAAACGCATTAAATCCCGAACGGCCCGTGATCAAGGTGGGCGCTGAAAATCCTGATGTCTACTTCCAGGGCCGTGAGACTGTCAATCAATACTATCTGGACACCCCTGAAATTGTCCAGAAACAAATGGATAAGTATGCTGAGCTCAGCGGTCGCCAGTACCATCTTTTTGACTATGTGGGCGCCCCGGATGCTGAAAAAGTAATTGTGGCCATGGCCAGTGCCAATGAAACCATTGAGGAGGCCGTCAACTATCTAAATGATCAGGGTGAAAAACTGGGGGTATTAAAAGTGCGCCTCTTCCGTCCCTTTTCTAAGGATCATTTTGTGAAGGCTTTACCGGAGTCTGTCAAAAATATTGCAGTGCTGGATCGTACTAAAGAGCCCGGTTCTCTGGGTGAGCCACTCTTTCTGGATGTCTCTTCCGCCATGGAAGGCAAGTCAGTGAATGTGATCGGCGGACGCTACGGACTCTCCTCCAAGGAATTTACCCCCTCTATGGTGAAAGCAGTCTATGATCACTTAGACGGCCAGGCCTCACATGGGTTTACCGTTGGCATTAAAGATGATGTTACCCACACTTCCATCGATATCAAAGAAACGATCAACACCATTCCGGAAGGTACCATCTCCTGTTTATTCTGGGGTCTGGGTGCTGACGGTACCGTCGGTGCCAATAAAAACTCCATTAAAATTATCGGTGATAATACAGATAAATATGCACAGGGCTATTTTCAATATGACTCAAAAAAATCCGGCGGTATTACGCGCAGCCATTTACGCTTCGGTGATTCACCTATCCAATCCGAATACCTGGTCTCCAGTCCTGATTTTATTGCCTGTCACCAACAGTCCTTTGTCGACCGCTACGACCTCCTGAGCGGCATCAAAGAAAACGGCACTTTCCTGTTAAACTCCAACTGGTCCCCCGAGGAAGTATTTGAAAACTTAACCGCCGACATGCAGCAGACGATCATTGACAAACATATTAACGTCTATAATATTGATGCTTTGAAGATCGCCACTGATGTAGGTCTGGGCAAACGCATTAATACCGTCATGCAAGCCGCTTTCTTTATCATTTCCGGTGTACTGGAAAAAGACAAAGCCATCAAATTGATCAAAGATGCGATTAAAAACACCTATATCAAGAAAGGCGAAGAAATTGTGGAAATGAATTGGAAGGCAGTTGACCGCACTGAAGCGGAACTACAGAAAATCAAGGTACCCCAGGAACTCCCCGGCAAGTCCCGGGAAGTACCCCGGCTGGTCCCCGAAGATGCCGACCGTTTCGTAAAAAATGTTATCCAAAAAGTGATGCAGTTAAAAGGTGATGATATTCCGGTCTCGGATATGCCGCTTGACGGGGGCGTACCGCTCGGAACCATGAAGCTGGAAAAACGCGGGGTGGCACCGGAAGTACCGCACTGGTTGGCTGATAAATGCACTCAGTGTAACATGTGTGCTATTGTTTGTCCCCATGCTGCGATCCGGCCCAAACTCATTAAACGCGAATTACTGCAAAACAAACCGGAGACTTTCAACACCCTTAAGGCCAAAAGCACGGACGGTGACACCCATGATTTCAAGATACAGGTCTATCTAGACGATTGTCAGAGTTGTGGTGATTGTGTAAATGAATGTCCGGCAGATGCGCTGGTAATGAAACCCATTGCGGAAGAACGCAAAGCCGGCGAAGCTGAGAATGTGGAATTCTTTGAATCCCTGCCAGAGGATGTCATCAGTCAAAAATTCAAAGTCTCCACGGTTAAGGGCAGCCAGTTTAAACAGCCGCTCTTGGAATTCTCCGGTGCCTGTGCCGGGTGCGGCGAAACGCCCTATGTTAAGCTGCTGACCCAGTTATTCGGCGATCGTATGATCATTGCCAACGCCACCGGTTGCTCTTCCATTTGGGGCGGCACTTTTCCCACTGTTCCTTATGCCAAAAACAAGTATGGCGAGGGTCCGGCCTGGGCCAATTCCCTGTTTGAAGACAATGCCGAATATGGGTTCGGAATGCGGCTGGCCGTGGATTCTAACCGCCGTCAGTTGAAGTCCGTGATCAAAAAGGTGCTGGATAAAAACCTAGCTGACGGTTTAAAGAATAAATTGAAATACGCCCTGGATAACTGGCATGATACGAGTGATGAGACCAAAACCAATGCCCGCCAGGTCAAAGCGCTGTTACCCGACGCATTGAAAGCAGCCAGCGATGAAGAGACTCAAAAACTTTTGAAAAAATTGATTGAACTGGATGATTACATAGTAGAAAAAAGCGTCTGGGCTATAGGTGGCGACGGCTGGGCCTATGACATCGGTTACGGCGGTCTGGACCATGTGATGGCCATGAACCGGAACGTAAACATCCTGGTACTGGATACCGAGGTATATTCCAATACCGGCGGGCAGGCTTCCAAAGCCACTCCTCTAGGGGCTGTGGCCCGCTTTGCAGAAGCCGGTAAACCAACAGTTAAAAAAGACCTGGGACGCATGCTGATGACCTATGGATATGTTTATGTCGCCTCGGTTGCTATGGGCGCTAACAAAAACCAGCTGATCAAAGCCATGCGAGAAGCGGAAGCCTATGACGGGCCCTCCATCATTATCGCCTATGCACCCTGTATAAATCACGGCTTTGATCTGGCCTTCAGTCAGCAGGAAGAAAAATTGGCCGTCCAAAGTGGATATTGGTTACTGTATCGCTATAATCCAACGCTGAAAGCAGCGGGCAAGAATCCGCTCCTTCTGGATTCCAAAGAGCCTAGGAAGCCTATCCGGGAATTACTTGAAAATGAAAAGCGGTATACAGCCCTAGAAAAAACCAATCCCGAACAGCTGGAAAAATACTGGAAAGAAACTGAAAAATTCGTCAAGGAACGCTTTGAGATCTACCAGAAAATGGCCGAAGGATAATCCAAAAACGATCGGAACCATTATTACCTAAATCCTCAAATCAAGCCCATGCGGGCCAGCAGCAGGCTTACGGAGACAATGCAAGCCGTATCACTGCGCAGCACACGCTGGCCCATGTGGGTCAACACAAAACCATGCTCCCGGAGCATCTCCCGTTCCGGGGTTGACCAGCCACGTTCAGCGCCAATAGCCAAAAACACCTGCTTATGGCAGGGTTCATATTCACTCAAGGCTTTTTTTGCTTCATAATTATCCATTGCCAGGCGATCGCCGGCAGAATCAAGAGCGGCCAGACCAGTCCTCAATGCCGGAAAAAGTCTTACCTCGGGAATGCGTGTCGTAAACGCTTGCATGGCACCCTGAATTAGATAGTCTACATACTGCCTGCGATGCCAAAGTCGGCTTTGCCGGTAGGATTTTTCCCCTTTGGCAGTACCCACCACCCAGACACGGGCGACGCCTAAGGCCGTGACTTCCCTGAGAATGCGGCGCATGGTCTGAGGGCGCGTATACCCCGTGATCAAAGTCAGCGGGAAGAGTGGGGGAATATGATCCTCCAGGGTAACCTCTAACTCCACTGTAGTTGCGGTTTGCCGCATAATACAGGCTTTCCCGCGGGGACCATTCAGCACCCCTATATCAAAGCACTCGCCCTTGCCCATGTGCAGGACGCGTTCAATATGTTTGATACGGCCATCCTGTCGCGCGAGAGGCCGTTTTAACTCCTCTTCTGTGAACAGAATAATATTCACAATCAAGTCCTTGAATCCGTGATGCTAACTATTCTTATAGTCCGATCACATCCTGCCGCTAAATCCATAAGGCCGGATTTATTAGTCCAAATAGGGCTTTAACTTTTTACTTCTCGTCTTATGGCGCAAGTGCCGTAAGGCCATCTCTTTAATCTGGCGAACCCGCTCTTTGGTAATATCGAATTTTTCGCCGATATCTTCCAAATTTAAGGTGTAATCCCGGTCTATCCCAAAATACATTTGCAAGACATCCCGCTGGCGTTTGCTTAAGGAGTCCAGGGCTTCCCTTACATCAGTTTTCACGGACATCTCAATCAAAGCCGCATCGGGAGGTAATTCATGTGTATCTTCAATAATTTCCACAAAGGTTTTTTCCTCATCATCATTCAGAGTAGCCTGTAATGAAAGGTGATAATGGGAGACTTTCAGGGTGTCAAAAATCTGTTCCTGTTCGACATCCAAGCTGGCTGCGACCTCATCTATGGAGGGGCTACGGTTCTTTTGTTGTTTCAGCCTTTCAAAGGTCTGAGATATTTTTGACAGATTGGCGACATGATTCAGCGGAAGCCGGATTAATCGTGAGTGTTCTGCCAGGGCCTGTAAGATGGACTGTCGAATCCACCAGACCGCATAGGAAATAAATTTAAAGCCCCGGGTTTCATCATAGCGGGTGGCCGCTTTGATTAATCCGATATTGCCTGCACTGATTAGGTCCATCAATGAGAAACCCCTGGTATTCTTTAGCGATTTTAACGACAAACCGCAGATTGGATCTGATCAGTTTTCGCAAGGCAGCTTTATCGCCAGCTCTGATTTTTATTGTTAAACGTACCTCCTCATCCGAGCTTAAAGGGTTAAACTGACTTATTTCCCGGAGATATTTATCCATGGCCCGGTTCGATGCTTTGCCTTTATATCGCTTTCGGTTATACATATTTTCCTGAATGTTCTTTATGCTTTTCAGACTATTGCAGAATAAAAAATTAATTCCACTCAATGAAGAAAAAAAGTTATACAAAAACCAGCTATACCCAACGGTAAACCTACAATCCTTTTGGCCAGGAACCAATGATATTAATCACATTTTTAACAACCGCCGACAGTGTATTCACGACTAAAATTAGAGGGGCGGACTCAAAAGCGAACCCGCTTGCCGGAACGCCATTCCGGAGATTATTCAGGCCAAATCCGGTGTGTTTTTCGCACTGGCAATACCTCTGAGCAAGGCGCTGGCCATTAACGCTTTGATAACATAATTTGATATGGGATAAGGCATCAGGTGATAAAGTAAAAATAACATCCTCTGGCTTATGTGGGCCCGAATAATCCTCCCTGACACTAATTTGATAATAGAAATTGCGGGAGTGGTCAAACCAAAGCGGTACTTTAGCCAGTCATAACGATATAAACCCGCCAGCGTTGGATGTTTTTGCACCAGATAAGGCACTACACAGGCGCCAAAATTTTCGATAATATGCAACACATGCGGCAGCTTGCGATAATGATGATGGCGCACCGTCAGTTGCGGATCATAGCTTAAACCGGCGGGATATTGTTGCCAGATGCGATAGGCCATTTCAGTGTCCTCCCCCCCGTAATGGCATATTTTTTCATCAAAAAGACCGACCCGGGTGAAAACTTTTTTACGGAGCGAACAATTGTTGAACAAAAACGCAGAATAGTGCAGGGGTTGGTCCGGCGGATGTTTCCTACCCCCCCGCTTAGCCTGATATAGATAGCGTTGATATTTAGTGTCCGGTATGCCCGGGGCGGGAAGGGAGGTTCCGCTAACACCCACCACCCCGGCGGAGCGATAGTGTTCAACGTGTCGGGCGATAAAATCCGGTGGTACCTCCAGATCCGCATCCAGAAAAATCAACAAGCGGCCGGAAGCCGCTTTTATACCACTATTCCGGGCGGCGGAGCGTCCTCGATTTACGGAATGTTGAACAACCCGCAAATTAGCAGAAAGGTCTCTTTTTAGGCAGCTTAAGATAGTACCGGTTGCATCCGTGCTACGGTCATTGACCACGATAATTTCAAAGGCTTTTGTGGGGAACCGTTGAGTATCCAAAGCGCGTATACAAGTGTTAAGCGTATGCGCAGCATTAAAGGCCGGAATGATAATACTGATGTCAGGAGAAACAGTACCCATAAGTTAGTCTCTTTCCAGATATTGGGAAAAGCGAGCCGCCACTTTATCCCAGGTATATTCCGTCAAGCAGCGCTGCCCGTTTTGATTCAATTTCTTGCGTAAGACAGGATTGTCAAGCAATTTGAGTGTCTGAACTATTAGGCCCTCAATATCACCTACCCCGGCAAAAAGAACATTCTGATTATGGGTCAAATATTCCTGGACCCCCCGGTTTTTCGCCGCTACCACACCACATCCACAGGCCAAAGCCTCCATTGGTGGCAGGGCCCACCCTTCCCAGTGGCTGGTATGCAGCAAAAGCTTAGTATCGTTGTAAATCTGACGTAATTGAGATACCCGAGGACGGATATATAAATCAACCCATGTGGGAATCAAATGGACTGGTTTGCGGGGAGCGATGAGCGCGGCTTTACAGGCGGGTCGCAGGGCTTTCAATTTTCCCAGTACGCGCAAACCGTCCCGGGCGCCTTTTATTTTTTGGGGATGATAATACATCAATACATCATAGTATCGACTTTCCCGGGCAGCGGTTTGATAAAATTCTGCCGGATTAATTGCATTCCCCAAGGGTCCGTGGGCGGTTGCCCCTATCTTGTGTAACTCATCAATAATCCATTGGGAAACAGCGACTTTCTGCAAGGGCAGCTGATAGCTCTTCAACACTTTTTTACCGACTTTAAAATAGGTTTCCAAGCTCTGCAGATAATAATACTGTTTGCCGTGTACAACTGGCAGGGCATTCACCCACTGCGCAGTCTGCCACCCTACTGCAACGACCGCATCGCCGGAGGGGATATATCTGGCAATAGGCTTACGGATAACCAGCACATTGACCTGCGGATCAGGCGTATAATATAAAGAATGCGCCACATGATTAAGACGGTCAAGCAGTTCAACCCCCCTTTTCTTTAACCTGTAAAATGTGGAGCAGGTGGTCTTTTGAGGATAAAGCAGGGTGACCTTGTAGCCTCGGTGGGCCAGATGCCCGGCGAGCTCATTCACAACTTTGACACCGCCCATCGGGACTTTAATAAAACCGGGTAAAACAAAACTAATCTTCATGGCTCAATCCATGATCCCGATTTTACGATAATATTGATAAAGGCGTTTAACCACATTACGGTAATCATGATGATCTGCCACCCATTGTCGGCTGTGAAGGCGTTTTTGAAGTAATCGATCGGGCTGTTCAATTAATTGCAGCAGCTGCGCTTTGAGATTTATGGTAGACGCATTCACAAAGGGATGCTCTCCTAGAAAATCTTCAACCTCTGGATTCAGATAAGTGACGCAGACCACTCCCAAAGAGAGTGCCTCCAGAGAGTTCATGCCATATCCCGGGGCCCAATCAGTTATCTGGTCAATATAAATATCCGCTTGCTGCTTTAACCGCAGGGTTTCCTTATGGGATTTGTTTTCAATAAAAATAAAGCGTACGCCATGTGATTTTTCCAAGGCTTTGCATACGTTGATAATGTGATCCGATCCTTTGATTTTACGATTGGTGGTGGCGTGACAGATAGTTAGGGGATGATTGAGCTGTTGTTGGGGCTTGAAGGCCTGTACATCAAAGGGGAGAAAAATATAATTGATATCAGGATGACGCGCTAGCAGATCGAGCTCGTTAGTCAGATTCAGATCGCTCAGCTGGTCCATGGCCGGAATTACCCCCCGGTGGCGCATATCCTGCCCATGGTAGTGGCAAATGATCTTTTTACCGCGTTCCTTCAGTTTACGGGCAAATTTTGCATTACGGTAAAAATCGGTGCCCCATTCAAAATGGTATATGTCAAAATCGTCCAAATTATACCGCTGAATGGCCCTTTTAATTTGCGGTGTCCAGAGCCATTCCCGTATACGGATGAGTATCTTTTGCCAGCCGGGCGGTTGCCATATCGGGGGATGACCCGCCAGGTCCTGCCAGGGTTTGCGGCGCTCTAAATGTTTGGTCATCAGCAGCCGTGTACGCAGGTACCAGGGGCGCGAGGCGATCAAAGGCAAGTTTAGCAGAATATCATCTTCATATCCGGCGGCGGATTTAAAAAAAGTAACAAAGCGACAAAAGTTATTATTTAGCTCATGTGCTTTTTTCCAATAGTTTAAGGTACCGGCCGTATTTTCAGGTGATATATAGAGGATTTTCAGCATCGCGATAAAATAGTAAATATAAAGCTTTTTTTATATATTTTATTTCATCGGTTTATGACGGCAGCTGTGTGCAGACAGATTATTTAATAGTGGCTGAGTATCAAGTCTTATTGAACAGGAATAAAACATCTTTTTGGATTCTTTAAATTAAGCCCCTAAGTTTATTGGTCTGATGAAATCCGCCATTAACCCTATAAACCTATTCGTTATGCCTTCCTGGTATCCATCGCAAGTCGATCCCACAGCCGGGACTTTTTTTCGCGACCGGGCAAAAATCCTTCAACGGTACGGGTTTAAGGTGGTGGTGATAACCAGTCTTATTCACTCTCATAAAATGCTCTACAGATCTGACCACCCCCCCCTTATCTCTGCTTCGCAAGGGCGGGAACAGGGAGTCTTAACCTACCGCCAGGAAAGTATCAACTGGTTTCCCAAATTACCTTTACTGACCCATTTGTTTTACCAACAGCGTATCATATCTCTATTTAAACGCGCCGTAACCACACAGGGTGCTCCGCAGATGGTATTTATCAATTCATCATTGTGGGCCGGAGCTGCTATGGGACGTTTTCTAATGCAACAGGGTATTCCCTATGTGATTTCCGAACATTTAAAAGAATTTTTACCACCTGTTCGTCTTACATATCTGCAGCGCAAGTGCATTAACCGC
This sequence comes from uncultured bacterium, assembly GCA_964640055.1. Lineage (GTDB taxonomy): Bacteria > Fidelibacterota > UBA2242 > UBA2242 > JAFGTP01 > CAZXFH01. The sequence continues at coordinate 35,173 of CAZXFH010000009.1, read as the reverse complement.
GCCTATCGCTATACCCATGGTATTATTGCCACCAGCACCGCCTTGAAAAAAGCGATTGCCGCCCAATTTCCGGAGGCAAGAGGGAAGCTGACCGTGATTCCTAACCCGGCCGAAGTTACCGCCTTTGAGATACATCACAGCTTTCCCAGCCCGGGCTTATTCCGCTTCGTGGCCATAGCTTTGTTTCGCCCGGAAAAACGGCTGGAGATTCTTATCAGGGCCTTCGCACAGATAGCTGACTACCAACCGGGAATCACACTGGATCTAATCGGTGATGGGGCGCTACGTCAGGACTTAAAAGCCCTCGCCCAAGAGCTGGGGATCAGCAGACAGGTCTCTTTTTGCGGGTATTTATCTAAAACAGCAGTCGCCCGTAAATTGGCTCAGATGCATTGTCTGGTGCTGAGTAGTGAAGAGGAAACCTTTGGGGTCGCTTTGGTGGAGGCTATGGCAGCCGGGTTGCCGGTTATCGCAACCCGCTGCGGGGGTCCGCAAGATATTATCAGGCCGGAAACCGGTATGCTAGTCGAGCCCAATAATGTCAAAGCGCTGGCAGCGGCGATGATTGGCATGATGGAAAATTATGCCCAGTATTCTCCGGACCAAATCCGCGCGGTGGCTGAAAAACATTACAGCGATCGCGCCTTTGCCTCGGCGATCAACCAACTTTTTAATAAAATAAAACAAACAAACCGACGCCCGGTTGCTACTGGCTAATAAATAACCGGCGGATGAACAACCGGTCGCTGCGATTAAGAAATCCGGTTGCCCAAAGGCCCAAGGGAAAAAGAGCGGTGAGCGCCAGACGCACCAGGACGGCATCGTTTCCCAGGAAATAATAGGTTAGATAACAACCCAGGCCGATAATAATAATGCGCAGAATCCGGCTCCACTCATAAGGGATCGGGTATATTTTACGGTTCAGGACAAAGATGGCCACTGCCATGATGATAAAGGCGATCAAAGTGGCATAAGCAGCCCCCAAAAGACCGTAATAGGGAATAAGGATAATATTCAGAAGAATATTGCTGCCGGCTCCTATCCCACGGAATATCGGTGCATATTTGGTTTTTTTTAGATTATAAATTCCCGGGAGCTGTAAGAGATAAAAGGCGCGAAAGATATAGGCCAGCCATATTATGGGTGTAATTGCCAACCCCGGCCAATATTCAGTGGCGATCAAATGCCGCCCGGCAATGGAAATTTTCACCAGATCCTGGAACCAAAAACTGAAAACCAACCAGAGAAAAATCAGCACCAGGGTTATATAGGTAGTAATCTTGGCAAAAGTTGCTCTGGCATTGGTTTTTTCACTCTCTTTTAAAAAGAAGGGATGCCAGCCGGCATTAAACCCATAGACAAATAACAGCATTAACATGCCCATTTTGTAACCGGCGTTATATAATCCGACCGTCTCCAGGTCGGTGAATATGCGCAGTAAGTAGCGGTCCGCCAATTCAAGCAACATGGCAAAAATACCAGAAGGTAAAAAGGGCAAACCGAACTGCAGGACGGCCTTTAATGATCCTAAGGAAATGCGGTGAAACCGAAAGCGCCGCACAACAAAATAGAGGGTTAACAGCCAGATCAGGGCCGAACTGATCATATTGCTATAAAAAATGCCAGACACCCCCAGGCGCAGTTTACCGACCAGGTAGACATTCAGTACCAGTTGCAGGCTGGTATTTAAAAAACCGAAAAAAACATAGAACCGGGCTCGGTTTTCCGCCCGGAAAATCAACATGGTGATGGAGTTAAGCACATCAAAGAAAATAACGACACTACAAAAGACAAAAAATTCCGGCTGGTGATCGCCCAGCACCAGGACTGATAAAGGCCGTCGCAGGCCATAGGAAAAAATAAAAAAGAAGATGGTGGTCACAAAGAGCATGGCATAAACAGTGGAGAAATAATCCTTCTTTCGCGCAGATTTCTGCACGTAATATTTTAATAAGGCTGCATCAGAGCCATAGGCCAAAATCACGGTCATAAAACCAATAAAGGCGTAGGCCAGAGAGATCAGGCCGTATTGTGGCCGGCTTAAAAAATTGGTATAGAGAGGCACCAGCAGAAAGCTGACCCCACGGGTTAAAATAAGCCCGGAAGCATAAATAACAGTTTCGCTGAATAATTGTTTATACTTATTGTTCGGCATGGATCCCGGTAGTCTTAAAGCGGTTCTTGAAAATGTTTAGTAGCCCGCGCAATTCCTCAGGTTTAAAAAACCCAAACAAACGTAACAATAATGGCAGGCTAACCACAATGATCAGGCGCACATACCAGCTCAAAGAGAAAAAATAGCCGCTGAATCCTGCGACCAGGGTCACACCCAACAACAATATCACCCGCCCGTACTCGTAATGGACTTTAAACAAGCGCTGCGAAACAAAATAGGTGGCCGCCGCCAGACAAATATAGCCGATCAGACTGGCCAGTGCCGATCCCACGATCCCCAGACGAGGAACTAAGTAATAATTGGCACCCACATTAATCAGGGCGGCAAGAACCGTATTGGATGCCAGGTAACGGGTCTTCTTTTTAAAATAGATCCCCGGTAAAAACACCTGATTGATCCCGTAGAAAACATATCCCAGCAGCACAAAAGGAACAATAGTTACACAGGATTGGAATTCAGGACCAATTAGATATATATCCTTGATATGTAAATTCACAATTTCAGGCATGAACAGAGTCAGTAGCACCCAGAAGCTCAGGGCAACCGCCGTAAAATAGGTCAATATACGGCCAAATAACCGGCGTGAATTTTCCGCAGGCCCGACCCTCAGAAAAAAGGGCTGCCAAGCATAAAAAAAGGCCGTGGAAACCAGCAGCATAAAAATCCCCAGCTTATAACCGGCACTGAAGAGACCCACGGCATCCAATCCCAAAAAGTGCTTGACAATGTAGCGGTTGATCATCTCCATAGCGGCCGTCGCCAGACCGGTGGGTATAAAGGGTAGCCCGAATAACAATAAATCTTTGGATAGCTGGCCGGAAAAAGTAAAGGAAAGTTCCTTAACCATAATGAGGTAAAGCAAGGTGGCTGTGGTGGCCGAAGTGATTAGATTACTACGAAAAATGCCGATAACCCCCATCTTTAGGATCACCACAAAATAGATGTTCAATCCCAGGGTCATGGCCACGTTTATCAAACGGATGCCCATAAATGCGTAGGGTTTTTCCTTTAATCTGAGCAGGGCAAAGGGTATCCGGCAGAGACAGTCAAAAAACAGAATCAGGGCTGCATATTTAAAAAATATAGCGCCCTCCTGCTCCGAGAGCAACACGTTGGCCAGCGGCATACGCAGGGCATAGATGACCAGACTGAGTGCGGCACTGGCTGCCAGGGCCATCCAAACCGCAGTGGAAAGAATACGGGTTTTGTTTTTTGGCTTGGTAGCCCCACTATAAAAGCGCAAAAGCGCCGAATCCAACCCGTAATTGTAGATATAGTTCATAAAAGCCAGAAAAACAAAGATGAGCACGGCCAGTCCATAGTCGGCCGGCGAAAGCACATTGGTATAAACTGGAAGCAGCATAAAGGTAACGAAGCGGGTCAGAATGGTACCCACACCATATACTAATGTCTGTTTAGTCAACTGCTTGATCCTGGATAACATAAAACTCATTTAGATGTAAGAAGCCCCTGATTTTTAATTATATTATAAAATGATCTTTTTAATTAAATACGATCTCTTAATGTGGAGATCTATTACTGATTGACATTAAATGCTTTGATCATGCCGGTAACAATCGCCGATAATCACCCCTTGCTTACAAATCCAGGAACAACGTATCCCTTAAAATGCCGCTGGATCCAAACCCCTCTTTAAAACGGGCCAGCCCAAAGTTGGGCTCCATATTGACCGTAAAAATTCCAAAATCCAGATATTTAAAGCCCTGGTGAATACAACGCTCAATAATATGATAAAACAGCAGATTAACCCCCCGGTAGCGTTGTTTGGTCTCGTCGTGACTGATGTAAAAGGCCAGGGACACATCCTGATTGCAGTCAAACATCACCACACCGGCGATCATCTCCGCACCTACATAGGCGCCATAGAGAAAAATCTGCTCAGGGAACAGCTGTTTGAGTTGCAACAATTCATCCAAGGTGTGGGTGGGCGCCACATTATGACGAATCTTCAGGTTTTTTTCCAATATCTGATAGAAGCGCGCAAAATCCTGTGATTCGCGCACCGCTACCCCCAGTTTCTGGGCCCGCCGGAAAGCGGTCCGGTTGGTCTGCTTAAACTTTTTAATGTTTGTTGCGATATCTTTTTCCAGGGTGACAATGCTGGAAACCTCCCGCTTCAGATAACCAAACCCATGTTTGATCAAGGCGAAATCAATATATTGGGATAACCGCCGCTCGTAAATGACCGGCGGTAATGTCATGACAATGCGCGTGAATTCGTGTTCACGGGCATAACAAAGCAGATTCTCTACCAGATCATAGGCCTCAGCAATGGATAAGCCTTCCTGGTAAACAAAGCCCCCATAGCTGGCACCCCGATGTGAATAAAGCGTTTTTTTACCGGCCTGTTCCACCTGAGCGGCTGGTAAGAGCGCAAACAAGCGTCCTTTTTTAGTAAATACCAGCGAAGCATCCTTAAAACGTTCGGCCGGATGGTAGGACAAAAAACGACGGCGATGAAACAAGGTGCCGTTTACACTTTCTTGGGTAAATTTATCCCAGCGTTTGCTTTGTCGTGGATTAAACGGTTTACAAATAATTGACATATCATCCCTTCAAGTCGGCAAAATTTAAAAGTCTTTAGAAAGGAATTCAAAACCTTTGTCTGGCAAAGAGTGCCTCTGCCATCAAAGGCACGAAAGGAATTGCCTGAAAAATAAAATTTTAATATGGAAATTTAATTAGGTAACAAGTAGGGCGAGTATCTCCTTTTATTCAACCTGGTACCACAACCGCTATAAATTATATAATCTTAAACAATCATGCATCCTTTTTCTGGATTTGCCTGCTAGCGATCCGCCATTCAGTCTGCCCTTATTTGTAACTTTTTAAGAGAATTCGCTTCAAAAAGAAAGCAGGCTTTATTATATTTCAAGGTTATGCAGAGGATATTTAAGTTGTTGATTATAAAGAAATTTGACACAATATAAAAAGGAGTCATATCATATGCGACCGGTCTGTATCATTATTCGCGACGGATGGGGATATAATGAAAATACCAGAGGCAATGCCGTGCTGGCAGCCAAAACCCCTAACATGGACAGTTACAAACAAAAATATCCCTGGACATTATTAGATGCTTCCGGGGAAGCGGTGGGTGTACCGGAAGGCTTTCAGGGTTCCAGTGAAGTGGGACATTTGAATATCGGTGCCGGCCGGATCGTAGTGCAGGAAATAAAGCGCATCGACGATGGTATCTCCAAGGGAACTATCTTCAAGGCGCCCAAATGGAAAAACATTCTTGATCTCTGGAAAAAAAACGCTTCACAATTGCATTTCCTGGGTCTCTTGCAGGATCAGGGTGTGCATGCCTATCAAGAGCATTTGTTCACCATGTTACGTGAAGCCCGCCAGGCTTATCCGGAAGGACGGATCATTATCCATCCCTTTCTGGACGGTCGTGACACCCCTCCGCGCAGCTGCAACAAATATATTGCACAGTTAAAAGAGGTGATGGCAGAAATAGGGAATTGCCAGATCGGAACTGCCATGGGGCGCTATTATGGTATGGATCGCGGTGAGAACTGGCACTTGACAGACAAAGCCTACAATTGCATTGTGGATGCCCAGGGCCGCCACGCAGAGAGTATTGAAGCCGCGGTGGCGGAATCCTATCAAAAGGATCAAACCCCGGATAACGTGCCCATGTTTGATGAATATATCCCGCCCTATGTGATCGGTGACTATCAAGGGGTGCAGGATGGCGATTGTGTCGTCCATACCAACTACCGACAAGACCGCGCCATTCAGCTCTCCAAAGCCTTTGTTGAACCTGATTATCCCGGCCAGCCGAATCGTCGGCCGGAAGTTGCATATTTGGGGTTAACCCAATATTACGATGAATTCGAGGAGTACCTGATCGGAGCCATGAGCGGCGGCGGCGGAATGGACAATCTATTGGGCGAGGTTGTTGCCCGGGCCGGATTAAAGCAGTTACGGATCGCCGAGACCCAGAAATTCCGGCATGTAACCAGCTTCTTTAACGGCAAAAAAACCACTCCTAACAAAAACGAGGATCAAGTCGAGATAAAGAGTAAACTGGACCCTTCCAGTTTTGCCAGTCATCCGGAAATGGAAGCCCATCCGGTTACCCGGGAAATCTTAAAACGCCTTCAGAACAATCCCTATCAGTTCATAGTGATCAACTATGCGAATGGTGATATGGTGGGACATACCGGCGATTACGAGGCGGCCAAAAAAGCCATTGCAACTGTCGATGAGTGCGTTGGTAAAATAGTCGGTCGTCTGCTGGCGCTGGACGCCCATATATTTATCACGGCCGATCATGGCAATTCCGAGCAGATGGTCGAGTATGACACCGGGGAAACAAAAACCAGCCATACCACCTTTCCGGTGGAATGCATCTATGTGGCCCGGGATGCCTCCGATAAACACTTGATCAAACGGGGGAAATTATCTGATCTGGCACCGACTACTTTGCAATTAATGGGATTGGGAATACCCGCGGAAATGACCGCAGAGAGCTTAATTGCCGAATAGAAATATTTTTTTGAAAAAATTATTATAAGTGCCGATTTGTAGGTGCTCGCTTTAACCGATAAAACAATAATAAACCCAGGAGGAAACGATGAATATATTTGATTATGCTTTGAAAATGGAAAAAGAGGGTGAGGCGCTCTACCGTGAGTTGGCAGAAAAAGCGCCCAACGAAGGGATGCGTAACATCCTGTCATTACTGGCCGATGACGAGGTCAAACACCACAACACCTTTAAAAAAATGAAAGCCGCGGAAAAACCGGGAATGGCAGAAACAGAAATTCTGAAGAATTCGGTCACGATCTTTGAAAAAATGAAAGCCAGCGGGGCTTCCTTTGATTTTACCGGCGAACAAAAAGAGCTCTACCGTAAAGCCCGAGAAATTGAGAAAAAAACTCGCGATTTCTACAAGCAGAAAGCCGCCGAGGTGGATGATGCAGACCAGAAACGAATCCTTTTACAAATTGCCGATGAAGAACGGCGTCATTATCATTTGATGGATAATTTCGAGGAGTTGCTGTTACGCCCGGAACAATGGGTAGAAGACGGAATGTTCTATCATATTGAGGAGTATTAATCACCTGACCGGATGATCATTTTCTAGGGACAATCAAGTTGGCCCCGGACATACTTGTCATATGGCCTAAGCAAAGGATTTTAACCTATTAAACTGCAAAAGGAAGCGCTATGCAACGCAAATTATTGATGGTTCCTGCATTGTTTCTGCTGGTCCTGTTCTCTTGCGACCGGGGCCAGGAATTTAATTACCAAAAAAAATGGGACTGGGCGGAACTGGAAAGCAAAGCACCCGACAGTACGGCCCGCGCCACAGTACAAAGTCTGAAAAAAATTCTCTCCCTGAATGAGGCGCGCTTTATCCTGAAACAATTGGACCGCCTGAACGCGCCCCGGGACATTCATAAATTAGCAGAAATAGAAAAACAGCAAAATAAATGGGGTGGTAGTTTTTACGGCTTCATTCCCGATCGCTTTAAAAACCCCAAAAAAATACCTCTACCAGAGGGGCTGAGCGCTCGCCTTAAATGCGCCCGTTATCTGTCCCGGATTCGGGCGGCTAATCTCAAGATCATTGAAAAACCCAATCTGCAATATCCGCTTCAATTCAAACAGAGAAAATTCCCCCGCAAAGATCCCCACCCTTTTCCTAAGGAGTTAATGTCGCTGGAAATCAAGACCGCTGCTGTGGGCAAGGTGCTTGATTACTATCATAGCCCTGATCCCGGTATGGAACAGGCCAAGGAACTGGCCGCCCATCCGGTTTTTACCGCAATGCTTAAGCATCGCCGTCAATTGGGCTATATCCCCGAGCCTTTGCCTCATGAAGAAGACCTGGCCCACTTTATTTACTACAGTGCCAGCCGTGATCCGCTCCCCATGATCTGGAAATGGCTTAATCCCTGGAATTATTTCGGTTTTGCCGATCTCTACATCCAGCAAGACAAGTTTCGGAACCTGATCGACACCCTTGAACAAAACCGGGCCATGCTGGAAGCCATTGTACTGGGTAAAATCATGCCCTATCTGCCGGATAAACAGCTAGAATTTCGGGAACAACTGGGCTTCGGTATCAATTTTGGGGTACGCAGCTGGGCCACCCATGAAGGCCTGGGATCTAATCTGGTGCAAATCAAAGATGACTATCAGACCTTGATTGAAACGGTTACCCATGAAACCTTTCATCGCTTTCAGTTGCAGCTCGGCCGGATCACCCCCGCCCGTCAGGACAAGTCTCCCCGTGAATTTGAAGATCTGACCTATTGGGATTTCAAACAGGAAGCCGACCAAAAATTTTATAAAACCCTGGCCTACATCATGCTGGAGGGGAGCGCCAGTTTTATCAGCACGCATTATTCCACTCCGACTTTGATTGAAGGCGTTAAATTTTCCAGGGATCTCCTGGATCAGAGCTATGTCGCTATTTACGAAACCCACCGTGATGACCTCCTGGAACAAATGTTGAACATGGGCCTAGAATCCAATGGGCCTTACTATCAGCTGGGATTCATGATGAGTCGTAAAATCATCAATTACTATGATAAACAAAAATTGGGCGCACTGATCACTGAAGGACCGGTGGCTTTCTTTCAGGCCTATATCCATGCTCAGGATGTTATCTCCGGCGGCCGCGGTTTGCAAATTATCAGCGACCGGGTAAAAGAGAAAATCGCTGAATTGGAGCAAAAAATGCAGGCGGTTTCATAGTTTCCGTAAATATCCCCGTGTAACTTATCCCATAAGGTATTCATCCGGGCGAGGAAGGTACCAAATGGAGCTTGAGATTTTAGTAGAGATTGTTAAATGATTACATTCAGATAAATCGCAGTACTGCAAATTCTGAAAACCTGGCATCCAAGCTCCATCGGTAAGATAATATATACTATCCCCCTGATTCTCATTTCATTTCTGCTCTGAATCGTTGCTGATAACCGGATCAGTACGCTTACTTTTCTGGGCCTCGGTATCCTTTTAATCTTTTTACGCTATGGCTAAAAATCGACCTCCCCGAGAAGGAATTTATCCCGCTATGCGGGCAACTTCCGGGCGGTTGGACACTCAAATATCCACCACCGCCAAATCGCGGGCAATGGTCAGTTGAACACCTTTGACCGGTCCGACTCTTTCTAAAAGCGTATTATCATCATGATGAGGATAGATATGAGTCAATACTACCCGTTTAGGAAGGGCTTTTTCTATGACCCGGTGCACCTTGCGGGGAGTCAAATGTCCGGTGACTGCGTTACTGTCCGGCAGGGCGCACTCGATCAATAAGAGATCGGCATCCTGAGCCGCCTGATACAATTCAGCGCACAGGCCCGTATCGCCCGAATAGACCAGTACCCGTCCGGCTCGATCCTCAAAACGATAGATCAGACTTTGCGGGGTATGGCGGGCCGGAAAAATGTGAAGGTTGAAGCGGTCGAAACGGTACTCCCCAGGTTGCAGCGCCTGAAACCGACAGGGATAATCCTGATGAAAGAGCCATTCGCCATACAGCTTCTTCCAAGCGGCCAGATACTCCTGAAAGTCAGCATGACCGTAAATTTGCAGTTCGTTATATATCCGCTGGTCACCACTATTCTTATAAGCAAACAGCAGGGGAATTAATCCCACCGTATGATCGGGATGCAGGTGGGTGAAAAAGAGCTTTTGCAGTTCCCAGATAGAGCGTTTCCCGCGCACGATCTGGCGGGCGGTACCTGCGCCACAATCCAGCAGCATTGTCTCTCCTTCTATATCCAGTAAATAAGCGGGGTTACCCCGCCGGGCAACCGGAACGGCAGTCCCTGAACCCAGGATAGTTAAACGCATTATTTTCCCTCTCTGGAATGTAATTTAAGCTGTTGATAACTGTTTATTCAGAATATGCTTGGTTAAAGTCAGGTCGGCTCTGAGAAAACCCGGCCGATTGCCCACATCATAAACATCGCCATCCAGATAGATACCCATCAATTGTTTTTGTGCAACCAATTTCTGATACCAGGGCACATCATCGAATTCTTCCGGGCCCTGCCAGGATTTCCACATCTCCTGCAGTAGCTTCAGCGCCTCAGCCGTGATCAAAGCCCGCGGTACAGTACGTGACACTTCCCGGCCCTCCTCAGCCTCAAAAACGCCTTCCCGCTTGGCATGCAGTTTGGAAATGTGGTAGATATTTTTGTGTTCCGCATGCGGCTGCAAGTCCACGCGCCCGGCATTGCCAAAACAACTGGCCTCCCGCGGCGTATCAATGGTCATCAAACCGGTCACAGACTGGTGCGTATCGGTATAGGCTTTATACAGTAATTTAAAGGGGTTCACCAGCTCGCCGGGATCATAAATGATATTATCCGGCAGCGCCAGATAAACATCTTCCTCGTCCAGCTTATGAAAACAGCGCAGGATCGCATCACCTACACCGCGCTTCTCGTTCTGATAGACAATTTCAAGATTGACTGGTGTGTCTTTTTGATAGGCACGTAACCAGCGCTCCAGAATTTCCTTTTTATCATTGATCACCACCAGGGCACGCTCAATACCGGCCTGCTCCACCTCTTCCAGAGTGTACTGGATCATGGGCTTCAAAGCAATAGGCAGGACCTCTTTAGCAATATGCTGGGTAATCGGCCGCAGGCGGGTACCATGCCCGGCTGCCGGAATGATCACGGTATCGATACCTTTCAACATAAAAACTCCCTTTTAACCTTATAAACATAACTGATTTTTATCACAGGAAAAAGATTTCTATTCCTTCCGTGACAAGATAACACTTATTCAGAAAGGCAATCGCCGTGAGTTTGATTTTTTTCCACGTTGGTTTTTTCGCTAAAATGTGCTTATATTGGCAGAGAAAAAACAAATCAGGAGGCAAGATGAGTGAATTCAACCGCCGTAATTTTTTAAAAACCCTGGGGGCGGCCGGTCTTTCGCTGAGTTTACCCTCTGTTTTAAAACAATGTCTGAGTCCCACCAAGCGGCCGAATATCCTCTTCATAATGTCCGATGATCATGCGGCCCACGCCTTAAGTTGCTACGGCAGCCGGATTAACCAAACCCCTAATCTGGATCGAATCGCCCGAGAGGGAATGCGCTTTGATAATTGTTTTTGCACCAATAGTATCTGCGCCCCCAGCCGTGCCTCGATTCTTACCGGCAAATACAGTCATCGGAATGGCCAGAAAGAAAACGGTCCTGCATTCGATGGCAGTCAACAGACTTTCCCTAAATTGCTACAAGCAGCCGGATACGAAACCGCCCTGATCGGCAAATGGCATCTGAAAAGTGACCCCACTGGATTTGATTATTATAAAGTAGTCCCCGGACAGGGCAAATACTTTGATCCTATTTTCCGGGAAAAGGGCTCCGGGTCGGAATTGCAGGAAATAAAAGGCTATGCTCCGGATATTATCGCTGATCAGGCCATGGCGTGGATCGAGCAGCGGGATCCGGCGACTCCTTTTTTATGTATGACCCATTTTAAAGCGCCGCACCGACGTTGGGATCCGGCACCCAAATATTATCAACAGTTCAAAGACCGCCATATTCCCGAACCAGAGGATTTGTATACCGATCATGCCACCAAGAGCCAGGCGGTCAAGGAAGCCCAGATGACCCTGGCGCGGCATATGCAACCGGCTGATACCGGCGGTCCGGCTCCCCCACACCTGCAAGGCAGGGCGCTGGTAAGTTGGCGGTATCAGCATTTTATACGGCGCTACCTCTCCTGTGTGGCGGCCGTTGATGAAAACGTCGGACGACTGTTAGATTTTCTCACAGAATCAGGTTTGGAAAAAGATACGATCGTGGTTTACACCTCGGATCAGGGATTTTTTCTGGGCGACCACGGCTGGTTTGACAAACGGGTTATGTATGAAGAGGCGCTGCGTATGCCCTTTTTAATCAAACACCCCGGCAGTATTAAATCCGGATCTGTCAATGACGATATCGTGCTGAATATTGATTTTGCCCCCACCTGTCTTTCTTTTGCCGGGCTTGCTGTACCCGCAGATATTCAGGGCCGCAGTTTTCAATCCTTATGCCTGAGTACAACGCCCCGTAACTGGCGCCAAGCTATGTATTATCATTATTATGAATACCCTGACTGGCACATGGTGGATAAACATTACGGTATCCGCACTGACCGTTATAAATTGATTCATTTTTACGGTTACACTGATGCGTGGGAATTTTATGACCTGGCCGAAGATCCCGGTGAGCAGCATAACCGCTACCCTGATTCCGCCTATCATAACGTGATTGCCGATTTAAAGGACCGACTCTATCAGCTGCAAAGTTACTATGGTGAATCCAAACCCGCTGCCGGACAGATCCCCAAAGCGGATTACGATAAGTATTAGGTCCCAAAACATCATTATAGGCCTTTATTATGATCGCCGCAGTCCACACCCCACTACAGTCACTACTGGTAAAGCCTGCCGGCCCCGACTGTAACATGGCTTGTGACTACTGTTTTTACCTGTCTAAAAAGCAGCTGTTTAAGGCCCAGACATCGTACCGGATGAGCAGCGATCTCCTGGAAATTTTGATCAAACGGGCCATGGCCGGTTCACAAGAGCATATTAACTTCGGCTGGCAAGGGGGTGAGCCCACTCTCATGGGGCTATCATTTTTCAAACAGGCCGTGAAATTACAGCGGCAATACGGCCGGGGCCACACCGTGGGAAACGGATTACAAACCAACGGACTGCTGTTGGATCAGGACTGGATCCATTTTTTAAAAGACTACCATTTCCTGGTGGGCTTATCTCTGGATGGCCCCCAACATGTTCATGATCGTTATCGTCATTTTAAAACCGGAAAGGGCTCCTGGAAGATCGTCAGAGACAGGGCCCGCCTGCTGATCGAAGCCGGGGTCGCGGTAAATGCCCTGGCAACGGTCAATGACTATTCAGTGCACCACATAGATGAAACCTATGACTTTCTGACCGGCCTGGGATTTGCGCATCTACAATTCATCCCCCTCCTAGAGTCTGATCCTGCCGGTAAACAGGCCGCTCATTTCTCAGTGACTGCGGCTGATTATGGAAAATTCCTGCGCCAGCTGTTTGATCGCTGGCGGGCGGATTTTGTGCAGGGTATACCGCGCATATCGATCCGCTTCTTTGATGACCTCTTCTACCACTACGTAGATCAGGAGCCACCTGCCTGCAATCTGCAGCAAGAGTGCGGCACCTATTTAGTTGTGGAACACAATGGGGATGTATACAGCTGTGATTTTTTTGTGGAACCCGCCTGGCGGTTGGGTAATATCCGGGAAGACTGTCTGTTGGATTTACTGAATTCAGATCCACAGCAGCGCTTCGGCAGACGCAAAGCACAGCTGCCGCAAAAATGTCAGACCTGTCAATGGTATTCCTATTGTCGCGGCGGATGCCCCAAGGATCGTTTGCGGGATCCACGCGATCAGGGAGAAAATCATTTTTGTCAGGCCTACCAGCAATTTTTTGCCCATGCCCATAGTTTTTTCCAGGAATTATCTGTCAAATGGCGTCGGGAGCAGAGTAAAAATGCAGGAGCGCAATCCGCCACCTCCCCATCAGTCGGCCGCAATGATCCCTGTCCCTGTGGGAGTGGCAAGAAGCATAAAAAGTGTTGTGGACGCAAGTAAATAGCGGGTAATTAATCCGTTTTATCGCGGTTATTCTTATTGCTTTTATCCTCTTTATTCTTACTGTTTTCTTCACAATAATCCGGATAGAGTGCTTGCATGCAAGCGGGACAGATACTGTGGCTGAATTGAACGTCAGAATGCAAGCAAATATACTCTTCAACCTGCTGCCAGTAGCCTTTGTCATCCCGGATCTTTTTACAACTGGCACAAATCGGGATCAAGCCGCGTAAAGTCTTGATCTTATCCAGAGAAGCTTGCAACTTGTTGATCAGATTTTCACGCTCCCTTTCAACCTGTTTACGCTCGGCGATCTCCTCTTCCAATTGGCGGTGTGCCTGGGTAATCTGCCGGTTTTTATCGCCCAGCAAGCGATTATCCCGCAATTTGCTCCGGTAGAGAAAGATAAAGGTGATGATCACCATGCCACCCAAAACGATCAGGACCAAGAGGTAGTTGCGAAAATTTCTTTGCCGGACCAGCTGCAGAGCATTGATGCGGTTTTCCTGAGCCAGTCGATGGTTTTCTTCGGCCTGCTTTTCGGTTTCATATTGAATCTGCAGAGCAGACAGGCGGCTGGAGACTTTATAGTTATAAATGCTATCCTTGACGGCGGTATGTTGTTTATAATAATTTAGTGCCTGCTCATGCTGTCCTTTTTGCGCATAGATATCTGAGATACGGGCTAATATATTCCGCTCATTGTCCCGCTCTTTTGCGTTACGCGCCATGGCCAAAGCCCGTTCAAGATAGTTCAAGGCTTTTTCTGTTTGTCCGAGCCGGTCAAAAATATAGCCCTTATATTTTAAATCTGTGACCAGGCCGGCATTAATTCCGCTGCGCTCCCGCAAGGCCAGGGCTTGCTTAAAATAATCCAGTGCCCGGGAATATTTTTGCATGGCATAATAGACGCGACCTACACCGCTCAGCCCATCGGCGATTGCCGGCGCAACCCCGGATTTTTTTCGTAAACGCAGTGCTGCTAAATGATAATGCAAGGCCTGATCTAAATTCCCCACCAGGAGGTTTAAATCGCCCAGCTGCGCAAAACAGATCATGAGTCCGGCACTATCACCACTGGTTTGGACAAATTTCCGATAATAGGATAAAGATTGATTAATGTGCTCAAAGGCCTTGGCGTAATTTTTCAATTTTTTATGCAGGATAGCAGTGGAAAAATAGAGCCAACCCAGACCTTCTATATAATTGGCAGATTCATAATGTCGCAAAGCCGACAGGTAATAATCCAAGGCAGCCTGGTGGTCACTCCATTGCCGGTATAAATTGCCCAAATTAGTTAAAGTAACACCGATCTCTTGATCCTGGCCCAGTTGCTGACGGATCTTGAGCGCCTGCTCAAAACAATGTTTGGCTTTGAGGGGTTTGTTTTTAAACCAGTACACGTTTCCCAGCCGATTCAAACTGTAAGCCATACCACTGGAATCCGAAAGCCCTTTCCTGATTTGTAAGGCGTTCTGTAAATATTTAAAAGCGGAATCCAGCTGGCCAAAGCGATAATGGACATATCCCAGATTATGGAGAGCCGTCGCTAATAATTGCTGATCATTCAGGTCATGCGCCCATTTCAGGGCCGCATGGGAACACGAAAGCGCTTCGGGCTGGGAATTTTTGGTATATTCCTGGGCCAGCTGAAAGCCCAAGCCCACTTTTTTCGATCCCTTCGCATGGGTTATGGCCTGGCGCAGACTATCGATCACCGGACTAGCAAACAGGCCTTGACATACAAAAAGTATATAGATCACTAAAATTCGCACGACTTCCAAATATACAGGATTTGATAATAAATGACACCTTTTCTGATCGTAATTCTTCATTATCGCAGAGATATCCGGGCACCCAGAGAATATATTTATCAAAATGGAGCGGGTTTAATTAGATAAACATGAATGAGAGTATAATTGATAAGCACTGCTCATGGCCTTAAAGGAATCCCCGGTTACTTTCTCAAGCTCCTTTTTGAATTCCTCCCTGGGTGTGGTAAAGAGCTGGTTAATCACAAGCGCACCATATTCATTCAGGAGGAATTTTATCAACCAGCCGGCTTGGGGATAATAGCTCTTTTCCGGCCGATCTTTTTTCTCCAGCAAATCCTGCGGTGTCAGCCAGTCCTCGGTCTGCCAGTAATCCGTCAGCCACATCTCTAGGGTTTTGCAGGCTAAACTGCTATCACTGCGCTGGTAGATTCCATAGCCACCGGCTAAAGCCACGGCATAGCCTTCGCTCATCAGCTGGGTGCCAGGTTTACCTAAAGCCTGATGGGTTAAAATATGAACCAGTTCGTGCCGCCCCATAAAAGTTGGGGTGCCATCTATATCCTGAAAGGAAAACCCAAACCAGGTATAATAGATAGTTTGAAATTCAGTGACGGTATGACCGCCACCGGCGGTACCTATTTTCTGCCGGGCCTCATCCTTATTGTACAAATAAATCAGCACTGTGCCCGCGAAATCCAGATTCAGTGTGTCTTTTATTTCCTGGTAATAACGGTTCTGATTAGATAATATATCATGAACCTGTTCTATGTTGGGTGAGGTTTGTTGAGTGTGATTTTCCGGGCGGTAATGCAGCACAATATTGTGCATCTGTTTGATTTCCCAATCGCTATCCAGATCAACACTGGAGATGAATTCCGTGCATCCGAAGCAAAATAATGAAAGCAGATAAATCGTGAGATAATGGCACTTATTCATTCCGGTCTTTCCTTAACCCGAAAATCATTCCGATAAAGAAGGCCCGGTTGCTTTCCGAGCGATAGCTGACCGCCCCCGACATGCTAAAATAGGGTGGCACGGAACGGGCAAAGCCCAAAAAGTCAGTCTGCCGGTATCCCAATACCAGCGCACGGCCGGCATACAAGGGGAACTGCAGGGTGACCGTCAGTTCATCAGCATAAGTAAAAGGACGGAACTCGGTGTTATAAAAAGTGGCTCCACTGGCATCCACATAGTACAATTGTCCGCAGCTCAGCTGGGGTAAATAGAACAAACTCTTGAACTGCAGGTGTAAAATCAGCCTCATGTTAAGCGGATATCTTAAGCTAATCACCGGTCCCAGTCCGATATTCAGGTCTTGCTTGGAATGGATCTGACCGGAATTGTACTCCAACTGGCGGTCTGCATACAACAGCGCCAGATGAATACCGTGTGCCAAAGACAACCGCTGTATACGGAACAGCCGCTTACGAAGGCCATAGCCGGCTCGCAACCGAAAATGATCGGATCGGTCGGTCAGCAATAAATCCAAACCGCGACCATTACTGGATGACAAGGGACCACGGGGTTGCAAATCCACAGAAAACCGATGCTGAGTGGTTTTTGTCTGCAGGATTAAACGGGCTTCCAACGCCAGTGCATCAGAGCGAAAGACCGGAAAACCGGCTTGCATGGGAAAGCCGTTATCCGTCTGGCTCAAAGCCATATGATGATTATAGACGATATTTCCGCCCAAAAGGATGTTTTTCAAGGATCCCGCGGCCAAAGTGCTACTCAGCACTGTAGCAATCCAGAGATAACGGGACAATGCATGTCTTTTCAGGCACATTCTGTGGCTTCCACCCATTTATAACCTCCCTTAAAATTAATATATCGGACCTGATTATTCAACTTGATAAAAAGAGAGAATCTTTGCTTGTTAATAGGTCCTGCTACAATTAAATTTTATGCGGCGATCATGAGTGATAACGTAATTATCCGGACTCAACAATTAAGCAAACGATTTCATCAGCGGTGGGCTGTCTCGCAATTAAACCTGCAGGTTGCCCAGGGACAGATTTTCGGTTTTCTGGGACCCAACGGCGCAGGTAAAAGTACCACCATCCGAATGTTACTCAGCCTACTGACCCCCAACACCGGTCATTTCGAACTTTTTGGTAAAAATCCGCTTAAATCCGGCAAAGCGGTTTATCGTAAAATCGGCGCCTTGGTCGAGGAGCCCAACTTTTACCTGTATATCTCCGGTAAGCGGAACCTGCAAATTTTAGGAGAACTCTCCGGGGGTGTGAGCAAACAGCGGATCGAAGAAGTGCTCGAGATCGTGGAATTGAAAGGCCGTGAAAAAGAAAAAGTGAAGAACTATTCCCATGGGATGCGCCAGCGGCTGGGGATTGCTCAGGCCATTCTGCACCAACCGGAATTGGTAATTCTGGATGAACCCACCTCCGGACTGGATCCGGAAGGAATTAAGGAAATCCGCGAATTAATCAAAGCCCTGGCCGAAGAAAAGGGAATTACAATCTTTCTTTCTTCTCATCTGCTGCATGAAGTGGAACAGGTCTGCAGCCATATGGCTATCATCGATTATGGCAAGCTGATCACCCAGGGTGCTGTCAAAGACCTGCTCCAGGAAACCAATTTTTCAATCACAGAGATCAAAGTCAATGATCCCCATCAAGCCATGCAGCTGTTGCTGCCTAAAAAATGGGCCCGTGAAATGTCCGTCTCCGAAGACATATTAAAAGTACAGGTCGCCCTCCAGGATCGTCCGCGTTTGATCTCTTATCTAATTGGCGAAGGCTTGCAGATCTACTCGGTTATCCCGCGGACCTCTCTAGAAGATTATTATCTAACCCTGATTGAAAGGCGTCATCAAGAATAAGCTATGATCCTGCTGATAAAAGCCATACGTCTGGAAGTAATTAAAGTGTTTAGCAAATTGCGCACTTATATCGGGTTTGGTACCATCCTGATCCTGATCCCGCTGATCATGTTCTTGGTGCGCAAGTATGGTTTCGACATTCAGAACAGCGCCTTTGAATCCCTGCAAAACTCCTTTGCCTTTGTAGGCTCACTGGTCAATGGATATCTGATCTCCTACTATCTGATGACGGTGCTCTGGGTTCATTTCCCCTTTTTCATTGTGCTGGTGGCGGGTGACATAGTGGCTTCCGAAGCCTCGGCCGGTACTTTCCGGATCCTTTTAAGTCGTCCGATTTCCCGTTTTCAGGTCATCACCGCCAAATACCTGGCCACTTTTATTTATACCGGCCTGATTGTACTCTTTCTGGGGGTGTGCAGCCTGGGTATTGGTCGTCTGATTGTCGGGGGCGGTGACCTGTTTGTATTTGACAAGGGGATTCTGATCCTGTCCGAACCAGAGGCTCTGCAGCGTTTTGCCCTGGCCTACGCCCTGGCGATCTGGGTTCAAACAGTGGTGGCTTCCCTGGCCTTTTTATTCTCCACACTTTCGGAAAATTCCGTGGGCCCGATCATTGGAACCTATGCCGTGATTGTGGTTTCGATCATCCTCTCGGTCTTACAGATCGACGCTCTCGCAGTCATCCGCCCCTATCTGTTTACTTCCTATTTTGACGTCTTTTTTGCGCCTTTTGCCGATCCGATACCCTGGCAAGAGATCTTTTCCGATGTGTTACATCTGGGGATATTTATCGGACTGTTTTATCTTTTAAGTGTCATCAGTTTTATCCGCAAAGACATATGTACTTAAACAGAGCCCCGGGACAAAAAATGTGTAAAATTGCCCTGCTCAGCCTGATACTGGCCTTGTGGGTGGCCGATCCTCTTCCGGGTCAGGAGACGCCACTTCCCGACAGTATTATCAGCAAGACAGAACAACATTTTGATAAAATCCAGGATTACAGCGTAGAAGCCAGAATAGAAGTTGATATACCTAACCTGCGCATGCCGGCTAAGAATATCAAGTTTTTTTATAAGCGCCCCGATAAATTCAAAGCCCAGAGCCGTGGGTTTGCCATCATTCCCAAAAAAGGCTTTTTACCTGATCCCACCCAGTTCTATCCCGATAGCCTGACTGCTTATTATAAGGAGCTGGCAGAGTGGCAGGGCATCACTTGTCATGTAATCGTCATTCCCATACCAGACCGGGAACATCCTGCCGAACTGACCATGTGGGTTGACCGCTATCAATGGCTGATTCTGCGCATTACTGCTACGCAGGATAATAAACTGCAATCTGAAATGCAATTCAGCTATCAAAACCATCAGGGTATCTGGGTTCCGGATACCACGCTGCTGCAGGTCTATTTTGAAAAAGGTATCCCTGATATTGAGCGCCCCAGCATCCATAATCCTTTTGGCAAATTTAATTTTCAGGGCCGCTTTGAAAAAGAACAACTGCACGGTCAAATCAGGATCACATTTCAAGCTTTCGCGATCAATCAAGGCCTGGACGATGCGCTGTTTAAAACAGAATAGGGTTCCTATAATCACACCATGTATCTGCTTTGCTTTTCAAAAGAGAATTCGTTAAAATAACAAGTAATGAAGGTTATGCAATTCAGCTAGCGATGTGAGTAATTCTATGACTTTACTTGAAATCACACTCTTGGGTATTGTATCAGAAGCCCCCAACCACGCCTATCAGATCGAAAAAATTATTGAGGCCCGCGGGATTCGTAAACGCCTGGACATCGGTTTTTCGACTATCTACTCCACTCTGAAAAAGCTGGAAAAGAAAAAGCTGGTGGAGAGTTTTTTTGCACCGCAGGAAAATCTGCCCGGCCGGCGGGTCTATGATATTACTGTAAAAGGCCGCCGCCGCTTAAGGGAGCAATTAAAAAAATCGCTGACCAGCCCGGAAAAATTACCCAGTTATTTTGAAATCAGCCTCTACTTTGCACAACTGCTGTCCAAGCCTGAATTAAAAGAAACGCTGAGCATCTATGAAGCGGAGTTAAACCGACTGATCAAAACCAAAGTGAATGAAATTACTCACCTGCGCACCGATGATCCCGTTGTAAGAGCTCTGTTGAACCGCCCGCTAACCCTCTGGCAGGCCGAACGGCGTTGGATAAAAGAATTAATCAATCTGTTATAACATAGGGAGAAAATAAAATGGATTATTGGATTGACTACCTGGCAGCCAATCCAGCCATCGCTCTGGTATTGGTTCTGGTGATCCTGTTACTGGTGGTAACTCTCTTTAAAAAACTGCTTAAAATTGCGCTGGTCGTGCTGGTTGTTCTGGCCATATTGTTCGGACTGACCTATAAGCGTTCCCAGAATCCCAAGATTATCGAACAACTCAGAAGCAAAACCGAAGAGGTAACCGATAAAATCCTGGAAAAGGGCAAGACGGAACTGGAGAAAGCCAAGCAAAAAACCAGCAAAGAGTGGCAAAAAAAGCTTAAAGATAAACTAAAAGAATAAAGCGGCTAGCCAATCGTTATCCCATCCCTATCAAGTTAAACAACTTAATTTACGCTGATTGTCCAGCGGCAGGGCGGGAGTGATTATCTGAACGCCGCTAATAACGCAGCACAAAAGATAGAAAGTATATCGGCAATGAAGGGGAGGCAAGCATGAGCACTTCAAAACTGATCGGTTTTATATTAAGTGTTATTTTGTTATTTTTATCTTTGGGTATGGCCCGCCAATTAGACATAATACCCCGGCCTCAGGAAGTGACTTTTAAAGCGGACAGCTGCTCGTTTACGGGTCAGTCCATTACCCTGGAGATCAGTTCTGCAGACTCCGCAGCAGTACCTGCCGGACTAAAACAGCTGCGGAATGCCTGTAGAAAGTACTGGGATCGTGAGCTGTTGATCAGGCCGCGCCATTCGGAAAAAAAAGCAAATTTTATCCTGGAAATCAATAAGGACAGTGCGGCCATCCAGGCCGATTTCGGCTGCTCCTTTACCTCGGAAATGCAGGCAGAGGGATATCTTCTGCAGGTTGCAGGGTCGCAAGTGCAACTGGTAGCCCAGACTCCGGCCGGATTGTTCAACGGTCTGATGACCCTGGTGCAGCTGGTTAAATCCCACCCGGCCATTACCCTGCCCGGCCTGCTGATCAAAGATTATCCCGACTTGGCCTGGCGCGGTGTATCCGACGACATCAGCCGGGGACAGGTCTCCACCATGGAAAATTTCCAGGCCATCATCCGTTATCTGGCAGAATATAAAATGAATATCTATATGCCTTATCTTGAAGATCTGGTGCAGCTAGAAAAATATCCTGATATCAGTGCCGGCCGCGGGGGGCTCTCGGCGATCGAGATCAAAGCCCTGCAGCAATATGCTGACCAGTATTTCATTACCATTATTCCCATTTTTCAAACCCTGGGCCATTATGAAAACATCTTGAATATGCCTGGCTATCGCCAGTATGCTGACTTCCCGGGCGCCGCTTCCTTGAATGTGCTCAGTAAAAAAGCCGATCGTTTCTTGTTCAATCTGCTGGAAGAGGTGATTCCTATGTTTTCCTCCAATTATTTTCATATCGGCTGTGATGAATCCTGGGATGTGGGGCTGGGTGCTACCTATGACGCGGCTCAGGAGCTGGGCACTGCCGAGCTGCATGCCCGCCACTATCAAAAAGTATACAATAAAGTACGTGATATGGGCAAAGAAGTGCTCATGTACGGCGATATCATTCTGCGCCACCCTGAAATCCTGGACTTGATCCCTAAAGATATTATCATTGTCGACTGGCACTATTATGCCACGGATCAATATCCCTCGGTAAAAAAGTTTAAAGAGGCTGGTTTTAAGGTGCTGGTGTCACCGGGTATTTATAACTGGCGTAATCCGGTGCCCAATAACACCCGGGCCTGGATTAATATTTCAAATCTGAATTACGAAGGATACCGCCAGGGTGCCCTGGGCTCTATTACCTCTAATTGGGGCGATTACGGGGGACCCAATTTCCGTGAGATGAACTATCTGGGCTATGCTTACGGTGCTGAAACCGCCTGGAATCCCGATGGCGCCGACGGGAGCACTATCAATCAGCGCTTTATGCAACAATTTTGGGGCACGCAGGATCCGGTGCTGCACTCCCTGCTACTGCATCTGGATGAAATGCCCCATTATACCGATTATAAAAAAATCTGGCGGCAACCCTTTTATGAAAAAAGAGAACACCCGGCCGAGATTCTGTTCAAAGCCGCCCAGTTGCGGCAACATGCAACCCAAGCCCAGCAACTGATCGCTCAGATCCGCGGGACGCTGGACTATAACCAGGACAAGCTGGATTACTACGAATTCGGCGCTCAAATCGGAAATTTTACCGGTGCCAAGCTGGCTTTTGCCCGCCGCATAGCCTGGATCCGGGAGCATGAGTCCGGCGCTCAACTTTCTGAAAAAGCACTGCAGGAATTGATCAGAACAGCAGAGGCCTTGATCAGGGACCTGACCCGCATGGAGAAACGCTATGTGGAATTATGGCGCCGGACCAATCGGGATGCCAATCTGTCGCGCATGATCAATCTGTTCCGGCATCAACGGGCCTACTTTGCCGAGGCATTGGTCTATATTAAAAAACGGGAGTTTAATATTCCGGCCGAGATTCCTGCTTTATGGATCGCCGCCCAACCTTATGAACCAGAGAAACCGATTTCGCCAGCTTATTTACGCACTAAATTCAACCTTCCCGATACAACCGGTTTGCAAAAGGCCTACTTGCAATTGATTGGTAACTCAGATGCCACTCTCTACCTTAACGGCCGGGAAACCGGCCGGGTGATTGCGACCAAGACCCTCTCATTGTGGGTTGAAAATCAGCGGGTGGGCGCCTGGGAGGTCAGCCGGAAGCTACAACCCGGAGAAAACTACCTGGCCGTTGCTGTGCAGGGTTACAAGCCCGGACGTCCCTCGGCCGCCAATGTCTATCTGGAACTGAATTTCCAGGGAGATAGTACTCGGCATATCTTATCCGATACCACCTGGCAGGCCACAACCGAGCAGGCCAGAGGGTGGCAGATTTTTCAGGATGAAAACCTGCACTGGCAACCGGCCATGCACTATACAGAATATCCCTGGAGAATATCCAGACCGCTTTTTCAGCGCGGTTTTGCCTCGCGCATTGAGTTCTAGGTGAGTAGTGGGGTAGAGGGCTACCGATGAACGGCTTTAAGAACTTCTTTTTATCGGAAGCCCTTAATAGAACTTGCAGGAGTAAATGATTTCACATACCTCCGGTTCAAACCGGTGGTTAATCGGATATAAAGACCCAAAAAATTTTTCAAAAATTCAATCGGTTCCGCCGTCAAAGGGCTAAATCTTTTTCATAATCGTAAAAGGTTTTGCGGGAAAGATCCGCGATCATCAGTTTATAACTGATAAACGCATCCAGATGGGTCAGGCGGGTATTGTTCAGTCGCTCGCGGTTGAGAGCCAGGGTTTGGCTGTCAATATCCCCGTTGGCAAAGCGTTTCTGACTGATGGTAAAGCTTTTTTCCGCCACTTTCACATTTTTTTCCAGAAGTTGTAACCGTTTGAGGCTGCTATGCAATTGATTGACGGTTTCGCGGATATCCCGCTTCACATTGACCCGCTCATTTTCCAGGGCATATTCGGTTTTGCGCAATTCAGCCCGGGCGGCTTCCACACGGGCTTTATTCACGCCCCAGTCCCAGACCGGAACTGACAACTGCAGGGAGACCCCCCGGTTGCCCGGCCGCTCCTGGAGCTCTTCCCAGGCATGGCCCACATTGGTGGTATAGGCCACCCCCAGCTCATCGGCACCCACCCCGATAAAGTCATAATAGGCGGAGACTTTGCCTGTAATTTGACCGTTCACTTTGGTGCGTTTAATCTCGAGTTCAGCCAGTTCCTTACTGATGCGCTGTTCTTCGATTTCCAGTCGGTTTTCCAATCCCTTTTGCACTGCCTCGGCCACATCGACCCGGATCACATCATAGGAGAGATCGCTTTCGATGCGGATTGAGTCTTCCAACGGTATGCCAAGGAGCTGTTTAAATTGATCGGCCCGGGCTTTGGCAGCCGCCACAGCCATATCATAATCATTGATCGCCTGTCCCAGGTCCACCTCCATTTGCAAGGCTTCCACTTCAGCGATCACTCCGGCCTTATATTTGTTCTGGGCCAATTCATAGGCCTGGCGTTGCTGAGCCAGGTTTTGACGGGCGATGCGCTGCCGCTCCCGCCGGGAAAGCAGGTAGTAGAAAGCACTGCTGACATGATATTTCAGGTCCAGCCGGGTGCGCTCCAGCCGCTTTTCCTGCAAATTGTAATTCAGACGCGCCTCGCGCAGGGATGATTTAATGTCATTGTATGACCAGATCGCCTCCAGAGGCTGTTCAAAACCCAGACGGGTATTGAGCTGTGTCGTGCTATTTTCACGGTAATAGTCCTGCAGGGTATGGATGCCGGACTGAAGGTAAAAATTGCCATCGGTGGGCAGGGGCTGGCGCACGGTCAGGCTGCTGAGAAATATGCCCTGCTTAATCGGCGTGTAATAAACCCCCAGACTGTCCTCGAACCGTTTGATGGTTTCGGTATAATCCGGCAGATAGGTGTTGAGATCGATATGAGTTTTAAAACGGTTCGTCGCGGCGCGCATGCGAAACTCGGCCTGGGCCAGGTTTTCCCGCAGACGGCGCATATCATAACTGCGCGCCATGGCCAGCTCAAGACTCTTTTCCAGATCCAGTTGCTGGACACTCTGAGCCGTCAGGCCGGCGCAGAAACATAAAAAGGCTATAATCATTTTGCGGATGAGCATAATTCCTCCTTTATCTACCCGATCGGAATTGTCAAGGATGCATAACTTAAATTTTTTGTTCTAGTTAAAAAACAGATAATTCATTTAGCCTGTTTTTTAGGGTCGCAAAAAGGCTTGTGTTTTTACAAAGATCAGGTAAAACAGCGGAATGAGGGTAATGGTCAACAGTGTTGAACTCAACATGCCCCCCACCATAATAAAACTCAATTCCGCCAGAATATTGGACAGGGTCGTTTGCTGGGTACTCAGAAAAAATATCGGTAACAGTCCGTCAATGGTCGTAACGGTGGTGATCATAATTGGACGGATACGCTCGCGCCCGGCCCGGATCAGTGCGGTTTTCAGATCAGGCTCCTTTCCCCGTACCTGGTTGATGCGTTCCACCAATACAATAGCATCGTTGACCACAATCCCCAACAGGAGGATGATACCGATATAGGCATTGGCATTAAAAGTGCGGTTAAAAAGCAGGTACATTGCAAAGACTCCCAATAAAGCAAAGGGGACACTCAGGAAGATTATAATGGGTTGCCAGAAGGACTCATACAAGGCGGCCAGAATCATAAAGACACCGATTGCCACCACCACAATCAGCTGGGTCAAGGTCTTTTTTTCCGCGATCGTTAAAAAGGACCATTCCTGTTCCTCCAGGCGGTAACCGGGCGGCAGGGAAATCCGCGCCAACAGATTCTGCATATGTCGTTCTTTGTGCTGCCAGGTTCCCCGGTATTCCCATGCCACGGTAAAGCTGTACTGCTGGTTTTTCTTGTCGATCCAGCGGATCTTGCGTTCCGGCTGGAGATGAATATAATCCTTGAAATAGATATCCTGAGCATCGGATAAATGTAACCGACTCTGGCGGATCATATCCAGTTCCCGGAGACCTGTTTGATAGACCAATTTGAGTGGATACCGGTTTTCATTTATGATCAACTCATCCTGCCAGTAGGTAGCGGGGAATAACTGATATAGTGCGTCATACACTTCATGGATCAAAAGTCCTCTTTGCCAAAGGGCCGCAACATCACAGGCATATAAAAAATGGTGTTCACCCGCTTCCAGATTCCAGATATTGCGGGTAGAAGGCGTTATCATATCAGCCCCAACCCGCGGATCCTGATGGGCGAGAGCAAGGATCCTGTGGCCCAATTGCCACAGCAATTCATAATCGGGGCCGATCAGCTGCAGCTGGGAATTATACTGGGTATATATCCGATAACCCCCATTGGAAAAGGGTTTCGGAAACATGCCACTGATGTAAATGCCCACCCCGGCGTAATCCACCGCCTGGCCGATCAACTTTGATTCCACGATGTAGGGGGCTATCTTGCTATGAGATTGCTCATCATAAGAGACGGTCATATGTAGATAGCCATCGGTTTCATTGATATAGGTGCGGGTTTCCGCGGCTATTTGCTCTCCCGCTACCACCGCCTCAAAGGAACGGGCGATCTCATCCAGCGTCTTCAGGGTGACCCCTTTGGGGGCCGTAACCCTGATACGGGTCTCCAATTCGGTGGGCTGATAATAGTAGAAACCGCCGGTATTGACATTCTGTATAAAGAAATAAACCACAGCAATGAAGACCATCAGGGCGGCCAGAAGGACCAGGCCGGGCCGGTGCAGAATGTTTCCGAGGAAATTTTCGTACAGACTCCCTTTTATGACATGTTTTTTATTTTGTTCAGTAGCGAATCGCCTCGGATAACGCATAAAAAGGGCTGGCATCAATACTACCGCCAGGACCAGGGATGTCAGAAGTGAAAAGCCTAAGACATAAGCCATGGGCTGGTAATACCGGCCCAACCGGTCTTCCAGTAAAATTAAAGCAAAAAAAACCAGAATAGTGGTGATTGAGGAAGCCAACAATGGTTGAAAAATTTCCATGGTGCCCTGCAGCGCACTGCGGTAGACCGGTTTTCCCTGGGCTGCATAATGCTGAATATTTTCTACGACCACCACCGCATTATCCACCAGCATACCAAAGACCAGGGCAATGCCCGCCAGAGTGATAATATTGATGGTATAGCCGCTGAAGTAGAGAAATATTGCCGCACTGCAAAAAGAGAGAAAAATAACCATTAAAATCATCAGCGACGGGAAAAAGCGCCGGAACAGCAAAAGCAAAATCATAAAAACCACACTCAATATCACCGCCGCGCGTACGCCCAGACTAATCAACTCCTGGCGCAGCTCCCGGGACTGGTCCTCAGTGACCACTAGTGTCACGGTTGCTGGTAAATTCCGGCCTATTGCCACCAGTTTCTGCTGTATATCCTGCGCAAAAGCGAGGGCGTTTATTCCCGGAATCTTGAAAATTTGTACCGTAATTAGAGGCATGAAATTACGCCGGGAAATGGTGGTGGATTGCGCATAATCAAAAGAGAGCTGACTGATATCTGACAATTTTATGCCCTCTTTGATCGGCACATCAGCCAGCTGATTTAACGAATGGGGCCGGCTGTCAAAAATCATAATATGATTCTGATGCCCGTCTGTTATATGACCGAGACCCGTATAATAAAATGCCTCCGAGAGCTTTTTCTGGACCTGTTGGGGGGGTATATGATAATACTCCATCTGTTGCGGATTGAGTTTTATCTGTAAAAATCCGTCAGAGCCACCGAAAACATTGCATTCACGGACCCCGGGAACCGCTTTCAGCAGGGGAACTACTTGCTCCTGTACCAAGCGCCGCAATTCATTCAGGGATTGGGGACCATTGATTTGGATCTCAGTAAAAGGCGCCCGGAATTGTTTTTGCTCCTCCTCATCTGTAAACAAGGGTTGCACATTTAAAATTGCATCCCTGGGAAAATCGGTCTTGCGTTTCAATTGGGAAAGCTTTTCATTAAGGCTGATATAGATATATTTTGGGTCCATTTTCCCCGGAAACTCAAGGGTGACATACGCCAGGCCTTTTCCGGATGAGGAGCGCACATCCATGACTTCCGGCAGCTGCATACAGACCTCTTCAATGGGCCGGGTGAGCTGGCGCATGATGGCTTCCGGTGACTGGCGGTGCCAGCGGGCGGTAATACGGATTTTTTGCTTTTTCCCCAATCCCAGACCACCCTGTTCTATCGGGCTGATCTCCAGCGGAATATGTAAAAAGGAATAGACACCGATCAGAACGATCAGGAGTACCATGATGATAATAGCAGTGGGATGATCCAATATCCAGCGGAATACTTGCATAATCACTACCATAAGCCCTTAAAAGGGCTTACTTATCAATCGGCCATTTCTACCACCAGTTGAAACTGGTGGTTAATGATCCATCAATTAATAAATCAATCTCATACCTTTGCATAACACCTGTCATCTTTAACGAGGATTAACCCCCAACTTCAGTTGGGGGAAACTCTCAGAAAATGGGGACGGTTTCAACCGTTTCCCTTCCTCGCCGAATGCCCTCATTCATACTTTTGAATCAATTCCCTCCATTCTTCCAAAAATGTTTTCTTCCGATGATGCTCTTTTTGGTTATCAATATAGTTTTGTACAACAAGTATCTTATTTTGCGAAACCGATAAAGACGCATAACCCCTGGCCCAACTGAATTTTCGGTTGAATAGAGGTAGTTGATTAATCTTATAGGAACTAATTCCTTTCATAAGCTGCATCATTCTTTGGATAGACAGATCGACTGGTAAATCAATCAATAAATGAACATGCTCTGGATTTATCGAACCTGTTTTAAAGTAGATGTTATTTTCAGTACAAATGGTTTTCATCAATCCCAGAACTTGGGTGGCTTTGTGCTCATTTTTAAAATAGGGAGCTCGGTTCTTGGTAGACCATATCAGATGCAACCAGCACGATTTCAACGCATGTTTGGGCATCAATACTCCTTTTTATATCCTGAGAAGCCCTTGAAAGGGCTTACTTATCAAAATGATCCATCAATGAATAAATCAAGCTTATACCTGTGCATAACATCTATCATCTTCAATGAGGATTAACCCCCAACTTCAGTTGGGGGACACAAACACTCCCTTAAATACAGAAACGGTTTCAACCGTTTTGCTTCCTTTTCTTTGCCATCAATTCAAAAACCACGGGGGTAACAAAGAGGGTCAGAATCGTGGTAAAAGTCAGTCCGCCGATAATGGTGACCGCCAGAGGCTGGTTGATCTCACTGTTGCCGCCCAAACCCAGCGCCATGGGCAACATGGCCGCAATGGTGGTCAAAGTGGTCATCATTACCGGCCGGTACTTATCCCGGCTGGCCTGTAATACCGCTTTCCGGACCGTCTGTCCCTGCTGCCGTAATAATACCATATAATCCAGTTTGATAATGGCATCATTAACCCCAATCCCAACTAGCATGACCATCCCAATCAAGGAGATCACATTCAAGCTGATGCCAAACAGGATCAGTCCCAGCAAAGCCCCCATTATACCAATTGGTACGGTGAGGATAATATTAAGGGGATGCCGGAAAGATTCGAATTGTGCGGCCAAGATTAGATACACAATGATAGCCGCCATCAAAAAGGCTTCCAGCAGATCCCGGAAAGAACGGGCCATTTTTTGACTTTCATCGGAGAGAAAGATGTCCACTTTCGGGTGCTGGTGTTGCTGGATCCAGCGGTTAACGGCTCTAATCACTCCCTGAAGCTGGCGAGTCCCAACCTGGGCGGAAACCGCAATAACCGGTTTACGATCCACCCGCTTGTGTTCTAGCTTTTTCGACTGTAAACGAGTGGTAAACAATTGTTCGTTCCGCAATAATCCCAGGCCGGAATTATAGCGGCTTTGCATCACCTTAACCAGGGATTTGCTGCCGACGGAATCGCTTTGTAACACAATGGGCAGTTTATGATAACCGGTCTGCCACCAACCCACCCGGATCCCGCTGGTCATGGTTTTTAACCCCTGCGCGGCTGTGCGCGAATCCAGCGCGTATTTTTGGTATGCCGATCTATTCAGGGTGGCCATAACCACTTGCTTTATACCACCCCGGTCAATAGTGATATCTGCGGTGGCTGTGTTCCCTGACAAAAAACCCGCCAGCTTTTCAGTCAATTGATCACGAAGCCCGATATCCTCAGCATGCAGATAGACCATCAGATTGTGGCTCTGTTTCCCAACAACTTCCTTTTGTAAAGGCGTAGGGCGCTCGATGGTAATCCGTTCAAAGGGCAGCGCGATCACCGACCTGAATCGGTGACGATTAAAATGCCGGTTTGTAATCGTGCGTTTCAGACAGATGGTAAAATGGATGGTATAGTATCCGGGACTCATATTTACCGTCTGTACACTGCTGCGGTCGATCGTTTGCGGATCATAGGAGCGAGTAATGACCTCCTTTACCCGGGGTAATTCCAGAAATCCGCGGATTGTCTTTTTTATATCTGTCCTGATAAGCGCATAGGGAATTTCAGCCGGCACTTCCAACCGGATCTCAACCCGGTCGGAGGCGACTTCCGGCCAGTATTGAGCGGTAAGGAAGAAACGGTAACCGAACAACACTATGATAAGCAAAATTAACACAATCACCCCCAGCTGTGCTTTATGCCGCAGGAAATAAGCCAGTAAACGGTGATACACGCTTTCACTGCGATGATACCCACGGTCAAACAAGCGGGAGATGGGTCTCAACAGGATTGACAGCCCCCGGCCAATCATCGTGATCAGACGGGCGGGCCCTTGTATCAATAGCCTTATTAGGCCTGACCAATAATTGGCCTTGCCAGCGCTATATTCTTGATGGTTCTTTTTTCCGGTGGACCTGGCAACCATAAATTTAAAAAAGGAGGGGATCAGGGTTATTGCGGCCAGCAATGAGATCAGCAGGATATAGGTGATCGCCAAAGCTTGTTCTTTAAAGAGAATGGCGGCGTACCCCTTGACATAGATGATCGGGAAAAAGATGGCAATAGTAGTAAAGGTGGAACCGGCAATGGCGCGCCTGACACGCCTGACACCGGCATGGATTGAGCGGTCTTTGTCGTCTGTACGATAACTTTTTTCTATGGAATCCAGCATCACAATACCATTATCCACGATCAGACCGATGCCCAGGGCCAGGCCGCCCAGGGTCATGATATTGAAAGTAATATTATGCAGAAAGAGGGCATTGCACGTCAGTAACAAACTGACCGGAATGACCAACGCCAGGATCAAGGAAAAGCGCAAGTTTTTCAAAAACAGTAAAATCACGAAAAAGGCCAGCAGTGCTCCCAAACCAATGGACTGCTGCAGGCTGCTGATCGCTTGTGCGACAAACTCACCCTGGTTTTTGATTATCTGAAAGTGAAATTCCGGGTGCTTTGCGGATAATCTGTTCAGTTCAGTGACAGACTGTCGGGCGGCGGCAATCGCATTGGCGCCGGCTTCCTTGTACAGGCTGACGCAAAGGGCGGCTGTGGTATCGGTATAAACACCTGCGTGAAAGGGAAGCTGTACTCGGCGGATATCCGCCACTTTACCCAGTGTAATAGGTACGCCCGACCGGTTGGTAATCGGCATTTCCAACATATCGCCGATCTGATGTATGGGAAATTCCACGGTCAGGGCATGTTCAGCATAACCCAGCTTAACCCGTTGGGAAAAGGAACGATCCGGCAAATTGCGTTGAACAGCCTGCTCGATCTCCGCCGGACTGATTCCATAAAGATCACATTGGGATTTTTTCATTATAATTTGCACCGCATCAGTAGGCATGCCACTGATCAGGGCACCGGCGACGCCCTCGATCTGAGAAAAACGCGGGCGGATCACATCACGGGCAAAGGCCGTCAAGCTGGTTAGATCCGTGTTTCCGGAAAGGGTGAACTCTAAGATGGGCAATGAACCGGGATTGAAATCCATGATAAAGGGACGCTCCGCCCCAGCCGGGAATTGATCGTATACGGCATCGATCTTATCCCGGATGCGCAGCAGGGTGTAGCGGACATCAATATCCCAGTTGAACTGCAGAGTGAGCACCGCGTGTCCGTCGCGGGAATGAGAACGCAGCTCCTGTAAAGCCGGCAGAGAAGCCAGCGATTCCTCCAGCGGACGGGTGATAAAGCGTTCCACTTCTTTGCTGCTACTGTAGGGATATTCACCCACCACAATAAATTCCGGATACGCGATCTCCGGTAAGAAAGAGGTGTTGATCTGCCGCAAAGAGCGGTAGCCGAAAATGGCCAGTGCCAGAGCAAACATGAATACAGCAATGGGTCGTTTAATAGCGAACATAATTTTTTAAAGTGGCTGTGACCGTTAAGTATCAGTTTAGAATTGCAGCGGCAAAGAACCTGAAGCGGGTTAATAGGTTTCCATGCTGCCTAATTTCACCTTAACGTTATGAGCCAGCGAGTAATGCCCGCTGGTAACAACGGTGTCACCCGGCGAGAGACCTTGCTGTACTTCTAACAGCCGGGCATTACCGGTGCCGATTTTTACATATTGCCATTTGGCAATCCCCTGCTCCAGGCGAAATACCAGATCCCGGTCGTTACGATTCAGCAAGGCGCTCCGGGGAATAAGGATCCGGTTCCGCAACCGGTCTTTAACCACCGCCACCTGGATTGTCTGACCGTCTTTATATTTCAAACCAGGGTTATCCAGATAAGCGATGGCAGTGCCCGTGTGCCGCTCCGGATCAACCTCGGGCAGCACAGCAGTGACGGGAATAGTGCGGGGTGGGGGACAATTGACCCGGACCTGACTGCCTACTTCAATAGCGGCCAGATCCTCCTCCAGTATCTCAATATTCATCTGCAGCCGGGTCAGATCGGTCAACCGGCAAAGTCTATCCCCGGCGGATACATGGGTGCCCGGATATACATTTAGCCCGGATACAATACCGTCAAAGGGGGCGCGTATCGCGGCATAGCTGAGCTGCAATTCACTCTCTTTTAACAGGTTATAATTGGCCTGCACATTCAGACGGGAGAGCATGACTGCCATTTTAGCCGTGGCGGGTCTGGGATAGGGGGGAATGTGCTCCCGCTCGGCAACAGCCATCTGATACTGCCGCCAGCGTTGCAAGGGACCTTGCTCCTGACCGGATTCCAGTTCCAGCACCAGCTCGGAAACAGCTTTCATAAAATCACTTTTGTGTTTCAGCAGCTGGTTACGCAGATGGCGCCGGTCCAGGATCAGCAGAATATCCCCTTGCTGAACCTGATTGCCCTCACTAACATCAATCCGTTCCACAATCGAACTAATCCGCGATTTCAGGGTGACCTGGCGCAGCGCATGCAAAATAGCGGTGGCTTCAATGGAACGGGCAATATCGCCCCGGCGTACTTCTACTGCGGTTACCGATACGCCTGTACCTCGGATCTCTTTCTGCGGCGGAGCGGGACTTTCTTCGTCGGGTTGACGAAAATAAAACCAGTAAACAGCAGTCGCAGCAAATACTATAATAACGACTACGATAATGAATATAATGGTTCTTTGCATGGTAATCCCAGAGTTACCGTTTGTTATTTTGAATAATTTTACAGAATTCCTTAAATAGTGTCAAGATAATTACCGCAATATATTATATTAAGTTTTATTAAAATGCTAAATCGCTCCATATTATGATCTATCAGTTCCATCTACCAGTTTAAAATAGTTTTATTCATGATTATAGGGAATCTTCCAGAGCCGTGATTAATTCGGGATAGGGATTAATATTGCCATAAACAAATGGAAACAACCAGCGCACGACCATGATCTCAAAATGCAGATGTGCAGGCGTAATAAAGGCATTCCCGCTATTACCGACATAGCCGATTAATTGGGCTTGCCGGACTTCATCTCCCGGTTCAATATCGGCAAAGCGCAACAGATGGGCATAATAGTAGATACGGTTGTCATTACCTAAAAGTTTGATCACATTCCCGCCCAGATTGTCCCGGCCTTTGTAAAGTATCATGCCATTGGCAACCGCATATACCGGTGTGCCGCGGGGCGCAAACAGGTCAATGCCCTCGTGCACCCGCCCCCCGGGACGGGGGGCACCGTAAGTATCCTCAATGTCATCGGGGTCCAGGTTCCTCAGGGGAGCAACGATAACCGCTGCCGCCTTGTTTACATACTGATAGTTAGCGTAAAGCCTTATTTTTTCGGTAAACTTTTTTCCGGAGAAATAAGCGATATTGAGCAGAATTAAAATGGTGATAATCGCAAGAAAATAATTCTTTTTTATGAACTGATATAAATTAAATAAAATGTTCATTGACCTTACGCTTTAACTCATGAAAATATTTAGGACTAGAAAACTATGTCTCCTTTTAAAATAACTTATTTGATAGATTGGGATTCACTTTTTATCATCGGCGCACTTTATAAGAATAATAAAGAAGAAATAAAAATAAACGATACTGCAAATTATACTCATTTTAAGATTTTAATGAATTGACAAATTTATAGAAATTATTTCTTTTTATTTCATTGCCCATTTCAGAGTGATATGGATATTTTATAACATTATTTTTATCTAATATAAGTACCAAGGGCGCAATTTGCGCAAATTCAAAATATGTCCCCTTACTTCTATAAACAGGAATTTTTGGTAAATGATAAGAAATAAATCTATAAACATCCGACTCATTACTATCAACACAAATAGCATAGAGTTCTATTTCCTGATTTTCTGTATATATTCGTTCCCATTCTGCTAATTCATCAAATAAACAACGACCACACCCATGTATTGAAAAAAAAGCGAGTAGCTTAATTTTTGCGTTTTTATTAGCACCATTTTTACCATTTCTAATTAATTTAAATTTATCTAAATCAATATTTTCTCCAATATAACCATCCAATTGTTCATTTAGATTTATTTTACTTGTTGATCCATTATTTTTGTTTATTTTAAGTTTATAATTATTTATATTATATAATGTAAATGAACTACCCTGTGGCAAGCCACAGGGTATCAAAAGATTTCCAACTGGGTGA
>CAZXFH010000008.1:0-88881 GCA_964640055.1 uncultured bacterium | reverse complement strand
ATCTATGATTTTAAATTTGAAAATACCGGGGTTTATGACACCGATGGCAACCGGCATAATTTAACCCTGACTGATGTGATTTTCTTTTTTCAATACCGCTGGGCCATGACCCAATATATCGCTGGAAATGGCTATGGCTGGGCGCCGAATTCCGCTAAGTGGGGGCATAACACGGTCAATGAAATCCTGCACCCGGATTATGGTGATAATTACCGGGCCATCTATGCCTGGCACGGATTGCATTCCGAATATCCAGGCAATAATATCGGCGGGCCCAATATTGGTAGTGACCAGATAGCAGCCAATGGTTTTTTAGGCGCTCCTCAGTTTCCCGGTGTCCTGACCCTGCATGCTGATCAATCGGCCTCAGATCCATCCGATGATCCGGATCAATTTACCCAGGCGCCTTTTTTTCTGTCCGATCATTTACTCCTTCATGGCAACGATCAATTCGATGCCCGTAAAATGGGTGATGAATATGTTTTTATGACCCGGGGGATACCGCAAAAAACCCATGCCGAAAAGTTAAGTTTTCCCCATGATCCCAGCTGGCAGGCGGCGCCTTTCGGACATACTGAAAATGCTGATGAATATCTGGCCTGGAATATGAGCGGGGTTTCCCAGAGTATCGGCTATGGGCCCTATACTTTGGCCCCTGGCGACAGTATTCAGATTGTCATGGCCGAATGTGCCGGCAGTATCGGCTGGCAAAAACGCCAGGAGATCGGTTATAAATGGTACCATCAAATCCCACCCTATATTCTGCCGGATGGAAACGGGACTGACGATCGTAATACCTATAAAGACGCCTGGGTATTTACCGGCCGCGACTCGCTGAAACAGACCTTTGATCGGGCCATGGCGACCTGGAATACGCATTTGACGGTTGATCCGGCGCCACCTCCCCCGCAAGAATTCAGAGTTACTTCCGGTGGCGACCACATGATCCTGAGTTGGTCAGATAATGCTGAAAACTATGATCATTTCGGCGGATATCAGCTCTACCGGCAAGTCGGGACGCCAGATAGCTCTTTTGAACTGATTTATGCCTGTGGCAGCGGTACCAACAATCCGCTTGTCCATCAACATAAGGATTATGCGGTGCAACGGGGTCAAGGCTATTTTTACTATATTGTATCCTATGATGACGGCAGTGTGAACACAACCACACCGGGTCAGTCCATCCGGAGCAGCCTGTTCTGGACTCGTACCACTGCGCCAGCCTATTTACGTCGGCAACCCAGTGATGACCTGGATTTGATCCGGATTGTGCCCAATCCCTTTAATTACCGGTCCCGGGAATATCAGCTGACGGGTCAGCATGAAAATCATCTGATGTTCTACAATTTGCCGCCGAGATGCCTGATCAAAATCTTTACGGAACGGGGGGATCTGATCAAAACCATTCATCACCGGGATAACAGCGGGGAGGATGCCTGGGATTCCATGGCCAAATCAGGAGACAGCATTGTCAGTGGCGTATACATTGCCTACATTGAGGTAACCCAGGATTATTACAAGTCCGGACAATTGGTGTTAAAAAAGGGTGCTCACGTTATCCGCAAATTTATGATCATTAAATGACTAATAGGATCTAGAAAAATAATCTAATATTTTTAAGGTTTATTTTGGCTATTATCTGTTTTTGTTTGTTTTTATCAGCCAATTTATTGGCCGCAGAAACCGGTCAAATCGCGGGTCAGGTAATTGATAAATCCAGTGGCAACTCCCTGTTTAATGCCAATGTGGTGGTCACGGCCCGCTGGAAGGATAACATCAAAGTTGAACTGGATACCTTGCGCGGTGCGAGTACGGATAGAAACGGTCGCTATCAAATTAGCGATCTCGAACCAGGCAAATATAATATCCGGGTAACCTATATGGGCTATGGTGATGAGGTCCGCAACAAGGTAGAGGTGCAGGCGGGACATACGACCATCATTAATTTTGCTTTGGTTTTTAAGGTCATTAAAGGCAAAGAAGTAACGGTAACGGCTAACCGGAACTCACGGGTGGCCGATTATAGTTATATTGCCACCAAATTACCCTTAGCGATTCATAAGACACCGCTGAGTGTTGATGTCGTGACCCAAAAAGTTCTCAAGGAGCAACAGGCAACCATATTAAGTGATGCCCTGACAAATTCAATCAGCATTAATATCCAAAAAAGTTTGGGTACCCAGGATTATTTTTTAATTCGGGGCTTTGATTCCAATTCAGCGGGTCTGGTATTGATTGATGGGATTAGTATTCCCAATGCCAGTCCTTTTAAGTTTTACGGATTTGGATTCTATAATCTGTATAATGTGGATCAGGTCGAGGTCTTGAAAGGGCCGGCTGCTTTTCTCTATGGCGGCAACACCTTATCGGGCGCAGTCCATTTGATCCGTAAAAATCCCCGCTTTGAAAATTTTGGACACTGTAATATAACGCATAGCCGCTATAACTCTTATCAGGAAAGTCTTGATTTAAATTACTATAATGAAGAGTTGGATTATGCCTTGCGGTTGAATGGATTGTATCAGGTTTCCAGAGAAGCCCGTAAACATGCCCGGAATAACACTTTTGCCATCAATCCAACTTTTTCCTGGAAACCCAACATAATCAGTGTTTTGACAGTTAATGTTGAGTACAAGCATGAATATATTGAGCCGGATGTGGGGGTTCCGCTCTATAATCCGGACGGAGAATGGGAATTTCCACCCGATATTGCCCGCACCGCTTCCTTTCAAACGGAATTTGATCAATCCGGATATGATAATTATCGTTTGCGGATTGATTATGAACGGGACTTATCTGCCGATAGTCAGTTAAAATACAAATTATTCGGTAATTATTTAGGGGGTAAATCACGCTTTACATTGCCGCTGATTCCCTATCGATATAGCGGGGTGAGCTGGATCGTACCCCGCAATATGTATACGATCAAGCAAGCACAATCAGTCCTGGGTAACCAAATGGAAATTTATCTCAAATGGCAGACCGGATCGTTAAAACACAATCTATTATGGGGTGTCGAAGGGATATATGTTGATAACGCTACCTATAAAAAAGCCACTGAAGTTAAGTCGGTTAAGCTTTTTGATCAGGAGGAAGTTAAAACCAAGGATTTTCATGAATTAATCACTTTTCCATCGGTTGAAACCAATACCAGTCAATGGATTCTGGCGGCTTATTGTGTGGATTATATCTCGCTTTGGGAGATCTGTCAGCTGTTTGGCGGGACCAGAATTGATTATATTGATTATTACACGGACCGTCGTAATGCTTCCTTTGATTATATTGGACGGTCCTTATCCAGTGCCCCGGTGCCTTTTGCACAGAATTTTTTAAAATTCAGTCCTATGCTGGGATTAGTGGTGAGAGAATCGGAAAACCTGTGGTTTTATGCCAATACCGGCCGGGCCTTCGCATCAGGACAGCGGATCGTGGATGAACCTGAGGTCAGCACTCAATTCGAGATCGGGTATCGTTATA
This sequence comes from uncultured bacterium, assembly GCA_964640055.1. GTDB lineage: Bacteria > Fidelibacterota > UBA2242 > UBA2242 > JAFGTP01 > CAZXFH01. Next base: position 85,404 of record CAZXFH010000008.1, on the reverse strand, counting down.
AGACGGATAATGACAGAATCAAAACCACTGCTTCGCTTTATACCATTAAAAAAGAAAATATGAGCATTCCCCTGACCGGACCGCTGCAGGGGGATGTGCATGCTTCTACCGGCAGCCAGCGCGTCAATGGGTTTGAATTTGAATTCATTGCCCAGGCGGTTAAGCAATGGTTTTTTTCGCTCAAAAATGCCTATACCTATGCCGAATATATTAAATATCATGCCCTGAAAGCAACGGATGCCGGGAAATTAACCCTGAGTGATTTTTCAGGGAATGTCCCCCTTTTTGTACCGGCTCAGATTTTGAATTTGAAGATTTACAAAGATTTTAAAAACGGTCTTAATTTTGGCTTTGGGCTGCGCTATGTCGGGGATCAATATGCGAATTATGAAAATGATTATGAAATTGACAGCTATTGTGTATATCAAATCCATTCTGGCTATCAGTCCAGACATTGGTTGTTCCAGTTCAATATCAAGCAAATATCCCGTAAAAATTTGCTTTCCCGGGGTCTGGGACCCTATTCTGTGATACCGGTAATCCCTTTGGAAATTTGCGGCGCAATAGAAGCCCTTTTTTAATTTGATTTTTTTGGTATTAAATAAAAACATTCTCAGGCAGCACTTAAAGTTATTCTGGTCTAAAATAATTAAATAAGCTACATTTTATGATATGAAACCTTATAAATTAAACAAATCGCCCCTAAAAAATGATTAAATATATTTTATATAATCTAATAATACAGAATAGAATGCACCCCCGGCAATAGAACCCGTGAATAAACTTGACTATTTTTTTTGGAGTTCATATATTCAAAACGCAGCTTTGATAATAAAGCGTTAAGTTTGAAATTGAAACAGCGACCAATATTAAGGCAGGTATCCTAAAAAATAATTGTTAATGTCTATCCCTTCATATAAAAAAAATATCCAGCATAGATCAACTACCTATATAGTAATAATTAAGTCAATATCCAAAATGGAGTTATTATGAAACGAATTATTTATCTATTCGTATCATTTCTTTTTTGTTTTTCGATTATATTTTCCGCCACGACAGGAAAGGTAGCCGGCACAATTACCGATGCCGAAACCGGCGAACCACTGGTGGGTGTGAATGTGGTGGTCGAAGGCACCAGTATGGGGGCCGCCACTGATAATGATGGCAACTTTGTGATTACGAATATTTCACCGGGGACTTACAACTTAAGAGCTTCAATGATTGGATATACCAGGACTACGGTAAAAATGGTTCGTGTAGAAATAGACCAAACTACTGAAATTGATATTCAGATGTCCCAAGAAGTAATTGAAGGGGAAGCCGTTGAAGTCATTGCCCAGAGAAGAGTGATCAAAAAGGATGTTGCCGGCAGTCAAAAGAGTGTCTCTGCGGATGAAATCGAAAGATTACCAGCCAGCGATGTGGGCGAAGTAATTGGCCTTAAAGCCGGAATTACCTCCGGTCTTTCCATCCGTGGCAGTGCCTCCAGTGAAGCTCTGTTTTCCGTTGATGGTATCACGCTCCGAGATGAAAGGACTAATGAGCCGATGATGAGTTTGCCGCTTAGTTCCATGCAAGAAGTATCGGTACAAACCGGTGGCTTAAGCGCCCAATACAGTAATGTACGCTCCGGTGTGGTAAACGTAGTCACTAAGGAAGGATCAAAAGATTATTATAGTGGTACGGTAACAATGCGCTACAGTCCGGCTGAACGCAAGCATTTTGGTATTTCCCCCTATAATCCCAATTCAACCTGGCTGCGGCCCTTCTTGGATGAAAATGTTTGTTGGGAAGGAACTAAGAACGGGTACTGGAATGAATTTGAGCAGCGGCAATATCAGCAATTTAACGGGTGGAACGCTTTGTCTCAGAGTTTGCTGTCTGACGATAATGAGGCCAATGATATGACTGCGGCCGGTGCGAAAAGGCTGTTTGAATGGCAATATCGCAAAGAGGGGTATATTCAATCCCCTGATCGTACCATTGATTTGGGACTTGGCGGCCCGGTGCCGGGTGGTAAAAAATTAGGTAACCTGCGGTTTTTCCTTTCCCATCGCAATAAAAAGGAAATGTATCTGATGCATTTATCTCGCGAAGGTTTGACCGACCAAAGCACCATGTTAAAGGTTACTTCGGATATTTCCTCGAGTACAAAATTAACCCTCCAGGGGATTTATGGTGAAATTGACGCCACCACCCGCTCCAGATCCGGTGGTACCGATTACTTTAATAGTACCTGGGAAGTCGCTAGTGAAGTGAATCAGGGCGGTTTTACCGTTCCTTGGCGGGTCTATATGAATACCTACTGGTGCCCAACCACCAAATTTTATAGTGTTTTGTCCGGGAAACTGAATAAAGTGGTTAATTCAGGGACTTATTATACTCTGCAAGCCAAACGAATTCAAAAGAAATATCATACTGATCATGGCGCTTATCGCGATACCACTGATCGATATGACATCTTCCCGGGACCGCTGGATTATAGGGTTGATGAAGCCCCGGAAGGCTTCTGGCCCCAACCGGTTTCCAGTATCGACGGCGGGCTGATGATGGGTGGCGCGGTCAGTACCTCACGGGATTTCAGTAAATTTGTTACCTACCAAGTTCAATTTGATTATGTGTCTCAGATCAATTTCCGCCATCAATTAAGAACCGGTTTTAAATTCGAATATGATAATTTTGAAATTGATTTTGGCATGCAGAATGAATTTTTACCGGAAGGTAATTATTGGACAAATTTTAATCGGCAGCCGTTTTTATTAACTGCCTATATTGAAGATAAAATTGAATATGAAGGCTGGATCACCACCATCGGTCTTATCCCGGAATATTATATTTTTAATGGACAATGGTATGATGTGAGCCGCTTTGGACCTAAGGATTTTTTCTCGCAAAATTATCAACCAGAATATGAAGATGAATATAAAACCTTGGAAGTAGATCCCAAGTTGTACCTCAGTCCGCGTCTGGCTATTTCGCATCCGATTACCGCCAATTCCAAACTGTTTTTTAATTATGGTCATTATCGCGAGATCCCGGAAGCGGAAAATCACTATCAACTCCAACGGAAGTTTAACGGGCAGGTCGATTATATTGGCGATCCCACCTTGCCCTTTACCCGCACGATTTCTTATGAGGTCGGCTTTGATCAGTCCTTATTTGATACCTATTTGCTGCATGTTTCCGCCTACTACAAAAGCATTGATAATGAAACGGCCTGGACAGATTACTTTAATATGGATGGTAAGGTGGCCTACAATAAGCTAACTGCTAACCATTACGAAGATATTCGAGGATTTGAGTTAGAATTTATTAAACGGTATGGTGATTGGTTGACCGGAATGGTCAATTTTGAGTATCGGTTACGGTCCCATGGCTATTTTGGTCTCGGCGCTTATTTTGAAAATCCCTCGGAACAAAGTGATTATGACAGAAGGAATCCCTATCGGCAATATTGGTATCCGGCGCAACCCCGCTTCAAGGGTAATATCGATTTCCACACCCCGGAAAATTACGGTCCCTCAATTGCTAATCAGCATCCTTTGGGTGGCTGGCACTTTAATTTCATTCTTTCCTTTACCGGTGGTTATGCGGTTACCTGGAATCCGAATAATGTCCCGGGTATCCAGTACAACCTAACCAGCCTACCTTATCAAAATATTGATTTAAAGGCTGCTAAGGTATTTCGCTTTAATAATATCAGGGTCAAGGTTTTTGCCGATGTCTATAACCTCTTGAATTATAAATATTTCAATGATTCTTTTACTGATTATCATGATTACCGGTATTATATGGAGTCTCTGCATCTCCCTGAAGATATGTATGATCAACTTCAATATAATGGGATTCCCGGGGATGATCATTATGGTGAATATCGTAAGAAAGGGGTTGAGCATCAGCCCATGAGTTACACTGATAATTATATGAATATCAATAATCCCAATCCCCACGTGATATATTATGATGGTGCTCAAGAAGATTATTTCCAATACCAGGATGGCAATTGGGTAGCAGTTGATAATAAAACCATTGACCAAATATTAGAAGACCGCGCCTATATCGACATGCCCAACCAATCCTATATTACTTTTCTTACTCCCAGAGATATTTTCATGGGGATGACCGTTTCGTTCGATCTAAAATAAAATAACGAGGGAAATTATTATGGAATTTTTAGGAAAATATGGAATAAGGAAAATAGTCTTAATATTTATGATTCCGTTGTTTGTATCCACTCTACTGGCAGATGAAACCCGCTGGATAAGTATTGGAATGTTGCAAAATTGGTTTTCCAGCGGTGGCTGTGAAATTGAGGTGGGGCGGAGGCATCAAATTCCCGATCAGCAGGATGGTTTTATATATCCCGCCCTTTATGAAATGCAAGATGTACAAGCCGCTAAGGGACTCTGGATCGGGTCTAAAAACTATCCGGATCCCTTATCCGGGGTCACTTATGATTACAAAGTCGTGCACTGCGGTCCCCGGATTCTGGATGAATCTTCCGAATTTATGCCCCAGGAATTCAAGTTGATCGGTAAATTTGATCATCCGGCCGTATTTGTGGACGGCACTCCTGCTTCGGAAACCTATTTTCGGGATGCCGTTGATGAAATTGATCCCAATCTGAAAGCGGACCGCATGCTTTATAATAAAGTCAACACCTCAATCGGGATAACCTTAACCCGTAAAGTCTATGGGTACAGTCAGGGCGATCATGATGAATACTTCATGTACGACTTTAAACTGGAAAATACCGGTATTTACGATAGTGATGGCAATAGCCATAACGAAACCTTAACAGATATGGTTTTGTTTTTACAATATCGCTGGGCCATGACCAGTTATGCCTGTGCCTATGGTTATTATTGGACACCCCAGTCTGCGACCTGGGGGCATAATACCGTTAATGAAGTTCTACATAACACCTTTGGTGATGATTATAATGCCGCTTATGCCTTTCATGGATTGCATTCCAAATATCAGGGCAATAACATTGGAGGGCCCAATTTGGGAGGGGGCACCAAACCTGCCAACGGATTTTTAGGTGCTTCTCAGTTTCCCGGTGTATTGGTGCTGCATGCCGATCAGAGTCCTTCTGATCCCAGTAATGATGTCAGTCAGTTCGATTTTGCCTCCCATTTTTGGTCCGATCATGACATTACCCAACCCAATGACCAATTCAATCCGGCTAAGATGAGCACGGAATACCAATTCATGACCAGTGATTTACCGGAAATAGACCAAACCCATGCCGCTAAATTGGGATTCGAACATAATGCCGGCTGGCAGGACGCCCCCTTTGGCGGGACTGAGAATGCTGATGAATACCAGGATGCCGGTGGCGGCGGGATCTCTCAGGGCATTGGATTTGGACCTTATAATTTATCACCCGGTGACAGTATTCACATTGTGGTCGCTGAATGTATCGGGGATATCAGCTGGGAGAAAAAAATAAATGTTGGGTATAAATGGTATAAGGAAGAAACCCCCTACATTCTTCCCGATGGAAACGAAACAACTGATAAAAATGAATATAAAGATGCCTGGGTATTCACCGGAAAAGACTCTTTATTTCGGGCTTTTGACCGGGCTGAGGCGACCTGGTCCGCTGGTCTGACAGTGGATCCGGCACCCCCTCCGCCCGAGACCTTTGAAGTCAATTCCGGGGGTGACCGGATTTCATTGGAGTGGGCTAACAATGCTGAAGAATACGATCATTTTGGCGGTTATCGGATTTACCGGCAAGTGGGTACCGCGGATACAACCTTTGAATTAATACATGAATGTGGTCTGGGAACTGGAAATGAATTGATAAATTTATATGAGGATCGTACTGCCCAGCGCGGTTTCGATTATTTTTACTATGTCACCGCTTTCGATGATGGAACGGTGAATACTACTATACCGGGAAAGACTATCGAGAGCAGTTTGTTCTGGACCCGCACAATTGAGCCGGCTTACTTACGTCGTCTGCCCGGTGATAATTTGGAAAACATTCGCTTGGTGCCCAATCCTTTTAATATTAAGGCCCGTCCGTTCCAGTTTGGACAATCAGGCCTGGACCGGCTGATGTTTTATAATTTACCGCCTAAGTGTAAGATTAGGATTTACACTGAACGGGGGGATTTGATTAAAACCATTAATCATACCGATAATAGTGGTGATGAGGCTTGGGATTCCGTTACATCTTCACGGCAAATGATCGTCAGTGGGGTCTATATCGCTCATATCGAAGTGACCGAGACTGATGTGGATTTCAAAAAGGGAGATACAGTCATTAAAAAGTTTATCGTAATAAGATAAGATATATATAAGGAGTAAAAGATGAAGCGCAATAGCCTAAAAATTATTTTTCCGTTGGTTATCATTGCATTCCTGCTGGTTTGGATGGCCTGTGAGGATTTCGAGGAAGAAACCTATGAAATGGAAGTTATTGATGAAACCGCCGTGGACATATTATCGGATACTACCATTACGGAAGTCCCGGCCCCTACAGTATTGGACACCTCCGGTTATTACGTTATTAATTGGGGGGGTGGTGTTGTTGATAGTGTCTCCTCATCATCAATGCTGAATCTGGTCGATACGCTGAAAGCAAAAACAGCATTTGTTTCTCCAGGGAATACCCATTATATCATCACGTTCAACAAGTCAAAAGATAATAATTTTGTATTGCTTGAGTCCAATGTATCTGGAAAAATTGTACTGTTTACCAAAGAGAACGTTCATTTTAAGCTGATCGAGACCACGGGAAGCGAAGTAAACCTGCTCTCGGATGCAATTCCCCTGGAAACAGTAGCCGGGTATTTCCATGATACCGATGACGACCTACCGGTCACCCTAATCGAAATGCGCTATGAGTACCAAGTCCAGAATGCCGACTATCTGCTCCAGATTATTAGTACTGAGCAAACCAGCAATAATAAGCTTAATTTAGCCATTGTGAGTGAATAAATTTTATGGCAATATTTTTTAGGAGGTATTTTGGATATGTGCATTAATAAAAAATCCTGTATGATTTTGTGTAGCGTTTTATTACTTGCTATGCCCCTCTATGCGCAGGATAAGTTAGCGCAGACCGGTTTTCAGTTTTTGAGTGTGGCCACGGATGCCCGGGGTGGCGCCATGGGCGATGCCATCACCACTTTGGAGTTGAATTCGGCTTCTTTGTTTTTCAATCCGGCCGGCATGGCGCGCATGTCCACCCGCTTGGATATGACGGCGACCCGTAACAACTGGATAGCAGACATCACCCATAATGCCTACAGTTTGGCTTTAAGTCCTTTGGGTGGTCGTTTTGGAGTAGTTGGTATGTCATTCATGTCCGTGGATTACGGAGAGATTCAGGGTACCATGGTTTGGGGTAATGAGCAAGGTTATATAGACACGGAGATATTTGAGCCGTCGGCATTTTCCGTGGGTTTAGGCTATGCCAAGGCCCTGACGGACAAGTTTTCGGTGGGTGGTCAGGTCAAGTACACGGGTCAGCAGTTAGGCAAGAGTATGGTTCCGGTAGGCGAGGACAGTTTAACGGTCAAGAAGAATTTAGCCTTTGCCACGGCCTTTGATTTTGGGACGATTTTCAAGACCGGTTTCAAGAGTTTGGTTTTTGGGATGTCGGTGCGCAATTTTTCGGAGGAGATCGAGTTTGAGAAGGAGGGGTTTCAGTTGCCTTTGACTTTTCGGATTGGCATTTCCATGGATGTATTGGATTTGGTGGAAGGCATGTCGGGTCATGGGTTACTGGTCTCCCTGGATGCGACCCATCCGCGCTCCTATCCGGAGCAGGTGAAGTTGGGGTTGCAGTATAGTCTGTTGCAGACCTTTCATGCCCGTTTAGGCTATATTGGCAACAGTGATGAGAATAATGTGGCTTTTGGCTTTGGGATAGAGAAGTTTGGTGCTGCGATAGATTATGCTTATACCCCTTTTGGCGTATTTGATAATGTGCAGCGCTTTACAGTCAGATTCTCTTTGTAATAATAATTTTTAAATTTTTTATCCGAATGTGATTATGAATAAGAAAGATATATTATCATTAAGTATACTGATCCTTATCGGTCTGATAGGTGTATCCATTCTGACCGCCGGGACTACCGGAAAGATTACCGGATACATTACCGATGCGGAAACCGGAAATCCATTACCGGGTGCCAATATTGTAATTGAAGGCTCCAGTATGGGGGCGGCTTCCGATATAAAAGGATATTATGCCATTCTCAATATTTCACCGGGTACTTATACTTTGAAAGCATCAATGATGGGTTATGAGAAAGTTACGGTGAAGAATGTAGTCGTTAAAATTGATTTAACCACGGAAATTAATATTGAGCTGCGGCCGGAAGTTTTGGATATGGAAGAGGTAGTGGTGGTCGCGGAACGACCCATTGTGGCCCAGGATGTATCCAATAGCCAACTGAATGTTGAATCTGAAAAAATCGAATCCATGCCGGTCACGGAAGTATCTGAGGTGATCAGTTTGCAAGCCGGTATCGAAAATATGCAAATTCGGGGTGGCAGCCAACGTGAGGCCGCTTTTATTGTCGATGGTTTTGTGCAGAATGATGAACGGTCCCACCAACCTTATTCCGTGGTCAGCTTAAATACGGTGGAAGAGGTCAAAGTCCAGACCGGTGGATTCAATGCTGAATATGGCAATGTCCGCTCCGGAGTCATCAATGTGGTAACCAAAGAGGGCTCCCGGAGTCAATATTCGGGTGCCTTTATGATGAGATACAGACCGGCCGGCAAAAAGCACTTCGGTAACACTCCCTATTCCAGCAACTCTTATTTTTTAAGGCCCTATATGGATCCGGATATCTGCTATGTGGGAACCGATGCCTGGGATAGTTATACCAAGCGTCAATACCCTGATTTCCAAGGCTGGAATTCTGTTTCTGCACAAACGGTAAAAGGAGATAATAATCCGGAAAATGATTTGACTCCCGATGGTGCCAAGCGTTTGTTCGAATGGCAGCACCGCCGACATGGTGTTATTGAAAAGCCCGATTATGTGGTTGATATGGGTTTTGGCGGACCGGTCCCTCTGATCGGTGATCAGTTTGGCAATTTACGCTTTTATGCTTCCTACCGCGATATACGGGAAATGTTTCTGGTGCCTTTATCCCGGGAGAGTTACGATGAGAATATGGGGCGGATTAAAATTACGTCTGACATCACTCAGGATATGAAGTTGACCCTCACCGCCAAGTATGGCGAAACCCATTCCGCATCGCCTTACAATTGGACAACCACACCAACAGGTGATGTGATCAGATCAGATTACAGAGTCGCTAACTATGCCAGCTCTTCCTCCGAGGTCTTATTTGTACCGCCCTGGTACAGTCCGACAGCAATCTACCGGACAATTCTGGGTGCTAAATTGAACAAAGTGATTTCCTCCAAGACCTATTACGAATTGCGTTTGCAGCATAACAATAATCACTATAACACCTACCAGATGTCCCTGCGGGACACGACCAAGAAATATGATATTTTCCCGGAAGAGGGAGAGTATCTTGTTGATGAGGCCCCCTATGGATATTGGGGCTATGGCGTCGGATCTATCGGGGATAACATCCGCTTGGGCGGCTGGATGAATCTGGGGCGGGATAAAAGTAATATTGCGACCACGAATTTACGGTTTGATTTTGTCAGCCAGTTAAATTTGCATCATGAATTTAAAACCGGCTTGGATTTGATTATTAATAATTTTGATATCAAGTCCTTTTCCAGTAATCCCGGTATGGAAACCTGGAACCGGGAACAGATCTATCAGGTAACTCCTTATCGGCTCGGGGCTTATGTCCAGGATAAATTAGAATATGAAGGATTCGTGGCCAATCTCGGTATCCGGCTGGATTATACAGACCCCAATCGCGAATACTATGAATTGGATCCCTACAGTGAGTATTATAAACGTGGTAAAGGCAATTTACTGGAAGAAGAGGCGCCCAGCCAGGATGCGAAACCGAAATGGGCCCTCAGCCCCCGGCTGGGGATCTCCCATCCCATTACCCGAAATTCAAAATTGTATTTTAACTATGGTCATTTTCGCGCTGAGCCATCCTCAACCTATCGTTTCAGAATTCAGCGGTATTATGATGGTTCGGTAACCTCGATTGGTAATGCTAATTTAGAACAAGAAAAGACCGTTGCCTACGAAGTAGGGTATTCCCATAATTTATTTAATCAGATTCTTTTAAATATTGCGGGTTATTACCGGGATGTAACCAATCAAATAGCCTGGATAGATTATCAAAATATTGATGCCTCCGTGCGCTATTCAACTCCGGAGAATAATCATTATGAAGATATCAGAGGCTTTGAAATAACGCTGGATAAACGTAGCGGTAAATGGATATCCGGATTTGTAAATTATACTTATATGGTAAATACCTATGGTTATTTTGGCATCCTGGAACACTATGAGGATCCCAACCGGCAACGGGAATATTTAAAACAAAATCCCTATCAGGAAAGACCCAAGCCCAGACCCTATGCCCGGGCTAATCTGGATTTTCACACGCCGGTTGACTTCGGACCAGCTCTTATGGGCATCAATCCGCTGGGCGGATGGTATCTGAATCTGTTAGCCACCTGGAAAGCGGGGGCCTACACCACCTATAATCCGGAAAATATTCTTGGCTATGGTGTTATCAACAATGTCCAGTGGGTGGATAATTACATGCTCGATTTACGTTTCACCAAGAATTTTCAAATGGAAAAGTTTCGCCTGCAATTTTATGTGGATGTGAGCAACCTGCTCAATACGAAATTCCTATCCTATTCCGGATTTTCCGGCAGTCGTGATTATGATGATTACATGCAGTCTTTACGCTTTGACTGGGAAGAAGGTGTGCATAAAGGTAATGATCGTGTCGGTGAATACCGGGATTGGGATGTGGCTTATGATCCTCTGGAAGAATTGATTCCAAATCCGGGTAATGATTCGCAGATTGCCGCTGAAAATGAAGCCATTGACCAACGCAATGCAGAACGCATTGAAAATAAAGCCTATATCGATATGCCCAATGTACGTTCAATGACCTTTCTTAATCCCCGCGAAATTAAATTTGGCGTAAAAATTAGTTTCTAATTTAGAATGATTAGGATAGAAAATATGGATATCAAAAGAACTCTGCTTAATACAATAATTTTTGCATTAATGCTGACGATAAATATGAATATTTTGAGAGCTCAGGTAGATGAAAATGCCAAACGCTATATTCGTATCGGTGAGCTGCAAAGTCATTTTACCGCCTACGGCTCAGAAAGGGCCTGGAACAACAGTTATTATGAAGGATTACGCTGGCCGGCTGATTACTCTTTTACCGATAATGCCGTGATTAAACGCGCCTGGGTCGCCATCAAGGACTATACCGATGAAAACGGGTTTTATTGGGACACGTGGGCTAATTATATTTATAGTGGCTATGTGACTCACTCCTTATTTCCCATGGAATTGAAACAGACAGCAAAATTTGATCCGCCAACTGTTTATGTGGATGGCGTTAATATTACCGCGCCTTACAGTGGCGACGTGGATGCCGTCAATCCCAACCAAATACCTGACCGGATCGTTAATAATGTGGTTAACATGTCCTGTGGATTAACCATGACCCGGCGGGTGCTGGCCTTTAGTCAACCTTACCATGATAATTATTTTATCAAAGAATATGTATTTACCAATACCGGCAATACGGATTATGATGCGGAAATTGAATTAAGTGATTCCCTGCGCGGTTTACGAGTGGGGTGGGGAACCCGCTACAGTGTCTGTCGTGAAGGAGCCGCCAACTCCGATAATCAGCAATCCTGGGGGAAACACAGCTGGGTTACCCGGCGGGGTGAGAATTATGCCACCCATGCTGCCGATGTTAAGGCTTTTACCGAAGATACTCCGCTGGATGAATTGGATTGGATCCGGGGTGCGTTCAGCTGGCTGGGACAGTCGGAGGTGGTTACCTATGACATGATCGGGGCACCGGATATGAATGGTAAAGGCCGTCTGACTGCGCCGCAATTCGCCGGTTCGGCTGTGCTGCATGTGGATAAAAGTGTGCAGGATCGCAGTGATGACCCTCAACAACCGGTTTTTTTAGGCTGGCACGCCGGCGATACTTATCCCTCAATAGGGGATCTGCGGGAAACAGACCAACTGGGCATGAGCCAAGTCTATGATATGCTCAGCGGTAATCCCTACCCCAATGAAGATAAAGGGGGAACCGACCGCTTTTATGAAGAAAATACAAACAGCATTACCCATAAGGTCGATCCCTATACCATTCACAATGATGGTGGCGGTACCAATGTGATGCTCACCTATGGTCCCTGGGATCTGGGTCCGGGCGACAGTATTAAGTTTGTTGAAGTGGAAGGCATTAGCGGACTCAGTCGCCCCCAGTGTGAAGATATTGGTCGTCGCTGGTTGACCGCCTATCGGGATGACAGTGATAATGGTCCTTTTGAGTTGCCACCGGACGGACGCTTTCCGGTCGAGGTAAATTATGGCGGAACTACCGACGATGAAGATCTCTATAAAAATGCCTGGGTCTATACTGGTATGGACTCTATCTTATTAACTTTTAGTCGCGCTATCCGCAATTATAATATGGATTACCAGATACCCCAACCTCCCGAGCCGCCGCCTGTTTTTGAAATCAATTCCGGCGGTGATAAAATTATGCTTTCCTGGGTAGGCAGCCCTTCTGAAAGTAATGCCAATTTTGGTGGCTACCGGATTTACCGGGCGGTGGGCAAACCGGATACGCTCTTTGATCGGATTGCAGATTTACCGCCTGGTGAGGAGTATTTTGAAGATAAAACAGCCAACCGCGGCTTTTCTTATTATTATTATATTGTTTCTTATACGGATGGCAGTCAAAACAGCGCTGGGGTGGCTAATCCGACCGGTGTGCTGGAAAGCAGCCGCTTCTATACCAAAACCAATAAGGCGGCTTATTTGCGTCGTAAAGCCGGTACTAGTTTGCAAAGTATTCGGATCGTACCCAATCCCTATAATTTTAAAGCCAGAAATAAATATCAATATACCGGGGAACCGGACAAAATCATGTTCCTGGATATTCCGGCCTATTGCAAGATACGGATATATACCGAGCGGGGGGATCTGATTAAGACAATCTCGCATGAAGATGGCAGTGGTGATGAAACCTGGAATTCAATCACCTCCTCCCGGCAAGTCGTGGTCAGCGGTGTTTATATCGCCCATTTTGAGGTGACGAAGAATTATCCCGCTGGTGCCTCGGGAGATGAATTGATGTATCGTAAAGGAGATGAAGCCATCGAAAAATTTGTCATTATCAGATAAAAACGAAATGTGCATATCATTAGGAGTTTTTAATATGAATGTAAAAATTATGAAAATATTGACCATCGTTGCCTTGATCTCTCTGGCAGTGAATCCGCTGTTTGCGCAGGATAAGTTAGCGCAGACCGGTTTTCAGTTTTTGAGTGTGGCCACGGATGCCCGGGGTGGCGCCATGGGCGATGCCATCACCACTTTGGAGTTGAATTCGGCTTCTTTGTTTTTCAATCCGGCCGGCATGGCGCGCATGTCCACCCGCTTGGATATGACGGCGACCCGTAACAACTGGATAGCAGACATCACCCATAATGCCTACAGTTTGGCTTTAAGTCCTTTGGGTGGTCGTTTTGGAGTAGTTGGTATGTCATTCATGTCCGTGGATTACGGAGAGATTCAGGGTACCATGGTTTGGGGTAATGAGCAAGGTTATATAGACACGGAGATATTTGAGCCGTCGGCATTTTCCGTGGGTTTAGGCTATGCCAAGGCCCTGACGGACAAGTTTTCGGTGGGTGGTCAGGTCAAGTACACGGGTCAGCAGTTAGGCAAGAGTATGGTTCCGGTAGGCGAGGACAGTTTAACGGTCAAGAAGAATTTAGCCTTTGCCACGGCCTTTGATTTTGGGACGATTTTCAAGACCGGTTTCAAGAGTTTGGTTTTTGGGATGTCGGTGCGCAATTTTTCGGAGGAGATCGAGTTTGAGAAGGAGGGGTTTCAGTTGCCTTTGACTTTTCGGATTGGCATTTCCATGGATGTATTGGATTTGGTGGAAGGCATGTCGGGTCATGGGTTACTGGTCTCCCTGGATGCGACCCATCCGCGCTCCTATCCGGAGCAGGTGAAGTTGGGGTTGCAGTATAGTCTGTTGCAGACCTTTCATGCCCGTTTAGGCTATATTGGCAACAGTGATGAGAATAATGTGGCTTTTGGCTTTGGGATAGAGAAGTTTGGTGCTGCGATAGATTATGCTTATACCCCTTTTGGCGTATTTGATAATGTGCAGCGCTTTACAGTCAGATTCTCTTTATAAAAAAGACCGAATAGTATTTGACATTTAAGTTTAAACTTGATAAAATCTAAATACCAAGGGAGATTGAAATGAAGAAGAATGTTTTAATAATTTTGTTGGGACTTTTTGTGGGGGCTTTACTACTAGTCAGTTGTGAGCCTGAATACCCACCCAGTGTCTGGAATCCTGATGAGGAAGGCGAACCAACACCACTTATCACGAGTGTATCTCCCCCGGATTCTACCTATGGTGGTGTGGGAACACGCAAAATTGTTGTTATTGACGGTAACCATTTTAATCCGGATATAGAGGCTAACTTTGTCTGGTTCGGAGGACAATTGGGACAGGTATTAGAAGCCTCAGCCGATCAACTGACAGTAAGTGCACCGGCCAATTATCAGGATTCTTTAACCCTGAAGATTGCCGTCCATGGCGCCTACCTGTTTGGTGTTTATGGGGATAGTGTTGACGGGGAAATCGACCCCCATCCCTATAAACTGAAAACACCATTGTCTCAACCGGGCATGTATACGAAATATGATAATCCCAAAGGCCTGTGTGTGGACAGTGAGGACAACCTGTTCGTGACCCGTCCGGGCTCCCAGGGAGCGAAATTGGACAAGATTACTCCGGACGGTACCCGCATGGAGGTCGGCACCCTGATGGGTAAAACGGTTAGCAATATCCGGATCGGGCCCAACGGACAGGTCTACTGGGGGTATCTGAAATATCTGTTGCGCGCCGATAGCAGTAACCTGGCTCAGGCCGACATGTCTCAATTAGATGTTGATGTGGTTGCGCTTGATTTTGATGAAAACGAACATCTCTACGTGGCAACTAAAAAAAGTATTTACTATGTAGATATAACCGATATGTCTGCCACTGCCTTAGTTCAATATAGTGATACGACTTTCAGTTCGCTGCGGATAAACTATGATCAGGTCTATCTGACGGGTGCTTATACCGGGGATGATACCACCATGAGCCCGGGGCCCTTCCTGATGAAAGCCGATCTGGATGTCACCAATGGCGGTTTATCCGGTGACCTGGCAACCGTGCTTGATTTTTCCACAACCATTTACGCTGATATTGCCATCAATCAGTTGGATTTTGATACAGACGGCGGAATTTATATTGCCACTAACAATTATTCCGTTCTTTACAGTGCTGAACCGGCTACTGGTAGTTTCGAGCTGCTCTATCCGGACTTACTGGGTAAGCATATGGCCTTCCGGATTACCTGGGATCAGGATCAATCCCTGTATGTTAATACCAATAATGCAAACAATGCTGACCTGACCACGGTTTATAAAGTACGGGTCTTCACAGAAAGTGCTCCCTACTACGGGAGATAAAGATAAATTAATTGTTTATATTACTAATGATACGCAAGGACGATGACTGATAGTTTAAAAAAAAGGAGGAAGTAATGAAGAAATTGTTAACAGTCCTGATTAGCCTGGCTCTGCTGAGCACATTTGCTCTGGCAGGCTGGCAACATGCAGAAACAGTCTTTGATTTTTCTGCAGATGACACCACTGTGATTGGGACCACAGATCCCATCACGGGAGATTTCGTTTATCAGAATTCACCCCATGGTATTGTGGTGGATGCCGAAGGAAAGATCTGGGTGCAATTCTACATGGGAAACACGGAAGGTTTCCTGTTTAATGATTACACTGATATGGATGGCGATGGCGTCACCACCGATGATACCTCGTATTACAAACCGGTTTGGGTCTTCAATTCTGATGGTTCAATGGCCAGTTTCAGCCCCATCAAAACTTTTGATCTGCCCGGTGGTGGTACCGATACTTTTCATGTGTACTCTGAGTATAATGGTGCCCAATGTGGTATGTCCCTGGATAACGATGGGAACGTCATTCTTAGTTCCTGGGCCTCGATTTACCGGTTTAACTATCAAACCGGTGAATGTATGGGACGTTATACTGCTACGGATAAAAGCACCTTAACTGAACCAGTCCAGGCCAGTGACGGCACCATTTATCATTCCTATGTACTTGCCGGAGCCCGGCCATGCATAATGCTGGATACTGATCTTGGCTATGTTGGTAATGCCATTGATACTTTAGGCTATATTACCCGTTCAATGTTAGTTGAAGATGCCGACGGTGGCGGCCAGAACCTCTATTTCGGTACCACCTGGAACGGCTGGGGCGTACCCAAGTATTATTCATCCAATCCGCTGTTCTATTCTTTTGATATTGTGGATACCTTGGGTAATTATACTGACTTTACCTGGCAAGACAGCACTTATGAAAGTATTGTCATGTGGTCCAGTTCCATTGACTGGGCGCCCGACGGCAATATCCTGGTGGGTTGTCTCCGTCAAACGTGGGCTGGTGATCTGGGTAGCCGCTGGCATATCCTCAATAAGGAAACCAATGAAATCGATGAGTATTTTGGTACGCCGGCACCGGATTCGGCTGCAGCCAATCCTGACATCTATATTGCCGGTGGCGTCAATGGTCCGCGCGGTGGATATTTTACCGACGACCAAACCCTCTACACCGTTGACTTCTATATGTGGACTCTGGATAAATGGACTTACACAACTGATGTAAAAGAAGAACCGAAAGTGGCTAATGAATTCCGTCTAAAACAGAACTATCCTAATCCCTTCAACCCGACCACTACGATTCCCTTTGTCCTGGACAAGAAATCAGCGGTGACCCTGAAAGTCTACAACATGCTGGGGAATGAAGTCTCCACGCTGGTAGACAATGAAGTCAGAATCGCCGGACCCCATCAGGTCGAATTCAATGCCTTGGGTAATCCGACGGGTATGTATATCTACCGTCTCAGTGTTGATGGTCAGGAACAGACCAAGAAAATGCTGTTCATTAAGTAAACCAATCAGATAACTGATTCATCTAAGAAGGCCGGTGCTGGTAAGCACCGGCCTTCTTTTTTTCCCTTTTGCATAGTAGGTCTGATTCCGCTAACTTAGTTAAGAGATATACACAGAAAACTTGAAAGGCAATCAAACTTTCGCATGCGGAACCAATTGAAACATATTCTTATTATTATCTTAATTGCCATTTCTACTGGCCCTGCTGGCGAAAATTATATCAAGATTGCTACCAGTCAGGTCGGTCCCGGCGTTGTCCATGAACAGTATCTGGTACCCACGGTTCCCTGGTCCCTGGACGTACTGGCAGTCGCCCTGGCCGATTCTTTCATCGGAATTGAAACCGTCAAAGCCCATGATCAATTGTATGGACGTGAGCGGCCGACGGACATGGCCGCTCGCACCAGCTATTCCGGTCACCGGGTCGTCGGAGCGGTTAATGGCGACTTTTTTGCCACCGGCGGTATTCCCTGTAATATGCAGGTAGTGAATGGTGAGTTTGTACGCACCGAAACCAATAACACCTGGTCAGTGATTGGGTTTGCTCCAGATCTGATCCCGCAAATTGCCATTCCCCGCTTTAAAGGAAAGTTATTGGCAAGGGACGGTTTTAACCGTTTCTTGTCGGGCATCAATATTGAACGACGTAGTAATTATTTAGTCCTATATAACCATTTCCATGGCGAGGATACCGAAACCAATCAATGGGGTGCTGAGGCCCAGTTAACCCCCCTGGAGCCCTGGAGTGCCAATGATACCATTACCTGTTATGTGGATGCCATTTTCGATGGACAGGGTTCCATGCGCATCAATCCCGGCAAAGTCGTCCTTTCCGGACATGGGACTGCCCGGGAATTTATGCTGGATTATGTTCAAGCTGGCGATACCGTGGATTTGTATCTGGGACTGACTGAGTTTGAAACTGAGATTGCAGAGCTGATGGGTGGCTATCCGCGCATTGTAAAGGCTGGTGAGAATTATGCTGTGGAAGGTTATAACCAGGAAGGCGGACCGCCGCATACTTTTCAGCGGTTTGCCCGGACTGCAATCGGTTATTCAGCCGGTAGGGATACCCTCTACATTGTTACCGTGGATGGTGATGGCGAGCGCTGGGCCGATTGTACGCCCAGTAAAGGCATGGATCTGATTGAGCTGGCCGACTTCATGATCTATATTGGCGTGGCCGACGGAATTAATTTTGATGGGGGTGGCTCTTCAACTATGGTGGTCTGGGATCGGGTCGTCAATGCGGCTGTCAGTTGTGGTGTAACCGCGGTTGCCAGCGCATTGGAGGTGATTTCTGCAGCTCCCCAGGGAAGCTTGGCCACGATCCAAATTGAACCGGATTATTATCATTTATTTAAAGCCGAAGGGGTTCAATTGAAGACCTCTGGCTGGGATCAATATTTTAATCCGGTCAACATCGCCGCTGACCAGGTCAGCTATCGCCTGTCCGGAAATTTCGGAGCTATCGATAGTAATGGATTTCTGACCGCCCAGCTGCCGGGCGATAGCGGCTATGTCTATGCCAGCTATCAGGGCTGGCAGGATTCAGCCTTTATTTATGTGAAAACAATTGACCGGATTGATATTACGCCGGATTCCTGCGTCACCGATACCCTGCATACGGTCGATTTTACATTACGCATTTATGATGAAGATAACATGCTGCGGGATCCCCAGGATCAGAATGTAAGTTGGCATTGTGCTGACCCGCAGATCGGAGGGGTTGATTCCAACGGGATTTTTCAGGCCTATCAAGCCGGGACTGTACAAGTAATTGCCAATTATGATGGCTTCAGTGATACGGCAACTGTTTTTGTTACCCAAAATTCAGGACAACAGCTTTTAAACTCCATGGAAAATATCTCGCAATGGACTCTTTCCGGTGAGAACCTGAATTTAATGGTCAGTCAGATTAATGTTGTGAGTCAACCGGCCAGCCAAGGAAGTGGTGCCTTGTGTCTGGACTATGGCTTTGTCCGCAATGCATCTCAGCGGAATTATGCTTATTTAAATACACCTGGATTGGAAGTTGATGGTGTACCGGCTGCCATAAGTTTTGATTTTAAATCAGATGGTGCTGACCATGCCGTTTATCTGATATTCAGGGACTTCCTGGATCGGAAATACAGCCGGGCAGTACCTTATCTTTTGTCAGACTCCACCCAATTTGTGACCGCCAGGATTACCATTGATCAGCCTGCCATCGTCTATCCTATTGAAATAAAAGGGTTTAAAATACGATTAGGGTATTGCGCTCCGGTGGACTCCATCAATCAGGGCAGCCTGTATTTTGATCAGCTGGTGGCCCATTATGGAGACCTTACCGGGATTAATTCATCCCCAAGCCCTAAGATCGCCGGTCCCATCCAACTTGAGCAGAATTATCCCAATCCGTTTAATGCCAGTACCACGATTCGTTTTCATATAAAAAAGGAAGCTGATCTAAAATTAGTCCTGTATGATCTTTTGGGAACACCTGTCGCTGTCCTGGTAGATCAGAAAATGCCGGCTGGAAAATATAACGTAACCCTGAATAGTCGCCAATTGGCCAGTGGCGTTTATTTTTGCCGTCTTGTGAGCGGAGAATATAGGCAAACCCGTAAATTATTAATCATCAAATAACTGAAGAGTTTTTCAATGAAAAAAAATCCTTTTTTGCTGCTGTTGATAATTCTGGGAAGTAGTTTGTCTCTCTCCCGGGCCCAATTTATCACAACCGCTACCAATCAAGTCGGACCCGGCGTGGTTCATCGTAAGATAATTGATCCCTGGACGCCATGGGAATTAAATGTATTGGAAATTGATCTGACCGATCCCCATATTTCCATTGAATCCCATAAAGCGGATCAGCAGTTGGTCGGACGTGAGAAATTGAGCGCTATGATCACCCGCATTCAGTCGGATAGTCACCATGTGGTGGGCGCAATTAACGGCGACTTTTTCGACGGCGATGGTATTCCGATCAATTCTCAGGTGATTGACGGAGAATTGCTAAAAAAGGAGAATATTGATCCCAGCAATCCGATCTATTGGTCAACCATTGGAATTGATCTGCATGGCCGCCCGGCCATCAGTACCAACTATTACTCCGGGACAGTAATGGCCAAGGGAATTAGTCACTCGATTGAAGAGATTAACCATGCCCGGAGCGAGAATCAATTGGTGCTGTACAATTCATATTATGGTTCTTCTACCAATACCGGAAGCAGTGGCCGCGAAATCCTGATTGATCCGGTGGAGCGCTGGTTGGTAAATGACAGGATCGCCTGTCTGGTGACCAATACAGCGGCTGGTAATATGGCCATCCCCAGTCATCAAGCCGTTTTGTCCGGCAGTGGGACGATGGCCACTTTTTTGACCGATAACGTCAATCTGGGTGATACCATCAAAATCTACTTAGAACTGTCGGGTCAGAAAGACAAATTAAAAGAGCTGGTCGGCGGTTTTCCGCGCATCGTCAGAGATGGCGAGAATTATGCCCTCCAGGGCTATCATGCTGAAGGAGGCGGCTCGACTTTTGCCACCGACAGGCATCCCCGTACCGGCGTCGGGTTTTCCGCCGACAGTACCAAACTCTATTTTGTGGTCGTTGATGGGCGTCAGTCCTTTAGCCGGGGCATGGATTTGCCCGAGTTAGCTGATTTTATGATCGGTCAGGGCGTGGCTTGGGGGCTTAATCTGGACGGCGGTGGTTCGACTGAAATGATCGTCCGTAATGAAATAGAGAATTCACCCTCCGATGGTTTCGAAAGAGCGGTCAGTAATGGACTATTCGTGATCAGTCAGGCACCTGCCGGGGAACTGCATGCCATCCAGGTTGCGCCGGATAATTACCGCCTGTTTAAAGGCCAATCGCTGGCTTTCAAAGTAAGCGGATGGGATCAAAATTATCATCCGCACAGCATTGATCAGAACAGTGTTCAATTCCAGGTCGCGGCAGGCCTGGGATCGATTAGCGACGGGACCTTTCACGCCGATGCGATCAATGACAGTGGTTATGTACTGGTTAATTACAATGAATTGCAGGATTCCGCTTTTGTCTATTTGAAAGCCATCCGCGATTTTTGCATATCCCCTAAAAATTGTATCACTGATACGATCCATCCGGTCAATTTTGACGTTCAAATCATAGATGAAGATGGTTTTAAACATTCATTTCCCCAATCTGAGTTTACCTGGCAGTGTCTGGATCCGGAATTCGGCCAAATTGATACCCTGGGACAATTTTGCGGTACAGCACCGGGTATGGCGCGGGTGAAGGTCAGCTATGCAGGCTTTACTGACACCGCCTTTGTCAATATTCAGGTCTTTGCCGGACAAACCGTTTTGAATGCCATGGATGACCTGTCCAACTGGGAACTGGATGGAGAGTATCTGGAGCTGGGCCAGAGTGAACTCTCAATTACCTCATCACCGCGGACTCAGGGAAGCGGAGCGCTGCGTCTGGATTATCAGTTTATCCGGCAATCCGCAGCCAACAGCTGGGCCTATCTGAAGACCGATATCTATATCGGTGGTATCCCTCAGGCGGTTTGTTTTGATTTTAAATCCGATGGTAATCAACATATTGCTTACCTGGCAATAACAGATGACAATGGACAAGCCCATCAGGTTGTGATCCCCGAAATTTTAGATGATTCCACCCAGTATGATACCTTAAGTACGCTGGAATATAATCAGAATTATGCCTATCCGCTCCAGCTCAAAGCAATCCAAATCAAACTCGGCAATAGTGCGCCGATAGATTCCCTGAACAAGGGAACGCTTTATCTGGACAATTTACGGGTCTCCTATGCACCCTTGTCGGTTAAGGGTCGGTCCGTTGACCTGCCAATGGCCAGGGTTTTTGAACTGCACAAAAATTATCCCAATCCCTTTAATCCGGAAACCACAATCCACTTTCAATTATTTGAAAGCCATACCGTGCGTTTGGTTATCTATGATCTGAAAGGCCAGCTGGTACAGGTCCTAACCGATCAATTTTATCAGCCGGGAAATTATAAAGTCAGCTGGGATGGTACAAATGAAAGGGGAGAACCGGTTCCTTCGGGTCTTTATTTCTATCGCTTGAGTAGTCAGGGGTCTGGCCAAACCCGTAAAATGATTTTATTAAGATAAAAAAATAATTGATGTGCGAATCGCGATTTAAAGCAATTCGCGTGCCTGTTGGCGGCTCGATTCACTGACCTCTTGTCCGCCCAGTAATTGAGCCAGTTCTTCAACCCGTTCGGCATGATTCAGCCGGCGCAGTGTAGTAACACTGCGGTTATCAACCGCTACTTTGCGCACAGATAGGTGATCGGTCCCCAGGCCAGCGATCTGCGGCAAATGGGTAATACAGATGATCTGATGAGAGGAGGATAGCTGGCGCAGTTCCGCTCCCACCGTGCGGGCAATTTTACCCGAGATACCAACATCGATCTCATCAAAAATAAGGATTGGGATTCTATCGCGACCCGCCAGCAAGGACTTCATTGCCAGCATGATTCGCGAGATTTCCCCTCCGGATACAATATTGACCAGAGGTCGCAAGGGCTCGCCCGGATTGGTTCGGATTAAAAAGTTTAATTCATCAATTCCCTTAATGTGGGCCTGATAGGAATTTCCTTTAATTCGGGCCCATCCCGCGGGAGAGAGTTGTTGACGGAGATTGACCTTGAATTTACTGCCCCGGATACCCAGCCGTTCGAGTATCTTTGCCATTTCCCTTTCAAAACCCGGAGCCAGCTCTGAACGCTTAAGGGACAAGGCTTCAGCGGCTTGACTGTACTCTTGCCACAGGGTGTTGATCTTGCTGTTAAGCTTTTCCAATTGAAGATCAAGGCCTTCATCAGCATTTAACTTAGCTTGCAGCTCTCTTTGATATTTTAATACCTCGGAAAGGGAGTCGCCATATTTTTTCATCAATTGCTGTAAGGCAAAGAGGCGCTGGTTAAGGGTTTCTAAACGCTGCGGATCATATTCGATATGATCACTATATTGGGTGATATCCTGAGATAGCTCCTGAAACAGGTACTGGGTCTCTTTTAATTGGTCCATATAGGGACTGAATGATGCTTTGATTTGATGCAGCTCTTCCAGCTTTTTGATGATTTCCTGAATCTCATGATGTAAGGTCGCTTCGCCTTCATATAGGCGTTCGGTCAGTTCTGCGGCCAGCTGTTTTATTTTTTCAGTATTTTCCAGGGTCTTTTTTTCGGAGAGTAACTGATTGTATTCACCGGCTTGCGGATTGACTTTTTTGATTTCTTCATATTGAAATTGCCATAATTCCCGTTTTTCACGGTTTAAAGCGCGCTTTTCCTCCAGAGTCTGTTTTTGTTCTTGCAAGGCTTTGAGTCGCTGCCAGAGCGCAGAGACCTTTTCAAGGAGATCCTCATAATTTCCGAAAGCATCAAAATAATCCAGGTGATAATTCTCGTTCAACAGGGATTGATGCGTATGTTGACCATGCAGATCCACAATCCAGTTGCCTGCTTTTTTCAAAATATGGATCGGGCAGGGACGGCCATTAATCCAGGCTTTTGAGCGGCCACTGGTATACAATATCCGCTTGAGCTGCAGGGTTTTATTCTGGATCTCGAGCTCGTTTTCTCTTAATAATTCGGTTAATTCAACACAGGGACCCTGGATTGTAAAATCGCATTCAATGGCTGCCATTTCGGCGCCGGCCCGGATCATTGAGATATCAGCCTGTTCACCGAGCGCCATGTTCATGGCATTGATAATAATTGATTTACCCGCACCGGTTTCTCCGGTAATAACGGTAAAACCAGGTTTGAATTCGATATCAATGGCTTTGATGATTGCAAAATTACTGATTGTTAGTCTACGCAGAGTGATCATAAGCCAATTTCGCGCTAATTTTCAATTTTCGAAATATTAAAATACCCAGCAAAACGCCAACCGAATCGGCTATCCAGTCAATTAATGAACTATGCCGACCCGCCACACAGAGCTGGTGAATCTCGTCACTGGCTGCATATAGGATACCGGTAAAAATACTCAGACTCGCCGACCATTTGAATATTAGCCGGGATTTTGCACTGGTGTAGGCCAACATCAACAAAAAGCCATAGATGGCATATTCAATTATGTGCACAATTTTATCAATATGCAACAGTGGAAGTGGGGGTAGCTTTTCCTGGGGTTGTGCGGATAGGATAAAAATTAGGAGGGTATACAAAATAGCGGGTAGTTTATACAGCCAGACTTTCAATTCTCAATCCTGTCAAATTCTTCGAGTACTTTTGGCAGATAGGTTAACAGATCACCGGCGATAAAGGAGCGGATGCCCAGGTCCTTGATACCCTGATCCGCGGCTAAACCGTGAATGGAAACCGCACTGACAGCGCTGGTAAAGGAATCCAACCCTTGGGCCCGGAATGCGCTGATAAGTCCGGTCAGCACATCACCGGTGCCACCGGTTGCCAGCGCCGGATTGCCGGTAGAATTGACGGCTACAGTTCCGTCCGGAGCCACGGTCACGGTCGGTGCCCCTTTGAGTACCAGGGTGCAGGGGTGATCCTGTACAAATTTTTTCGCAAAACCGATGATATCATCTTTGAGCGCCGCGCTCGGCTTGCCCGTGATAAATGCAAATTCTCCCAAATGAGGAGTAATGATCAAATCATGGGCCTGATCGATCAGCTCAAGATGACCCTTAAACAGGCGCAGGCCATCAGCATCAATGATCAGCGGCTTCTGGACTTGGTGGATCAATTCATAACCGAATTCCATCACCGGCTGAGTGTAAGAGACGCCGGGTCCAAAGGCGATTACATCACTCCACTCGAGACGATCTGTTGTATCCTTCAGTGAAGCCTTACATAAAGTGTTTTGGGCGGATTCTGCTACAGGTGCAGTGAGAGCTTCGGTCAGCTTGACTTCAAAAATCGGATTAAGGCTGGCTGGGACAGCCACGACAACCAGACCGGCTCCGCTCCGCAGAGCCCCTTTGGCAGTCAGAGTAGCCGCGCCGGTCATGCCTGGTGAACCGGCATAGATCAGGACTTTTCCCATCCGGTGTTTATAGGTATCGATCGGGATTGCGGGGAAAACATTTTTCAGATCCTGCCGGTGTAATAAATAGGTGGGCGTATCTAAAATTTGAAAGCTTTCCTCAGGATAATTTAAGTCTGCCAGAATCACTTCGCCGGCATATTTTCTACCCTCATTGAATAGTAACCCGCGCTTTAAAAATCCCATGCTGACCGTCTGACGGGCCTTAACCGCTACCCCGCAAATCCGTCCCGTATCCCCGTTTATTCCGGAAGGAATGTCAACTGCCAGCACCGGGCATTCGATCTGGTTGATTTCACGGATGAGTTTGGCAATGATGCCTCTGACCGTGCCTTTGATACCCGTACCAAGCAGAGCATCAATGATTAAATCGGTTTCGTGCAGGTTTTCCAGTTTGGCTAGATCTTCTTCGCTTTGCAGATTGCTGATTTTCAGCCCCATTTGTTGACATTTCTGATAGAAATGGAGTGCATCGCCTGTGATTTTTTGGGGATCGCCGGCAATCCATACGGATACATGGGCGCCCCAGTCGTAAAGATCACCAGCGGCTACCAAACCATCGCCGCCATTATTGCCCGTGCCACAGAATATATCGACTCTGCTGCCGGGTACATGTTCCAACAGAAGTTTTGATTTTAAGGAGACAAAGCCACCGGCTTTGTGCATCAATTGGGTCCCTGAAATTCCCAGCATATCGATGGTATAGCGATCAACCTGTTTGGCTTCACCGTTGGTTAAAATATATTCTTTCATTTGTGCACCATTATTGCAGTTGATGTTGCGTAAGCTTTAATGTGGGAAACAGATAGTTCCAAGGTTATGTTACCACATTGTTTTTTTAAATTTTCGCCCAGCGAAACAAAGGGTCTGCCAGCCCGATCATTTCTGATTTCAATTTGAGTGAAGGGTACCTGGATATCGGGGCCCATGCTTATGATCGCTTTCTGAACGGCTTCCTTGGCAGCGAATTTACCGGCAAAGTGTTGGGCGGGCCAGGCGCGTTTCTGGCAATAATCAATTTCTCTCTGGGTATATATTTTTCTCAGAAAACGCTGGCCGTATTTTTGGATCGCCCGTTGTATCCGCTCAACTTCAATGATATCGGTCCCGACTTTAATAGAAAATTCAACTTTCATTGCCTAAACCAGACCGGTTGAATCTATTGAACTGCAATTGCCAATTAAGAAAAAGGTGAGATTAATCTAATTCTCACCCCCAGACGATTGACCCCTTTTGCGTAAAATGGCATTACTGCAATTTTTTTAATTGAAATTCAGCGATTTTTTTCCAGCTGGGATCTCGGGCGGCCAATTTAAACGCTTCCTTGGCTGCCGATTTATTTCCCAGGCGTAATTCAGCAATTCCCAGTTCGTAAAGGGCGCCTCCCAAATTGGACCGATATTTTAAAGCGGATTCGGCCGCATTCTTGGCTTTTTTTGCCTGACCTATTTCATTATAGGCCTCAGCCAACCGGTACCAGCTCATATAATCATCTGGTTTTAATTCCACTGCTCTGTTTAGATGTTCAATAGCCTTTTCAAATGCCTTCTTTTTAAAGTAGATAGCGCCCAGGTTGGAAAAAGCGACCTTATTATCCGGCTCGAGTTTAATCACCTTTTTATAAGCCGGGATGGCCTCATCGTAATCTTTATTATTGTAGTGAACATAGCCAATGTTACTCCAGGCATCCGTGTAATCAGGATCAATTTCAACAGCCTGATTAAAGGCCTCCAGGGCTTTTTGATTCTGATTTTGGCGAAGGTGAATTTTTCCTTTTACCAGATAGGCTTTTTGGTACTTAGGATTGTGTTGAATGGTTTTGTCAATATATTTAAGGGCTTGATCGTAATTACGCTCATAGAGGTAGGTTAAGGCGCTCAGATAATATCCGTACACTTCGGTTGAATCCAGCATAAGCGCCTGTTTGAATTTTTTACGGGCCTGGTCATAATTACGGCGGGACATATATTGATTACCCTGATACAACATTTGTCTGACAAAATTTTGATAGGCTTCTTGCCATTTAGTTTCCTCCGGGTTCATGTCAATGGACTTTTTCAGGTATCGGGCACCTTCCGCTACCTGGTCAATTTGAATGTAGGCCCGGCCGAGATTGAAGTAAGCCGGGGAGTAGTTGGGATTCTCATTAATCAGCTCTTGATATAATTTTATTGCCTCTTCATATTTGCCGGAATTCATTAGCTTGCCGGCTTCGGATATTTTACTTGCGTAGGAGGACATTTCTTTGCTGACTTCCCGGAATTGGGGATTAGTATTATCCAGTTCGATGGCCTTTTTAATATATTGATTGGCTTTTTCTAAATTACCCAGGGCAAAATGAATCCGCCCGAGTAGAAATACAGCACCCGCATAATTGGGATCCTCTTCTACAAGCTGTTGCGTTTCTTCAAGTGCTTCCTGATAATTACCATTTTTATACATATCATAGGCTTGTTCCAACTCTGTTTCGGCTGTCAGGACTGCACAAAGTAAGAAAGTGATTAATAGAATTAAAGATATTAACTTAACATTGACAAGTCTCTTGGTTTTCATATCCTTCTCATTTGATTGTGTCTAATACAACTAGTGCCGAAGACGGGATTCGAACCCGTACAGGCTAACGCCCACATGGCCCTCAACCATGCGTGTCTACCAGTTCCACCACCTCGGCAACGCAAATACATAACCTTATTCAGGTATTTGAGACTGTTGGTTATTCTGAGGAACGCCCGCTTGCTGTGGCATAGTGCCCTGGGGGACAGGCAGATCAGCCGCCGGTGCTACCCGCCGATCAGCTTCTTTTTTAATGATACTTTCGGTTGTACCTTTCGGTATAGACAACAGACTGATGAAAAGTGAGATCGTGAAAAAAGCGATTGTCAAGCCCGTTGTTACTCTGGATAAGAAAGTTGCACCCCCGCGACCGCCAAACAAGGCTCCACCCGAACTGCCACCAAAGGTACCGGAAAGCGCGCCACCTTTACTGGACTGCATGAGGATTGATAATACAAGAAATATTGAAATTAGAATATGAATGGTGATTAAAAATGTATACACCTTTACTCCTGTTTTTTTAAGTATGCTTCAACTGTATTAATAATTGCAACAAAATGATCTACCTCCAGACTTGCCCCTCCAACTAAAAAACCGTCGATTTCATCCGCTATGATTAATTTATCGGCGTTAGCTTCTTTGACACTACCGCCATATAAAACCGGAATCTGATCGGCAGTCTCCTGATTATATTGTTGACCGATAAAATCGCGGATAAACTGATGGGCTTCAGAGGCCTGGGGCGGACTGGCTGTCAAACCGGTTCCAATGGCCCAGACCGGTTCATAGGCAATAATACACCGTGTCGCTTGTTCCTGGGTGATATTTTCAAGGGCTGAACGCAGTTGGGCTTGAATGACCTGCGTTGTTTGTTCTGCTTTACGTTCATCAATTTTTTCACCAATACAGATAATAGGCTGCAACTGGTTGCTTAAGGCTGTATCGATCTTTTTCTTGATTAACTTATCAGACTCTCCGAAAATGTGGCGTCGTTCTGAATGTCCCAGAATAACATATTGACAGGCAGCTGATTTTAGCATGGGGGCTGAAATTTCACCGGTATAGGCGCCAGATAATTCATAATGCATGTTCTGTCCGCCCAGAGCGACAGTGGTCTTTTGCAACGGATCTTTAATGTGAAATAACGAGGTAAAAGGTGGGCATAATATAACTTCGGTGTGACTGATTTTCAATAATTTTTTAGCCAATTCAACACAGAAGCTATGGGACTCCGGTATGGTTTTGTTCATTTTCCAATTGGCAGCTACTATTTTTTGTGCCATATTAAATCCTATTTTTTTGTGATTAAATTTACCGGTTTTAATTCGTTTCCACTCAGCAATTCCAGAGAAGCACCACCACCTGTGGAGACATGAGTTAATTGATCTGCCAGGCCAAAGGAACGCACGGCTGAAGCGGTATCTCCGCCGCCAACAACCGTAACCGCACCTTGCGCAGTGATCTCGGATAACTGCTTGGCAATAGAGTCAGTGCCTACCGCAAATTGAGTGATTTCAAATACACCCATTGGTCCGTTCCATAAAACTGTTTTACTTTGCTCTAAGACCTGGGCAAAATGGGTCACCGTCTCCGGTCCGATATCCACGCCCATTTTGTCAGCTGGAATTTCCTCTACAGAAATAACTTCAGGAGTGGCATGGTCTTTTATTTCATCGACAACCACTACGTCAGTGGGAAGTAATACATTACAATTTGCCTGCTCGGCTTTTTCGAGTACCTTTTGAGCCAGTTCTACTTTATCTTTTTCCAGTAAAGATTTGCCCACATCATAGCCCTTGGCCTTTAAAAAGGTATAACTCATGCCACCGCCGATCAAAAGATTTTCAACCTTATCCAGAAAGCGTTCAATTAATTCGATCTTACCCGTAATTTTGGCGCCTCCGAAAATAGCAGTGTAAGGTTGTTTCGGTTTTTTTAGGTAATCCCCCAAATAATGCAACTCTTTTTCTAAAAGATAGCCGGCTGCGCGTTGTTCAAAATGTTCGGCAACTCCGGCCATAGAGGCATGTTCACGATGACTGGTTCCAAAGGCATCATTAACATAAATATCACCCAACTCAGCCAGTTGACGGGCGAACTGGGGGTCGTTGGCTTTTTCACCGGCATGAAACCGCAAATTTTCTAACAACAGAACCGCTCCTTTTTGGAGGTGGTCTGCTATATCCCGGGCCACATCACCAATGCAATCCGGGGCAAAGGCCACATGCTTGATATGTTTTTGTAAATAGATTGCCACCGGCTTTAAACTCAATTCCGGTTTCTGTTGCCCTTTGGGCCGGCCTAAATGGGACATGAGTATTAGTCGCGCCCCTTTGGACAGTAATTTTTCAATGCTGGGCAGGGCTGCTTGTATGCGAAAATCATCGGTGATGTTTTGATCATCGTCCAGGGGAACATTAAAATCCACGCGCATTAAAACTCGTTTGCCATCAACATCTAAATCATCAATTGTTAATCTTGCCATATTTTCACCTGTCTTTTTATGATTGCCAAAAATACCTTAAGGCTTGGTAGCCTCTAATTTTAATTTATTTACACCTTTTTTTCAAGGAAAATAGCACACTCTAACCATATTAAAACCGATTATTTACTGGCCCCGAATCAGTGGTAGCTAAGGCATGGTTTTGTGGTGAAAGGGCGCGCTTTAGGAAGGGGCCGCTGCTGTTAAGGCATATACGCTTTTGATGCCCTGCTGCTTAAGAGCCTTGGCAGCGGCGTTCATAGTGGCCCCTGTCGTAAAGACGTCATCAATTAAAATGATCCGTTGGTAATTATGGATGTATTTTGGGTTGACTGCAAAGGCATTCTGCATATTGATTTCTCTTTCCGCTTTGGTCAATTGGGTTTGCGAGGATGTATTTTTCACCCGTTGGATTAATAGGGGGGCAGTTTCGACCGCTAATTTATCCGTTAGCCCGTTTAAGATTATTTGAGACTGGTTAAAACCGCGTTCCCGTTGCTTGATCGGATGGAGGGGAACGGGCACATAGAGTGTTTCTTGATTTTGAATATAACGAGCTGGTAAAGCGGCAGCCATGGCTTGCCCCAATTGGAAACCTACCGAACGGAAGTTTTGATACTTAAGGGTGTGGATGATTTTCTGAAATAGTGCATCGAATAAAAAACAAGCATGTAAATCATCGAGATAGGGTGGCATTTCCTTCGCAGTAAGTAAGGCAGGCCCGGCAGTTTTCAAGTTTCGCCAGCAGCGCTGACATACGGGCATCTCTGTGGAACTAATTCTTCTGTTGCAGGCCAGACACAGCGGGGGGAAAAATAAATTTCCGAACCCCGTAAGGATATCCCGGAAAAAATGTATACCTGAAGGGGGATGAGCCTTAGTTAATTCTTGGGGCGTTTAATATCCTCCCGCTTGATTTATGAAACGTTTCCAATTATAGTCTTGAAGTTCATTGCGCGCGGTGGAATGCACCAATTCCATGCGACCGAAACCGGTCTTATCAACAAATACAAACTCAACCCCTCCTTCAATCCCATGGTAATACCATATTTGATAGGGTTTGCTCTCCAAAGAACTGGGGTGTCGCTCGATGTCACTAGGGGGGCCATAGATCAGAAATATCCGCCCCATGTCGGTTTTCCATCCTGCTCGTGAGCCGGTGCCGAACTGCTGGTTCACATAATTCAATTTTCTTTCAAAATTGACCTTTTTCTCATTAATAGTTGTTTCCGGGTCCGGGTCGCGTCCCTTCCAAAAATTGGCAATGACTTCTCTTTTCCCCTTAATATCGGAATTTTTATACTGTTTTTGTTCGCTATTAGTGGCAATATAAGATAGAGGCCCAAACAGGCTATCCAAATCAGCCATATCCATATCCATTAACCGACTTTGCTCCAGCAGGCGATTATAGGTATTCTGATTATCCTGTTTTAGAATATAAAACCGTTTTTTTTCTGAAGTTGTATCCTGGGTCGCATTATCCACGACATCGATTCTTAAATTATATAGCCCGGAGGAAAAATCCTGTATGTCAATCCCATTTAAATCCAAAGCAACTGCTGAAACGCCGGGTTTCTCTTTTGCTTGCCAGTCATAGGTCCTGATGGCCTGATTGCCAATGTCCGTGATAACATATCTAATTTGATAATTACCAGGTGAATTTGCATTGTAAGCCAGGTTATATATCTCGCAATAGGGATATATAATGGGGACGGCATCCCCGAAAATATCACTGGCGTTTGGCATCAAATCGTAGCCAAAATATTTGCTGAATTTATTCTTGGTCTGTGTTTTCGCTACCTGGGATGCCAGATTGATATCACTGAGCTGTAATTTGTCTTGCTGGAAAGCAGGTAATTGGATTACCTCTTCATACCGGTGCTTTTTTTTGGTGTTAATATCAGCCACGAAAATGATCAGTTTATAGGTCCCGGGCGGGGTCTGAAAACTTACAATTTCAGGGATTTTTTGCGTACTGATATCCATGGATTTGTCTTGGAGCTTATCAATCAAAGTCCACTCTTCATATTTTTTTACGGTGTCGTTTTGCACCAAGGCAGCTCTGATTAAAATGTCAGAGCGAAAATATCCACCCTCAGCTTTGACAAATTCAAATAAATTCCGCGGAATCAGCAGATAGATTTCAAGAATAGAAATCTCCTCATTGCCGCGAAAGGCAGCATGGTCCACATCGAAATCTGCCGCCCTTAGAGTGCTCGGCAAGATAAAAGATAAAATTAATATTATAAGTATGTTTTTTTTATTTGACATCTGAATTCCTCCTTCAAACTAATTAATCCAACTTTACGGAAACGATCTGGGAGACACCTTGTTCTCCCATGGTTACACCGTATAGTGAATCGGCGACATTCATGGTGAGTTTGTTATGGGTAACCATAATGAATTGTGTTTCCTGAGCAAAAGTTTTGATGACGTTAGTGAATCGTTGCGTATTTTTATCATCCAACGGTGCATCAACTTCATCCAGGATGCAGAAGGGACTGGGCTTTACCTGGTAGATACCGAACAGTAAGGCAATGGCGGTTAGGGCTTTTTCACCTGCGGATAACATTTTAAGAGATTGCATGCGTTTTCCGCTGGGACAGGCAAAAATTTCAATATTCGCCTCCAGAGGATCTTCGTCGCCGACCAGTTTAAGATCGGCATCCCCTCCGTCGAAAAAGATGGCAAAGGTACGCTTGAAGTTCTGTTTTATCTTTGCAAAGATTTCAGTATACTGTTGACGGGCAATTTTGTCGATTTGTGAAATAACCTGCTGTAAAGTAGTCTCTGATTCAAGCAGGTCGTCCCGCTGCTCTTCTAAAAATCCCAGACGGTCGGCTTCGGTTTCATATTCATCCTTAACTGCCATGTTGACCATCCCGATTTTCTCGATACGCCGTTTCAATCTCTGTACCTTTTGCTGGGCCGCCTCTTCTGAAGGTAATTCACCTTCAATTTTTTCGGGTAAGGTCTGTTCATATTTTTCTGAGAGTACAGATCGAATTTCCTGCTCGCGGGCGATATACTTGGATTGCTCTAATTCGGCTCTTTTAATCTTATCAGCCAGAATGTCCCGCGTGTGACGTGATTGATATATGGTTTCATTGAGATTTTGCATTTGAGCTCTCAGAGATTGATATTGGCGACGTACTTTTTCGAGATTTGCAGACGCCTGATCAACCTTATGAGTGCTAGCGGACAATTTTTTATGATTTTCGGCCAATTGGTGTTCAACTTCTGTTTTTTTCGATAAATCGTCTTCCTTTTCTTGAAGCGCGGCTGCCCGCTCCTTTTCGAGCTGGGTTACTCTTTTATCAGCAGCGGCCAGTGAATCCTTTATATTCCGATATTTATTCTCCTGTTTGATTAGCTCAATACGGAGGTGCTGTAAATTCTGATTCTCCTGATTCGAATGTTGCTCGATTTTTTCATATTCCCTGTTTTTATCTTCAATACGATGCTCAAGGGATTGTATTTTTCCTGTTAGACGCGTTGCCTCAGGATCCTTGCGGGATAAGCGTTCTTTAAAGTTATCCAGTGCAACCTGAATGTTAACCCGGTTTTCTTTAAGATTATCTAATAGGGAATTAATATGGCCCTTTTCCTGCTCGACTGCGCGTAACTCTTCTTCTTTATCGCGTAAGCTGACAGTGTGTGTCTTGTGCGCTTGCTGCTGTTTTTGCTGTTCAGTCAGTGTCTGTTCAATGTTTTTCCTTAGTTGTTTCAGCTGGCTGCTAAGGGCCTGGTTTTCGCGCTCAATTTGGTCGGATTGCTTTTCCAGTTCATATAACTTTTGCGAGCGACCAATGATCACATTGGATTCTGCAGGCACGGATCCGCCGCTCAGAAAGCCGGAACTATCTCTGAGGCGGCCTTTATCAGAGACAATAGCGAATTCCGTTAATTGCGATGATCTGATCAGCTCATTAAATTGACTATCACTACAAGTGAAAACACCTTGGAATAGAAAATTCTTTAAGGGCGCTAATTGTGTACTGCAGCTGATAAAATCAGATAGCGGCTTTAAACCGGAGTGATCGACCGAAGGGCCCTTCTGACCATTAAAAGAAAGATCCAGTGGGATGATAGAGATACGTCCTTTTCCTAAATCTGCTAACTTGTCCAGTGTGGATAAAGCGGCTGATCTATTTTCAGCAATCACCATTCTTGAAATGTCTTTAATGACCGCTTCCACCGCCAGATAGTATTTGGGATCGACAGATAATAGATCAGAGAGGGCTCCTTTGACTCCGGGAAATTCTTGCAGATTGTCCAGAACATACTGCAATCCGGGACTATATCCTTCTTTGGATTCAATTATCCCCTGATAAAATTCGATTTTATTGGCCAATTTGTCTGCTTTAGATTCAAGTGTGCGCTGTTCTGCGAGCAGATCTTGTTCTTGTCGAATTAAGTCGGCATGTTGTTGTTGAGTTTGTTCTAGATCCGTTTGTACAGAGGCTAAAAGGGAAGAAATTTGCTCACGTTCCTGCTGCAGGTCAGCCTGAGCAGCGTTAAGCCGACGTAATTGCGTCTGCTTCTGATTTAACTGTTGTTCAACAGAAGACAATTCCGCTTCTCTCTGCTGGATATTCTCTTCTAAATGATCATATTGAGCGGAATACTTAGCCTGTTCCTTGACCAATCCATAGCGCTGGTCCCGTAAATCCCCAAGTTCACTGCTGATTTTCTGGACTTGCTGATCGATTTTCTCATATTCCTGTGAGTGGTGTTTGAACAGATCCTGCCTTTTTTCCAGTTCTACAGAAGCCGCACTTAGTTCCTCCCTTAAATGCTCCTTTTGGGATTTAACCCGGTTTATTTCCTGAGAGGCATTGTCAATATTCTTTTCCAACCGTTTGATCTGCTGATCAACATTGTGGATTTGTTCATTCAGCAGCAGGTTTTCGGTTTGCAACTCATTTTTTTGAGTTTTTAATTGCTCCAGGGAACCGCTTTTCGTCTGGAGATCATTTTCAATGATATTAAATTGCTCCTGTTGCTTTTGAAATGCTGCTTCCTGTTCTGCCAGTTCCGCTTTCACCTGGTCTGATTTTGACTGTTTTTGCTGCAATTCCTCCTCAATAGGGGATAATAAAGTTTGTAGCTGATAGATACGACGAGCAGCCAACCGGGATTCGGCTTGCACTAATTTTTTAGTAGTCTCCTGATATTTTTCATATCGTCGAAGTTGACGTTTCAGACTTTTTACTTTCGAGCTGACTTCGCCGATAATGTCATTCAAGCGGGTAAGGTCGTCCTGAGTAGCACCCAATTTACGCAGGGCGGCTTTGCGCTGGACCCGGTATTTATTCACTCCGGCGGCTTCTTCGAAGAGGCGTTTCCGTTCATCCGGTGATTCGCTGAGAATATCTTCAATCATTTTCAACTCAATGATTGAATAGGCATTGGCTCCCATTCCGGTATCAATAAAAAGGTCGGTGATATCTTTGAGGCGGCAGAGATTATTATTAATGAAATATTCACTTTCGCCATTACGATAGACACGTCGGGATATCACAATATCCGTATAATCAATCGGGACTTTTCCGCTTACATTATGGATCGTAAGGGATACTTCGGCCAGATTGACCGGTCTCCGGGTGGCTGTACCATTAAAAATAACATCTGTATTACGGTCTGCCCGTAATACACTTGATTTTTGTTCTCCGATAACCCAGCGAATGGCATCCACAATGTTGGTTTTGCCGCATCCGTTGGGTCCGACGATACAGGTAATACCCTTATCAAAAACCACATCTGATTTTTTCAGAAAAGATTTGAATCCGTATAAACTAAGTTTAGATATATACATTTATTTATAAAACTCAGCTAATAAAATAAAATTCATCCGTTAAACTGTACAATATTTACTACTGTTAGAATTACATGTAGTTCCAATTTCATCGTCTAAATATAAGCCAATTGAAGCGCATCTAAAAAATAAATTTTGGGTTATAACCTAGTGTTTTGCAGGCGA
Organism: uncultured bacterium; assembly: GCA_964640055.1. Lineage (GTDB taxonomy): Bacteria > Fidelibacterota > UBA2242 > UBA2242 > JAFGTP01 > CAZXFH01. The sequence goes on along the minus strand of CAZXFH010000008.1, from coordinate 49,150 downwards.
TTGAGATGAGGAATAGTGGTCGTTATAGATTAACCGGGGGGCCACTGCATTTGCCGACCGCCTAACAGATGCAGATGTAAATGATCAACCTCCTGGCCGCCGTGTTTACCACAATTAATCACCAATCGGTAGCCCTTTTTTTCAAGCCCTTGTTGATGGGCTAATTGGGTGGCAATATGGACCATTTCACCGACAAGGGGTGTATCTGATTTTTCCAGATTCTGTAGCTTGGGGATATGCCGTTTCGGTATAATTAAAATATGCACCGGTGCCTGCGGATTAATATCGTTAAAGGCTAAGATCTCTTCAGATTCATATAATAAATCCGTTTTCATCTCACCCCGGCCTATTTTACAAAAGATACAATTCTCAGCCATGCTGTTTCTCCTTTAATTTTATCATATATAGTTCGGCGATTAAAGTTGTGATTGCGACTTCGCTTCTCAAGCGGAGGGGAAAAATATTGGCCGGGATAAACCCAGCCTTTTGGGTCTGTTCAATTTCAGTCTTATGCCAGCCCCCCTCAGGTCCGACAAGCAGTATTATATCCCTGCTCAATTTATTTTTTCCCCAAATATCCCACAGGGTTGTCATCGTATTTTGCAAAGCGATGATCCTGATAGTCTGTGGATTAACCTTAGGGAGCCAAACTGACAAGTCCGTTAACGAATGGACTTGGGGAAGCCAATAATTTCCGGCCTGTTTTGCCGCCATCAACGCTTTTTTAGAATACCGTTCTTTTTTAAAGTTCTGTTTGACTCCGTGTCTCGTTTTCAGTGGGAATAAGTCGTTGACCCCTAAAGCACTGGCCTGGGTAATCAAAGTATCTAAGGCCCGGGATTTAATCAGACCAAATCCCAGAGATATATTAAAAGAGAAGGGGCGCGCAGCAGCGATTGGCTCAATCAGTTCGACTATTGCCTGGTTATTCTCGATGTGATTTATGGCGGTCCGGTAAGCATGTCCCACTCCATCAAAGATGATGATATGGTCACCGGGCTTTTTTCTGAGGACGTGGCAACAATGATAAAATTCGTTTCCGATAAGATAAGCCCGATTGCCTTTAAAATTTTCCGGGGAAACGAAAAAATGATAACCGTGCATTTATTGAAACCAGAACTAAAGAGTTAAATAAGGGCGAGCTGTTTAGTATTTTTTTCCAACACTAATGGAAATAATAAGTCCGCTAAAGTTCTTTTTAGCCTCGTAACGCTCATTGGGGGCGGCATCGATATTTTGTAAAAAATGCAAATAATTATACCCCATGAATAGCGAAACAATTGTGTGGGGTCCGTAAAGAAAGTCAAGTCCCAGACCAGTGCGCAGACTAAGTGTATATTTAACCTGCATTTTCTTCCAACGGGTGTTGAATTCAGGGATATTCGGAGGATCAAAAGCCACAGTCGGACCGGCAGATATACCCAGATAAGGGCGGAAATTATTGGCGATTTGATCCACAAATAACATTTTTTTATAGGTTGCATAGGCCGGTAAGAGCGTCAAACGCCTTTTATCGGATCGCTCATAGGTTAAGCCGGTATAATAATCATAAATCGGATAATCATTATCACCCCGAAACATCAGCAAATTAATATGAAAACCAAATCGATTTGAATTGGGAGTGGCGATTTCCCAAAAGCCGCCCATGCCGGTCCCATTACTGGATTGAATAAGTGATACACCTCGATATTGAGCTTTGGGCTCGTCGATAGCAATTGTATCTTGGGCCTGGAGAAAAGTACCGAAGGAACAACAGATCAGTATAAATATTAATTTATTGTGCGTGGAAATCTTTAGCATTTATTGCCTCTTTGTATATTATTTGATCGTCAAAGATCGGAATGTAACCTTAATGACAATTTAAAGGCTAATGTTAAAAAGAAAAAGAATTAGTTTGCACAAGGGCCACACATCGGTTAAAATGTCAGATAGGGTCCGAAGGCTTTAAGAGGAGCAATAAAAAATTTTTAGATTTACTTATAAAAAAAGCAATTTTTATATAAATTATTATGATTTTTTACCAAAGAATATTTTGAATGATCGAAAAAATATTTCTGAAGGGGAGGTTTTATGCGATCCGGATTAAAAGGCTTATTACTACTGTGTTTATGTTCATGGATAATAGCACAGGAGAATAATCAGGAATTTCGGGCCACCTGGGTCATTACCTGGGAACATAATTGCGACAGTGTCAAGATCAAATCAATCCTGGATAATCATCAAAAAGCCAATATGAATGCTGTTCTGTTTCAGGTACGTCAGGGTGGAACGGCTTATTATCCATCCAGTTATGAACCCTGGGGCTATTATGTGAACTATACGGATCCTGGTTTTGATCCGCTGGCCTTTGTAGTTGAGGAAGCCCACAAACGCGGTATAGAGGTGCATGCCTGGTTTAATACCTTTCAAACTTCCAGCACCCACGCGGGCGCTCCCGCGGCAGAACATCCGGAATGGGTTTGCCGGGATCGGGACGGCAATGCCATGACCGAACACCGGGCGGTCAGTCCGGGGCTGGCAGCGGTACGGGATTACACCCGGGACGTGGCTATGGAAATTGTCAATAATTATGATATTGATGGGATTCATCTGGATTATGTGCGCTGGAATGAATACAGCAGCTCCAAAAAGGCCCGGAAGATAGCCAGCGGTCTGGATGAGCATCGCATGCTGGATGGTATGATCCCTCCCGAACTGTTAGAGGAACTAAAGCAAAGCAAGAGTGGTCGCTATCTGTACGACGTAGATCATCCTTACAGTTCCGGAGTACCGACCGGGTTCGGCAGCTGGGAAGCATGGTGGCGCGAGTCGGTGACCGAATTTGTACAGAGCTTGCATGATTCAATTCAGGCGGTGAAACCCTGGATTCGCCTTTCAGTAGCTGCTCTGGGACGCTACCGTTGGGGCGGCTGGCAAGGCTATGAGACCGTATATCAGGATGCCGGCTTGTGGTTCAATGAAGGCTATATAGAGCAGTTAACCCCCATGCATTATCACTGGACTACCGGAAGCGGTTTCGTCTATATGCTCGATAGCGGCGGTAGTGATTCATGGGTCTATTGGATACAACCGGGCATAGATGCCGGTCGCTTATTCAGTGCGGGACCCGGCTCCTATATTTTACAAGAGAATAATATCTGGAAACGTCATCCGGAGATTGTAAATGATTGCCGTACAGTTGACTGGCTGGATGGATTTCAATTCTTCAGTTATGGCAGCTGGAAAGGCTATCAGTATTTTGAAGAAGCCGGCAACACCTTTTTTGAAAATAAAACCAAAATTCGCAATGTCTATTCCGGAACGCCGCCGGCGAGCCCTTCTATCGCTATCAATAAACTCGATTCATTGCACTATGAGCTGACAATCACACCCGATGCTACCCAGAATACCGCGGGCTGGTTTGCAGTCTATCGGTCAACCGATGCGGTTATTGATACCGCTACTGATCAGATTATTGATCTTCATTTTGGGAATACCGCCTACACCATCGCGGATAGCTTTCCGGGTACCCAGGACTATGATGATATCTATTACTATGGCAGTACCAGTCTGAACCGTTACTGGAATGAATCCGTTACCTCAAATATTATACAGGGCGATCCGATCCCTTCCTTTGCGCCCACCGTGGTATGGTCTCTGCCGGGAGATAATGATTCTGTTGATTACAACACTGATGTTAAGATAGGATTTTCTAAAAATATTGATACCAGTACTGTTAGGGGGAATATAGTCTTTGACCCGGTTGTGGAAATTGATGGATATATCTGGGAAGACGGTTTTAAAACCCTGCATTTGGATATGGGCACGGTATTCGAATTTGACAGCACTTATAGCTTGACTCTGTCCGCCGATATCCGGGATGTGAATGGCAAACAGCTGGACGGAAATGGGGATGGTATTCCCGGTGATGCTTACCGTGTGACATTTCATACCTATGAAGTAGATCTGAGCGGACCGATGGTGGAATTTTCCTATCCCAATAATGATATTACCAATTATGACCTGGATAATGTCTGGACGGTTTTATTTGATGAACTGGTGGATCCGGAGACGGTTAATGAAAATACCGTGCAGTTAATCAATAATGGTAAACAACTCAGTGTTGAACCCTTATTGACCACTTATAATAATCAATCCCTCCTGAATGTCAAATCCTATGCCCAGCTGCTGGCCAATAGCAGTGCTGAGTTGATCATCTCAGATGCAGTTAGCGATACCAATGGTAATCAGTTGGATCAGCCGCTTAATTTTACTTTCCAGACCAAAGATTACTATTATCACACCGTGGAAATCCTGGATGATTTTTCCGGCGCTGGTAATTGGCAAGATCCGGGCTTCAGTGGTTCCACGACCGGTATCCTTGAATCCGGATCATCTTTTAATTATAACCGCGGGAACTACCGACCGGCCTCTGCTTTTAATGATGATAAAAAGAAGAGTGCCCGCCTGAGATACGAGTGGGATCCTGAGGCCAGCAACCATTTTCTGCGCGAACACTGTAAAGATGGGGCACCGACTGAAGTACAGATCGACACCAGCTATATTTTACAATGCTATGTCTACGGCGACGGCAGTCAAAACCAACTCCGGTTTTCTCTTTATCAACATGATAGTGACGGGAGTATTCCCAGTGACGATATTGCCGAAGTATCCCAGTGGATCACGCTTGATTGGGTAGGATGGCGACTTGTTGAATGGGATCTCGGTGATACCAGCAGTGTTGGTAGCTGGATTGGTGACGGCCTGATGGACGGGGCTTATTATGAGGTGGAAAGTATTCAGCTCACCTGGGCAGAGGATGGCGCTGTCAGCGGTGAACTTTATTTTGATAATTTACGCTTGGTCAAAAAAACGCAGGGACAGCAACCGGAAAACCATCCGCCGGTTTTGGATGAATTGGCAGATACTACGATGACCGCGGGAGGTTATATTGCCATTCGACCCACCTGGAGCGATCCGGATGAAAATGATACCCACCAGATCCTGGTTTATGCCGATACCTCCGTTATTGAGTATAAAGTCATGGGCAGTACCAGTGGCTCTCAGGTCTATCTGGTTCCTGATGAAAATTTTACCGGAGAGGTAGGTATCACGCTAATTGTACGCGATTTTGGGATCGGTGAACTAGCGGATACAACCCATTTTACCCTGACTGTCAATCCTGCTTCCGGTATTGTGGAGAGGCACCTTCCGGAGAAATTCAGACTCAGACAGAACTACCCCAATCCCTTTAATCCCATTACCACGATTCAATTCAGTGTGCCCCGACAAAGTATCATTCAGATCAGGATCTATGATCTGTTGGGACGTGTGGTTTCAGAACCGGTCAACCAAACCTATCAACCCGGTAACTACCGAGTCCAGTTTGACGGCAGCCAGATGGCTTCAGGATACTATATATATCAGCTGATCGCTGAGCAGAAAGTAATCACGCGCAAGATGCTGCTGCTTAAATAGAGCTGACTCGATAGCATCTGACCAAACCTCCGGGAATTCTCGGATACCTGGCTGATGATAAATGAGCAGCTTGCCCGTCTGAATGTTTCCTTTCCCGCCGGGATCAACACTGCCTAATTCTACCATAGGCACCATTATTGTCCGGTAATAAGACAAAACCGGGCCTTTTCGTTCTCTAATTCCGCGGATTTTGTCGTCAGGAATAAGACTGTGCGTATAATTTTTTTGCAACATCCAGAGTAGCATCACGATAATGAAGGGCTAAGACAACCTCAATCGCGTGTTTTTTATCCCAACAATGAACTGCTGACAGAGCTGAACAAATGAATACAGATACTGCATTCGGAATACAAATTTGGTCAGAATGTATTTTTGAAATTGTCTTTTGTTTTTATTAACTTGTTTACAAAAGAGATTATAAAACAGTAGGTTATACTATGAGTAACAAGCAAAATATTTTGATTGGTACCAGTGGATGGAGCTATGAGCATTGGGTTGAAAAATTTTATCCACCGGACCTTGCAAAGAGAGAGTGGATAATCTTCTATGCCCAACATTTTAACACAGTGGAACTGAATATGTCTTTTTATCGGTTTCCCTTTAAAAATATGTTACAGGGCTGGAAAAAGAAATTACCGGACACCTTTGAAATGACTATGAAGGCCAACCGTCAGATTACCCACCGCAAACGCTTTAAGGATGTGGGCGATCTGGTGACCGGGTTTTATGATCTGACCCAATTGTTAGCCCAGAATAAGGGCTGCATCCTGTTTCAGGCACCCCCTTCTTTTGAGAATAATGAAGAAAATATGGAGCGATTAAAAAACTTTTTGACTGTATTGGACCCGGATGAAAAAAATGTAATCGAGTTCAGGCATCCCAGTTGGTGGCAGGATCCTGTCTATCAGCTGTTACGAAAATATAACGTTGCCTTTTGTGTGGTTTCAGGACTGGATATGCCTGCTGAGGTGATTGTTACCGCTGATATTGCCTATTTCAGATTTCATGGGCCGGAAAAAGCCTATGCCTCTCAATACTCGGACAAACAGCTGCGCGAATGGTCAGAGAAGATCAACCAGCTAAATGCAGAACACGACTTAAAAGCGCTTCATTGTTATTTTAACAATGATATGCAGGCTTACGCTGTGCAGAATGCCCAGCGTTTGAGTGAACTGATCAATAATGATTAAGTTAAAATAAGTCAAAAAGGAGAATACATAATGCCTGAATTACCCGATGTTGAATATTTTAAAATCTATTTTAAACAGACCAGCCTGCATCAAAAGATCACGCAAATTACCTGTGATGCCAGGGAATTAATCCAATCCGTATCCTTTAATCAGCTTAAGCAGTCTCTGGTGGGGACTCAATTTACCGATGCTCACCGGAGAGGTAAACTATTGCTCATTACAATTGATAACTTGGATAAAAAACTGGGATTGCATTTTGCGATGACCGGAAAGCTCCACTATGTTAAACAGGATCGGAAAAAGGAGGGCGACGACCGCTTTACCCGCTTGACGCTCCGATTTGAAAATGGATACGAGCTGCGCTGGATAAATATGCGCAAATTAGGTAAAGTCTATCTGGTATCTGATCCCCAACAAATCGATTTGATTGCTGAAATGGGTCCTGAACCTTTGGATTTGACATACCAAGAATTTACGCAAGTGCTGGAGGAGCATGCAAACCAAATGCTAAAATCCTTTTTTATGGATCAAAGTAATATTGCCGGGATCGGGAATGTCTATTCTGATGAAATTTTGTTTCGTGCCCAACTGCATCCACGCCGAAAAATCAAATCTCTTAAACAGGCAGAAAAAAAGTCTTTATTCGGCAAGATGCAACAGGTGCTCAGACAGGCCGTCACAGTTATGGAAAAAGATCAATCATTTTCCAGGGATGAATGGCTGATTCCCCATCGGAATGAAGATCATCAATGTCCGCTAAATAAAAACCATCATTTACAGAGTGAAAAAGTCTCGGGACGGACGGCATTATTTTGCCCGCAATGTCAGCCGAGATAAATGGGAAATTTATTTTGTTGATTTTGCTTCAAAAATAAGCAATCTTGCTATTGTGCAATGCATTGATATCCGACGGTTTTTAAGTTTATATCCAATTGAAAGGGATTAATATGCGTTTGTGGCATCTGACTATTAATCTGGCATTATTAGTATGTATTTTAATTTTTAAATGTGAAACCGAAAAGGATCCCTTTGCCAATTATCCGCCGGATGTACCCGGAGCGCATCTGGTGGGCATTAAAAATTATCAACACATTATGTGGATCGGGACCTATTCTGATTCGCTGGCGGTGCTGCTCCAATCCTATCTCAAAGAATCAAAAAGATATTGGATCGGTGGCGCAGTGGTACCCGCAGATAGTTGCCGACATGGCTTCTATTTTGATCCGCATACAATTACGGCCGCCGAAAGTACTGTGGAAGGAATGCAAACCACCATTAAACAGATCAGGCAGGACCCCCGATACTATCAGAATAATGGCTGGAGTAATGCGCTGGCCGAGCATGCCTGGTATGTTGCGGCTCGATTCTTAAAATACCGGGAAAGTGGTTAACCGGGTTGTGATCAAAGTATCAATCGCGACAGATAGGATCAGAGCTCGGTTTTTCTGCAGAAGAATGCGGAATATCCGCAATATTATCGCCGGATTGAAAGTACTTTTCAATCGCATCCAGTTTCTTTAAATTTTCAGGCTATGCGAGCACTTGTAAGAAACTTTTGCATAATCGCCCATATTGACCATGGGAAGTCCACTCTGGCGGATCGGATGCTGGAGTATACCCATACAATCAGCCAGCGGGAAATGAAAGAGCAGATTCTGGATGATATGGATCTGGAACGCGAGCGCGGGATTACGATTAAATCTCATCCCATTCGCATGAAATACAAGCATACCGATCAGGAAGAATATATTCTGAATTTAATTGATACGCCCGGGCATGTGGATTTTTCCTATGAAGTTTCCAGAAGTCTGGCGGCTTGTGAGGGTGCTCTGCTTCTTGTGGATGCAGCCCAGGGGGTGGAAGCCCAAACCGTGAGCAATGCCTATTTGGCCATTGAAAATGATCTGGAGATCATACCGGTGATTAATAAAATCGATTTATCCAGCGCGCGGGTCACAGACGTAGAAAACCAGTTGATCGACTTAATTGGGTGTCAGGCGGATGAAATTCTCAGGGTTAGTGCTAAGAAAGGGGATGGACTGAAGGAGATCTTTACGGCCATTATTAACCGGATACAGCCTCCCGCCAGAGAAGCCGCCAAACCCTTGCGTGCTATGATTTTTGATTCTAATTACGATCCCTTTCGTGGCGCGATACCTCATATTCGGGTTTTTGAAGGTGAAGTAACAACCGGTGATGAAATCCGTTTTTTTGCCAATAACGCTATTTATGAAGTCTCTGAAGTGGGCTATTTTATTATGGGTAAGGTTAAAACCGAGCGTTTGATTTCGGGTGATGTAGGGTATTTGGTTTGTGGCATGAAAGATATATCCAAAATCGCAGTTGGTGATACCATTACCAATAAAAATAATCCTGCTCAGGAACGGTTACCCGGTTACCGCCCCATCAAACCCATGGTGTTCAGTGGCATGTATCCCGTGGATAGTGATGATTACGATGAGTTACGATCCGCTCTGGAGAAGATGAAACTAAATGATTCCGCATTGGACTTTGAGCCGGAGTCATCTGCCGCGCTTGGGTTTGGTTTTCGGTGTGGCTATTTGGGAATGTTACATATGGAAGTGATCCAGGAACGTCTGGAGCGGGAATTTGATCTCGACTTAATTACCACCCTGCCTAATGTTAAATATGAAGCCCATTTACAAAGTGGTGAAATAGTTGAGGTCGATACACCGGCGGATATGCCTCCGGCCGGTCAGATAGAAAAGGTTTTCGAACCCTATGTCAAGGCCGAAATTATTTTGCCCGATGAATTTGTTGGGAATATTCTAAAACTTTGTCAGGAGCGCCGCGGCGTCTATAAAATAACCCACTATTTGGATGTGGACAAGGTGCAGATTGTTTACGAGTTACCTTTGGCAGAAATCGTCTATGACTTTTATGATAAATTGAAATCTTCATCCCGGGGATATGCCTCCTTTGATTATGAGCCGGTCGGCTACCGGGAAGGCGACCTGGTTAAATTGGATATCCTGGTCAATCATGATCCTGTGGACGCACTTTCGCTGATTATTCATCGGGATAAAGCCTATCATCAGGGTCAGAAACTTTGCCGGAAATTGAAGGAATTAATTCCGCGTCAGATGTTTGAGATTCCGATCCAGGCAGCGATTGGGAATAAGGTCATTGCCAGAACAACGGTCAGGGCTCTGCGGAAAAATGTCACGGCCAAATGCTATGGTGGGGATATAACCCGGAAGCGCAAATTACTGGAAAAACAGAAGGAAGGTAAGCGTCGTATGAAGCAAGTGGGCAGAGTAGAAGTTCCTCAGGAAGCCTTTCTAGCCGTCTTGCAGATGGATTAATCGGTTTTTTCATACCTTTCGACTGATGGCTTAATTACAAAATTTTTATTGTGGTATCCATTAAAATCTATTGGCATCAATCTAAATCACCCTTTTATAGCCTAATCTTTACCTTGCCTTTGTTAATCGGGTATGAATTTCTTGTTTTCACCCTGAACCACTCTGATATTATGGGATTAAGAAACGGTGCCGATATTTTATTTCGGCAATTTTTTGCCATATTCGGTATCTATGGCTTCTATTTTGTGGGTTTCATTGTATTGCTGGCACTATTGTTATCCTATCATTTCCACACTCGTAAAAAAAATAATGGTCATTTCAAAGTAGCCTATTTTCTGCTGATGCTCTTTGAAAGTATGTGCTATGCTTTTTTACTCCTGCTTATCGTAGACCAGATCGGCCGTTATTTTATCCTGCAAGGTGAAGCCTTTGACCGGCGTCAACTGATTGCCCTGGCATTGGGTGCCGGAGTCTATGAAGAGTTTATTTTTAGGGTCGTAATGATCACGGCCGCTCTTTTTTTATGCCGGGATATTCTGCGCTTCAGTCTCACTTTTTCCGTTGTGATTGCCATCCTGTTTTCTTCCCTGGTGTTTTCCCTTTTCCATTATATGGGTCCTTTTGGTGATCCCTTTAAAATCCAGTCCTTTATCATGCGTTTTGGCGCAGGTGTATTCCTGGCGATTTTATTTACTCTGAGAGGATATGGAATTACCGCCTACACGCATATGATTTATGATATGCTGGTAATTTTTATGCTCTAGATCAATTAGGAGTGTTGGATTGATGCACCTTTATTACGATTGAAAAATAGCATAGTAATAGTAAAGACAATCAGCGTAATAAAGAGTGGCACCGTCCAGAAGAGTTGATAATTAATATGCCCGTTTGTACCCTGCTGAAAGACATCTGCCAGCCAGCCGGCCAGTAGATTACCGAATAATGCCCCGGCTCCGGAAGTTAAAATAACAAAAAGTTGATGCACACCGGCGCGCGCCTGCTGTCCGGTTTTATAATCCAGATAAATGAAAGCACTGGCATAAAAAAAGGTATAGGCCCCGCCATGGCAGAGTATCCCCAGAATCACGATGGGCACGCTAGGCGCTATGGTAAATAGGGTATACCGGAGGAGGTTGAACATAGCCCCGAGTAAAAGCACTTTTTTTATACCCATCCGGAATAACAGATAGCCCAAAAGGCTCATTGCCAGGATTTCAGGGAATTGACCCATGGTCAAGGCTGGCATTATGAAGGCGGCTTTGATGCCGATTTGATGCAGGAACGGGCTGGTACCGTAAAAATAGAAGCGATCGGCCAGATACATTAAAAAGGATATTAAAGCCAGGAATAACACTTCTTTTTTCAAGATAATCTGAAAAGATTCTTTGGGAAAAAGCCGGGATATATTTTTATAGATCGCTCCCGAAATGGGCAGGGTAAAGGTGTAAGATCCCAGGAGAAAGGAAGTCAACGCCGAGAGCAACAAGGCGTCCGGTAATCTGGCCGGGATATTTCCCCGGCCAAAATCTGACAGCCAGAAAAAGCTGAAGAACCAGGCGACCATAATCCAACCGACGGTTCCCCAAACCCGGATACCTCCAAAGTGTTTCCGCCGGTCCGGAACATGATGAAAAATAATCGTCCGTGATAATGGTAATGTAGGGCCCAGAATGAACATATACAGTAAATAAACGGAAAAAAATAATGGGAAAGTTTGAATGTGGTACAGACATAACATGATTATGCCACCCGAAATATGGGCAGCAGCAAATAAGCGTTCACTGGAGATGAGCCGGTCGGCAAGGAAGGATCCCATAAAGGGCGCTACCAGGGCCGAAATGGCCGCAGTAGAAAGAATAACGCCGGTCTGGATTCCGGAAAAATGTAAATAGTTTTTAAGATAAAGAGGTAAAATAGGCAGAATAGCACCCAAGGCAAAAAATTGCAGGAACTGGATGATGGATAAGCGTAACCGGATCGGTTTAGGCATGATTTTTCAATAATATAATTCTTAAATAGCCGCACAAGTTACATTATATGGCTGAAAATCTGAAATGTTAATTCGCGTATCTTCCGGCAGCTGGATCGCCTAAAAAAATTAGTTTGGATTCAAAATACATTATTACCTATGCTGTGATCCTATTATATTCTTGCTGAAATAAAAGGGGAAGGAGTATGTTGCCTGATGAAACAGTCTGTAATTAAAATAATCCTGGGAATTTTCTTTTTAAGCAATTGGCTCTGCCTTTTAAAATTTTGTGCCCTGGAAAAAACGGTTCGTAAAGAATCCCGACCACCGGAAATAATAACCGGTCTGGTCAGCTGTATTAATATGGTTAATGATGGCCAAATATATGCAGCCCTGGATTATAATTTAGCTATTCTAAAGCGGGATAGTAATGGGTATTATATCGCTGAATATCACCCAACCCCATTCAAAGCCAAACATTTTATAGATGCCTTTGATCAACTCTACGCCATTACGGAAACCAAGACTCATCTGGATTCCACACTAAGGGTAAATTTTCCGGATATTACCTTTAAATTCAGGCATGGAATTGAAATTTATCTTACAAAAAATTGGGGACAGAGTTGGGATCTATTAGATATTATACCAGGATATCTCAGCTCTCATCAAGTTTATCGAAATATGCTGATCATTAACACGAATTTAAAAGGCAGTGTATTCTGTTCCCAAGACAGAGGGTCATCCTGGCAACCGGAACAAATCGGGATTCCCGATTCAACGGAAGTAGGACCCCTTTTTCAGGACAGTAAAGGCACTATTTATGCCGTAATTGATCAGAAATTATATAAATCGCGAGGAGACAGGCTAAGATGGCGGCCCTTAGTTAAGTTACCCGCTAATCCCTTGTATTTATATTACCATAAAGGACTCAATAGTCTCTATATGCTTGATGAACAAAAAAAGCTGCGCCAGACCCGCGACTGGGGACGTACCTGGCAAATCCGGGGTGATTTCAAGACTTTTCAAGGGCAAGAACTTGATCTAATGGGATTAACCGCTGATTCCGCAGGAAATATTTACCTGGCGGTGCGACCCGGGGGGGTGCTCTCTAATTATGCAAGTGATCAATTTACTGTTTTGGATAAGACCTTATCCAGATATGTCATCACTAAAATGGGTGTGAACGCTGAAAACCAACTGATCCTCGGCACTGCCTCACACGGTCTGTTGCAATGGTCGCCGGATAAGGGATTAGGGCCTGTTAAGTATCTTCCAGATCAATCAGGAAACATGCATTGATCTCAATTCTTATCAGGTTTACAGGCACGCAGCGATCGTTTAAAAACGGGTAACCGGAAAATTTTTAAAATAAATTGATAATAGTGTACCAATCGCCAGGTAGCGCGTTTTTATTTCAAGAGACCCTATATTATTGGCACAGATAAATATTGCCGTAATAGGCTGGTAATTCGATTTGCAGTGTTTGGGTATTGAGTGGGATAACCTGATCGTCTAGGACAGAATACAGATGGCGGGCCTGTATCCAGCCAGGAAGCTGACAGGATATGGATTGTTTTCTGCCGGATTTGTTCAGCACAATAACCATTCTTTCAAAACAGTCTCCCCGGCTGTAAAGCATAACCTCTTTCGAAGTATAAAGAGTAAGATAATCGCCGCGCCGCAGAGCAGAATGCTCTTTACGGACTTGGATCAATTGTGCAATATTTTGCAGTTGTTCCTGCTGGATCGGTTGCAGCTGATCAGCAAAGCGCATCATACGCCGGTTATCCGGATCATTGGCGCCGGTCATGCCCCATTCATCTCCGTAATATATAATAGGGACTCCCGGAACGGTCAGGAGATAAGTCATCAGCACCAGCTCTTTTTGATAGGCTGTTGGCGAATCCACCTGAAGCGGTGGTGATTGCCAAGCCCGTTCAGTTCCGTTATCGGATAGGCTCAGATCATTGTCCAAGTAAGCCATCATACGCACCTGGTCGTGGCTGTCCATGATATTGCCCATCAGATGGTTATAACCGAAATCTTCCTGGCTTTTGCGAATGGACAGGGCCAGATCCTGAAAATGCCCTTTTTCTTCTGCAAATATACGTCGTTGGGTAAAAAATTGATTGAAATTGAACTGGGCATCCAGCATACCGTTATTGACATAATCCTTGATCAGTTGATTGCTGCCAAAAGATTCCCCGATCTGAAAAATGTTTACCTCTCTCTGGGGATTAATTTGTGCTTTGATTCTATGGGTCAGTGTTTTCCAGAATTTTTTAGGCACATGTTTGGTGGCATCGTGACGAAAACCGTCTATCTTGGTTTGTTCCAACCACCAGATGGCATTATCAACCGTGGTATCCAAAGCCACACTGGAATGGATATAGTCAAAAGAGGGCAGAAAGGTATCAAACCAGGTGGTCAAGCGGAATTCATTCCAGCGCCGGATATTTTTACGTCCGTCAGCCAGCTCGTCGGTGCCAAACCATTCCGGATGATCATGATAATAAGGATGTTCAATGTGCACATGGTTGGAAACAAAATCCAGTAGTACTTTCAAATCATGCTGATGAGCACTAGCCACTAATTTTTTCAGCTCTGATAGGGTGCCGAAACGGGGCTCGGTTTGGGTGGCTTTTACGGGCCAGTAGCCGTGATAACCGCTAAAATAACGATGCGGTTCCGGCCATTCCTGGTAGGCTTGATCAGTGGTTTTATTAACTGGTGAGATCCAGAGGGTACTGATACCGAGCTGGTTAAAATAGCCCTCTTCTATTTTGCGGGTAATACCCGCCAGATCGCCACCTTGAAAATTAGCCTGATCCGCCAAGCGGGGATCCCGGATCGGTTGATCATTGGTGGTATCACCATTGTGGAAACGGTCAACCATCAGGGAATAGATGATGGCATCCTGCCAGATAAAGGTATCATGCTGGGATGTTGGACGACTTCCTTTGGTCCAAACCGTTAAAATATTGCCCGGATAACCCTGATGAGTAGCGACCAGCCGGATAATGTTTAATTCCTTTTGACTGCGGTCCAAACCGCTGAGGTCAATAGTAGCCTGGCTGTCTGACAGGGTTATATATTCGGAGGGATAAAATTGATTGTTTTTAAGGACAAAGAGCTGATCAGGCGGATGCAGCTCTTGTTTATTGATGGCAATATTTACTTTTTTGTCCGTACCCGGTAAAAAATTGAGCTGCGGGGCTTCTGATTTATAAGGCGATTTAACCCGCACCAAAGAATTATAGGAACCAAAGCCATTGTCGACTTTTTCGGGGTTTTTAGGATCCCAGATTTCCTTGTCACCCACTACGAATTGGTATTCATAAACGCCATCATCCAGATAGACGGTGCGGCAATAGGTTCCGTCATGATCCTCGTCATGCATGGGATGAGAGGAACGATCCCAGGTATTGAAATTACCCATGATATATATATCTGTTTCTGATCCTTGGGGAGTATACTGAAAGACCACCGGGATTTTCTGTTTTACGATCAGCGGCAGAACCCGGGCGACTTCTTTGTCATTTTGGAATTCGAGAAAAGTTAAGCCGGTAAATTGAGGCGCCGGTGCTATGATCAATGAGCGATCGGCCTGGTTATAGCTAACTGTCAGATTGGGATTGCCCAAAAAGGTGAAATTATAGCTCTGGCTATACAGTATTTCATCCATATATAGGGTATCGAGTTGACCAGCGGTTATGGGTATAAATTCAATTAATTCCGGGAATTTAGTCGGGGCATTGTTATCACTGCAGCGTTGAAACTGTCCAAGATAAAAAAGCAGGATTAGCAATGCGGTAAGGATTTTCTGGTAAACACTTTTTTTCTTATACATACCTACCCTAATAATTTTAGTTTTATAGTTGGTACATGACCATGGCTGAAATGGGTTTTAGGGTGACCTCAGGGCCATTGATGGGTGTGATGATTTCGGTACCGGCCTGATGGTCATTGATCACCAGTATCCATTTTCCACTGGGAATCTGGAAGTTTTGGGCCGATTTATTGGGATTAATCAGAACCACCACCTGTCGCCATTCATCCTCAGTATCTCCCCGGGATAATTGATAGGCAATACATTTTGCAGGCACCGGCAGTCCCATTGCTTCGAAAAATACCAGGTTTTCCTTGATATCGGCAGCGCTTGCCAGCCGGAACATAGGATGAGCTTTGCGCAATTTGATCAGTCCCTGATAGTACTGAAAGATGTCATAATTTTCCTGCTTGTAATCCCAACGAATTTTGTTGATTTTATCGGGTTGATTATAACTGTTATGAGACCCGAATTTAGTCCGTAAGATTTCCTGACCGCCATGCAAGAAAGGCGTGCCTTGGGAAGTAAGCAGGATTACGGCCGCCAGTTTATCCATGGCCTTCAGCTCGGTATCGGTATGGAAAAGACTATCTTCGGTGGTCGCGATCAAGCGATCCCAGAGCGTGCGGCCGTCATGGCAAGCAACATAATTGATGACCTCGGTGGGGGCGGCAGCAAAGTCAGTGATACTGCCCATAATCCCAGTTTTCACTTGATCCAAGCGCGAGCCGGTTTGAACATAGCCAGGTTCCAGGTTGAACCAAGGACCTTTGAGCGCATCCCTGAAATGATCATTGAATACGGCAAATCCTTGGTTTTTTTGCTTGCCTTTGACGGTGGGTTCAATCGGGGTATCGCCGGCTGTCCAGGGCTCTCCGTAAATGAATATGTCCGGTTTAAGTTTACGCAGAATAGTTACAATTTGGCGCATGGTTTCCATGTCATGCAAACCCATCAGATCAAAACGAAAGCCATCCACCTTATATTCTCTGACCCAGTATTTGACTGATTCAACAATGAACCGGCGCACCATTTCCGTTTCGGAGCGGACTTCATTACCGGTACCCGATCCATTCCAGTAGCTGCCGTCAATACGGGTACGGTAATAAAAATTGGGAGCAATTCCATTAAAGTTATAGCGGATATTGGGACTGGTTTCCGCGGTGTGGTTATAAACAACATCCAAAACCACTTTAATACCTCTTTGGTGTAAACCATGGATCAGTTTTTTTAATTCTACCACTGCGCTTTTATCCAGCGGATTGGTGGCGTACCAACCGTCGGGAGCGTTGAAATTAACCGGCATATAGCCCCAGAAATAATTATTGGTGACATCTTCGTGTTCAAAGTCCTGGACCGGCAGCAATTGGACTGTGTTGATGCCCAATTCTGAAAGATGATCCAGACCGGTGGCAAGATCCGTGCCTGGCAACTTTGTTCCAGGTTCTACGAAGCCAAGATATTTGCCCTTGTTCTGAACCCCGGAATTCTCCGCAATAGTGAAATCCCGGATATGCAGCTCGTATATAATGGCATCTTCAAAAGGAAATGTGGGACTGTCAGCGATGGGTGTGTCATCATTGATGATAATACCCCGTCCGTTATGCGCCGTCGTAGCCCGTGCATTGGGATCGATAAGTTCCACCTCATGGGTATAGGTCGGATCCGGACCGGACACCTGATAGGTATAATATTTACCTAAAAGATCGCCGTTTACCAGGGCTGTCCAGAGGCCGGGTGATTGTTCCTTTAACTGATACTGTTGTGCTTGGTCGTGTTGTGGCCGATTGTATATGTTGAGGGTAACCTGATTGGCACCCGGAGCGAATATATTAAACCGGGTCTGACGGGGATCATAGAAGATACCCAGGGAGTCTTTAAAAGTATACTTTTTTGCATCCCGAATGTGACGGATAATCAAATCCCCAGGCTGATACCCTTTCAGACTGAGATGACCAGGTAGCTGGGTCATATCGAGAGGCTGGGGTAGTTTTATTTTTATAACAGCGGAACTGTCCTGATCAGCAGGAAATAATTCAAGACTATTCACCTTAATTTCTGAATCAGTCTTGGAAAGTTCGATAATCGGATTTAAGTCAGACAGCTCATCCCGGGAAATAGCATTGGAGATCAGGACTGTCAATTCCTTATTACCGTCGATAAAAGCATTCCGGATAAAAGGTGAGATATCCGGTTTCTGGGTATAGATAAGTGACTTTTCCTGGATGATCCATATTTCGTTTGCCATGGATTTTTGCCAGCTCCGGTCAGGTGCATCCTTGGCTGCCCAATTTTTATATTTGGGTAAGAAATGCAGCTGCTGATGTGGCGGATATTGGTCAAGATCTATATTAAATATGAGTCCGAAATCATCCTGACCTTCTGCTTTTATCTCGTAAGTACTATCCTTGACCCACGTCCATAAGGTCCAGCCCGCATAGCTGTCATCATAACGATGATAATGAATTTTTAATTGCTGCATGGATTTTTCTTTTCCTTTTTGACAGTTGATTGAATACAAAATAATGCCAATCATGATGAGATATTTAATAATGATATAGCTTAATTTTTGCATGACTGTCACTTTTGATTAGAACCTAATGTTGGTCAATTTTAACAATCACAAACCTTAATTAACAGCAAAAAGTTTGCGGGCATCAAAATTAGGATTGACCGCTGATATTATTGACAAATTAAATGAAATGTCGAAAAAATATTTGCTCTGGACGTTTTTATGCTTATATTACTTTTCGAATTTTTAAGAGGGTTATTTAATCAGGAAGTATAAAAAAGAGGTGGAGTTATGAAGAAGTTTTCAGTGATTGGTTTGATTGTTTTTGCCCTATTAGCTGGATTCATGGCTTGTGAAGAGGGGATTGAAGAGGAACATCCTTTGGTAGGTATTTGGGATTTAACTGACATGGAGCAGAAGGTAGCTGTTTTTGCCGATACCGATCAATTATCTCAGTATGGTGTCAATTCTGGTGATCCCTTAGGTGCAGATACATTAACATGGACGGAATTTAATGCCATGGGTGTTTCGTTAAGCGTTACTTTGAAAGATGATAATAGTTTTACAATGACCGGAAATTTACCAGTGGTCAGTGACACTTTGGGTTTTAATCCAGCGATTGTACCGCTCAATGATTTAGGAACTTGGGAAGTCGCAGATGATATGAGTACGCTACAAATTAATGGGGATTTATATCAGATTGGGGGTACGCTAACAGTTGATGATCAAGATGATCCTCAGGAAATTAGTCTTGAGTATTCGGAGACAGCTGTGGCTGATACGGTTGTGTTACCCTTGGATACTAATGGAGATGGTATCCCGGATACATTCATACCCAATGTTCCAATCACGGAAAATAGTGAAACAATGCTGGGCTTTACAAAACAATAATAAGAATTATGACTTAAAAGTTGTTAGATGAGTAGGTTATTGTATAGATCATAATCTACTCATCTATTTATATGAAGGTGTGAAAATGAGATCAACACATTTTATATTTAAAGTTACAATGCTATTTTTAATTTATACTGCTTGTTTTGGCATGGTTACAAACACCAATCAGAGTGCTGAATATATTCGCATGATGAATCGAAACGCGACGACAGATTTGGATGCTGCCCTCTATAATCCAGCGGGATTAACAAAGTTAGCGGATGGTTTCTATTTTTATCTGAGTAATCAAACCATATGGCAAACCAGAGAGGTAATAGCAGCTTATCCGGATTATAATGAAGATAAATTTATGGGCACCACTTTTGTACCTTCATTTCCAAATGCTTATTGTGCTGTAAAAATGAGCAAGTTAGCTCTATTCGCTGGATTTGCGCCAATTGGAGGTGGGGGCAGTGCAGAATTCCCCGATGGCTTGCCTTCTCTTGATTACGAGCTGGCAAAATTAGTTGGTAAACCGGCGGGGTTGCTAACAAATATGGGCTTGGATCCGGAATTAGCTGATTCAGTAGGTGTCATTACTGGTTATTCAATGGAATCTGAGTTCATCGGATCATCGATTTATTTTGCCGGACAATTAGGGGCTTCTTATGCCTTTTCTAAAATGTTATCCGCTGCTTTTGGTTTGCGTTACATATATGCCCTAAATACCTATGAGGGCTCATTAGAGAATACGGTTTTGATTGCTCAAAATGGAAACATTAATGGGTTTATTCCGGATATTAAAGTTGATTCTAAAAGAACCGGTTCGGCTTTCACTGGATTGTTTGGTTTAAATATAAGCCCAATGAAAGCATTAAATATCGGATTGCGCTATGAGCACATAACAAAATTACAGGTTGTATCAGACACCAAAAAAGATGACACAAAAGGAATTATTAGCGATACCGGCATGTTTCCTGATAGTGTAACCTATAATGAGGATATTCCGACCCAAATCGCAGTGGGGATTTCCTATTATCTTACACCTGCTTTGAGAATAGAAACAGACTTCAATTATTTTTTCAATAAACAATGTAATTGGGATGGAGATGAGGAAAAGGTTACCAATGATTTCGATATAGGGGCTGGTGTAGAATATAAAATGAAGGATCATTTATGGGTCAGTTTTGGATATTTATACTCAAAATCAGGTGCTACGGATAAATATCAAACCGATATGGACTTTGGATTGAATTCCAATACAATTGGTGCTGGGTTAAGATATTTTGTCACCCCCCAAATGACTGTCAGTCTAGGCACTTCTAACACATTTTATATGGAAGGTCAAAATGATGATGTTGGTTCAATATATGAAGAAAAATATAATAAGACTGCCTTTGTAATTGCCGCTGGGTTCCAGTATACCTTCTAAACAGAGCCAAGGACCATTAATTTAAAAACACAGAAAAGAGACCAATAGCGATCTTTGTAGTGAGGATATAGAGATATATCGTTTTTCTTTTTAGAAATATTTGGTGTAAATGGGGGGCAAATATGCGAAATTATTTACTGTCTATTTTGATAGTTATCATTTTATGCCAGTCGGGATTATCGCAATCCGAACAGCGTACCGGCTGGGGCTGGGGGGGCGTACCCGCCTTGAATTACAATGCCGATGATGGTTTTGGGTATGGTGTCTTGCTCAATTTATTCAATTATGCCGAAGGTGGCTACTCTCCCTATTATTATAAGATCAATCCGATCATTTTCTTTACTACCGGTGGCAAACAGGACCATACGCTCTTTTTTGATTCGCCCTATATTTTGGGCAAAGGCTATCGTATTAATATTCGGCTGCGTTTAAAAAAGGAAAAATTTTATCCCTATTATGGACTGGGGAATGATTCGCAATATCACAGTAATTGGATTGATGAGGATAATGAGTACCGCGGAACCCATTATTACAATATGCGCACGGTGCAAACCAAATTGATCACTAATTTACAGAAAGCATTGCTCTACCGGGAAAATGATAAACCCCTGATTTCGGTCCTGGCTGGCTTGGGTATTGCGAATGTCAGCAATGAATATACTCCTAACGATGATAAGATGACTAAGTTAGAGGAAGATGTGAATGCTGACCGGGTATCAGCCGAGGAAGTAGATGGTGGCTTAAATAATTACCTGAAAGCGGGTCTGATCTATGATACCCGCGATAACGAACCAGCCCCCAATTCGGGAGCCTGGTCCAGCTTTCTATTGGAATGGTACACCAAATTATTAGGCAGTGACTATCAATTTACGCGTCTGACCTTAACCGACCGGCGCTATGTGACTTTATTCAAAAATCTGGTCTATGCCAACCGGGTTATTTTTGAACATTTATTGGGTGAGGCCCCTTTTTTCATGTATTATCCCTATGGCAGCTCCATGAAGGCCGATGAGGGTCTGGGAGGATACCGTTCCATTAGAGGTGTCTATAAAAACCGGTATATCGGAGAAACTAAGTTTTTTGTCAATATGGAATTGCGTTACAAGTTTTATGAGTTTTCATTTGCGAACCAGGATTTCTATCTGGCCGCCAATATTTTCTATGATTTCGGCCGGGTATGGGATGAGCACGATCAAGCCGGAGGACTGGCAAATCTACACGATGGTAAAGGTGCCGGACTGCATATTGCCTGGAATGAGAATTTTATTGTCTACGCGGAGATGGGCTTCTCCAAAGAGGCCGGAAGTCAACTCTATATTGACATTGGTTATCTTTTTTAATTTCTACAATTAAGGAATATAAGGTGAAATTGATAAAAAATAAGGCTGTTTTCGGCTGGGTATGGTATGACTGGGCCAATTCCGCCTTTGCCACCACAGTTATGGCTGGTTTTTTTCCGATATTTTTCAAGACCTATTGGAGTGCGGGAACCGATGTGAATCAAAGCACCGCCTTTCTGGGATTTGCCAATTCTCTGGCTTCCTTATTAGTAGCCCTTTTATCACCAGTTCTGGGAGCGATTGCCGATCAGAGTTCGGGTAAGAAAAAATTTCTAATCTTCTTCGCCTACCTCAGCGTCCTCATGACCGGTTGTCTGTTTATGGTCGGTTTCGGATATTGGGTGCTGGCAGCCATTCTCTATGTAGTGGGTACAGTTGGATTTTCGGGCGCCAATATTTTCTATGATTCCCTACTGACTGAAGTGACCACTGAAAAGAATATCGATTATATCTCATCCAAAGGATTTGCTTTCGGATATTTAGGCGGCGGATTATTATTTCTGATTAATGTACTTTGGTACCTGATGCCGGCCAGTTTTGGATTTCCGGTAGAAGAAACGGCCTCCATTGAACAGCGGCTCTATCAGAATGCGCGCACTATTCAGGTTGGCAGGCAATTTGATTTTTCCATTCCCCCGGAAAAGGAAGTCGGCGAGGCCATTATCACCAGTGAAATTAGCTCTCCGATCGAAATACAAACCATGAGTCAAGAAGAGCGTAATCGGGCCATTATTAAGGTGCAATTACCAGCGGATGTTAATCTGGATATCATAGAAAAAAAGGTTTCTTTTGGTGAATATAAAACTGCGGAGGTAGTGGCCTTTCAGTCTGAACAGTCAAGCCTGGAACTGACCAATCTGACCCGTAAGCTCCAACCAGATGATAAGGCTCTTTTCATCCTGCGGGATAAAATTACTTTTCAGGCCTATCAACAGGGGACGTTGCAGGGGGTACAGGGACTGGAAAATCATTACGAAAACATTCAGATAAAGAGTGATTTTTTACCCCCCGCACAAGAATTTTTACCGATCAGAGCGAGTTTTGTTTCGGTGGCGATATGGTGGGGATTGTTTACCATTCCTCTCATCTTATTTGTGAAAGAACGTAAACGCTACGCAGATAAGAAACGCTGGTCCTTTTATATAAGCCAGGGCTTCACTCAATTAGGACGTACCTTTAAAAAAGTGCGCCATATGAAAGTAATCTTTGTTTTTCTGATTGGCTACTGGATGTATATCGACGGGGTGAATACAATTATAAAGATGGCGGTAGACTATGGAATGTCGATCGGATTTCCCTCCAGTTCCCTGATCGTAGCCCTTTTGATAACTCAATTTGTGGGATTTCCAGCTGCTTTGGTATTCGGTGTTCTCGGCGAACGATGGGATGTGAAAAAGTCCATTTTCATCACGATTGCCATCTATATTTTGGTTACTTTCTGGGGGGTATTCATGACCCGGGTAATTGAGTTTTATGTACTGGCGATCGTAATTGGTCTGGTACAAGGGGGCATTCAGGCTCTGAGCCGTTCCTATTATTCAAGGATCATACCCAAAGATCAAAGTGCGGAATTCTACGGTTTTTATAATATGGTCGGCAAATTTGCTGCTATTTTTGGGCCAACCTTGATAGCTATTGTCAATATCAGTGTCAAATCCCTGGGGTATTCTTCAAATTTAGCATCCCGGGCCGGTATCGGCTCGATTTGTTTATTGTTTATTGGTGGTGGTATTTTGCTGTACTTTGTCGATGAACTGCGTGGTAAAGAACAGGTTTCCTATCTACGCATGGAAGAATAAGCCATTTTACCGGAAATACCTGTAAAAGTCTGATTTTATAAAAAAAATAACTGGATATTTATTTGTAATTGAATAAATTACGAGTGGGGTGCCATTGCTAATTTAAATAATCCAAACAGAGTGGTGTAAGTATGCGGCAGAGAAACGTGAACATACTGTTAATAGCTCTTTTCTGTCTGTTCGTGATCGGAATTTTATTGGGCAGTCGCTATCATCCCCAGGCGACCAAACTAATGACTATTCATATCGATGAACTTGAGAAAGATCAAGCGGCAGAGCAGATTGAGAATATTGTGGAATTAATGGAAGGGGTACAAACCATTTTTATTGATGAGAAATCAAAATTGTTCACCTTTCGTTATGATTCAGGCAAGATTAGCTACAGCACCGTAGCGAGTAAACTGTCTGGTTTCGGGTTGACTGTTGCGCCGGTTAAATCGGTAAGACTCCTGGATCAGAAATACAGTCCGGAGCCCGAGAACAAATTATTCAAGATAGAAATAAGCTCCCCCAATCAGAATTAATCATTCCGTTAAATTTGTAATATAATTAACAGTTCTACTTATTATTTATGCGTGCCGGCTATTTTTCTGTTTGATATGTAGGGCAGCGCAGGTATAAAAAATTGTTATCCGGAACAGAAAATTTAAAGTGCCCGGGGCGAGATTCGAACTCGCACCTCCGTGAAGAGACTAGACCCTGAACCTAGCGTGTCTGCCAGTTCCACCACCCGGGCTCAAATAGCGCTGGAATTTAATTATCCCAGCGCTTATGCACAAGGTTTAGTGTTGCAAAATCAGATGACAAAAGTTAATTTTTCGGCGATGAAGGAGAAAAAAGACCAGATTATTGCCCGTAATCGCAAAGCAACTCATGATTTTTTCATTATCGAGCGGCTGGAGGCCGGACTTGTCTTGGAAGGCACCGAAGTCAAATCCTTACGCGCTGGGAATGCCAATCTAAAAGATGGCTATGTGAAAATTATCAAGAATGAGGCCTATCTGTTTAACTGTCATATTTCTCCTTATAAATATGGCGGCGTAGAGAATCATGATCCGGAACGGGTCCGTAAACTCTTATTGCACCGGCGAGAGATCCGCAAACTTAAACGGCAGGTGGAAACCAAGGGTAATGCAATTATTCCCTTGAAACTCTATTTTACCCCCAAAGGATTGGCTAAGCTTGAAATCGGTGTTGCCAAGGGTAAAAAGAAATATGATAAACGTGAATCCATCGCTGCCAAGGAATCAAAGCGCGAGATCGACAGAATGAGAAAGGAAAGATTTTAATATGTTTCCCCCCATCAATGAACAGTTAAAAGTTATCAAGAAAGGTACTGAGGAACTCATCTCAGAACCGGTGCTGGTCGGTAAATTAAAACGTTCTTTGGAAACAGGTAAACCTTTACGTATTAAACAGGGTTTTGATCCTACAGCTCCGGATATTCATCTGGGGCATACCGTTGGTATTCGCAAATTACGCCAGTTCCAAAAATTGGGTCATACCGTGGTTTTAATTATTGGTGATTATACCGGAATGGTCGGAGATCCCAGTGATAAGGATGTCACGCGGCCCCGGCTGACTCATAACCAGATTATGCAAAACGCTGAGACCTATGAAAATCAATTTTTTAAAATATTGGATCGTAGTAAGACGGAAGTCCGTTTTAACGGCGAGTGGTTCGCGAAAATGAAATTTGAAGAAATCATGGAATTGGCCTCCAAGTTTACCGTGGCCCGGTTGTTGGAACGGGATGATTTTGAAAAACGCTTTAAAACCGGCAACCCGATTAGCTTACATGAGTTTTTCTACCCTTTAATGCAGGGCTATGATTCGGTGGCTATCAAATCCGATGTTGAGTTAGGCGCTACCGAACAAAAATTCAATCTTCTGGCCGCGCGACAGGTTCAAAAAGAATATGGTCAGGCTCCTCAGGTCGCTCTGACCTTGCCGGTTATCGAAGGTATTGATGGTAATCAACGCATGAGTAAAAGCACGGGAAATTATATCGGTATAGATGAATCACCCGTTGATATGTTTGGAAAAATCATGTCCATTCCGGATCATCTGATTCTTAAGTATTTTACCTTGCTTACTGATCTTTCTCTTAAGGAATTAAAAGCGATAGAAACCCAGTTACAAGACTCACAGACCAATCCTATGCGGCTTAAAAAACAGTTAGCCAGAAATCTGGTTTCTCTTTATCACTCCAAGGAAGCGGCTCAAACAGCCCAGCAAGCCTTCGAAAAGGTCTTTAGTAAAGGTGAATTACCGGAGAATATCAAAACCATCTCTTTAACAGGCCAGGAAAAGGATGAGTTACTGGTAAAACTTTTAACCAAATACAATTTAACCACTTCTAATGGAGAAGCCCGTCGCTTGATTAACCAGGGAGCAGTACGGGTTAATGATAAAAAAATCAGGGATATCAATTATCGCATAAATGAAAACGGGAAATATATCGTAAAAGTGGGGAAAAGACGATTCGTAGAGTTTATTATTTAATATCAGCCAGTCTGGTTCTGCTACTGTGCCTTAGTATCTTTTTATTTTTAATTAATTCTGATTCCCCGACCTCAATTGTAATTTTTATTGGACCGGGAATCGGTCAGGGTCACTTAGCGGCGGATCGTTTTTTTAATAATAATCGCTATTATCAGCAATTCCCGGTGACCGGTTTGATCACCAATGACACGGCAGATGATCATTGGATTACTGATGGCGCTGCAGCTGCTACGGCTTTGGCAACGGGGGTTAAAGTCGGGCTGGGCAAGCTGGCATTTTCAGATAGTTTGGGTCAACACCTGACCACCATATTCGATTTGGCTCAGCAAAGAGATAAACGCACCGGCATGGTGGTAACGACCAGTTTAACCCACATGACACCCGCCTGTTTTATGGCCCACGGCCTGCACTGGGGAAATGAGTATGAAATTGCGGTGCAGGAGTCTGCGGCTGGAGTGGATGTCATGCTGGGTGGCGGGCGTCGGTTTTTTATAGAAAATCAAGTTCTGGATAGTAATTTAGTCAAGGGTATGCAGGCACAAGGTTACACTTATATCAGTCAACAGAGTCAGTTAGAGGTCTTGGACACCGAGCATACCGAGCGATTGATCGGATTATTTGCCCAGGAAGCGTTAAATCGGGCGAATATGCGGAATCTTTCTTTGCAATTGATGACCCGTAAGGCCCTTGAGGTGCTGGACAACCCTAAAAAGGGCTTCGTTCTGGTGGTGGAAGGGTCTCAGATAGATTGGTCTTGCCATGAACGGGACAAGGATAATCTGCTCCATGAAATGAATGATTTTGGACAAGCGGTTCAGTGGGTTCTGAATTATCAAAAAGATCATCCTAAAATTTTAATTTTATTAGTCGGATTATATGAGACCGGTGGACTAAATCTTTTGAAAAGCAGTCGATACCCGCAGCGCGGGTATCTGAAATTTTCATCTTCCCATCATACTGCTAATTTCTGTCCTTTATTTGCCAAAGGACCAGCCGCAGCGGAATTTACCGGTTTAATGCATTTGAGTGAACTAGGTAAAAAATTGCAACGGACTTTGTATTAAAACCGGGGAGAAATTGCCGTATATAGAATATTTTTATCGAATAGAATAGTAAGGAGAACGAATTATGCTGCAGCTGCATAATGTGGTGAAACGCTTTAAAAAAACTCAGGCAGTTAACCACCTCAATTTAGAAATTCCAGCGGGATCAATTTTCGGACTGCTTGGTCCTAATGGTGCCGGGAAAACCACCACTTTGCGCATGATCATGAATATTATTAAGCCTGATGAGGGTGAAATATTGTTTAACGGTGGTCGCTTTCGAAAAACAGATTACCAGCAGGTTGGATACTTACCTGAAGAACGGGGTTTGTACCAGAAAATGAAACTGCATGAAATGGTTTTATATTTAGCCCGTCTTAAAGGTTTATCCAAATCTAGGGCTACAGAAAATGTAGATCGCTATTTGGCTCGGTTCGGATTGACCCAGTATGCCGATCGTAAAATCGAGGAATTGTCCAAAGGTAACCAGCAGAAAGTACAGTTTATCATCGCTATAATCCATGAGCCGGAATTGGTTATACTGGATGAGCCTTTTAGTGGCCTGGACCCGGTTAATCAATTGCTGCTCAAAGAAATTATTGATGAGATGCATCACCAGGGACATACGATCATATTTTCAACCCATCAGATGGAGCAAGTTGAAAAATTATGTGATCAGATATGTCTGATCAATGTTGGGCGAAAAATACTCTACGGAAAACTAAAAGATATTCAGCAGGAATATGGTACCCGCACGGTCAGCATCGGATTTAGCGGGTCCCCGGAGGCTTTAGAGGAGTTACAGCACCTCAATGTTCATAATCTGACGGAAGATCATTTAACCGGTGAAATTGAGTCAGAAAGCAGTCTGAATGATATATTAAAAGAGGTTATGCAATATGTGACCGTAACCCGATTTCGTTTGCATGAGCCCTCTCTGGAACAGATTTTCATTGATCAGGTAAGC
Source organism: uncultured bacterium (assembly GCA_964640055.1). Taxonomy (GTDB): domain Bacteria; phylum Fidelibacterota; class UBA2242; order UBA2242; family JAFGTP01; genus CAZXFH01. Next base: position 20,908 of record CAZXFH010000008.1, on the reverse strand, counting down.
GGTGGGGAGGCACAATGAAGAATATCAGCTTGGTCGCTTGCTGGGAATATGCAACCCGTATACGCTCAAAGGGCTTTATTATTACCACTTTGCTTATTCCCCTGATTTTCGTCGGATTCATGGTGATTCCAACCCTTTTACTGACCGGAGCGGATACTGAGGAAAAGTTAATCGCAATTGTGGATGGGACAAATATTATCGGAGAAAAAGTTGACGCGGCGCTCACAGAGCGCTATCGTTTAAAGAGTGGCCGGCCCAAATATCAGACTGTTATGTTTAAAGACGGCGCCTTTGAGCGTTTGAAGACTCAGGCAGCCGAATTATTGGATTCTGCTGTGGTTCAGGCCTATCTTACAATTCCCGCCAGTGTATTGGATTCCAACACAGTTAATTATTATGCTAAGAATATTGGCAATGTCAAGGATCAAAATGAAATCCAGCGGGTGGTCAATTCCATTGTATCCCGGGAAAGGATGCTAGCCGCCAACTTAAGTCCCGAGCAGATCAGCCGCTTAACACGGGATGTTAATTTTCACACCATAGAAGTCAGTCAGATCGGTCAGGAAAGGGAAGGCAATGAGTTAATGGCTTACATGACCCCCATCGTTTTTGTCATGATGTTGTTCTTTGCTATTTTTAGTTCCTCGCAAATATTGATGCGCAGTGTGCTGACTGAGCGTAACAACCGTCTTGTGGAAATTTTACTCTCCTCGGTCAGCTCGAGAGAACTGATGTCAGGTAAGATATTGGGCTTAGGACTTCTAGGCCTTACTCAGATGATTATTTATATTAGTGTTGCGATTGGCATATCCTATGTGCGGGGGATAGAGCTACTGAATTCCACCGATGTTTTTTTATTTCTCATGTATTTTGCCCTGGGATATATGTTATATGCCGCTATATTTGCGGCTTTTGGCTCTATCTTTCAATCTGAACAGGATGCCCAATATACGGTCTCCATTTTTTCCATCATTACCGTAATCCCGATTGTACTTGCTTCCTATGTGATTACCAATCCCAATGCTTCTTTAACCGTAATCTTATCTTTTATACCCTTAATGACACCCTTTTTCATGATCCTGCGGATTGGGATCGAAATTCCGCCTGTCTGGGAAATCATAGCGACGACCGGACTGTTATTTTTATGTGTGGTACTGGTGATGATGGCCGCCGGGAAAATCTTTCGGGTGGCGATATTAATCTATGGCAAACGTCCCACATTGCCTGAAATCTGGCAATGGGTGAAAGCCTGATTTTTAGACTTACAATTTTCGATCATATTTTTTAAATTTGATCCGCCGTTGAACGAAGATGTAATTTAAAGGAGGCATGATGATAGAATTTACTGATGATAATTTTAAGGATGAAGTACTTGACGCTGACGTACCGGTTATAGTCGATTTTTGGGCTAGCTGGTGTATGCCTTGTAAAAAAATTACGCCTTTATTAGAGGAGCTTGATAAACAGTATGACGGAAAGGTAAAATTCGGCAAAGTAAACGTAGAGGATTATCAACCGCTGGCCACTCAATATGGAATCCGTAGCATACCTACCTTATTACTTTTTAAGGACGGCAAGATAATGACCCAGATTATTGGGGTCCAACCTAAGCAAAAAATAGAACAAAAAATAGAAGCGGTGCTATAATAATTAATAATTCCGCATCATTAATTAAAATCCCCGTATTGATGACGGGGATTTTTATTAATTTAGAACACTTTATTCTTGGATAGAATTAGTATTGATTCAGGATAGTTCCATCTTACGGATCCGGCCTCTGACCATCACCATTTGGATATTAAAATCCTTATCAAAGACCGTGATGTCGGCGTTTTTCCCGGGAATAATATAGCCGGTACGGACCTGTTCACTTAACACTGTAGCCGGATTACAGGCGGCCATACGCATAGCATCATCGATGGGCAAACCGATGGAGTGCAGATATTCAAGGCCCTTGATCATAGTCAAAGCAGACCCGGCGATCGTATCACCAGATTTGCGGCGGAATAATCCTTCCTTAAGGTATACTTCTTCACCATTGGCGATCAATTTTCCCGAGGTCTGACCTGTAGGACGCAGGGCATCGGTCACCAAGACCAACTTGTTAATCGGTTTTACCCTTAAAAGCAATTTGATAATCGCGGGATGTACATGATGGCCATCGGCAATGATTTCACAGGAAACATTGGGATGGATCATAATACCGCCCACAACACCCGGATCGCGATGATGGAGACGCCGCATAGCGTTGAAAAAATGGGTGGAGTGCAAGATACCGGCCTGCATGCCTTCCACCATATTTTCATAGCGGGCATTGGAATGACCGGCAGCCAGGACGATTCCTTTTTTAGTACCATAGAGGGCCAGATCGCGCATATTTTTCAATTCCGGAGCCACGGTCATGATTCTGATATGCCCTTCAGCAGCCTCATAATAGCGATCCATGGCATCCAAATCCACCGCTTTCATGTATCTTGGATTAAGTACCCCGATCTTATCTCGGGAAACAAAGGGACCCTCCAAGTTTAAACCGAGGATTGTAGCGCCTTTTTCCTTGCCCATGGCGTCTACCACGGCTCGAATTGCTTCGATAAAGTCATCATCGGCCCGGGGATAAAGGGTGGGACAAAAAGCGGTAACGCCATAATTGACCAAGGCTTCCGACATTTCCAAAACCGCTTCAGTACTACCGTCTGAGGTGTCATAGCCATGCAAACCGTGGATATGACTGTCAATGAAACCGGGACTAACATAGGTCCCCTTCAGATCGTAAAGGTTACCTGCCGGATTGGGATTGTCTTCCAGAAAACGGTCATCGCTGATCACATCGGCAATCTTGTGGTCGCGAATAATAACGGTATTTTTTTCCATTAATGCCACGCCTGTAAACACGGTGGCATTATGTAAATACAGGGTTCCCATTTATTTTCTCCATTGTTTATGGCTTACAATTAACATTGTATAATTTACGCAATAGTAGCGCTAGTTTCAATAGCAGGGAACAGCATTTAAATTGCATGATATCCTAATATCCGGATATGCCTAAAATGTTTTTCAATTGCGAAATTCAATATATTTTATAAATTCTCACTGCGGTGTGTGCGGTCAATAGAAATAAACAGATGGGCAGGATATGAATTCTATTATTATCGGTCTCATTCTATATCTAATTGTTGTTTTGGTAATCGGATTCTATTCAGTACGGAAAAATAAAACCCATGCAGATTTTTTACTGGCAGACAGAAAGCTAGGCCATTGGGCCATCTCTTTATCCGAACGGGCCAGTGCGGAATCAGCCTGGTTGCTGGTCGGCCTGCCCGGCGCAGCACTGGCGGTTGGTTTCCTGGAGATCTGGACGGTATTTGGTTGCCTTACCGGTATTATCTTTTCCTGGCTCTTTATTGCCAAGCCCCTGCGTGATCTGGCCGGTAAATATAATTCGCTGACTTTACCCGATCTATTGGCCAACTATTTTCAGGATCAGGGCAAAGCAATCCGTCTGATCGCTTCTCTGATCATCACCTTTTTCTTTACTTTCTATGTGGCTGCCCAATTCAATGGAGCCGGCAAGGTTATTAATGTAACCTTTGGGTTGCCGCACCTGCACGGCATGATCATCGGGGCGGTTATTATTTTAATTTACACGATCTTAGGTGGATTTAATGCTGTAGTGCTGACAGATATGTTTCAGGCTTTTATCATGTTTACCACCCTGGTGCTGCTCCCGGTTGTAGGATTGATCGAGATCTCCACGGCATCACCAGCTGACCTACATCAGATTGATCCTTCCCGGTTATCATTTATAGGGGATGAGGTAGGGGTTGCCGCTCTTTTTGCGGTGTTGAGCGGACTCAGCTGGGCCTTTGGCTATACCGGTCAACCTCATTTATTGGCTCGTTTTATGGCGATCAATAAATCCACGGCTATTAAACAGGGCCGGCGGATTGCTTTTTGTTGGGCCATACCAGCCTTTTTTGGCGCTTTTTTCCTGGGCATTATCGGTATAAAATTATTTGGCGCCCAGCATTTTGTGGATCGTGAGATGATTATGCCATTTATGGCAACCTACCTGTTACCGGGCTGGATCGCCGGTATTTTAATTTCCGGCGCCATGGCTGCCATGATGTCTACTGCGGATTCCCAATTACTGGTCACCTCCTCGGCTATTGCCGAAGATCTCTACCATCAAGTAGGAGGACGGAAGCTATCCCCACAGCGAATGTTACAGGTCAGTCGGATGGCGACTATTATCGTCGGTGCTTTGGCTTTCATCTTGGCACTGACTTCCCAGGAATTAGTCTTTACCCTGGTTTCCTATGCCTGGTCCGGGTTAGGGGCCAGTTTTGGACCGGTATTGTTATGTATTATTTACTGGCACAAGATCACTCAAGCCGGTGCTATCGCCGGAATGTTGACCGGTGCTATTACCACCGTATGCTGGCGAAGTATTCCCATTTTACAGGCATTCGTCGCCGAACGGTTTACCAGCTATATTTTTGCCTTTACGGCGATCATTATCGTCAGCCTAGGGACCCGACCCAAAAAAGAAAAATAATCCTTCTGCATTCTGGTCTGGTTATATTCCTTCTGTAATAATCCATGTGAATTAATTGTAATCAATCATTTAATCCCTTAGCTTAACACCATATGAAAATATTCAAGTCCATGCGATACTATTGGTTGGTTATTTTTATTGGTCTCACCGCCATGGTGGGGCAGTTATCCTTAATTCGTTTTGCGGCGATCTCTTTTTATGGCAATGAACTGACTATGTGTATTGTCATGGGACACTGGCTACTATGGACCAGTATCGGAAGTATGGTAGGAAGTCATGTGGTGGATCGAATCAATGTCAAACACGGTTTATTTATCCTGGCTACTCTTTATGGCTTCATATTGATCGGATTTTCTTATGTTTTATTATTAGTCAGAAAAATAGCTGGTATCAGCAGCAGTGAGATCATTAGTTTGGAAACCATTTTTCTGTGGACCTTTTTGATATTTGTGATTCCCGCTCTGCTCAATGGTCTATTTTTCCCTTTTTTAGTTAAATGGTTAAAAATTAAGACCCAACGATCCAGAGTCCATTTTGTTTATGCGAGTGAGACCTTTGGCTCGGCCCTGGGCAGTCTGTGCTTTGCAGCGTTGATCTACCTTGGCTTTCATACCTTTGATAATCTGCATATAATCGTGGGATTATTATTGATTCTGGTAGCTGTTTATTTCATCAGTAAAAAGTTAAGCCGTTTGGTTTATCTAATATTTATCGTGAGTATCTTAGCCTACAGTGGCGTCATTGGTACTAAAAACAGCTTAAAATTTAAATGGGCTCCTTATCACCTAAAGGCTTTTACTGAATCGGCTTATACAGCCATTACCCATCTGGAATATGAGGATATGGAAGTGATTTTTGCAAATAGTGAACCACTCTGGACCGTAGATGACCAAGAGCGTGCCGAGGAATTGGTTCATTTTGACATGCTAAGTCATCCGCACCCGCAAGAGGTATTATTGGTCGGGTTGGGAAATCCGGATATTTATCAGGAATTGTTTAAATATAATAATATCCGCAGCCTGACGGTTTTACAGTCGGATAGTATTCTACAGAATAAAGTGAACTCTTTAGCCCGGCAACCATTGGAGCAATATTCGATCAGATGGATATTTCAAGACCCGATTGGTTGGCTGCATGAACAACATAACCGCTTTGATGTCGTTATCCTGAATATACCCCTTCCGGTAAATGCCCAATGGAACCGATATTACACCCGCTCCTTTTTCCGGTCGATCCGCCAAAATATGTCAGATAACGGGTTGATATCTATACCCTTGCCGGCGGGAGAGAATTATCTACTTGAAGAAAAATTAAGATTTTTAAAAACAATCCAGAATACAGTTAAGGATGTATTTCCTTTTACCGCCTGGGTTCCGGGGCAAACCGCTCATTTGATAGGGAGTGAAAAGCCGGTTAAAATTGAGGCCGAGTACTTTATTACAGAAATGCAGCAGCGTGACATAGAAACCCGCTATATTCAGGAGTACTATCTTGTGGATCGACTCTCACCGATGAAAATAGATTTTTTAAAACGGCAATTAGCGCAAATTGAAACCACTGAAATTAATACTTTGTTAGCCCCGGTTGGATTCTATTATGATACGGTTTTATGGGCGCAACGTACGGCCGGTGTATTGGCTAAAGTATATCAAAAACTCTACAGGGTATCCCGGATCTATTTTATAGCCGTGATCGGATTCATTCTTATCGCCATTTATACATGGTTCTTATCTACTCGCCGAATCGCCGGATTGATCAATTTTAACATGGCTGCGGTTGGATTTTATGTTATGAGTCTGGAAACGGTGCTCATTCTGATCTTCCAAAGTTATGTTGGAGCACTTTATCTTCGGATTGTATTTCTGATGTGTGCTTTTATGTTGGGGGCTGCAATGGGAGCCGCAGGACATCATTTTTTACCACAGCCAAAGAATTTTACCCACCTTTACAGGCAACTATCCGGTTTTTTGGTTTTGCCGATACTCATGATTCTTGGCTTAAACATTACTCTGCAAGACTGGGTTTTCTCTCTTCTGATATTATTGTCGCTATTCACCGCAGGTATGATCAGTGGTTTCATTTTCCCGTCGCTGACAGCCCTATGGCAAAAATATACCTTTCGTTCAGCAGCAGCAGCTTCCGGTAGAATTTATGGCGGCGACATTTTGGGTAGTTGTCTGGGGGTTTATTTGATCTCTGCTCTGGTTCTGCCTATCTGGGGTATTATGACCGCCCTGATCGTTTTACAGCTCCTGGCTGTGGTGGTTTTTATAGCCAATTATTTGGTCAGACGGATTTGAGCGATACAAGCCGCTTTCAGGTCGTTGGTAAGGCTAAATAAAATGGTAATATTTGTAAATATTTTAAAGAATCGGATTAGCGGAGAGAGAGGGATTCGAACCCTCGATCCCGCTTGTGACGGGATACTCACTTAGCAGGCGAGCGCCTTCAGCCAGCTCGGCCATCTCTCCTAAAGAAAGCGTGCAAAATATACACATATTATATCTAAAATTCAAAGTGTTAAATATTGTACAAAAACCTTGATTTGGTCGCTTTATTTCCCCTAAATTCCACGGTTATTTTGTAGAGGAGGTGTAGTCCTAATTGGTAAGGCAGCGGTCTTGAAAACCGCCGGGTTTACGCCCTTGGGGGTTCGAGTCCCTCCACCTCCGCAACCGCACTCATATATTAATTTGTCGATAGAGAAAATGGGGGCTTGTCATGTTTATAAGGATCTTTTTTGGGTACCATTTACCCGCATGATGTTGTCGTGTATGCGCATCAAACTGAAGGTGTCGGACATAGGCGTCCTAATATTGTCAACGAAAACAATCTTTAAAATGTTTAAAGTTTGAGCTATTTCGCTGGTTTCCATTCATCAGAATCTCATAAAATCTGAAACAGTGTCAACTGTTTTTAACCGGGAAGTCTGTAAAGGAACGCTGGGGGGTGAGCTGATCGCCTCGCCTTCGGTTGAAGTAAGTAAGTGAACATAATTTTATTTTTAAAACAAAGTTTATCAGAAAGTAAACCGTTTCAACGGTTTACTGATTACTAATCAATTTTTCCTTTAGCCAAGCTGGATAAGCCGGGAAATTACAGTAAAAGTTATCTCAGTTCTGCCATAGATTCATCCTTCTCAAAAGGAAGATAAGGGGCCATGGGGATGAGTTTTTTCTGAAAATCCGATAAAACCAGTGGTGACCTCAAAGTGTCAAGCATTGATTGTTATAGATACAATCCTAAACCGTAAGGAAAACTATTTCAGCTGATTTAAACGGATATTCAACCGGGCATACATCTTATCGGTGATGGAGATGCCCTGATAGGCTTGTTTGATAATGAGAGGACTGTTTCGTAAAGTGGTGTAGTCTTTTTCCCGGCAGGTAATGATTAATCCCAGAGCTTCTTTGATCGCCAGTCCCAAAAGGAGGCGGTCCTCATCCAATCGAAAGTAGCTGGATGGACGATTGGTTGTTTTTGGAAAAATTGCGGCCAGGTAAATACTGGTACTGATATCATAAGTGATCATCATATTAAGCCGGGCTTCATTTTCGTATTCATTCAGAGTATCGATATATGTTCCAAAATCAGGGATGTTGGGGATATCATGGATATGCTCATGGTTCAACAAGGTAAGGATATCCAGATAATAATTGATAAACGCCTGCATAGCAGCGGCGGAGCGACTGGTAATGAGATGCAAATAGCGTAAGTAGTTATTAATCTTATAGACTTGCAGTTCCGGTGTTTCAATCATCTTGACTGCATAGGCCGGACCGACTTGCTGACCTTTTGTGAGTCTTTGCAGCTGAACTTCTCCAATTAGTCTGTCTTTCAGGCTGGCCTGGAAGTGTAGATGGGGACAGGTGGCACCCGCTAGGGCACCGTTGAAATAGATACTATAATCATACAACTGATTTGCCAGAACTAGCATATCCGACACATGTGATGTGATTTTTTGGGGATCGTGTTGAGTCGCCGCAATTGTCAGATCACCGGGAAAAGTGATTCCGGGATTGGCTAATAGCAGATAATTCCGATCCAGGACCAGAACACCGCGCTGTTCTTCATCCAGATGGCATAAAACACACTTCCGCTCTTTTTTATCATCGTTATAGATAAAAGTATCTGCCCGGATACTGGGGCTGCGCGTGGTATTATACATCAACGTGACCGGAATTCCAGACACAGTTAGGTCGGTTGAAATTTGGAGCGCCAATTGTCGTAAATTATTTATCAGACGTGGATAGCCAACAGCGGGATCTTGTTGATGGCGGTAGAGTAGTCTAGCCCGCTGATTGTTATCCAGCGAACTGATAACCTGCTCATCCGGATTGAGCCAAGCCGTTAAGATCTTATCATCTAAGTGGCGGGTTTTAATCGACATCTCGTCCTTGATTATTATTAAGTATCTCAAAAGGACCTGTTAAAACTAATTTTTAATTTTTTCACTAACAATCTGTTTCTTTTTGAAATACTGGTTGGAATTGTTATTTTTTGGGGTCAAAATAGGGAGGATTGTGTCAGATTCAGAAATAAAAATGGTGATCACAGATTTAGATGGTACCCTGCTGAATTCCAGTTATCAAATTTGCCCGCGGGATTTGATTACCTTGCAGAACCTGGGGAGGAGAAATATCTACCGGATCATTGCCACGGGACGCAGTATTTTTTCTTTACGACGAGTTATTACGGCTGATTTTCCACTGGATTATGTAATCTTTTCCTCAGGGGCGGGAGTGATGAATTGGCATTCAAAAGAGATTATCAATAAAAATAGCCTGACCGGTGCGCAAGTCGCGCAAATCAGTGATATTTTACATAAGCATGAACTGGATTTCATGGTGCATGACCCTATTCCTGATAATCATCGCTTTAGTTATATTCGAAATGGGAAACGGAATGCTGATTTTGACCGTCGGATCAGCCATTATAGAGATTTTGCCCGGGCGACTACGATTGCTAATATGAAAGCCAAACCTGCCGGTCAGATTGTCGGTATTATTCCGGGTGATCTGGCCATCTTTCATACTGTAAAGGAGCAACTGACAGATCTCAAGGTTATTCGGGCCACTTCACCTTTTGATCATCAATCCATCTGGATTGAAATTTTTCCGCAAGGTGTTTCCAAAGGTCACACCGCGCAGTGGCTAGCGCAACGACTGAAAGTCGACCGATCGCAAACCGTGGGGATTGGCAATGATTACAATGACCTGGATTTTTTAAGCTGGGTAAAACACAGCTTTGTGGTTGCTAATGCGGCCAAAGAATTGAAACAACGTTTTCAACTGACTGCCAGCAATGAACGGAATGGTTTTACGCAAGCCTTACAAAGCCTGGGGATCATTTAACGGATTATAATAGAGAAAGGATTGTAAATGCGAAGGTTAGGAGAGCATATAGGGTATATAGGTTTTGTCCTGTTTATTTTGATTGGTTGCAGGGATGGGCAGACCGAAAAACAAGTAGATCGGAAGATGGCCGACTCTATCAATTGGATCCACGATTTAGATCAGGCCCTGAATACTGCTAAAACGGAGAATAAGCCGCTGATGATTGATTTTACGGCCACCTGGTGCCCACCCTGTCAGAAGATGGAAAAAGAGACTTTTAATGACCCGCAAGTTATGGAAAAGGCCCAGGAATTTATCACCGTCAGAATCGATGTGGATCAGCAGCCGTCAGTTGCGGAAAAATACAATGGAAACGCTGCCAAATATGGCGGTATTGGCATCCCAAATATTTTGTTTTTATCTCAGAAAGGGAACGCGCTGCGGCATATTGTTGGTTTCCATAGTGCTGAAGCACTGTCAGCCGTGATGGATTCTGTTTTGAGCGCAAAGTGTGCAAACCAGAAGTTGTAAAAGACCGCAATAGGAGCAGGGAATGCCCAAGATTATCGACCGGGATAAAGTACGTCGTGAAATTGCTGACAAAGCGCTGGCTGTTTTCATCGGTAAAGGCTATCATCGGGCCCGTCTGTCAGATATAGCTTCCCGCTGTCAGCTCAGTCGTACCAATTTATATCAATATTTTAAAAGTAAAGATGAGTTATTCCGCTATGTGCTTCATCTTCAGTTGGATGAAATTGGCGCTGATTACAGTAATATTCTAATCCGTACTGACCTGACCAATTTAGAAAAGATCAAGGCCCTGATCACCTTTGTTTTCCGTGAATATTACCAGAAAAAAGAGATTCTTCTCATGTTGATCGATTTCTGGCTCAGGATGACACTGGAAGGCAAAGATATGCTCAGTGAATTAAATAAACGGACCTTACGGTTGCAGCAGGTATTAAAGGAATTATTAGATAAAGGTGTTCGGAAGGAGGAGATAATTCCGATCAATACCAAGCGGATGTCCATGATGTTGTTTTCGGTGATCAAAGCCTTTCTGGTTCAAGCGGCGCTTTCCGAAGATATCTCTTTGGCAGATTTAACCGAAAGCACCCTGGTGTTACTGGATGGTCTGGAACCCCATTCAGAGCATTAATTTTAAGCAGGGGTCAGCTGACAAATCTTGCGAATCCTCAGATAATATCATAAATTATTGATAAGTCTTCGGGACAGGGTGAAAGTCCCGATCGGCGGTAAGAGTCCGCGAATCCCATAAACGGGGATAGAACCTGTGGAATTCAGGTGCCGACGGTGAAAGTCCGGAAGGGAGAAGACGTGCTAAACACTGTCCCGCAAACCGGGATTTTTTTATGGATAAACATCAACAATGGATGCACAGAGTCTTACAACTGGCGGAAAAAGGCCGGGGATATACCAGCCCCAATCCCATGGTAGGCGCTGTTATTGTTAGGAATGAGCAGTTGCTTGCCGAAGGCTACCATGCCCGTTTTGGTGGGCCCCACGCCGAGGTAATCGCTCTGGATAAGGCGGGTGAAGCAGCTCGCGATGCCAGCCTATATGTTAACCTGGAGCCCTGCTGCATTCAGGGTAAAACGCCCCCTTGTGTAGATAGAATTATTGCCGCAGGTATTCGCCAGGTAGTGGTGGCAATGATCGATCCTAATCCGGCGATGAACGGATCTGGCCTTGATAAGCTACAAGCGGCTGGTATTGAGGTAATTACCGGAGTACTGGAACCGGAAGCCCGCCAGTTAAATCGGGGTTTTATTTCCAATATAGTCAAGGAGCGTCCTTGGATAACCTTAAAACTGGCCGTTACCGCCGATGGTTTTATCGCTGATGCCACCGGTAAGAGTCAATGGATTAGTTCCACTCAATCCCGCACCATTGTCAAACAACAGCGCCAATTGCATGATGGCATTATGGTCGGTATGGGAACCCTGTTCAAAGATGACCCTTCTTTATTACCGGCATCTGATGCAAAGTATATTCCTTACCGGATCGTGTTGGATGAATCTTTGAAAATACCTTACCGAATGCAATTGGTTTCCGATCAGTATCGTCAAAAGACCCTGATTCTGACTGTCCAGACACATAAAGATAAAAAGCGCAAGGAGTTGTACAACCGTAAAGTGGGGGTTTATACCGTTGCTGGTGATGATTTCGGGTGGCTTGATATTGAAGCGGCCATGGGCTTTCTTAAACGGGAAGGCCTTACTTCCATCTATTGTGAAGGAGGCGGACAATTAGCCGGCTCTCTGATCACAGCTGGGTTAATTGATGAGTTGCAGCTGTTTATTGCTCCTAAGGTTATCGGTGAAGGCATTTTCAGCTTCAGCGGGTTTATGAAATCGCTGGATGAAGCCTATCAGCTGACTTGGGATAGCGTAAAGAAGCTGGGACCGGATGTATTTTTAAAGGGAAGATTGGTCTGATGTTTACCGGGTTAATAGAGGAAGTTGGCACACTGACAAAGGTAATCCCGTTTACCGGGGGTAAAGCGCTGCGTATCAAGTCCCAGCGGGTGATTGAAGATGTTCAAATAGGTGATAGTATTGCCGTTGACGGAGTTTGTTTAAGTGTCACAGCCCTGGGTACAGGCTTTTTTGAGGTGGAGGCGGTTTCTGAAACTCTGCAGCGTAGTACCTTGAAATTTTTACGCAATGGTAAACAGCTAAATCTGGAGCGCGCCATGCCGGCTAAAGGACGTTTTAGCGGGCATTTTGTTCAGGGACATGTGGATGGTATTGGAACGCTTATCGATCTGGATCACAGCAGTAAATCAGCCTTATGGCGTATATCCGTGCCCTCGTCTTTGAGCGGTTATGTCGTAATTAAGGGATCCTTGGCGGTTAATGGCGTTAGTTTGACCGTGGCTGATGTAACTGATAATATCATCAGCCTGGCTTTGATACCGATTACTTTGCAGAAGACTAATTTGGGAATCAAAGAAAAAAGGGATAAAGTAAATATTGAGATTGATATCCTGGCCAAATATGTTGCCAAGGCTGTGAATCCAAAAGAGCATCGGATTGATCTGGATGAAATCAGGACCTGGGGATATGAATAGGTGCTAATAAGCGAATTAATTATCAATGGTGTCGGCATGAGATTTAATACCATCAAAGCGGCAATAAAGGATTTTCAAGCTGGAAAATTTTTAATTGTGGTTGATGATGAAAATCGGGAAAACGAGGGTGATTTTATCATCGCCGCCCAGAAAGTGACTCCTGAGGCGGTCAATTTTTTAACCAAAGAGGCGCGTGGCTTGATGTGTGTGGGCTTGACCGAAGAACGGGCCCGTGAACTGAATTTAGAACTCATGGTGGAACAGAACACTGCTACCCATAAAACCGCTTTCACAGTCAGTGTGGATTATAAGCATGGCACGACTACGGGTATTTCCGCCTATGACCGCTTTGCGACCATTAAGGCGCTAGCGGATCCGGCCGTAAAAGCCGATGATTTTGCTCGTCCGGGTCATATTTTTCCTTTAATTGCCAAAAAGGGAGGCACGCTACGGCGAACCGGACATACCGAAGCATCGGTTGATCTGGCACGGATCGCCGGGTTACAACCAGTGGCGGTATTATGTGAAATTATGGATGAAGACGGCACCATGGCCCGCGGTGAGCGTTTGGCGAAAATTGCCGCAAAACATCAGATAAAGATTATCACCATCGCTGATTTAATCAAGTACCGCCGGAAAACCGAAAAATTCATCCGCAGAGTAAGTGAGGCTAATTTGCCCACCGAATTTGGTGACTTTTATTTGGTGATGTATTATGATGAATTATCAGGTGAAGAACATCTGGCTTTGGTAAAAGGGGATATTGAGAAAGATAAACCGATATTAGTCAGAGTCCACTCGGAATGTTTTACCGGAGATGTCTTAGGGTCCCGGCGCTGTGATTGCGGGGAACAATTGCATAAAGCCATGCAGATGATCAATGAAGAGGGACGCGGCGTTGTGCTTTACCTGCGCCAAGAGGGTCGCGGTATCGGTTTGAAACACAAATTGAGTGCTTACCGATTGCAAGATCAGGGATTGGATACGGTGGAAGCCAATCAAAAACTGGGGTTTCCTCCCGATCTGCGTGATTATGGTATGGGCGCGCAGATTCTGGCCGATTTGCAGATAAACAAAATGCGACTGTTAACCAATAATCCGAAAAAGATCATTGGTCTGGAAGGATACGGATTGGAGATCGTAGAACGGGTACCGATCGAAATCCCTCCCACTCCGGAAAACAAGAAATATTTAGAAGCCAAGCGGGATAAAATGGGCCATTATATTTTGAAAAAAAATAAAAAATAGGTGTTCTGATGTATAATGTGCATGAAGGTATGCTTTCAGCCGATAAAATGAAAGTAGCGTTAGTCGCCAGTCGTTTTAATGACATGGTCACTAAAGAACTGCTTAATGGTGCTCTGGATTGTCTGAGACGCCATGGCGCGCGGGAGGAAGATTGTCATGTTTACTGGGTTCCCGGTGCTTATGAAATACCGCGTGTCTCCCAGAAATTGGCCAATTCCAAAGACTTTGACGGCGTTATTTGCCTGGGAGCAGTGATCCGCGGATCAACCCCGCATTTTGATATGATTGCTAACGAAGTTGCCAAAGGAGTGGCTCGGGTTACCATGGACTCGGAAGTACCGGTAATATTTGGTGTGCTAACCACCGATACCATTGAACAGGCATTGGAACGGGCGGGAACCAAAGCTGGCAACAAAGGCTGGGATGCCGCCTTAAATGTCATCGAAATGGTCAATTTGGATCGTAGTATCGAAAAGAGATAACTGTATCGGCTTTTACAAGCGCACATTAAGAGGACATAGCCAAGTGGTCTGTATGGTAAAATTTAAATTTTGGTTGTTATTAAGCGCCATTTGCACTACAACATCGCTTTTCAGTCAGTCAGTGGTAGGTGAGTGGAAAAGCTATACCTCTACTCTAAATATTCGTTCTATTGTGCAGCAGGATAATTATATCTATGGTGCCAGCGGAGGCGGGCTGGTACAATTTGATACAATCCATCACCTTTTTAACCGTTTTGGTATGGCTGACGGGCTAACCAACCTGGATATCGCCAGTATTGCCGAGGATAAGTTCGGTCATCTCTGGCTGGGAATGAACGCACCGAAAGGGGAGATAAATATCTGGGATACGGATTCTGAAGATATTAAAAAAAGTTTCGGTGAGCATATATTTGGTGAACAGCTGACTGCAATCACCGGTTTTACCTTTCAGTCCGATCAGGCCTTTGTCATTTGCCAGCGCAATGTCGACTGGGGTGTGCTTGAATTTATTGTCAAGGATGGAGAATATTTTTACAAAGATTTCTATTTTAATCTGCCGTTGGAAATAGATCGTATAAATAGGGTGCAAATCATCGGAGATACCTTGTACCTGGCTACTGATAAAGGCTTGATTTATGCTAATTATAAAACGAAAAATCTGAAGCAGATGCCAAGTTGGAAAACCATTACCAAGGATCAAAGCGAAGTCTGTAAAATAATACTTCATGCCGGGCAGGTTATTGCTAATTTTGGTTCTCTGCTCTATATTGTTAATGGTGATCAAACCGAACTTTTTAATGATACGTTTAAGCGTCCGGTACAGGACATTATTTCGACACCAGGGAGCGAATTAATCATCGCCTCACCCACCGGCCTATTCCAACTACAATCGGATGGCTCCTGGCTGTTGCGGAATCATGAATCTTTATTGACTTTGCAGAGTGATACTTCCGGCAATTTTTGGGGAGGCACTGAAGATAAAGGGCTATGTTATTGCGATTCACTGAGTGTAACTTATTATACACCCAATACTTTACTTTCCAATATTTGCACCGCCCTAAATGTAGATAATCAGGGCAATCTTTTTACAGCGACGTTGGATGGCCTTAGTCTATTGATCGATCGAGGATGGTACAATATTGTAAAATCGGATTATACCGTGCATATTTCCGGTCAGGACAGAGAGAACCAGGATTATTTTTTTGCTGATACGATAGCATTTAATATTAGTAGCCGTATATATGACCTGGTTAAAAGGGGGGATGGGGAATATTTTGCTACACTTTATGGTTCCCTGATAAGCAGGGGTAAAAAAGGAGGTGTACTCCGGCTCAATCTAAATAATCTCGCTCAATACACAGTTTATGATACGACAAACGGGGCAATTGCCGCGACATCCGGCCGGGGAGGCAGTGATTATTATTTAGCGCCTTATTGTGCGACTATTGACCAGCAGGATAACCTATGGATTGGGGTCCAATATGCTCAAAATGATGAGGTTTTGGCGGTACTCACCCCTGATGATCAGTGGGTCCATTTTTCGATTCAGGAATCCCGGGGTTATTTGAACCATTTTGTTAATACGATTACTTTTGATAGTCAGGGACGAGTATGGATTTCATCTGAAGTACACAGTGAAGATCCCTTTTCTAGTGGGGGTATCATTGTTTTGGATTATAACCACACCTTAGCCGATAAAACCGATGATCAATGGTATCTGGTCACTCAGAGCGACGGGTTGGCCAACAATTCCGTGTTTTCGATAGCCTTTGACAGAGAGGAGACCCTTTGGGTAATGAGTTCCGGTGGAATTCAACAGGCCGTGGTTTCTGATGATTTTTCCGGCCGGTTTTTCAAACAAATTCAAATACCGGTTTTCTCAAATTTATCTTTTAGTAAGGAATGTCGTATAAAAGTTGACGGCCGTGACAATAAATGGTTTACAACCGTTGACGCCGGAGTAAAAGTATATACCTTTGAGGGATTGTGGTTGAATAGTGGGGCAGGCATAACCACGCAAAATTCTGCAATTCTTAGCGATGAGGTCTTTGATATTGCCTTTTATGCTCCTCAGGGACTGATCTATTTTGCCACTAAAAAGGGTATCTCGGTCTATAAATCACCCTATGCGGTTATCGGGCCCACCTATAATAAATTGAAAATATTTCCGCTACCCTATACGGTTCCGAATACAGAGTCCCTGGTAATCGATGGTATGTTACCCGGTTCAGAAGTAAAAATCACTACCCTGAATGGAATATTTATCCGGCATCTCAGTGTGGAAAAAAATGCCGTAGTCGGTTCACAGGCCTTTTGGGATGGCAAAGATTACCGGGGTAACTATGTCAGCAGCGGCGTTTATCTGTGTCTGGCTTACGATCGGGAGGGTCACCACAGAGTGGCAAAAATCGCGGTATTACGGAAATAACGGCCCAAATCAGTCAATTCGAGCATATAACACTGTTCGAGTTCCGGCCGGCCTATTCTTTCCGGGTGGCCATTTTAACGGCCCGGAGCAGTCGGTCAACCTTAAAGGGTTTTTGTAAAAATTTGTATCCGAATGATTTAGCCTTGGCTTTTTGGGAGAGGTCTTCACTGTAACCGCTGCATAATATCACTTTCAGATCCGGTTTTTGTTCCATTAATGTTTTTGTCAGATCAAAGCCATTCATCTCTGGCATAATAACATCACACAGTAACACCTGGATTTGATCAAGATGTTCCTGAAAGATTTTGATAGCTCGGGAGGGATGTTTTGTTTTGAAAACAGTATACCCGTTTTCAGAAAGCACATTAGCGATAAAATTCAGAACCGTTTCTTCATCCTCAACAATTAAGATGCTTTGTCCATCGCCTTGTAAATTTTTAATTGAATGCGAGGCTTTTTCATCATCCTGTTTTTTCCGGGATTTAACCGCCGGGACATAGATTTTAAATATAGTCCCTTCACCTGGTTCACTGTATACATTAATCCAGCCCGCATGTTCTTTGATAATTCCATAGGCCACGGACAAGCCTAAGCCGGTACCTTTAGCACGTCCTTTGGTGGTGAAAAAGGGATCAAAAATACGGGCTATGGTATTTTTATCCATTCCCGTGCCGGTATCTTCAATATAAAGACATACGAACTGACCTGTGCGGGCATAACTGTACTGTTGGGTGTATTCCTTATCCACGTAAACATTTTGGGTACCAATGTTTATGTCCCCTCCTTTAGGCATGGCATCTTTGGCATTAATAACCATGTTAGTAATCACCTGTTCGATTTTATTCTCATCGGCATTGATACTTTTCAGGTTTGGCTGTAAATGGGTTTTAATACTTATGTTTTCTTCGATAACACGATGAAACATTTTTACGAGATGAGTGATGGTTGCATTTAAATTAATCGCGGAAAAGTCCATCGGCTCTTTCCGGCTGTATAATAACAATTGTTGGGTTAGTTTGGCGGCACGACTGCTGGCCTTAACGATTTGGTCCAAAATAGTATGCAGGGCATCGGAAGGATCAATCTTCAGCATAGCCATTTCGGCATTCCCCTGGATGATGGTCAGAATATTATTGAAATCGTGGGCAGCTCCGCCTGACAGAGTGCCCACGGCTTCCATTTTTTGGGATTGGACCAGTTGTTTCTGTAACTTCTCACGGTCTTCCTCGGCTTGTTTTCGATCGGTGATATCGGTGGTGATAATATAGAAAGTACTTGTCTGACCATCATCAGTGGGGGCGGAGTAACGGTTCTGAACATATCGCCGGGTGCCGTCTTTACGGATGGCCCAATATTCAACCTGAGAAGGCATTTTACCGCTTTTTTTGGTGCTTTTGTAAATGGCCTTTAAGCGTTCTTTTTCTTCAGGTGCGGCGATATCCCAGCTTTGTAGGTTTTGTAACTCAGCATAGGAATATCCGAATATTTCCAGGGTGCGGTTGTTCATGTACACTATTTTACCATTTTCTATTATGGTCAGCCCATCCTGAATATTTTCAGCCATTTTACGAAAACGTTCCTCACTTTTTTTAAGACTTTCTTCCGCTTTTTTACGCTCCGTGATATCCTGTAAGATTCCCATTGAACCAGTGACTTTTCCGGTCTCTGGATCTTTGATCGGCAAGGCAAAATCCGCCAGCCACTTTTTATGGCCGGATGACGTACGCACTTCCAGCTCAGAACGATACCGTTCAATTTCTCCAGTCCGGAAGAGTTGGGTATATTTTTGGGGATCAACATGCTTTCTTTGATCCAGAATCGTGATATTCTGTACCAATTCCTTCATTTTTTGCTGGGAAAAATTAGCAGGTGAAATTTCTAACAGATCTTCGATCCCCTGACCCATGAAGGTGTAATTTTTTTCGTCATAATTAAAACTGTAGGGGACGCCCCGGGCATTTTCAATGGTTTTTTGATAGATTTTATGGACAGATTGTAATTGAACCTCGGCTTTTTTACGTTGCCGTTCGGCTTCAAGCCGGTCAATGGCATAGGAAATATCCAGCGCCACTTCCTTGATTAGATTGAGTTCTTCGGCATCAAAAAAATTGACCTCTGCGGCATACAGGTTCAAAACTCCAATAAATTCCTGACCACATTTTAACGGAACTGCCGCATAGGAATTAAGTCCGGCTTCTTTAGCAATCGGATGCCATTTTTTGAGCTGCTGATCTTTTAAGATGTTATTGGAGATAAAATATTTATCTTGATGTAATTTTTGCCAAATATAATGGCCGTCAGTTCCTTTTTTCACAGATACGTGAAAGTTATACAGATATTTCTGATCATGTCCATAGGCAGCTGCTGGATTAATGGTTTGATTTTCTTTATCACTGATCCCAATCCAAGCCAATTTGAATTTTCCGTAATGGATACATATCTGACAGATATCCTGAAATAATTTTTTGCGGTTATCAGCCCGGACAATAATCTGATTCACCTGACTGATTAAGGCATAAAGCCGGTTGATCTTCTGGAGTTTATTTTCAATTTCCTTACGCTCAGAAATATCCCGGACGATACAGATTAGACCACCATCAGGCAGACCGGTCAGTGAGACTTCCTGGGGAAAAGTACGGCCGTCCTTTTTAGTACCCACGGCTTCACCACGCCACTGACCGTCTTGGCGGAACTGAGGCATGTTGCTCTTTTCAAAGCGTTGGGTTTCTTCAGGACCATATAAAATTTTCCAGGATTTACCCTTCAGTTCCTGCGGATCACTGTAGCCATATATATGGGCGTGGGAGTGATTGATATATTCATATTTTTCAGAGGCATTGAGAATAGCAATTCCGTCTATAGAGGCTTCCATGGCACTGATTTGCCGATTTAGTTTCTCTTTAAGTTTTATCAGGTCGGTAATATCTGTCATGGCGGTCCGGATTCCAACAATATTGCCTTCCGGATCTTGCTCAATTCTATCATCGATTGAAAAATGGATCTGATTGCCATCTTTTTTGACAAAGGTTCGATGGCTGAACTGATCCAGTTTTTTAGTTTTAATTTTTTGTTTGAAATGTTCCTGGGCTGCTTTTTTTTCCACCGGAGAAATGAAATCGAAGATGGGTTTACCGATCATTTCCTCAGGTGTATAGCCTAAGAGCGTGGCTTCAGTTTGATTCACCTGTCTGATAATTCCCTGCTTGTCCAGGATATGATAGGCAACCGGCGCATTATCCCATAATTCTTTAAAATGTTTTTCACGTTCTTTCAGGGCCTCTTCAGCCTGTTTCCGTCTCAGGCGGTCTTCTCCGCGTTGCAGCGCGTTTTTGATGGCTCCCCGCAGGGATTTATAATGGCGGGTTGATTTTAGAATATAGTCATCGACCCCTAACTTAAGCGCATCCACAGCGATTTCCTCGTTACCAGTTGCGGTAAACATGATTACCGGAATATGGGGGTGTATCGACTTAATGCGGTCCACAATATCTAAGCCGTCAATCCAGTTCAGTTTAAAATCGGTAACAACCATATCAAATTCAGCGGATTTTAATATTGCCACAAATTCCTTTTCTTCAGTGGGTTCTAAGAAACGAGCCGCTTTAAATTCTTTTTGCAATTCACGCTTGATCAAGGCCCTGTCATTCGGATTATCATCCATAATCAGGAATGTTAAATCATCTTGTTCCGGGTTATGCAAATAATTCATAAGGTGTAAATCCTTTTGAAAATTATAATCCCATATCAATAACGATAATATAATAA
>CAZXFH010000007.1:0-92720 GCA_964640055.1 uncultured bacterium | reverse complement strand
GTATTAATCTGACCAACAGTGGAATTGAAACAATGCTTCTGAAAGGATTCTGTCGATAGGAGCTAAGTATTAATCTGACCAACAGTGGAATTGAAACAATGGTATCGAGCTTGATTTTTAGAGATTCAACTGAAGTATTAATCTGACCAACAGTGGAATTGAAACTCGCTTAAATAATTAAAGTGATTTACTGAAATGACTTGTATTAATCTGACCAACAGTGGAATTGAAACAAGGATTAAAATTCACCCTGGAATCATTATGCAAGGTATTAATCTGACCAACAGTGGAATTGAAACTCTGCTTTGTGATCCACGATTCGGCAACGAAGCCTTGTATTAATCTGACCAACAGTGGAATTGAAACTCTTCATATTTTAGTTCATAGTTAAAGGCGTCTGCGGTATTAATCTGACCAACAGTGGAATTGAAACTGAGAAAAGCATAGAAAGGAGAATGAAGGATATTGAGTATTAATCTGACCAACAGTGGAATTGAAACTAATGCTTGAAAGTTTTTGCATGCTCATAATCTTCTCGTATTAATCTGACCAACAGTGGAATTGAAACAATAGTATCGAGTTTGATTTTGAGATTTTCAATTGGTATTAATCTGACCAACAGTGGAATTGAAACTTTGATTCTTGATTCTCTGCTTATGAATATAATCTCGTATTAATCTGACCAACAGTGGAATTGAAACTAGATAATAACCGGATTACCTCTCCCCCTATACATCGTATTAATCTGACCAACAGTGGAATTGAAACGTTGCGCGGACAGGGTCGCCTGCAGGGCTTTCAGATCGTATTAATCTGACCAACAGTGGAATTGAAACGGATCTGGTTGATGAAATTTTCATGTTCACGCTTGGTATTAATCTGACCAACAGTGGAATTGAAACGTGGAATACATCGAGAAGCAGGACAAGGTGCGTGAGTATTAATCTGACCAACAGTGGAATTGAAACATGGAACAAAGACGGTTATATTTTACTGAAACGTTAGTATTAATCTGACCAACAGTGGAATTGAAACGATCCTGTGCATTCAGGATCTTGTTGCGCAATCTTAGTATTAATCTGACCAACAGTGGAATTGAAACCAAAGACCCCCGAATTTTCATCCTTTATCTTAACCAGGTATTAATCTGACCAACAGTGGAATTGAAACAGCAAAATGATATTGACATCGAGAAACTAAAAAGCGTATTAATCTGACCAACAGTGGAATTGAAACAGCAAAATGATATTGACATCGAGAAACTAAAAAGCGTATTAATCTGACCAACAGTGGAATTGAAACATTAATAGAGCTTTCTCAGAGGCATTAGGATTTTCGTATTAATCTGACCAACAGTGGAATTGAAACATGTATCAGTAACTTACAAGTATGAAAGTATACTACGTATTAATCTGACCAACAGTGGAATTGAAACATTTTTCGGCCTATTTTCCGGTGTCTTAGTGTCCTAGTATTAATCTGACCAACAGTGGAATTGAAACTAAGGATTATTTGTAATGTCATAAGCTATATATATTTTGTATTAATCTGACCAACAGTGGAATTGAAACTAGATAATAACCGGATTACCTCTCCCCCTATACATCGTATTAATCTGACCAACAGTGGAATTGAAACGAAGAGTTGGATAATTTAGAACTATGGGAGAAACTTGTATTAATCTGACCAACAGTGGAATTGAAACATCCATCTTCTCTATTTTTAACATCAATACTGATATTAGTATTAATCTGACCAACAGTGGAATTGAAACGACGAAGGGGCTTGAGACACGTTTGGATCGGGTTGAGTATTAATCTGACCAACAGTGGAATTGAAACAATCCAAATTATCGTTTCCAAACTGCTTGGCAAACAGTATTAATCTGACCAACAGTGGAATTGAAACAATGAATATTCAGCCTCAAACCGCCAGACCCTCTTTGTATTAATCTGACCAACAGTGGAATTGAAACGGGCTATCATTTCAGGGTTAAGGGGTCAGGGTATTAGTATTAATCTGACCAACAGTGGAATTGAAACATAAGTCAACCAATACTGATTATCAAAGGGAGTCTCAGTATTAATCTGACCAACAGTGGAATTGAAACCGGGAAAAGCGACCTGTTCCATGATATTTGGGCGAAGTATTAATCTGACCAACAGTGGAATTGAAACAAAGTACTTCAATTACTTTCTTCTCAGACAGATACGTAGTATTAATCTGACCAACAGTGGAATTGAAACATTTTGCTTTTTTAATACTCATAATTACCTCCTTTGTATTAATCTGACCAACAGTGGAATTGAAACCCATATACTGCTAGCCTTACACTTATTGCTAACAGTGTATTAATCTGACCAACAGTGGAATTGAAACTTGTGAGAGGACCCGGGTGGCAGCGTGGGAGGAGGGTATTAATCTGACCAACAGTGGAATTGAAACTGATCCCTTTTTAATAGTCGTGATCCCCAAATCAATGTATTAATCTGACCAACAGTGGAATTGAAACGAGTGAAAAGTATATTGAGGCGTGGGAAAAATACGAGGTATTAATCTGACCAACAGTGGAATTGAAACCCATAAAAATTATCAATTAATTTTTCTACAAAATACGTATTAATCTGACCAACAGTGGAATTGAAACATTATTAATTAAGCATATACTTTATTTGTGATATTTCGTATTAATCTGACCAACAGTGGAATTGAAACATTAACAGAACCTTTTCAGTAGCATTATAGTTTCTCGTATTAATCTGACCAACAGTGGAATTGAAACACTTCAGTTTCCAACAATTCTTCTACTGTCATTTCTGTATTAATCTGACCAACAGTGGAATTGAAACTTTATTATTGTCAACATACTTGTCAACTACAGTACAAGTATTAATCTGACCAACAGTGGAATTGAAACACTGGGGCAAGCCGGAGATGAGCAATTTTCTGCGCGGGTATTAATCTGACCAACAGTGGAATTGAAACAGGCCTTAGGATTTTCATTATTCAATTTCCGAATAGTATTAATCTGACCAACAGTGGAATTGAAACTAGACAAGATCACCAAAACGGTGAAGACTCTACGAAGTATTAATCTGACCAACAGTGGAATTGAAACTAGACAAGATCACCAAAACGGTGAAGACTCTACGAAGTATTAATCTGACCAACAGTGGAATTGAAACTCACGTCGATCGTGAGTGCTAAACGATCGATATCGGGTATTAATCTGACCAACAGTGGAATTGAAACGCTGATGCGATTGCTGCGCGAAGAGGTAGAGGGACTGTATTAATCTGACCAACAGTGGAATTGAAACTAATTAAAACTTTCTCAGTAGCATTATGGTTTCTCGTATTAATCTGACCAACAGTGGAATTGAAACATTGCTGCGCCATGGCCTGGTCGATCACACCGGTGGGTATTAATCTGACCAACAGTGGAATTGAAACCCCGCTCGATAGTTTCCTCACCGTTGTAAGTCGGTAGTATTAATCTGACCAACAGTGGAATTGTCCCGATAGATCGGGATTTCGGTTACACCTCAAAAACCTTTTAAATCAGTTTACCCGGCGAAGCGCAGCGGAGACGGGACCAACAGTGGAATTGAAACTTCAAAATCTGCTATCAGACGATATCCATGGATCTTTGTATTAATCTGACCAACAGTGGAATTGTCCCGATAGATCGGGATTTCGGTTACACCTCAAAAACCTTTTAAATCAGTTTACCCGGCGAAGCGCAGCGGAGACGGGACCAACAGTGGAATTGAAACAAAAAAAGATTTAAGTTTTCCCGTTACTTTTTACAAATTGGTCAACCCAGCACCCGGGTTATATGATTGAGGCAACACCATGTTTTAACATGGTGCCAGGGATTCGCATCCCTATAAATCCCAGAACCACTTCAGCCGACCCGAATTCGGACAGGCGGGCGGTTTTTTTCAAGTTCCGGAATATTAGCTGCCCTTCTACACGCCCGCATAAATTCGGGGGCTATCTCAATTTTATCTACCGGGCGATTGACACAATACCCCGATAAATCAAGCTGGCCAGGGCTTTATCTGATGATGATTTAATTTGCTTGTTGATAAACCACTTTACCCGCCACAATGGTGGTCCATATTGAGCCGTCCGCATTCAGCAGCACCAGATCGGCATCCATACCTTCCCGCAGTGCCCCTTTTTTGTCCGCCAGACCCAGTAAGCGGGCCGGGTTAAGGGTGATGGTATCAATGGCTGTGGCCAGGGAACAACCTGTATACTGCCGGAAGCGGCCGGCAATCTCATTGACGCCCACCGCGGTTCCGATCAGAGTGCCGTCCGGATAGCGGGCCACGCCATCTTCAGCCCGGTATTTTTTGCCGTTATAGACATATTCACCGTCGGGCAGGCCCATGGCCTGGATGCCGTCCGTGATACAGATACACCGCTCAGGACCCAGCTGCTGATATAAATAATTCACAATGCGGGGATGGAGATGGGCACCATCACTGATGATCTGGGCTGAGACGGTTTCAGATTCAAAAATCGCCAGCAGGGGGCCTGGTTCACGGTGATGCAAAGGAGGCATGGCATTAAAAATATGGGTGACATGGTTGATTCCGGCGGCAAAGCCTTTTTTGGCTTCGGCATAGCTGGCCAGGGAATGACCAAAGGCCGGTATAACTTTATTTTTTTGCAGCATCTCGATCATAGGAAGGGCCTGATCTAATTCCGGGGCCAGGGTCATCATTTTCAGGGATGGCCCGGTGACATCGAAAAGGGCGCGCAACCGATCTTTATCCGGATGCTGAACAGCGCGGGGATTAATGCCGCCCCGTTTCTCGGGATTGATAAAAGGACCTTCCAGATGAACGCCCAGAATGGCGGCCCCGCCCAGGTCGGTCTGCCAGTTATCCCGGATCACCTGTAAATGGCGGTTCTTCTGCTCCGGATCAATGACCGTTGTCGCCAGAAAACCGGTTACCCCAAAGCGGGCCAGGGTCTGGGACATCTTTTGCAAGGCCTCCCGGTTGCCATCCAGCACATCGGCTCCGCCGGCACCCTGAATGTGAATATCGATAAAACCGGGTGCTATCAACCGGCCCTCAGCATCCAATATTTCCGCGCTGGATTTATCTGGTGGTAATGACCCTATATTCCTGATCTTCCCCTCATGAATTTCTAGATCAAAGCCCGGGGATCGGGGCTGTTGATAATGGCGACAATTTTTAATCAGCCAAGTGTTACTCATCATATTTTCCATTGTAATGGCGGTAGCAGGGGGATAACAAGTGATCGATCCGCCGGAGCTGATATTCTTTTTTGTTTAAGTATTCCAGCAGCTCTTCCAGACGGTGATAAAATTTGTCTTTGCGGCTGGGATGGGTACCGATATGCATCAATAAAATGAACCCGTTCAGTCCACTGCTCTGTTGCTGTTCATACTGCATGATACTGGTAAAGATCTCCGCGGAACTGCGGTAATTTTTACGACCCGGTAGCGTATAATCGGCGGCCGACAGAGTTCCGGGTGAATAATTAAAGAGGCGTACATCCATTTCCCGGGCCCATTGCACAATCTGCCGGTTATACCATTCGTAGGGCGGTATGAAATAGGAAGCGACGGATTTAGGGATCCCGAAATCCTGCATTACCCGGTAATTGGCGGCCAGGTCCTGCTTGAATTCTGTTTCCGTAACCAGGAGCGAATCCCGGTTTTCCCAGGCACAATAGAGCAGATGGCGGTCAGAATGGGGCCCCAGATAATGACCGTCCCGGATCAGGAGACGGATCAGTTGTTCATTTTCCGGATGGCGGTAAAAGTCACCGGTGAAGAAAAATCCGGCGGATATCCCATAACGGGCCAGCACTTGACGGATGTGTGTTCCGCCCTCACTGTAATCGCCACCGGTAAAGATCAAGGCCAATTGCTTTTGGGTGGTGTCCGCCCGGATGACTGCGCCCTGTTGCCACACACAGTGCGCTTCCGGAGATTGGCAGTTCGGCAAACTGATCAACAGCAGCAGGCTGGGCACTAGAATCCTGAATATTTTAAGCACTGATTTCCCTTTCAGTCTTCAGGAGATCATTAAAATCTGATCTCTTGATAAATTAACCGGTTGGCCCGACTTTTCCCAGGGCAACTTAGCAGGAATCGATAGCCACCAAGACACGAAGAATATCTAATATTTCTTATTTCTCAAGCCGAATACCTTTATCCGCATATAACTCCATATCCTTATTCCCCTATATCCCCTATATCCCTTATACCTCTTACACCTCCACACCTATACGTATTTGTGAGACAGCAAAAATAAATACTTTCCCTGGTCTCTTGGTGACTTGGGGCTTGAAGTTTAGTGGCTTTCCTCAGCCAGGCGGCGGTACATCAATCCGTAGAGCATCTCCAGGTAGCGGCGGGTTTCCTGGCGCTCCAGATTGGAGACATATTTCCAGAAGCCATAGATCCGGGAATAGCTCATCATACGGTGGGAATAGATCTGCCAGGTATAGCGTTCTTTGACCCGTTGAATGCCGCCCCGGGATATTTTTTCCCAGGATTCGGGATCATCCTGAGACTTTTTAAAGAAATCCGCTACTGTTTTGATGGTTTTGGATTCACTGTTAGGGTCAATATGATATCCCGATTGCCCATGTTCGATTATTTCACGTGGTCCGCCATAGAGGGTTGCAAAGGTGGGTAGCCCGGAAGTCATGGCTTCAATGACCGTCAGGCCAAAGGCCTCATAGAGGGCCGGCTGGATGAAAGCGCCCCGTTTATCGGCAACATAGCGGTAGATCTCCCCTACCAGGTTCTTGTCGCCCTGCATTTCAATCCAGCGCACCTGGTCTTCCAGGTTATATTCATCAAACAAATGATGCATACGGTCAATCTGCTGCTTTTCTTCATCATCCTTGGACTTATCGGTGTTGATATGTCCGGCAACCGCAAATACATTGACCAGTTCACGCAGCGTTTGATTGCGACCATAAAATTCAATGAAACCGGGAATATTTTTGATTAGGTCAAGCCGGGCCATTAAAAAGAGCAGCGGTTTATCCGGTGCCTGGATATGACCGCGGGTTTCCCCGGCGTAATCACCAAAGATCATGTTTTCAATATCCGCATGCAGTTCATGCATGCGTTTTTCCTTGTCCGAATAGGGAAAGAACTCGTTAGGATCAGAACCGGGTGACACAATATTAAATTTGGGATCGTAAACATTCAGCCCATTAATGACCCGGTATAAATCCGGCATGGTATAAGAGGTATAGCTTTCATACTGTCCGACCTCCGCTTTGGTGCCGGCAATTTCATGGTAGGTGCTGGTGACAATAAAATCAGCTGCATTCATGGCGATCAGGTCGGCGGTAAACTGGGTGGAAAAATGGTACTGCTCCTCCCGGTCCTTCCAGTAAAGATCAGAGAAGAGATATTTGGTCTTTTCCAGGGCATGCGCAATATTACACTGGGTCACCTCCATCTGCTCGGACAGTAAAGTGGCCACCAGATTGCCATCGGAATAATTACCGATAATCAGGTCCGGCCGTTTACCTAATTCGGCTAAGATCTCTTTGCGAACTTCTTTAGCAAAGGTCTCCAGATAAGGCCATACCTTAAACCGGGAAATCCAGTGGGGAATGATGTCCCCTTCCTTATTGCGAAAAGGCACCCGCAATATCTTGGAATACTGGGTACCGATCACCTCTTCCTCTTTTTGATCACAAGTGGTTTCGCCTGCCTCGGGAATCAGCCGCGTAATAATCAGAATTTTGGGCGCGATATCCAGCCCCTGATTGTATAATTGTTTGGTAATCTCCCTTTCCAGGGCACGTACTTGGTCTAATATATACACAATCTGTCCACCGGTATCGGGTTTACCCAGGACGTTGGACTGGCCAAAATAACCGTGGGGAGAAATAATCACGATATTGAAGATCATGGGCAGATTACCCAGGAAGCTTTCCAGATTTTGCGGATCCGGCGCTTCCAGAATATCAATCAGAAGGTTCATATTCTCCAGGGTCTGCTTGATGGTGCGGCCCCAACCGGCCTCAAAGCCCTTTTCCTGCATTTGATTGCCTACCATGATCCAGGTATGATCTTTGGGCTGTTCCTCCAGAAATTCAACGGCACTACGCAGAGAATGACGCAATTCACTGACATTGCTGATGCGATTATTGAGCATTAACTGTTCGCCGTCATATTTATGCATATGCAGGAAATCAAATAGGCGTCTCGCCCCTTTTTCGATGTCGGAAAAAAGCAGACTGGAAAGATGCCGGTTCAGAAAGGTAACTCCTTTGCCGATTGATTTGCGTTCCTTCATCTTGGGGAAATCACGATAAAAGGGCGCCAGGTCAACTTCCAAGACCCAGTCGTCATCACTCTGTTGCCGGGAGACCAGCTTCTCCTCAAATTTAAGAAAAGCCTGTATATCAATCTCATCAAAATAGACATTCTCGTGATGGAAGCGAAAATAGTCCCATTCCGCGATATTGCGGCGGACAGCCAAAAATATCCAGGGTTTCTGAATGGCTGCGACCTGAATATGGTTGACCATTTCTTCGATAATGGTATCTTTTAAAATTTGTCCTGATTCGGTAGCGGAATATTCCTGAAATATTTCCCGGATATCCGATTCCAGCAGAAAAGGGCGTTCCTTTTTGATATAGCGGTGAAACAGATAATAGATTTCACGGCGGTGAGCACTGGTGAATTCATTGAGCTTATTGATCATGCTTGGACTCCGGTATTTGAATTTTTCCTAAGAAGTTGTAGTGGTCCATGCCTTCCAAAATTCCGCGGGCATATTTTCCTTGGGCAAAATAAATGCGGGGTGTATCCCTTAATTTTTCAATTTCGTCACTGTAATTACCGACCACTACTCCGAGCGTGTTCCCCTTTAACATATCCTCATCATTGCCGGAATCTCCGCTGACCAATATGTTTTCCGGTGAAATCTCCCATTTCATGGAAATATGCCGAATGGCATGTCCCTTGGAGGCCCGGATAGGGAGAATATCCAGCAAACTATCATGGGAGCATATAACCCGGGCTGCCAGATCTTCATTGCGGATCATTTTCAGGATTTTCTCTTTGGAAGGAGCACTGGAGGAATCCAGATAATAGCTGATCTTATACTTTCTCTGGTTTCTCTCTGGCTGAAGGGTTAATCCCTCCAAATCACTTAATATCTCCCGGATCTTATCCGGTTGCCACTGATGATCCAGATGGTTGGACCAACTGCGATCGGCTACTTTTTTGGACATATAATAGATCTCAGTTCCCACCGAGGTAATCCAGACATCCGGAGCCGGCAGATGCTTATCTTTGAGCAGCTTCCGGGCGCTTTCAATACGCCGGCCCGTGGCAATGCCGAAGCCGATTTTACCTTTGGCATCGGATAATTTGTCCATCAATTCCTGCATGGCCTGATCATCACCGATCAGGGTATCGTCTATATCGGTGATTAAAAGGCGGTCCAGCTTGAGCATGCGGGCTTGTCGCAGGTCATAATCTTTGCGGCGGTGATATTTCTTTTTACGGCGTTTAATATCTTTAAGGTACTTGTCCACATGGCCTTTCCAGGTGTAATGTTTACGCACGCCGCGTTTGCCCCGGCGGGAAAGATTATTCCATTTATTACGATCCTTGATAATCTCTAAAGTGCGCTTTCCGATTTCCTCGGCATCATTGGGATCAACCAAGTAACCATTCTTACATAAATTAATAATATCCCGCGGTCCGCCGTCTTTGGTCGCTACCAGAGGCAGTCCGCAAGCCCCGGCTTCCACCAAGGTCAATCCAAAAGGTTCTGTCAAGGCCGGATTGACAAAAACACCTTTGCGCTTGGAAGCCAACTTATAGATTTGGGGTACTTCTTCGGGTTTATTCTTTTTGGGATAGGCCACTGAGCCATACAGGTCATATTTATCAATCGTTAATAACAATTGGGTCAGCACCTGGCGCGGCCCTCTTTCCATATCCGGGATATAATCCCGGCTGCCGGCAATAATGGCTAAATTGGCTTTTTTACGGAGCGCGTCATTCTGGGCATAGGCTTCCACTAATTTGCAGATATTCTTGCGTTCATCCGGACGGGAAAGTCCCAAGACCAGCGGTTTTTTGGGGTCCTTTAAAAAACGGTCGATTTCTTTCCGGTAAGGTGGATCATAACGGCCTCTCCCCGGGGGATTAAAACGATCCAGATCAATGCCCGGTGGCAATAATTTCATCTTTTTAGGCTGGTAGTTATTGTACATGACATACTGTTCTTCGATCTCCTGCTGGGTACTGGTAATTACCTGATCCGCCACATCCAGCGCAGTTTCCTCCGCCTCAATCCGGGTCGTAATCTTATATTGTTTTTCAATTTTTTGTTCCGGAGTGCCCTTTTCTTTCAAACGCTCTTTTTTTACCCGTCCCAAAGAATGGCCGGTAAAGAAAAACGGCACCTCCAGCAGCCGTGCGATTTGTGATCCCGCATAACCGGCATCGGCATAGTGAGCATGAATGACCGAAGGACTACCGGTTTTATTGATATGTTTAATGGCATTGTCGACAAATATATCCAGATAGGGCCAGAGTGATTCTTTCCGTAAATAGCGACGCGGTCCGCATTCAATCCGTACAATACGTGCCTTGTCGTTCAACTCATCAATGGGCTCGGCATACTCGTCTGACACTTTTTTATCCCTGATCTGCCGGGTAAGCAAGTCAACTTGCGCGACCTGTTCACTGCGGGACAAGGCCTTCATCAATTCAATCACATACAGGATTTGACCGCCGGTATCCGCATCGCGACCCAACTCCAAATTTTCAGAGCGGATCAGCCCGTGAATACTGAGCATAACAATATAGAGCTGATCATCCGTTGAATTGCCCATCTCACACCTTTCTGTCAATATATTGATTGTCTCAAGTATGAACGCTTACGCTGTTTATAATATAAAGATATATTAAAGAAAAATAAAGGGTTAATCTTGTAATATTATGGCTTAACGCCTGAAAATTGTCACCAAATATCGTTCAGTGTAAACAAATCTTCATCCAAATTAGTGGACAACAATTTTGAGGAACAAGTCCTATTTGGATGGTGTCCAGAAGCTATAGGTGTCACTATAGGAGTTAGCAGCTGTATTATCGGAAGAGAATACCGCTACTTTCCAGTAATATTTAGTATCAGCCTCCAGGCCCGGATCGCTGGCCATGCGTTTTTCGACCGTATCACCACTAGCGGGCTGTTCTACTTCTCCCACCCAGAGCTCACCGCTATAGGCTGAAGTCTGAACGATCACCTCGTATTTGGTGGCCCCTTCCACCTTGTCCCATTGAAAGGTGGGACGCATATCATCGGCTGTGGCGTCGTTGGCCGGCGCTGTTAATTGGGGTTGCGGCAGGGGTTGATCCCATTGAATGGCAGTGGGATTGCTTTCCTTACCACCGACATCCTCGGCAGTCAGCAAATAATAGGCCGTGACACCCACGCTCACTTCCTGATCCACATAATGAGTGGCAGTGGTTTGGGTTAACAGAGTACTGGTGTCCGGTGCAAAGGGCCGGTGATCACTTTTATACAACTTATAACGGTCAAAATCAGTCTCTGTGTTGGCCTGCCAGGTCAATTCTATTTTCGGATCTTCGTTAGGCAAATTATAGCCGTATACTTTAAAATTACTCGGAACAGCCGGGGCATAGACATTCACCGGTTGATAACTGAGCGGTTCACTTCTGGCGCTTTCATTATTATCGTTATCAAAGGCTGTCAGAGTGTAGTAATAGAGCGTATCATAACTCAAATTTTGATCAGTATACTGGGTAACATCATCGCCTACAGTCGCCAATATGGCAAATTCCTGGGTGTCATTTTCCGCGCGGTACAGTCGGTAGCCCTGCAAATCCGATTCTTGATTAGCATCCCAGGTCAGGGCGATAATATCCTCAGCGGTATTGTCCTGATCAAGGGCCAGACCGGTTGGTACGGCTGGCGGTGTCAGGTCTTCTTCTTCCTCATCGTTGGGAGTGGTGGTTTCACAGGCCAAAAAAACGGCCAACAAAATTAATAGTCCCCATATCTGATATTTTTTCATTACGATTCCCCTTTCCAAAAATTTATTTCTTCCCACGCCGGAAAAATCATGGTTCAATGACACCCAAAAATAACATCATATCCGGACAAATTCAACTGCCGGTGCCCGAATATGGGATGATGTAAGATAAGTCTTTGAATTGGGGGGCATTGTGATCAAAGCAACATTCTTTTCTGATTATCGTTCACCATACTGTTTGGGTTGATAATCCTTTTGCGGGTTGACGGCCCAGCTGTAAGGTCCTTGCCAGCTTTGCAGAAAAACCCGGCGCAGTAAGCGATTGACCGCCGGACTGATCACCACCACGCCCAGATTGCGTGAGCCATAGAAATAGTTTTTTTTCCAATTGCTGGTGCCGATCCAGACATACTGATCATCCACCAGCATATATTTGCAATGTTCCACCCGCGCATAGGGAATATAACCGCCGGAATATTGTGGTATGGTACTCAATTTGACGGTGATATTGGGCAGCACAGTCAAACTTTTCAAATAGGGCATTTCAGAGGGTTTTTGACACCAGTCGGAGAGCAGGAGTTGCACTTCTACCCCTCGCAAGGCTGCTTGCCGCAGCGCATTATCCAGAACAGCATAGTATTCCTTTTGGGATGTGGCGGGCGAATAAGAAAGCAGTTGGATACAGATACGCTCCTCTGCTTCACTGATGGTTTGTAGAATAGCCTGTTCATCTCTGATAAAGGGATCCGGATAATTTCCCGGTGGGCTGGCACTGGCAAAAAATTGAATTGGCGCCTGTTTTTCTGATGCCAAAGTATACAATTGCGGGATATCGGTGGCCGTCATATCCTGTAATTCCCCGGTTTGCGCCTGTTGCCAATCCAGGTTAAATATTTCCGTCATTACCTGTGCAAAAGCGGCTTGCCGGATAGAGAATCCGATTTCGTGGATATGCTGGAGAGCCCGCCAGTCAAAATTCTGGCTGCCGATAAACACCCGCTCCTGATCCACAACAAAAAACTTGCTGTGCTGGACCCCCTGCCGGGTATGAAAGGCAGCCATTTCCCGGATAGAAATATTGGCATGTGACGCCAGCCGCTGCAGCGGGGCGGGATAGGTTGCCGCCATGCGGGCCTCAACAATAATTCTGACCGGTACTCCTTCAGCGGCGCGGGCTTCCAATACTTGCAGCACCTTTTCTAAATCGCTGTTCTTATGATTGGAAATATAAAACTGTTCAATATCAATGGAGTGTTGCGCCGCCGTCAACATTTCCAGCCAGACTGTGGTGGTATTGCGAATGTCGGGATTATCCAGCTCGGTTTCCAGCGGCACGCTTTCCACAATTTCGAAATCTGCAGAGGGAAGCTGCGCAGGAATGCTGAGGATCCCACCAAGCACAAAAAGCAGTATTAGTAACCATTTTTTAATACACATACCCAACTGGCGCATAGTTAGCTAAAACTTATGCTTTTATTTGGCCTTTTTGTTACGAAAAATAGCAATATTCTCAAACCGCTTCTCCTCACCTTTGAACAGACGACGGATATTGGTGCGGTGGGTAAAAATAATAAAAAAGGGAATGATAATGCTGAAGATCAGCAACGCCGGATCAATGGGCTGACCAAAGACCGAACGGACGACTACTAAAATAAAAGGCAACGCGATGGCGGCTGAAATGGAGGCGATGGAAACGATCCCTGTGAATAACAGGATCAAGGCGAAAATGGTCAAACAAATCAGAAATGCTATGGGATAAAGGGCCGCGATCATACCTGCGCCGGTGGCGACGCCCTTGCCGCCTTTGAATCCGGCAAAAATAGTAAAACTATGTCCCAGTATCGCACATACCCCGGCTAAAATCTGGACCAAAGCAGGACTCGCAAAGGGCAATCCGTCAATGCGCAATTGCGATATGACCAGCACCGCAAAGCCGCCTTTGGCAATATCAAAAAGGGAAACCACCAGTCCGGCCCGCCAGCCCAAAACCCGGAAGGCGTTGGTGCCGCCGGCATTGCCAGAGCCATAATCACGCACATCAATGCCTTTTAAAAGTTTTCCGGCAATAATACTGGCGGGGATGGACCCCGTCAAATAACTCAATATTAATATCGCTGCCAAGGAAATCATGCTTCATCCCAGGTTACACCGATGGCCGCGGCCCCTTTACCGGCATGAGCGCCCAATACCGGCGAAGCCGGTAGAACCGGCACATGATCCACCATAAATTGTTGTTTGATTTGAGTGACAAAGTGCTGAGCAACCGCAGGTGCTTGGACCTGGGTTACTTTAAATCTCAGATTCTTTTTATCGCTCACCAGCTCCCGGATATATT
Organism: uncultured bacterium; assembly: GCA_964640055.1. Lineage (GTDB taxonomy): Bacteria > Fidelibacterota > UBA2242 > UBA2242 > JAFGTP01 > CAZXFH01. The sequence continues at coordinate 78,350 of CAZXFH010000007.1, read as the reverse complement.
GCAATACTTTCTGATTGGCACCCCGCCAGCTAAAGCTCTTGCCATAGTGCTGAGGCATACCACGCTCATCCAGATTCAAGATGGGCTTTATATTAAATAGTTTGGCCAGCACTCCTTTGGCTTTGCTCACCCGCCCACTTTTCATCAGGTATTTCAGACTGGGAATACTGACAAAGATCTGGTGGCGGTTGCGGCGGGATCTGATTGCGGAGACCACCTCAGCGTGGGTTTTGCCGGCGGCGATCAGGCGGGCGCCTTCTTCGACTAAAAACCCCAAATTAATCGAAAGAGATTTGCCGTCAATAACTGAAATCTTGCGCCGTGGAAAGGTACGCGCCGCATCCCGGGCATTGCGACAGGTGCCACTGGCCGCACCGGTTAGATGGACGGAGATGATTGAATCATAATGGGAAAGCAAAAAGCTATACAGATTTTTAAAATCAGCCGGCGGCGGTTGCGAGGTAACCGGATGATGGGGATTGGTTTCCATCATCTCATAAAAATGATCCGGGCTTAAGGTGATTTTATCGAGAAAGGTAGAGGCGCCAAAGGAGATCCGCACGGGAATGATGTGAATATCATGTTGATCAATGAACTCCGGCGGCAAGTCACAGGCCGAATCGGTGACCAAGGCAATTGAAGGATGCTTGGAATGGGTCACCTGATATTGTTTGATCATATCATCCGCCTTCAGTTGACTCAGGGTACCAAAATCCTTCACATGGGCATACACTTCAGCGGGTTGATTGGTATGGATATGCATCCGGATCAAGCGGTCTGAACCGGCAATCACAATTGAATCACCATGGCCCTTAAGCGTTTGACGGAGTTGGTTATGATCGATTTGTTGCCCTTCAATCAGGCACTCTGTGCAATAACGGTACTTGATCTCTTTAATTGACGTGGTTGTATGGGGTATTTCCTTGATCTGGGGGGTCTGGTACTGCGCAATATCCCGCAAGCGGCCCTGGGAAATAAAATGAACCACGCCTTCCATAAAATCGACAAAACCCTGGGCGCCGGCATCCACGACCCTGGCGCTGCGCATGGCTTGCAGGGTGGTCTTGGTTTTAGCCAGGGATTTTCGGGCAGCCTGCAGAGAATGCTCCAGCAAACTACTGAAATCCCGTTCCCGCTGGCGGTTTTCGTAAACACTCATGGCCCAATCCTTGATTACACTGAGGATGGTGCCCTCTTCGGGATGGGTTAAGGCCTCATAAGCGTAGTGAATCGCATTTTTTACGGCCTTCCCGAACCGGTCGGTGCTCATGCGGATTTCATTGCCCATTTCATTGGACAGTCCGTAAAAAAACTGGGCCAGGATCACACCGCTATTCCCGTGAGCACCCAGCAAAGCGGACTCCGCGGCTAACTTGCTGGTACTAGTGATCGAAGGCGAAGCGTGTCCTGAAAGGGTCTGCACCATAGCCCTTAAGGTCGCGGCCATATTGGTGCCGGTGTCTGCATCCGGAACCGGATAGACATTAATTTTATTCAGATAATCCTGACGGTCGAATACCCGCCGGGCACCGGCCATGATCGCTCTTGAAAATCGAAAACCATCAATATATTTTATTTGCATCTGATCCCATTCTATTTTCAATCTTTTAGATTAAGTGGATTATAGCTAATATACAAGATAAAATTTAGTATGTTCCTCATTCACAAAAGTAAGCCTACCTGGCCCAATGCCCGGCTGACCTTTATGCCGTATTACGCCCCAGTAATCTGCCGGTTAAAGCAACCCCCAGGCCGGTCATTGGATGCTTTTTGGTTGGAAAAACAGCAAGCCGGGGTCAGGGAGTGAGTCCTGCATGCCAGTCATCCGATTTACAGGTGATACCCCCATATCCGGCAGCTTTACTTCATTACCAATATCTTGGTAAAGCCATGCTACTTTTTGCTGGTTAATTGAACTAAATATACACCGCTGGGCACGGGATCATTTGCTTGATTCCCCCAACTCTAATCAACCTGATGATCATTCGGTCGTTATTGAGTCTCCTGCGGGTACAGCTTTTCGGGCGAACCTCCAATATCAAAACAAAATTTGTAAATTGTTCCGGGTAAACAAATCCTAACCAGAAGGGTTATATACCAGCGTTACAAATTCATTTTATTAAAACCCTTGCTTTTCGCAGGCGGGTCAATTAACATAGTTGGGGCTAATGTATGGCAGTCAAATTTATGCAACCCACAATTAATAAAACTAATCATTAACAGGAGATTATCCCATCATGCTGATCAAAGAAAAAGTCAAACAAGCCAAACAGTTACTCCGGGAACTGGACGTGGATTGCTGGATTACTTTTGTGCGCGAGAGCGGGCTCAATGGCGATCCGGTCCTGCCTTTCCTGATACCAGCTGACGTGACCTGGCACTCCGCCTTTATTATCGATAAAAGGGGCGGTAGTCACGCCATTGTGGGCCGTTATGATAAAGAGACCGTGGCGGAAACTCAGGCCTATGCCCAGGTCGTAGATTATGTGGAAGGGGTGAAAAAACCGCTGCAGGACTACCTGCAAAAACTCAACCCCCAAAGTATTGCGGTAAACTATTCCATCGGCAGTGAGATTTGTGACGGCATTACCCATGGAATGTATCTCACCCTGGAAGATATCCTCTGTGAAATCGGTATGGCCGACCGGATCATGTCAGCAGAGCGGATAATTTCGGCCTTGCGGGAGAGAAAATCCGCTTACGAATTAGAAAATATCCGGCAGGCCATCCGGGTTACTGAAGAGATCTATACTGCGGTCAGCCACTTTCTTAAACCCGGTCAAACCGAGCGCGAAATCGCAGCTTTCATGAAGGAAAAGGTCAAAAACAAGGGACTGGGTCTGGCCTGGGAAGAGACCGTTTGCCCGGGCGTCTTCGCCGGCCCGAAAACTGCGGAAGCCCATTATGCACCCTCGGAGCAAAAAGTCGAACCCGGAATGGTATTGAACATGGATTTCGGGGTCAAATATCAGGATTACTGTTCCGATATGCAGCGTACTTTTTATATCCTCAAACCGGATGAAAATGAGGCTCCGCCGGAAGTTGAAAAAGGCTTTGATACCATTATCCGGGCCATAGAGAAATCCCGCAAGGCTATGCAACCCGGTGTCCAGGGTCAAGAGATCGATAAGCTCTCCCGCCAGATTCTGGCTGATAATGGTTATGATGAATTTCCCCACGCCCTGGGACATCAGGTGGGACGCTTTTCCCATGACGGCACCGCGCTCCTGGGCCCCGCCTGGGAAAAATATGCTGAAAAGCCCTTCCAGAAACTGGAAAAAAATATGGTGTTTACCATTGAACCCCGCCTGACCGTTCCCGGACGGGGCGTGGTCACCATTGAGGAGATGGTGGTGGTTACTGAAAAAGGTGCCGAATACCTCTCCCACCCGCAGAAAAAACTTATTCTCATTTGAGGATGCCATATTTACCAGACCAATCGAAATCTTCGCCAGCCTTTGATCAAGGGCATCATAAAATCAGGCACCCTGCTCTCCGATTAAATCCGGGGGCGGACAATTGATATATTATTAAACCCCTGGTTCATCAGTTCTATAAGGATAATTTCGATATATATTTAAAAAGATCAGATAAATAATTCGGTAAGGAAATATTAATTTTTTATTGCAGATATTTACTCATTATTTTAAATTGAACCGTCTTACATGGGGAATTGATATATTTGTAATATAACAAGAGCCTTCCATCAATTCTATTAAAAATCGGGACATAGGTACATGGTAAAAAGAGTCGCGGAACGCATCTGCTTATCCCGGCATGAGAAAGAGATGGGTATTCAGATCTCTGAAATGGAGAAGTACAAATGGCTGTGCAGCCAACAGGAGGGCTGCGACATTGGCAAGGCCGCCTACTTTAAGTGGGCCCGGAAATACGCCCGGCGCGTACGCCATTGGTTGGACTCCCTGCCCGATGAAGAGATCGACCGCCTGTATGATACGCTTTCCGATCATATAAAAAGCTGTATTATCAATAAAGCACACTAAGCGTGCTGTGGTAATATTCAGGCTAATATATAGACAGGACTACCCCCGAAGATGCAGATATTTTTTACATAATAAATAAACCGGCAGTTCAATCTTAATTAATTGAAGGGGTCAACATGGCTAAATCAGCAAAACAAGCGGTAAAACTTCCTGAAAATGCCTACCGCAAATTAAAACCGGATGAGGAGTATGTGCCGATTGTCCCGGCGGAAAAACATTTGCCGGAAATCACCTGGTATTCTGTGCTATGGGGTTTGTTTTATGCAGTGTTATTCTCTATGGCGGCGGCCTATCTGGGCCTAAAAATCGGTCAGGTCTTTGAGGCGGCGATCCCGATTGCCATTCTGGCTGTGGGCTGGTCTGTGCTGACCAAACGCAAAAACGCGCTGCAGGAGAATGTAATCATTCAGTCGATCGGTTCTTCTTCCGGGGTAATCGTGGCCGGCGCGATTTTCACTATTCCGGGATTATATATTCTGGGGCTGGATGTGAGTTACTTGCAGATCTTTCTGGCCTCCCTCTTCGGTGGGATCCTGGGTATTCTGTTTCTGATTCCCTTTCGCAAATTTTTCGTTAAGGACATGCATGGTGAATTTCCCTTTCCCGAAGCCACCGCCACTACAGAGGTATTAGTGGCCGGTGAAGCCGGCGGCGAGCAAGCCAAAATTCTGGTTTCGGCCGCCATCGTAGGTGGTTTATACGACTTTTTTATTTCCGGACTGGGCTTCTGGAAAGAGGTGGTCTCCACCCAGGTATTCAAATGGGGCGCACTCCTGGCCGATAAGGTTAAACTGGTTCTTAAAATTAATATTGGCGCGGCCGTGATGGGCCTGGGTTATATTGTGGGCCTGCGCTTTGCCCTGATCATCGCTTGCGGCTCCTTTCTCTCCTGGTGGGTGCTCATTCCGGCGGTCTATTTTATCGGACAGTATATTCCCGAACCCATTTTACAGGCCAATATACCGATCAGTGAGATGCTCCCGCAGCAGATTTTCAATAATTTTGTCCGCCATATCGGGATCGGCGGGATTGCCGCCGCTGGTATCATTGGCATTCTCAAGTCTTCAAAAATTATTGTCGGTGCTTTTAAACTGGCGGCCAAAGAACTTTTTGGTGGTATTGAGATGGGTGGCGCCGCCGAAGCACCGCGTACCCAGACCGATATCAAAATGAAATGGATCGCCATTTTCCTCATTCTGGCCTTTGTAGGCATTTTTATTTTCTTCCAGTTTGGTGTCGTCCAAAACCTAGGCCATGCGGTTACCGGCCTGTTAATCGTGGCGATTATTGCTTTTCTCTTTACCACGGTTGCGGCGCGGGCCATTGCGATTGTGGGCACCAATCCGGTTTCCGGGATGACCCTGATGACCTTGATCCTTTCTTCCGTGATTCTGGTTAATGTGGGTCTGTCCGGCAACAAAGGCATGTTAGCCGCGCTTTTGATCGGGGGGGTGGTCTGTACGGCCCTGTCCATGTCCGGCGCCTTTATTTCCGACTTGAAAATCGGTTACTGGATCGGCACCACGCCCCGCAATCAGCAGCGCTATAAATTTCTGGGTGCGCTATTCGCCTCCGCTGCGGTGGGTATCGTTATTTTAGTATTGTATAAAACCTATGGTTTCGGTCCCGGTGGTCTGGAAGCGCCTCAGGCTTCGGCCATGGCCGCTGTCCTGGAACCGCTCATGACCGGTGCCCAGGCCCCCTGGCTGCTCTATATGGCCGGTGTTTTTGTGGCCATCATTCTGGAACTGCTGGGGGTTTCTCCGCTGGCCTTTGCCCTGGGCATGTATCTGCCCATCTACCTGAACACACCCATTCTGGTGGGCGGTATCATTGCCCATCTGGTCAGCAAAAGTACTTCTGATAAAAAGCTGGCCAAAAAACGCAAGGAAAAAGGCACCCTGATCGCTTCCGGTTTTATTGCCGGCGGCGCCATTATGGGCGTGGTCTCGGCTTTTATTGTTTTCTTCGGTAAACAATGGATCAATGCCGACTGGAGTATAATGCACGCCCTGGGAACTGAGCACTGGTCCGAATCTTCCGGGGGTGAAGTGCTGGGATTTGTCATGTTCGTGCTGCTTTGCATCTATATGTACTGGGATGCCACCCGGGTAAAAAAATAATCTGTTCTCGCATTAGATCGCAGAATATAATTATAAGGTGGGGAGGTCGTTCTTCCCACCTTTTCCATTTTTTAAACGCATTGCTTAATCAATTTCAGTTTTTTATACAGTATAACCAAAACCAAGTGTCGCCTTGATTTATAAACAGGATAAAGCTAAATTTAACTATGCTTAGTCTGGATATTCCCATTATCTGAATAATTATATAGTAGGAGGTTAATAATGAGCGGACTGACATCGGTAAGTCCCAGAGGGGAGGCTTTTGCTTTACCGGTTGAAAAGGATTATGAAAAGGAATTCAACAAACTGCATCAAATTGTTGCTGAACAGCGTAAACAGGGCCGCGAGATAGTGGTGGTCATGGGAGTCGGCTTTGTGGGTGCGGTCATGGCCGCTATTATTGCAGATACCGAAGATCAGAAGAGTCAATCAACCAAGTTTGTGATCGGCATGCAGCGTCCCAGTGTGCGCAGTTTTTGGAAAATACCCCTGATCAACCGGGGCGAGGCACCCGTGGAGGCTGAGGATCCGGAAGTAGCGCCGATGATCAAACGCTGTGTTAAGGACAAAAAAACCCTGATCGCTTCTTTTTCCTACGAGGCTCTGGCCCTGGCCGATGTGGTGGTTGTGGATGTGCAGTGCGACTATAGCAAAGTGGAGCTGGGCAATGTGCATTCCGGTTATGCTGATATCAAGGCCCTGGAAAAATCTCTGGGTGTGATCGGCGAATATATCCAACCCAACACACTGGTGTTAATCGAAACCACGGTGCCACCGGGCACCACTGAACATATTGCCTATCCCACAATTAAAAAACTATTCAAGGAACGTTCCATCACCAGTGAACCTTTGATCGCGCACAGCTATGAACGGGTGATGCCGGGCAAACAGTATGTGGCCAGTATCCGGGACTTCTGGCGCGTCTGTGCCGGCATTAATCAGGAATCCCGTCAGCGGGTGGAAAAATTCCTGAACGAAGTCCTCAATACGGATGAATATCCTCTGACTGTTCTGGATCGTCCCATCGAGTCCGAGACAGCCAAAATAGTGGAAAATTCCTACCGGGCTACTTTATTAGCCTTTATGGATGAATGGAGTCTCTTTGCCGAGCGGAACGGAGTGGATATCTTAAAGGTCATTCAGGCCATTAAAGTGCGTCCCACCCATGATAATATTATCTTTCCGGGACCGGGAATCGGGGGTTATTGCCTGCCTAAAGACGGCGGTCTGGGGGTCTGGTCTTATAAGCATATCCTGGGCTTTGAAGAGCGCATTTTTAAATTTACGCCGCTGGCAATAGATATTAATGATACCCGTTCTTTACATGCCGCTGAGCTGGTGCGGGATGCTTTGCGAAACATGAACAAAACCGTGGCCACGGCTAAAGTGCTGATACTGGGGGCGTCCTATCGCGAGGATGTCGGGGATACTCGCTACAGCGGCTCGGAGATCATTATCCGCAAGTTAGCGGAAATGGGTGCCGAACCCTTTGCGCACGACCCTTATGTAAAAAAGTGGTGGGAGTTTATCAATCAGGATGTCCCGCCTATGGCGGATCACAGCAAAAAACAATTCTTTCGCAATCAGGCAAAATTAAAAGACATCACGGTTCAAAAGGATCTCGAAAAAGCACTTGCCGGTATGGATTGCGTGGTGCTGGCGGTCCGACACGCAGCCTATTTAAAGCTGGACCCGGACACAGTCGTTGCCCACCTCGGGCAGCCAGCCGCGATCATCGATTGCTTTGGCATGTTAAGCGATCAACAAATCCGCCGCTACTTTGAATTGGATTGTGAAGTCAAGGGCCTCGGACGAGGACATATCCAGCGCATCAAAGACATGGTCCGCCGGGGAAAGATGAAGTAAATGCCAGAGGGTAAAAGCGACCGAAGAGATCCTAAAACCCTCTGATCAACCGTAAAATATCATTATAAAAGACCAGTACCATTAAAATGAGAATAATGACCATGCCAATCTGCTGAATACGGATCTTGGTGGTGTTCGATAGCGGCCGTTTAATGATACCTTCGATAGTGACAATCACAAAATGCCCCCCGTCCAGGGCCGGAATCGGTAAAATATTGATCAAGGCCAAATTAATACTGATAATCGCCATCAGCCCCACAAGCGAAGAGAGCCCCGATTTAGCCGATTCACCGGCTAATTTGGCGATAAAGATCGGACCGCCCAGGTTTTTAAAAGAAGCTTCTCCCGTCATTAAGGATTTCAGAGAAATCACAGTGACTTTCAGCCAGTACCAGGTATTGGCCGCTCCGTGTCCAAGGACCTCAAAAAAACCAGCGGAGCGATGGGTCTGCTGAGGACTGATACCGATCATGCCCACATTCACCAATTGCCCATCCCGCATGATTTTTTGCTGCACTGTGGGCACTGACCTGGTATAGATCTCTGTCGCACGTTGAAATTTAATGTGTACGGTATCCCGGGGCCGGGCATGAATAATTTCGGTCATTTTTGACCAAGTGGGTGTAGCGATTCCGTTTACTGCCAGAATGCTGTCCCCGGCTGCAATACCCACGGAATCCGCCGGCATATCCGGTACCACTTGTGCCACCACCGGAGCGGGATTGGGCTCATAGATCCCGGTAAAAGCCACCAAAATGGCAAAGATAATAAAGGCAAAAAAGATATTAAACAGCACGCCTCCGCTGATGAAGGACAGTTTTTTAGGGATACTCTTCGTAGCAAAGGATTTGGGGTCTTCAGTATCACCGGCCTTTTCCGTATCCATACTCTCATCGATCACCCCGGACACTTTCACAAAACCACCCAAGGGAATCGCAGAAATACAATACTCAGTTTCACCGATTTTCTTACTGATTAATTTTGGCGGGAACCCCAGTGAAAAAGTCTCTACCCGCATGCCACTCAATTTGGCAAAGACAAAGTGTCCCAATTCATGGAAAAAGACAACTCCTCCGATAACCACGATAATACCGATGACACTCAGCATATTTTGCGTTAGTCCTTTCTATAAACAATATTTTCAGGGCTGCTTGGCCCGTCGTTCAAAAAATTCCGCTACCAGCGGCGGCACATTCAGGATATCTTCCAGTTCCGGTTGCCGAACAATCTTAATATGGCTCAAGGCCTGCTCCACCAACCGGGAAATCTGCGTAAATTTAAGGGTTTTATTTAAAAAGGCATACACTGCTATTTCGTTCATAACATTTAATATTGCCGGTGCGGTTCCCCCGCTGCGCAGGGCTTCACGCGCCAGGCGCAGGGCCGGAAATTTTTTAACATCAGGTGTTTCAAAGGTCAGTGCTTTAATACGCGCAAAATCGGTCTGCTCCCATTGTACCGGTTGACGTTGGGGATAATAGAGGGCATACTGGATCGGCAGTTTCATATCCGGGATACCCAACTGGGCTTTAATCGACCCGTCTCTGAACTCAACCATGGAATGGATAATGGACTGGGGATGGATTACCACCTCAATATTTTCGGCACTTACCTCAAACAGCCAGCGGGCCTCAATGATTTCCAGCCCTTTATTCATCATAGTGGCCGAATCAATGGTGATCTTTTTGCCCATATTCCAGGTGGGATGCTGCAGGGCCATTTCAGGTGTGATAGTTGCGAACTCTTTGAGTGGTGTTTGCCGGAAAGGACCACCGGAACCGGTCAGTAAAATACGGCGGACACTATCCGGAGGCTCCCCGTTCAAACATTGCCAGATAGCGCTGTGCTCACTATCCACCGGCAACAATTGACACTTATTTTGCTCTGCCAACCGCATAATAATTTCACCGGCCATGACCAGGGATTCCTTATTGGAAAGGGCAATATTTTTGCCCGCCTGCAGACTGACATAAGTCGGTTCCAGTCCGGCCGCACCCACAATGGCATTGGCTACCAGGTCCACATCCTCCCGGCCGGCGATTTCCAGAATGCCTTGTTTTCCCGCATACACCCTGATCCCTTCCGACTGCAAGGCCGCTTTCACTTTAGCATACTGCGTCTCATCGGCAATGGCAACCGCGCGCGGCCGAGACTGCCGGGCCTGTTTGATTAGCCGCTTGGCATTCCTCCCTGCTGTTAAATAGGCCACGCTATAAGCATCCGGATTAGCACTAATAACTTTCAGTGTGTTGCTGCCAATAGAACCGGTTGAACCTAATATGGATATTCGTTTCATGTATTTCTATCAAGTTAACTCATTTAAATTCACAGGACTAAAACCAGCATTAACCGGCCGGTTAAGATATCTTGGGAGGCGGACAAATCCATCCCTAAAGTGGCCTGTTTGAACTGATAATAAAGCCCCCCTTTAAAATAATGGAGCGCAATATTTTTGCTGGTCTTAAAAGTCTCAGTATTTGACAGATGATTTTCAATATGCAATTTACACCGGTTGGTATGATAGACAAATCCCAGGGAGCAAGCCCATTTTTGCCAGCGGAAGTATCTGGAAATCCCAGTATAAATATTCCGCCAGTGAAAGTCATCAAGGCCATAGACATGATTGATGGCCAGCTGGAAAATGTAGGGGGTTGTCAAATCTCCCCAACGCAGACCAACCGCCGGCCCGTAACTGGTCAGGTTGTCCGTTTTCATTTGGGTGGCTGCCTGGTAGCCGGCCAGGGTAAGATTCGGGGTAATCAGAATAGCACCCCAGAAGCTGGGTTGCTCCGTAAGGCCATGATTGTAACGCGTACTCAGGGTCAGCGCCTTGGAGGCCACAAAGAGGTGGGGTCCCCGGGATTCGGCAAACATAGGTAAGGGCACCTCCATATCCGGGCTCAAAGCCGCCATGATCCGCTTCATTCGGGAACGCAAGGCCCCGGCCGGTAGATTTGAGAGATCCACCCCCTGCGCGCCCACCAACATGGGACTGCCAATCAGACAAATCAAAAATACAATTATGTTTAAGCGGTGTTTCACAAATACTCCGTAATGGTCATAGTGTTAAATTTATGCAATCAATTTATTGTATTAAAGCAGCAAAAAAATATAAACAGACCCTTTTTTGGGCTCTGTTTATTTGATCAGACCCCGATTGCTTTTGGCAACAAAGGCCACAATATCCTGCACCGGCGGGGTGAGCTCACCATCCTGCTTGATAATTTTTAGAGCGGCAGAGACATTATATTGGGAACGGTAGATTAGCCGATATGCACGCTTAATGGCGGCAATCGCCTCTTTGGAAAAACCGCGCCGTTTCAAGCCGGTGACATTCAGCCCCCGGAAAGCGATTGGTTCGCCGGCGGCAATAATAAAAGGCGGCACATCCTTGGTTGCCCGGAATCCACCGCCAATCAGGCTGTGTTGGCCGATGCGGACGAATTGATGGATTCCAACCATACCCCCCAAGATCGCCCAGTCCTCAATCACTACATGCCCGGCCAGGTTGACAGCATTGGCCAGAATTACGCGGTCTCCCAAAATACAGTCATGGGCAATATGCACATAAGCCATTAACAGACAATCTTTTCCGACGACTGTCTTCCGGTTGTAATTAGTAGCGCGATTAATAGTGACAAACTCCCGGATTACCGTGCGATCACCGATCTCCACCGCGGTCTCTTCGCCACCGAACTTGAGATCCTGCGGTACTTCCCCAATGACCACATGATGGCATACATGACAGTCCTTCCCAAGTGTGGTGTGGGGCAGGATAACCACATGGGAGCCAATCCTACAATTATTCCCGATCACTACATCTTCGCGGATCCAGCTGAAAGGACCTACGCTCACATTTTTACCTAAAGATGCTTTATGATCAACAATTGCAGTGGGATGAATATCTGCCATAGGCTATTTATCTACAATAGAAGCCAGCATGTCGGCTTCGGTGACCGGTTTGCCATCCACATAAGCCACACCGTGCATTTTACACATGCGCAGTCGGTGTTGAACCATTTCCACTTCCAGGCGCAGTTGATCTCCGGGGACGACAGGTTTCCGAAAACGGACCTTATCAATACCGGAAAAGAAGACCAATTTTTTATCGGCCTGTTCCTCGGAATTTAAGAGTAAAAAACCACCGGCCTGGGCCAGGGCTTCCACAATTAGGACGCCCGGCATGATCCGTTTGCCGGGAAAATGGCCCTGAAAAAAGTGTTCATTAATGCTTACATTCTTCAAGGCGGTTACTTTCTCCTGCGGATTTAAATCCACAATCCGGTCCAACAATAAAAAGGGATAACGATGCGGCATAATTTTTTCAATACCGGCAATATCCAAAAAGGCATCCGCAACGGCGGTATCCTGATATTTCTTACGGATCAGCGTCTTTTCATACTCTTTGCGGATCTTCTTTACCAGTTTGACATTATGAGAATGGCCGCTGCGGGCGGCAATTACGTGGCCGACGATCGGCATTCCCAACAGCGCAAAATCACCGATTAAATCCAGGACTTTATGGCGGACCGGCTCGTTGTAGAAGCGCAACTCAATATTATTCAAAATACCATTATTCCCTAAGACCACTTCACTGGATACACTAAACAGGTTCTTGATCCGATTAACCTCCTCCTGGTCAATTTTCTTATCGACAAACACGATGGCATTATCAACATCCCCGCCTTTTATTAAATTTTGTTCCTTCAATTCTTCAATTTCACTGAGAAAGCAAAAGGTCCGGGCAGGCGCGTAATCCCGGATAAATTCTTCTTCCAGGGAATAGGTCGTGCTATATTGCGTTCCCAAAGCCGGTATTTTATAATCTATTAAAAAGGTTATGGAAAAGGTTTCGGCAGGTACAATATGAATATCCACCCCATTCTCATGATCAGCATAAGTGATAATTTTATCGATAACCAGTTCCTGCTGGGGGATATTCTGTTCTACAATGGTGGCCTTTTGCAGGGCTTTGACAAATTCGATCGCGCTGCCATCACATACCGGAGGTTCAATATTGTTAACTTCAATATAGGCATTATCGATCCCCAGACCTGTCAGGGCCGCCAGCACATGTTCCACAGTATGGACCTGATAGCCGTTTTGGGCAATCGTGGTGCCTCGGGAAATATCAACTACATGGTCGATATCAGCGGCGATCTGCGGCCGATCCTTCAGATCGGTCCGCACAAAGACATAGCCGGTGTTCTCAGGGGCCGGCAAAAAGGTTACCCTGCTCTTCACCCCGGTATGTAAACCGGCTCCGGAAACCGAGGCTGAGTTTTTAATGGTTCTCTGATTTCTCACTTTGATTTATCCTTCTTTTTATGCAGTGCTTCCAGCTTAGCGAGACGCTTACGCAATTCCGGTAGCAGGCGAATACCAGCAATCTCACGCCGGGCCTGCTTTTGTTCCCGGGCCGGATACCAAAAAACCACCTCTCCGGGCGGCACATCCCGGGTTACTCCGGAGCCCGCGGCCACAATGGCTTTATCTCCGATATTCAGATGTCCGGCCACACCGACCTGTCCGGCCAAAGTAACCCCCGCTCCAATGGTTGTACTGCCGGCAATGCCTACCTGGGCAACAACAAAACAATACTTCCCAATCTTTACATTATGGCCTACCTGTACCAGATTATCCAGTTTAGTTCCCTGACCAATTTCCGTACTTCCCAGAGTTCCACGATCAATAGTACAGTTTGCACCGATCTCCACCTCATCGCCAATAATCACTTTACCGGCTTGCGGAATCTTGTCAATCCCCTGCCCGGTACGCACAAAGCCATACCCGTCACTGCCAATTACCACCCCGCTATGTACGATACAGGCCTTACCCACCGTACAGTGATGATAAACCATCACGCGCGGATGAAGAATCGCCCGGGCGCCAATGCGGCTGCCCTGACCAATATAGGCCTGTGCATGAATGACCGCTCCATTTTCAATAACCGCCTGCGGTTCCACAACCGCATAGGGTCCAACATAAATATCCTTACCCAGAATTGCTTTGCGGTCTACCAGGGCGCTTTCATGGATCCCCGGCTCCGGATGGGGGGGGAGCGGACGAAAGCGGGCAATCATTTTGGCAAAGGCTAAATTGGGGTTTTCAACCTGAATCAGATTGTGACCGCTCTCCTGAAAATCATGGGGAACCAGTATTGCGGTCGCCTGGGTGGTCTCCAAATATTTTTTGTACTTGGAATTCCCCAGAAAAGTTAAACTACCCTTTTTGGCCAACTGAATTTCCGCCACATCACCGACGACAGCCGCGGCATTACCGACGACCTTGCCATCGACAAGGTCAGCTACCTCTTGAAGTGTGTAGCGCATGACTATTCACGTTTTAATTCGTATAGCACTTGATCCGTGACATCATGGGCCGGATCGGCATAGAGCACATTACCAGATACCGTATCAAGGATGTAATCATAATTGTTATCATCGCCGACTTTACGAATGACCTGTTTAATTTTTTCCAGAATGGGACCGACGATCTCATCCTGTTTCTGATAGATCTCCCCCTGCGGACCCATTTTTTCAACCTGGAACTGCTGCACCCTTTGCCGCAGCTGCGCGATCTCATTCTCTTTCATCTCACGACGACTTTCGCTCATGATCAGCTTCTGACGTTCATAAGCCTGGTTGAGGCTATCCAGCTGATTGACCATTCGCCGGTACTGATTTTCCAGATTTTTAGCTTCCACATCCAATTTTTGCTGCGCCTCGCGAGCAGGGGCCCACTCCGATAAAATCCGGTCAGAATTAACATATCCGACCTTTAGCTCAGCTTGTAAAGTCGTTAGCATGGCGAACAGCAAAACAACCATACCAAAGCATACGACAGATTTTTTCACAATAACCTCCTAATATTTTAAAAGGGCATTCCAAAGATGAAATGCGTTTTCCATCCCTCGGGTTTACCATAACCGGGATCTCCGACCCGGTCTATATCGTCAAATCCATATCCAAAATCAACACCGATCATACCGATCTGGGGCATGAAAAAACGGACCCCCACACCGGCAGAGCGTTTTAAATTAAAAGGATCCGTTGAGGAAAGGGTTTTCCAAATATTCCCCGCCTCGGCAAAGGCCAGACCATAGATAGTGGGGTTTTCCGAAATAGGAACCCGGTATTCCAGTGTATATTTAAATAAACTTTGGCCACCATAAGGCCGGTATCGGCTGGTTTGTGTATAGGTCGGCCCGACCTGATTATCATCATATCCCCTTAATGCCACTCCGTAAATCATGCCGGCGCCGCCCATGATAAAACGTTCATCAGGGGGAATAACACTATTCTTTTTAAAGGGCTGAATAACGCCGAATTCCACATGATTATATAAAACCAATTTCCAGATCGTGGGCACATAGTATTCCAGGGTGAATTTATGTTTCTGAAAATCTTCCGTGCCCCCTAAAAACCCACCGGAAAGAGTGGCTTCCCATCTTAAAACTGACCCCATGGTTGGAAATTCCGGCCGATCCCGGCTGTCTCGCGACACAATCTGAGTCAGACTAATTCCGGTGGTATGGGGACGTCCCATCAGAACATCATTGAGATAGTCTTCATCAATATTTTGATATTCTTTTTTAGCATAATTAATGCTCCAGGTGCCGCTGAAATAGTTATCCGGCCAGCGGAAACGTCGTCCCAAACGGAGCGACCCGCCCCGCATATTCAGATCAAAGGGGTAATAGTAATAGCCGCGCCCGCCTTTCTCCGAATAATAAAGATTGAATCCCACCAGGTTCGGAGTGTCAAACACCCAGGGATCGGTAAAGCCAAAAGAAAAAGACTTATAGGGTGTGGCTCCGGTCCCGGCGATCGAATAACGAGCGCCTTGCTGGTAACTGATCTTCAGCTGCTGTCCCCGCCCGCGGAAGTTATTAAACTCCAGTCCGCCACCGCCAATCAAGCCGTGCATCTGACTGATACTGACTGAAAAATTAGCCCGGTCAGCTGACTTTTCTTCCACGGAAACTTCCACATCAATCTGATCGTCACTTACGGGAACAATATCGGGTTGCACATCGGAAAAGTAGTTCAGAATAAAGATTTCACGCTGACTGCGCATCAGGGCCTCCCGGCTGAAAATATCGCCGGGGAAAATTTTTAACTCCCGCCGAATGACATTCTCATGGGTTTTATCATTCCCGATAATATTGACCAGGTTGACCTTGACTTGGTTATTCTCGACAATCTGAATGTTCATGTCAACCTTGTTCTCTCCTACCGGTATTTCCTGGGGCTGGGCCTGAAAATAGAGGTACCCCCGATCCATATATAGACCATTGATCCGTTCGTATAACCCCTTGTTGAACTCTTCTTCATTATACCACTCACCGGCTTTTACACCCAGCAAAGCCATTAGCTGGTCATCAGAAAACAGGGTGTTTCCGGAAAGCGTAATATCACCGTATTTATAACGGGGACCTTCATAGACGCCCAACTCAATCTGCATGCGTTTTTTATTTTCACTGTAAGCAATAGAATCATATAATATCTCAAAATCGCGGTAGCCCTCGCTGCGGTAAAATGTGCGCAGCTTATCCTTATCTTCCTGGTATTTCTCCCGGTCGAACTCTCCCAAACGAAACAGAAATAAATTGCGTTCACGGGTCTCCTTGAAAGTACGTTCTAATTTACGGTCGGAAAATTTCTCGTTGCCCACAAACTCAATTTCCCCAACCCGCACTTTTTTATTTTCGTCAATATGTAATACCAGATGCTTGGTGTTCTCACCTTTGCCTTCTTTTAACTCGGCTTCAACTTCAGCCAGGAGATAACCATCTTTCCGATATAGTGCCTTGATCTTGCGTTTACACTCATAAATAAAATGGGGCGAAAGAACCTTGCCAGGCAGGGCATAGATCTCATCGTTTATTTTGCTATCACTAAGCTTTTTATTGCCGTCCAGCTGCAACTGACCCATACGGGGATATTCACTGACTTCTATTATCAGAAATACGCCCTCCTGGGTTGCCTGGTCATAATAGACCTTAATATCTGAAAACAGTTTCAACTGCCATAATTGCTTAATCGCCGTGGAAATATCTTCCCGGGCAATCTCCTTGCCCTCAATCAGTCCCGATTGCACCTTGATGCTATTCTCGGAAATGGTTTTATTCCCTTTTACGGCCACACCCAGAATCTTGATCTGCTGCTGCTGGGTCTGGGCAGATAAACTGAATGTTATTGCTGCGATAATCAGGATAAACAGAATGATCCGTCGCATCATAAAAATTACTTCCTCTTCATTTGCTTTTTAACTGTTCGCTGATTTTACCAAAGCGTCTTTCCCGCCTTTGGTAATCTATTATCGCATCTAAAAGTTCCCCCTGCCTGAAATCAGGCCAGTAAACCGGCGTGATGTATATCTCAGTATAGGCCAGTTGCCAGAGCAGGAAATTGCTGATCCGCAGCTCACCACTGGTACGAATCAATAGATCCGGATCCGGCTTGTCAGCCGTATATAAGTGTTTGGAAAAAAGGGCTTCATCAATCTGTTCGATATACAACTCACCTTGTTTAACTTTCCGGGAAATGTCCCGGACCGCGTCAACTATTTCTTGCCGGCCGCCATAGCTTAAGGCCAGATTGAGATTCAAACCGGTATTGCCCTGGGTCTTATCAACCCCTTCCTGCAACCCCTGCAAGGGTTTCGCGGGAATATCTTCAATCCGCCCGATCATGGTTAAGCGGACATTATTTTTATTTAATTCATCCACCTCCTTACGAATGGTTTCCAGCAACAGGTTCATGAGGGCAGAGACTTCCCGCCGGGGACGGCACCAATTTTCTACGGAAAACGTATATAGCGTCAATACCTTTACTCCTAATCGACCACACTCCCGGGTGACTTCTCGGACAGAATTGATGCCTTCATTATGACCGTAGATGCGCGGCAAATTGCGCTCTTGGGCCCAGCGACCATTTCCATCCATTATGATAGCGATGTGCTGCGGTATAATACCGCTATTAATCACTTGTTTGTGCTTATCTTCCAATAACGTTTTATCATTCATAAGGTTAAAACCAAAATAGCTTGGTAAAGTTAAATTCAGCACTAACCAAAGTCAATGTAAATCAGATCCTTTTCGCCCCCCTGCCCCCCCCTCGAAACAACCCGGTAAAAAAGATAGCCGAAGCCCGCTTTTCTGACGTGCACGGCTTTCAGCTCGTCTGTTTAAATTTTCCTGATCATAGCCAGTTTCCCATTTTTCGAAATCAACCGAATTCCGGTTTCCGCTCTTTATCAGTTTTGATAAAAAGGGTTGTTTCTCGCTCCCTCATACCCTATATTTATGATTGCGCCGGGGTTGGAAATCCACCATTATCAAGGATCGAGAGGTAACTGGGAATGATTAGCAATATCCTTATTGCAGACCACGATCGCCAGACACTGGCCCGAATTACATCCGCCATTAATGAACAGGGCTTTAGCTACAACACTGCGCAGGATGGCCAGGAAGTGCTTGATTTGTTAAAAAAAAGTAATTTTGACATTGCTATTGTTAATGTAAAGATGCCCACCTGGTCCGGCTTGGAAATACTGGAAAAAACCAATCTGATCAGCCCCAAAACCCTAACCATTATTATCACAGAAAATGCAACCGTGGAAACCGCTATTGAGGCTCTACGCAAAGGAGCGGTGGATTACTTTACCAAACCCATCGATCTGGATACGCTTTTACTGCGGATTCGAAAAATCAGAAAATACCAGCAAGTATTGTTGGAAAACCAATATCTGCGTAAAGAAATTCATTCCAAATATAATGACCATAAGATCATTGGCGAGAGTCCGGCCATGAAGCGCGTGTTTCACCTGATCGACCGGGTAGCGGACTCTTCCTCCAATATTCTTATAACTGGGAAAAGTGGTACCGGCAAAGAACTGGTGGCCCGGGCGATCCATCAGCAGAGTCCCCGCAGAGAGTCGCCTTTTGTACCGATCAACTGCGGTGCCATTCCGGAAAACCTCTTTGAAAGCGAGCTGTTCGGGTTCAAAAAGGGAAGCTTTACCGGAGCGGTCATGGATAAACACGGGGTCTTTAAGGCCGCCAGTAACGGCACCCTTTTCCTGGACGAAGTCGGTGAAATACCGATTCATGTGCAGGTCAAATTATTGCGCGCCATCGAAGGTAAGGAGATCAAACCCCTGGGCAGTCCCGATGCGATCCGGGTTAATGCCCGCATCCTGTCTGCCACCAACAAAAATCTGACCAAAGAGATCGAGGAAGGCAATTTCCGGGAGGACCTTTATTATCGGTTGAATATCGTCGAAATACCACTGCCCTCACTCAGTGACCGGCGGGATGATATCCCCCTGCTGGTTGATCATTTCATCCATAAATACAACCGGGAACTGAAGCGCAAAATCCGGGGCGTTGATAATGAGACCATGAAAGTCCTGATAAACTATGAATGGAAAGGACAGGTCCGTGAACTCGAAAACATCATCGAGCGGGCGGTGTTGTTATGTGACGGGGAATATATTATCCTTAAGGATTTGCCACCCCATGCCTGCGGCGATCTCCCGACCCGCTATCCCGATGATCTGAAAGCATCGGTCCATAACTTCGAGCGCCAGCATATTATTGCCATCCTGCGCAAAGTCAATAATGACAAAAACAAAGCAGCCCAAATCTTGAATATCGGCCTTTCCTCGCTTTATCGCAAGATCGATGAACTGAATATCCAGCTATAACCGCTTTAAATCTCCCCAAAACCCGGTTGGCTGCGCGAAACCGGATTTTGACATTATATAATCAGCAAAAATCGTAAAATTATACGCCTATTCTGTCGTAATTTTATCCGCCGATTGACAGGCGTTCAGGTGGTACACTTTTCACGACCACTTTTGGTGCGCTTTTAAAAGACCATTGACACCATCATAAAATTTTAATGATCTGGCAACGAGCACTGCAATTTGCGGCGATAATATTCAGTCTTTTCAGTCACAACGCTTTTGTAAAACAATTTTCCAAATTGTTTAGCCGTTTTCCATCCGGGAAAACGGCTATCTTCCAGGATAACAGCCCATCAAAGATCCCATAACCCTTTCTCCGCAGCAATCAAATCCTTCTACCGAAGGTATTTGATAAACAAGTTACAAACTTGTTCTACAACACTTTCAAAATCCCTGCCGGGAATAACATGGAGTTTATGTGCTTTATTAACATGACTTTCCGGGGCTCGAATAAACTATTATAGCTAAAAATACACGCTATTTATACTAATTGCATCCTTTTCAAAATTCTGGCTCTCAACGATAATCCCGCTCAAATGCGCTCTGAGGGCCCTTAAATCGCATTTCTTTGCCAATAAAAAAGCCCTCTCGTCGGGAGGACTCTCTGATGAGGGGTAACATACCGACACCCCCAAAACCGCATTTTTAAGTGACTGATACTCAGGTAGTTACAACGCCACTTTTTCGCCTATGAGACCCGATTTTGCCGGTATTGCCAATGGTAACGTAAGTGGAATTTTATAATCGTAAATATATGCGCCGCTTGACATATTAATCAGAACCTGGAAAAGAGCAATGAATCACTTCCTTATCTTATTCGAAGAACGTATTGAGGCTATCCAGTGAAAACACCGTTTACCCAAAATTATTTACAGGCTCGATGAACACAAAATTTACGACAGCTTAAGGACTTGAATTTTAGCAAAATATTGTCTTACTTTAAAAATATAAAAGGGAGCGTTATGCGTCCTGCTACTCTGAAAGACTTACCCCGCATCGTTGCAATATATAATGCCGTCATTCCGGAAAAGATAGCCACAGCTGATCCGGAACCGGTCACTGTAGCAGCTAAAACAGACTGGTTTCACAGTCACTCGGAAGATCATTATCCTTTATTAGTTCATGAAAAAAAGAATGAAATCATCGCCTGGGTCAGCTTCCAGCCCTTTTACGGTCGACCCGCCTATCAATACACCGCTGAAATCAGCATTTATATCAATAAAATCCACCGGGGTCAGGGATTGGGAAAACAGTTATTACAAGAAAGCTTGACAATTGCTCATGAACTGGGATTCAAGACTCTGCTGGGATTTATCTTTGCCCATAACAGACCCAGTATACGCTTGTTTAAAGATTGCGGCTTTCAATGCTGGGGCACATTACCCCACATAGCCGAAATGAAGGGCCAGGAATACAGCCTCTCCATTTACGGCCGGCGCCTGACAGCGGCGGGAGCCCCCAGAGAGCGACCCGTCATCCCATGAATATCTTAATCCACAAGACCAGTCAGTTTGTGAGGCAAACGCTGGAGGGTGCGGAGGGCGGTCATGACTGGTGGCATGCCTGGCGGGTCTGGCAGCTGGCCCGCAAGATCAATCATTCTGAAAAGGCGGACGCCCTCATCGTGGAATTGAGCGCGCTGTTACATGATATCGCCGATGCCAAATTTCATCATGGAAATGAGCGTATTGCTGCTTATAAGACACAAAATTTTCTGGAATCACTGTCTGTGGGCAAAAATATTATTTTTCAGGTAATCCAAATTATTAACCATATTTCTTTCCGCAATTCACTTGCAAAACAGGCCTTTGACTCACCGGAGTTTCGGGTGGTACAGGATGCTGACCGGTTGGATGCACTGGGAGCGATCGGTATTGCCCGGGCCTTCAACTATGGCGGTTATAAACAGCGGCCTATATATGATCCGGGAATCCAGCCCCGCTCCCATTTGACACGGGAGAGCTATCTGCAGGCTTCCACACCTACTATCAACCATTTTTACGAAAAATTGTTGCGCTTAAAGGAAAGCATGCATACGCAAGCCGGCCGGGAACTGGCCGGCGCGCGTCATCGCTTCATGCGACAATTTTTAAATGAATTTTATCAAGAATGGCAATCTAAAAAATAGAGAGGATAATGCAATGAAAATAACAACTCTGATCTTGATTAGCAGCTTAATTATAGCAGGAGGTACTTTTATGCAGAACGCCTTATTTAGTCAATCAACGCTAAACAACACCGATATTATAAAGTTGCCACCACCTCAGCAGGATAGTGAAACTGCGCTGGAAGCCGCCCTGTCTCAACGCCGTTCAATACGGAAATATCAGGACCAGCCACTGAGTTTACAACAGCTCTCCCAAATCCTTTGGAGTGCCCAGGGGATCACCAGTGCGCGCGGATTAAGAGCGGCGCCCTCAGCGGGAGCCACCTATCCCCTGGAGGTCTATGTGGTTGTCAGCAATGTACAAGACCTGGACCCGGGTATTTATCACTTCCGGCCTGAAAAACAGGCGCTGCAGCGCCATATTAGTGGTAACCATATCCAGGCGCTGGCCGCGGCCGCTTTAAACCAGGCTTGCGTCCGTCAGGCCCCTATGGTGATAGCCATTGCCGCGGTATATACCCGTACCACCTCCGTTTATAATGACCGGGGCCGGCAATATGTACACATGGAAGTCGGCCACGTGGGTGAAAACATTTATCTCCAGGCAGAATCACTGGGGTTGGGAACCGTGGCGGTAGGGGCTTTTCATGATCGCCGGGTTGGGAAAGTCCTGCAGCTCCCCCAAGAGCAAGCCCCTCTATATCTAATGCCAATAGGCCGGCCAGAATAGAAACAGCAAGGTTCATGCGCGAAATAAATCAATCGCCTGGTGCTGGGTACTGGTAAAAAGAGGGGTGCAGCCAATCCCTGATTAGTGTAGACCAGAGCAAAACGTCCATCATTGGAGCTGACGCACGCTGATATAACTCGAATTTATTTATCTGATTTTTTCCCCGGTTTTTGCATATTCCGTTTTAATTCGCGCACCTGCTTGCTTAAACTATTCAAGCGGAATTCAATCGAGTTTAATATCCAGAATTGAAAATGATCCACCTTGGTCTGGCGATAGATCATCCAGATGATCTTCAGTGAAATTAATAATACACCCAGTTCCAAATAAAAGGAAGAGGGAAAATAAACATCAACATCAACGATGTACCTTAAAAAACCCAGTGTGAAGGTGGAGATGACGACCACAGCGAAAACCAGATTAATAATTTTATCCCGGCGGGTATTGACCCGTCCGCCGATACTGCCCACCACTTCACGGATTTTCTCCTTCTCCTTACGAAAATGTTCTAATTCTTCCTGTAGGGTCTCAGTATCATATTCACTCATTATAATCCTCTATAATCCTCTTTTAGAAGAAAAACTAATTCGCATTTATCCTGTCCGGTTACTCTGCTTCGGCGATTTTTATCAGATTGGTGGTCCCGGTCACATACAAGGGCATACCGGCTGTAATCACCACCCGGTCCCCTTTTTCGATCAGGTTCAGCTTGAGGGCCATATCCACCGCCTGTTTATCAATCTCTCCTTCGGCCGCCGTATCCATAAGCACCGGTCGTGCACCCCAGATCAATGCCAGTTGCTGAAAGGTATGTTCATCTGGTGTCAGGGCCAGGATAGGGACTGAGGGCCGGTATTTGGCCACCAATTCGGTGGTACTGCCTGACTGGGTAAAGGTAATAATAGCGGCGGCATCCACCTCTTCCGCCATTTCACAGGCCGCCCGGGCCACCGCTTCCTGTTTGGAGAGTGACAGATCGGTTCTGAATTTATAGGTCCAGGAGCGATAGGGAAAGGATCGTTCCGTCTCCAGGGCAATCTGCTCCATCATCTGTACGGTACGTAACGGATACTTACCGATAGCGGTCTCTTCCGAGAGCATAATTGCACTGCTGCCGTCATAAATGGCATTGGCGACATCACTAACTTCCGCTCGGGAGGGATAGGGATTGTCGACCATTGAGCGCAGCATTTGGGTGGCGGTGATGGAGATCCTGCCCCGGCGCATCGCCTTATCGATCAATTGTTTCTGCACAGCCGGCACTTTTTCAATCGGGATCTCAACGCCCAGGTCGCCCCGGGCGATCATAATGCCATCCACGGCTTCGATAATAGAATCGATCTGGTCCAGGGCTTCGCTCCGCTCAATCTTGGCAATAATCCGGGTACGCTGCTCCTGGCGCTGAATAATCTTTCGCACCTGTTCCACATCCCGGGCGCTGCGCACAAAGGAAAGGGCTACAAAATCCACCCCCTGATCCAAGCCGAATGCCAGATCACGCTTGTCTTTTTTAGTCAGGGTCGCGGCGCTAATAACCGTATCGGGCAGATTGATGCCCTTATGAGAATTCAGGGAGCCGCCGACCAACACTCTGCAGATTATATCGGTGGCTGTTTTTTGTTCCACCTTCAGTTCAATGGCGCCATCGGCTAAAAGCAGCCGATCATTTACTTTCACATCCTGAACCAATTGTTTATAACTGAACGAGACTTCCCGTGAATTACCAGCCACTGAGCGACTGGTTAAAATATATTTCTGCCCCGGTTTTAATGGCACCGGTCCCCGGGAAATGGAACCAATGCGAATTTTAGGGCCGGCCAGATCCTGCAGAATAGCGACCGCACAAGCTTTTTGCGCTGAGATCTGACGGATCGATTCAATCACTTTGCGATGATTTTCCCGGGTGCCGTGAGAAAAATTCAAGCGTGCTACATTCATACCGGCAGCCACCAGATCTTCCAGTTGGTCGGATTTATGCGTGGCCGGTCCGATCGTACAGACAATTTTAGTTTTTTTCATGCTCGCTTCCACTGATACAACCGCACCAAATAGGCGCCTTAATAATGAAATCGGACCCCTAAGCTCAGGGAAGGTTCCAAAGTATAGAGTATATCGGATTTTGACAGGCCGTTACTCGTTTTCCATTGTCCCTGTATGATATTCGAAGTCACCTGGACCCGGATAAAAAAGGCCCGCATGGTGATCAGCATGCCACTACCAGCCCGGGCCGCAATGCCGGCCTGCATATTCTGCATATTGTCCGGTGCCGGTGCATTATAAAAATCTGCTGCAATCATTTGATTTTCTTGAAAATCAAGATAGCTGGCCCCTAAAGTCAGATAAAATATTCCCCACCGCGGAGTAATATAAAAAATGGAACAGGGAGCCGGATCACGGTTTTCCATGATATTCAATCCAACTCCGAGCCCCCCCCACTTTCGGCCTCCCAAAGCCAGATCCACAATGCCCATTGTGGGTGACTCATTTTCCCGCATAAGAAGTCCACCACCGAAGCCCAGGGAAAAATAACGATCCTTTTTCCCTGCGGGATACCTGATCCGTTCCACAATCAGGAGGAGGCCCGTATCAATGAGTTCTGTAAAACTTTTATGGTATCCATAGGTTTTGTGAAAAACGACCTCTCCGCTGGCCGCATTTCTGATCTTAATGGATATGGTATATTCACCCTGTTCATAACTGACCAACCCGCCAATGATCTGCTGGGTACCTATGTTGCCTAATAATTCTATGGTTTTCGGGTGATCTACCCATAATCCCGGAACCCCATTAGTCTTGCTGGCAATTTTACGGAAAACCTCCCGCTCAACATCAATACTCAACACCGGCTCATACTCAGGGCAGGAAATCATGACCTTACGCAGCCGTAAACGGAACCGCTCGGCTTGCATTTCATTAATGTTATGCATACCGAAAGGCACGACCACGATATGGGTTTGGGATATCAATTGATGCGGCCGCAATAGAAGTAACAGACAAAGGATTGACCAAAGGAAAATTTTAGATCTTTTTAGCCCGTGCATTGTCATATTATCCCGCCTTAACATTCCTCACCCTGAAAAGATACAAATAAAATTATCCGGTTGCAATGTGAAACCCTGTGATTGAAGGGTCTTGCGCTAGGGAAGAGACTGAATTTTGAGAACAGAGAGACTTCGCTCGTCAGGGGGTTATGGGATTATTGGGACCTTCCCGCAACCGGTTGGCAGTTTTAAGGGCTTCAGCCGCAACCTTGGCCGGCAGGTTGTTTTGTTTTTGAATCTCTTTACAGGCTTGTTGGATCTCCGGTCGTTTATAGGAATAGCAAAACCATCCCAGCGATTCCAGGGTTTTCTGCCGCAGGTCAGCATCTTCCGCAGGATCCAGGGCCAGCGCAATCATGGGCTTTACAGCTTGACGAAAATTGTAATTGCGCAGGGTGCGGACTGCCCCGATTCGCTCTTTGATATTCAAGGTATCATTTTGCAGGGCGGGAACCAGCTCAGTATGCAACCATCTCCTGGCATGATTTAAATGATGCTTTACAAGATCAACATTTCTTTGATAAACGGGCACAGTAAGGCTGTCCAGGTAGGCTTGTAGCTTTGCCAGGACGATTTCGGGACCAATAAATTCCAATGCGTCCCGGGCACTGATCTGTACCCGTACAGAAGGATCGCGCAGGGCTTTTTCCAATAAGGATGGTATATATTCCTCATGACCGATTTTGCCCATCCACATGGCCGAGATCCGGCGCACCAACTCATAAGGGTCGTTGACCGTTTCCAACAGGAGCTTTTCAAAGGTTTGACTCCGGGAATCAGCCAGACACTTGATGACCTGCATCCGAACGTTGCAGGAGGTCTCATTACGGTAAATTTCGGCGAGTGTGGCATCATATTTGGTTCCCAGCCAGGCATGTAATTGGGCAATTGCCAGAGCACGGAGAGGCGCATCAGCATGTCGGGCCGTCCACTTCCAGTACCTGAGATTATACTGTTTGCGATACATTATCCGACTGATGTTTTTAGCGTGCAAATCCTTGAAACGCAGGAAGGGATCCCCGATCAGATGGGATTCCAGATAGTGATTCCTTAGGTGCCATTCACCGATACGCATTCCATAATTCAACAATCCTAAATATTCATCAGCCCAGATATCCTGTTTGACATTAACGGTATTCCCCACCGCAACTATGGTCCGGCCCTTACCCATGACATAATTTCCAGCGATATAATCGGGCTCAATAAAATGGGCATTATAACATTCATCAAACATAATAAATAAAGGTTGGGGCTTGAGGCTTTCAACATCTTGGGTATGGATGTCCAGACTAGCGGTGTAAAGGGAGTCTGACAGGACGACTGAATCTGAAAAAGCCCCTTCAAACCAGGCGGAGGGAATATTATACTTTTCCATGAAATACTCTCGTGCCGCGGCCAGGTCCTTCCCCCAGCGTTGCGCCCGGCGCAGCCGGTTGCGCAGAGAGCGTTGGATATATGTGACGCTCTGCTGCATACTTTTCGGAGCGGGATAATTGCTGATGGACTGGGCGGAAGGCAGACCATGAGCATGAAAAAGTGCAATGTCCAGATCCGGCTTTTGAATTTGGCTCAACAAAAAAGGTTTTATGAGGCGTTCAAACCGATAGTTTAAATTTACTATCTGACCACCCGGCTGATATAATTGCGGAAACTGTTCACGCAGACTGAGGGTTTCCCCTTCCCAGGCCGCTAAAGACTGGGAATGATATCCATGGCCGGTGTACACCAACATATTATCAATAGTTTCTATCGATCTCTTTTGGACTGCAATCCGATGCAGATAGTCACGCAAATGCTCATAACGGGTACTGTCCCGTTTGCCGGAAAAAATACGGGCACTATAGATTTCCTTGGAGATCCGCTGCCCAGACTCCGGTTTCAGGGAATAATAAAAAAGCAGGGAGTGGGTGGTATCCCGGCGTATGAAATCAAACAAAAGGTCAAAATCATCATAAAAACGATCAGACGGAATTGAGGTTCTTTTTAAGGAAAAACGCTCCTGATTCATTTTGAAGGCAGAGGTCAGGTGCTGGGCATTGCTGATCATGGGCACCGGAATATCACCGATGAGCACCACCCCCTGAAATTGGGAGGCCTCATTGTAAAGTGTTATAATCGCGCTTTTAACCGCCTCGGGATTGGCCCAGTCATCTACCAGGATATAAGCCGCCAGGCCGTCCTTTTCAATCGCATCGCGGTAGGCGCTGATAGCCTCTCCCGTCTGCTGATAGGTTTTGCTATCCGCGATCAGCGCTACACTTCGTGCATGGCGTTGTAAAGGGGAAATAACCTGTGGGGCGCTTTCTGCCACCCGGGGAATTGCTGTCAGGTATAGTAAGCAGATAAAAATCAATCGTCGCATATAGTTTCCTTTCCTGTCATTTGACACCTGGGTATCTTATTTAAGTTTAAACTCAAAAAGTATTAAGCGTGTAAATTAAATTATATTCTCAAGAGGATCTTGATATTATATCTATAACAAAGTCGTACAATTTAATTTATTGTTGTCAAAAAATCTTTCAGAATCACAGCAGGATGAATGCTTACAAAGTTTCCACACTAAAAATTAACGCAAAATATTGGCGGGATTGATTGGCAAAATTCCCCCCGTCTTTTCCGGTGATATATCCAAATCGGGGCTGCAGAATAAACCGCGTCTGTAAAGAATAGCGCCAGACCAGCCGGGTGGTGATCCAGAAATGGTTTACATCGGTTCCATAATAGTCTGCCTCCCCGGCGCTGATGGTATGGTAATACCAACCTGTACTGGGAACATATAAACTTTCATCCCTAAGCCCTGAGACTTCTCCCCCTAAAGTAATCTGTAAATCGAAAATCTCCGCCCGGCTATTAGCATAATTCAGTTGGCCACCCCAAGCATCCCGGGCAAAATATTGCAGTAAGCCATTGAATTTATCGACCCGCTTTAATGTATTTGAAACCATGTAAACGCCAGGTGACAGTTGTCCCCATCCGGATAATTGCCATTGTATGGAGAGTCCGCCCATCAATTGCCGGGTGTCATAACGAAATATCTCCACTTTGAAGTCAGGATGGTTGGCATATTGGCGGCTGCGTTGTCCCTGACTGAACAGACATAGTGCCAAACTCGGGATTACAGGCTGTTCTATCTCAGCATTATAAAATATCCGCTCGGAAAACCATTTGCCCTGTTT
The DNA here is from genome assembly GCA_964640055.1 of uncultured bacterium. Lineage (GTDB taxonomy): Bacteria > Fidelibacterota > UBA2242 > UBA2242 > JAFGTP01 > CAZXFH01. Next base: position 49,549 of record CAZXFH010000007.1, on the reverse strand, counting down.
GACCGGATAAGCGCCCCCATCAATATTTTGAGCCCCGGCCTGTTCATATCCGCTCCGGAACTCCATCCGGTAAAGCGGCCGGTGGTGTAATTCACCATCGAATGTCAGACACAGCCCCTGGAGATCCAGACGCCGTTCTTCCGAGGTCTCGCCCCGAAATATAATCGGATTGTCCAGGCCCCTGATCTTAAAAAAGGTGGGGGTTTTATTCTGTTCCATACTGTAACGCGTGGTTTTCATAATACTCTGACAATCATAATAGGCGACACTAAGGCCTAAAGAGGTTTGGGGGGTCAGTCTCAAGCCACTGCTCATGCGGAGCATTAAATCCCGGTGTTTGTTAATTGGTTTGGGAAAGATCGTCTTGTGGCTCTCATCCACATTATAGAAAAAGGTAGCACCCCAAAAAAAGCGGTCCGGCACCAGGGCCTGACTGTAGCTAACGCCCCAGTGAATCCCATTTAAGTTAAAATCTCCGGTCGAGCTATCGGCCAGCAGAAAGGGCATGCCCCGGTAAGGCAAACGGTTGTGCACCCATTTTTTTTCGGTCAGGACCTGTTTGCGATATCCGAAATAGCCGCTGAAAACACTCTGCTCATTGAGGGCCCTTTTACCTGCGGCCCGTATGTCATAGTCACTTTCTGATTGCGGATCATAGGGTCGTTTTAAGCCACCCTGTTGACCGGCAATGCGGCTTTGATAATAATAGCTGTCCTGTTTGTAATGCTTGACAAGCCAGGCTGAGTTTCCCCGAACCCCCTGGATCTGGGGGTCCGGTTTTAGTCCGACATAGTGCCAAAGGGGTGAAAAGGAAGTATCCGGTGACAGGAAAACCGTTTGCCCCCATAAGAGCGTAGAGCAGATGGGAAAAACAATCAAACTACCAATGATATATTTCACAAGCCTTTGCATCGGTATCAATCCTTTACTCTGCTTCGTCAAAGAAATATCCCGGAGTGGGTTTATTGATCACCTGAAAATCAATACTGCTGTTATTGTTATCCATCAGGATTGCGCGGCTGTCTTTATAGTAACTGATTTTACGTTGAATGGATTTACCGGAATAGGTTTCGAATCCACCGGTCAGTCCGGCGTCAATGGAAGGGTCCAGGCGCTTATAATCGGTTTCCGACAGATTATCGCGGTATTCCACCCCGTCCAGCACAGCTGACTTAGGAAACAAAATACAATTATGCTGGTCATACCCAGCCGCAAAGGGATCAGCCACTTTTAATAAAACAATGGCATCATTCATTACCGAGTACAGAAAATCAATGCCATATTTGTGATGTAACTGTCTCATATTGGGGACATCGGGATTATTCACATCTCCCTGATCATGGACATAATATTCAAAATCAGCATCATTCAGGTTGAGACTGGAATCATTAGCCACCGTATGATCAATCGCATCCTGGGCCACGATCACACATTCGCCGGGGTATAAAGGGTGATCCTGGCCGCTGCCCGGAAACATATAGGCATGGATGGAATGAATGTAATCATCATCAATATAACCGAAATCAACATCGGCGAGGATCATACTATCCAGGTAAATAATATCTGTGGAATTATTGTAGATTTCAGTGAACTGGTCATGAAAATAGAAGGGTACCGGAGAGGGTGGCGAGCCGTTATAATATATTTCACTGATCAATATTTCCCCCAGGGCCGCCAATTTCACATACAGGGTTATGGTATCGGGAGCGGTCACTTCAATATTTTGCAACTGTCCGTTTAAAACCCGTTCATTTGGGCTACCGGTTACCTGTTCCACCTCAGCGGCAGATAACCGCTTGGTAACCGAAATATTATATACATCGGGAAGAATCTGATCGAAATCAGCCACGCCGCTACTGTCGGAAAATTCCTCGTGAAAGGTAAAATAAGATAAGGAATTGATGAACACCTGGGCATCCTGTACCTCAGTGCCACCGGTCAGTGTTTCAGTGAACCCCGAGGTGTCCTGAACCACAACCGCCAAATTCAGTCGCATGGAAACCGGCGGTTTTACATTTTCCGAACAGACTGTCAGCAGCAGGGCGGTACCGATAAGGAAGAATATCATTATTAAATATTTTTTTATGGAGATACTCTTCAACATCTCTTTAGAACCAGTCATTGATCACCCCGCTGAATTCCACGCCAAAAAAGAGATCCGGATTGAGCCGGGTATAGGATTGGGTACCGGCTGAGGTACGTTTACGCTGGTAAAGGGGGTGTGAATTGAACATATTATTAACAAAGAAAGAGACCTCGCTGCCGGGGAAAAGGGCTTTGCTAACGCGCAGATTAAAGAGCCATATATTGGTCTTGTTCTCAGCAGTATCCCAATAATCTGGATAAATGCGTTTGTAGGCCGAGGACATATCCGGTGTCCGTTGCGCGGCGTCAAAAAAGATTTTTTCGCCGTGATCATTGATATAGCCCACCGCCAGGGAATCTGACAGGCCTACATAGCGGTCTTTATCCATGACCACCTGTTGGGCTTCCAGGGTCACCCAGGCGCCCAGCTCCCTTATTTTAAATTCCAGCCGGTAATTGATCAGCAATTCTTCAGAACAAATATCGACCGAATTCCAAAAGGGTTTCACCTCCCGCCCCAGATCGCGATCCTTTAAATAAGTGGAACTGTAATCGAAACGATGACTGATACTTTCCGTAAAATTATAGGCCGCTTCCAGGCGGAACCGCAACGACCACGCGGAAAGGGGCTTAGTCTGCAGAGAAACTTCAAATCCCTGGCTGCGCGTATCCTGGGTATTATCAAAAACAGAGTAGGTGGTATATACGGAATCCTGGACAGTCTTACCCGTGGTATCCGGCTGCCCGGGTTCCCAGTTGGGATAGTCATATTGATATAGAAAAATGGGGCGGATCAAGGAACGAGCAAAGCCATCAAAGGTATTGGCAGAATAGGCGGTCAGGGTTAACCCGATATTGCCGATTTTCTGGTCATAACTCGCTTCCCGCTTGATTTGCTGGAACCCCTTTAGATTCTGATTTTCGCGGCTAAAAACATAGGTGGAAACCACAGCCAGCCGCAGGGAATCCACTTCGCTGTAGCGATTGATATCGGCCAGATCATAGTAAAGTGGATTGGGGTATAGCATACTCAGAGGGGGGGTTTTAGACGTGGTACCGTATCCGATACGCAGCTGGGCATTCTCCGTGGGATGAAAGATCATATTGAAGCGGGGATTAAAAAAAGCGCCCCGGGCACTACCGAAGAGATCGTAATCCTTGCTGTAGGTTTCGTACCGGAATCCCAGGTTCAGTTGAAAGGGTTTCCACAGCTTCCCTTTGATCTTGTCCTCCACAAAAAAGCTGGAGATCAAAAGACCGGGCAGCTCATCATAGCTGCGTGGCCGGTCCCGGATCGCGGTATTGACCGAAGGGGGCTGCAAGGGATCAAATATCCGTCCGGGGCCGTTATTGGATTCATGCCGGAAAGTAATGCCGGACAAAATGCAGTGATCGTGGTCCCATAGGCGGAAAGAACCACTGTACTCCAGGTTGGCATATTGGTTTATGGCCCGTCCTTTTACCCAGAGTTGTGAGGTATCGGTCTGAAAAAACTGCCCTGCTTGGGTGCCTGCGCTCATACGGTCGGTAATATAGGTATTATCCGAGGTAACCAACCGTTTGGTATAGGAATTTTGACGGTTATAATTGATCGCATAAGCCAGGTCCAGCTTTTGATGAGTGCTTAAAATAAACTGACTTTGATGGTTATAGCGCAGGATATAATCGCGATTATAGCGTTCGGTCAGGAACAGGTCGCCCTCGCGTAAGCCCTGCTCATCAAACGTACGCGTATAATACAGGCGGTTTTTAGTAGTATACAGGTTACTGACCAAACGCATGGTGTGCGACAGTTGACCGGCCAGGCGGGAATAATCATAATTTTCAATCCGGATATCCCGGATACTGTTGGCATAATTGAGATTATAATTCAGATATTGCCCCAAAAATTTGAATCCGCCGTTAAAATTAAACTCCCGGTTACGCAGGTTATATTTATATTTAAAGCGTTGATCAATGGATTCGGAGCGGGTTTCCACCTTTACAATACCGGATGTCAGGTCACCATATTTGGCCGAGGGAATGCCCCGGATCACCTCAACCTCTTCGATATTGTCTGCCGGTACCTGACGTAGATCTATCCCCGAGTTCTCAGTGGTCCGCTGTATGGTCCCGGTATTGACCTTGGTATCGATCTGCATGTTGGCATTGTTGGAAATGGGCACCCCGTCAATTATGACCTGTGTCCCGAAAGTAGCATTGCGTTCGGCATCGGAGGCCGTTTCACCGGTGCGCAGGCTTACCTGTTTGGTTTTCTGCAGACCCGGATTTTCAAAACGCTGGCCCGGTACCAGTTTAAGCACATCACTCAGACTAGTGGCCTGGATATGTTCGATTTCGCCGGAAGAAATACGGGTTTTGGTCTCTGCTTCAGTGGGGATCAACTCCCGCTCTGCCAAAACGACAATCCCGCCGATTTCAAAGGATTTTATCTGTAACCGATAGGTTTTCTCCAGGGATTTATCGGCTTTCAAAACAACCTGATCCGCAACGGTCTCATAGCCGATATATGAAATTTCAACAGTATACTCTCCCGGTAAGGTTTGGATATAAAAGCAACCTTCCTGATTGGTGGCAGCGCCGGCATAATTTTCTTTCAACAATACATTGGCGCCCACCAGAGGATCGCCCTTCCGGTCCGTCACCTGACCGCGAAAGACAGCACTTTCCGCCGCATTTACCCCTGCGCCCCACCCCAGAAGCAGCATAACACTTAAAAGGATAAAAGGCTTAAGTAAACGGCTTTTCATATTAAATTTCGCAGTGTCTATGCATAGCTGTACTGTTATTCCTTAACTGCCAAAATATGGATCGGTTCCGCATAGGAGAAGGGATTTTCGATTTCTTTGGTGGTTCCGCCACGCAGCATGTATTTGATCTGTTCGGTTTTTAATTTCTCCTCAATTTCATCAGGTGTTACCTGGGCCGGATCATAAAAAACCTGCAGCGCAGGGCGGCCCCGGTAGAGGGTGCGTACCCGCACAATTCCATCATTAAAGGATAAATGGCTGGCTAACAATCCCAGTCGTCTTTTAACCGAAGAATTTTCGGCGGCCGGCAGACCGATCTCAAAAATACGCAAATCAGCCTCAGTATACTGGCTAAAATCATTAAACTTGCGGTCATAGCCGGAGAAATATTCCTGTACAAACCCCTTGTAATCCAGGGTGTCTATCAGCGTACCGGTCCCTTCGCAGCTAAAGTCAACATCCACCTCTTCGGTTTTACCCTGGATTTCCCGCACGTAAGAATCCTGTTCAATTATCGCAATGATCTGTGCGGGGTTTAATTCTCCGGTGGCAAATAATACTGTTACCTCCACCGGCTCTCCATAACTGGTGGCCAGACCGTAAATATGCTGATTTTTTCTCAACATGCGGATCAAATTATAATTGTCATAAAGGTCAAAGAGTCCTTCAACCGGTATCTGAAATGCAGTAACCGTAGACGGCGGTTCACTTATATTTCTTCGCAAGCGATATTTGGCGGGTTTGAAAACCGCCTGCTTTACCCCGCTCGCATCTATAACTTCAGGATCATAATAGATCATTACCCGGTTTTGTTCGGCCCAGGCATCCAGCCCGACAATTCCCTTATTACGCATCAGCTGGGTTTGCAGGCTTTTGGCACTGCCAAAACATTTGACAGTCTTTAATTCTCTCATTTCGACGGTAGCCACTTTGTCCAGTTGTTCAAAATTTCCCCAGCGTTCCGACAGGGTTGTGAGCTGAAAATTACTGGCAAACACCAGCGCAAGTACAAAAAGTCCGCCCAGGGCAACGGCCGGCAGCCAGGTGGCCCGGGATTTACCCAGGGTAATACTTTCATTCTTGCAGGCCTTCATACAATCCATACAAAGGGTGCAGTCGGGATGCGTAACCTGATCGTACTCGGAGACCGGTATTCCCTGCGGACAATACAGGTCGCATAAGAAGGAGCAACTGGTGCAGCTCCACTTATCAACTCTGATGCGAAAAGGGGAAAGGGAATAAAACCGGAAACGGAATACTTCGGTCAGCGCGCCGGCCACACAGAGCGCCAGGATCAGCCAGAGAATATGTAAGCGTACCCCGGCAAAGTATAAAATGAAGTAAATAATAAAAATTGGTAAGGTTATCCAGAAATTCTGAAAAATATTGCTCAGGGCATTCAGCGGACAGGCATACTTGCACCAAAAAAAGCGGATCAGGATCGACAGCACCCCCACCGCCAGAATGGCCAGAATAGCAGCCCATACCACCACATCGGAGTCAAAGCCGGTGACCGCCGCATAATAGGGATCGAACTTTTTACAAAACAATTCACTGGAGGTAACCGTGAAATAGGCGGTGAAAAAAAGCAGGATATACTTGCCAAAACGGAGTAACCGGTCCGGTATTCCCCGCAATACGACAGAAATCTTGAAACGGGCAAAAAATTTGTTCAGCCACTCAGTCACCGTTCCGATCGGGCAGACATATCCGCAAAATAATTTGCTGAAGACAATTACTCCGATAATCAGTGCGATTCCTAAAAACAACTGCCGTGAACTCATACTGCAGGACATGGAGCCAACCCAGAAATTACTCCCCAAAGACAAAATCCCGCCAAACGGACAATAGGCCTCATAATCGGGACTATAACTCTGGTTGATAAAGCTGGTGAGCACCACTCCGATAATTAAAGCGATAATTGCTAACTGAATAATGTTCTTGGTTCGGTTATGTAATACAGGCTTGCTCATCGTGTTCCTCTTTTTACTATAATATAAACATCTCGATTGTATTGCATACTTAATTATTTTTCATCTTATTCACAGGAATAAACCGGTTGAAAAAAATGGATAAAAAGGCTGCCGGTTAAGACAGCCTTTTTATCCTCATTTACAAAAAGCACGCTGAGACTATTTCAGCAGGGTCATTTTCTTCAGATCGGAAAACCCATCAGCCTGGATACGGTAGAAATAGATACCACTGGACAGCTGACTGGCATCAAAGGTGAACTGATAACGACCTGCTTGCATCTGGCGGTCACATAAGGTCGTGACTTCCTGACCCAGCATATTGTAAATCACCAGTTGGACGTCAGAGGCTTTCGGTAGATCAAAAGCGATCGTAGTCGTCGGATTGAAGGGGTTGGGATAGTTCTGTTGCAAGCGGTAAACTGTAGGTAAAACCTCTTCATTGGCCTCATCAACACCAACATACTCAGGAGTAGTGACTGTGAAGTTATCAAACAGAATGGTACCAACGCCAGTATTGTACTTATAGATACCCGGATAACCGGCGACCAGGAAGGGATCTTCATCAACAAAAGGACCGCCGGGTAACTTCTCGTCATCCACATAAACGGTGAATTCACCATTTTCGACCGTCACCTTGAAGTTATGCCATCCGGTTTCCAGCGCGGTGAAGTCGGTGCCGGGATCCCAGGACTGACTGATATGCCAGTTAGCGCCGTCATACCCTTGTAATTTAATCTGACCATTATCGGAAGAAGACGAATTACGGTAGACCAGTCGGTAATAGGCAAAATCATGGTGCAGCATTTTGATGCCGAGGCCGGCATAGAGCGGAGCATCCGGATCAGCCGGTCCGATAATCCAGAGATCAGCGGAAACCGTGAAATCTTCCAGAATCAGGTTTTTGACATGAGCCAGACCGGTGTAGGCGGAATCCACAAACACGCCCACATGACTGCCCCAGGCACTGCCCGTGGAATCAGCGGTGAACAGGTCGACGCCACCGGACCAGTCGTTGAAATCCCATTCCAGATCAAAGGTTCCGTCAGCCACCTCATCCGTCACCGGTAAAGACATGCTCATTTCCATGAAGTCTTCTTGGACTGTACCTCTGAGACTGTATTCGTCGTACTGATCACACAGGGCCACCAGGTTCATCCAGTCATCCGGAGGGGTCCAGCCGTCCAGGTCGCTTTCTTTATCAATGTAAATGTAATTGGTATCCAGTCCATTGGTAAAATCAACGCTGCCATTGCTACCTTCAGAAGGCCAGCTACCGGCATCAACCAGTTGCACACCTTCTAACTTCACCAACATGGCTTCGTAATCCTCACCCAGCTCGGGAATGGTGACAACTGCGGGTTCTACTGTATTACCGGCACTGAGCACAGTAACATCGGCGGCTGCATCGATCTCAATTTCGGAAAGCCCGTGATACTGTGCCAGAGTACCGATGATCTCAATTTCGTCACCGATATTCAGGTCAGCAGCAACACTACCGGAGTAGAGTACGATACCTGCGGTTTCATCCTGTAAATAGTATTGCGTATTATATCCATAATTAGGACTGGTGACCACTCCCTGAATTTTCACTTCCTGATCCAGAAGGTCCAGGACACCGTCTTCGTCGGCATCCACTTTAGCCTCGGCAATGGTCATTAAATCAGGTTCGGGAATTAAATTCAGCATCAGTACCATGCCAGCCTGACCAACCGCCCAGACCTTACCATTTCTGTAGCGGACTTTCTGCAGGGTCTCTTCCGTGGGACTGGTTTCCTGGGTCCAGGTTAAGCCGGCATCATCGGAACGGTAAATTTTTCCGGCTTCACCAACCGCGAATACGAGTGTATCATTTACAAATTCAACATCATAGAAATCATCACCATCAGGTTCGGTAAACACCTCGTAAATTGTATCCAGTTTGGTTTCTGAAGTGCGGTACATGTGGCCGCTTGAGGCAGCGATCAGTCCGATGCCATTGCGATATTCAACGGCCCGCATGGACATATAGCCATAATCAAAACATTCTATGAACGACGTTTCGCCCGGTTTTAACTCACATACGACGCCACTGGAAAGGGTGGCAATCACGTGATCCGATGCCAAGGGCCAGATATCATAAACCGTACCACTGCCCTCATTCGGAATTTCCGTCCAGGTAGCACCCCCATCATCGGAACGATAGATATGACCTTTTTTACCACCGGCAAAAACCGTATCCGCATCATAATAATGCACGGCATTAAAAGTACCGAAATTCACATCTGCCATCGGTGTTTCGATCGAAGTCCAGCTGGCCCCACCATCCGTGGTCTTGGCCAGAAAGGCATCACTGCCGGCAATGATACCATTATTGGCATCAATGAATTCACATTCATACAGGTCATCAGGTGCGCCGGTGGCACTATTATTCGGATATGTCCAGCTGGCACCACCATCTTCACTAACCGTCATTTCACCACCAGCATAGGCCGTCAGTACGATCTTGTCATCTTCCGGTAAGGCCAGGCCCCAGAAGCTGATAATAGGCCATTCCAGTAAAGGGGTCCAGCTGGCAGCCGCATCAGTGGTCTTCATCCACTGTCCATAATTCTGAAATACATAACCGGTGTTGGCATCCACAAAACACAGTACTTCATAGCTTTGGGCGGAACCGGTCTCCAGGGTATCAAAAGTAGCGCCCTGATCAGTGGTCATGGCCAGGTAATCACCGGCAACCAGGAAGGTATTGGCGTCGATTATCTCGACCAGTTCATTACGGTCATATCCATAGGACAACCCACCAACACGGGTATAGGTCTGACCACCATCCGTAGAAACCACAGTGACATAATGATAACCGGTAATCACAATCGTGGAATCCGGTCCGGCATCTATGCCGTAGATACGGCTGGAAATAGTCCCCGGCGGAAACAAGGGGGCCACGGATACAAAATTCCAGGTATCTCCACTGTCATGGGTATACCAGGTCATGCCATTATTACCATCCGATATAACCACGCCGACATTGGCATCCATAAAGGCAATACCACCATCCAGATCCACTCCTTCGAAATTATTAGAAGAGCGGGTGTAATTAGCGCCGCCATCATCGGTTTTCAACAGGGTGGAATCATCCCCGCAAAAGAAGACCAGGTCAGTAGTGACTACAGACAAGCCTTCCAGATCGGCAACATAATTGGCGGTATCACCAATCATATCCCAGTTCGCACCGCCATCAGTGGTCTTGAAGATAAAGCCGTCACCGGCACAGGCATACCCGGTATTGGCATCTGCAAATTCCACATCGACCCAATCTTCTCCACCGTCGGGTTCCCGGATCGTTGTCCAGGTCATACCGCCGTCCGTGGTCTTTTGGACGCGGCCTTCATCACCGACCAACCAGCCGGTGGTAGCGTCCACAAAATAGCCGGCATTGGGTCCATCATAGGGACCATATCCCAGTTTGCCTTCCTTTACCGTCTCCCAGGTCTGGGCAAAGGCAACTGTCAACGTCAGTACCATTACTAAGGCAAATAATAACAGTTTTTTCATGAATTCCTCCTCTTTTTAAGTTAAGATTGTTTACTCTAACCAGTTAATTTTTATCATTCCTGCCCCGATTTTTAATATTACAATTATTCCTCAATATTTCAATGATTATTTTAGCGGACATAGGCGATCGAGAGTCCAAAGGCTTGGATAATATCTTTTTGGGCCTGAGGTTGCCATTGCTCATAATGCAGATTAAGATTAAACAGACCAATCACAAATTGACGTTCAATGCCCAAGTCATAAGATTGTATATCCAGTTCCTTGGTTTCCCAATAAAAATAAGGCTGGCGCCTCTTATAATCCATCTGGAAATATACTTCCATGACCTGATTCAGACGCAATCTGAATTGCCCGTATAGTTTTTGGTGCTGTCGCGTCTCCTGGCATTGAAAAGGTTTGATATATTCTCTGTAATCGCCATCTTCCATAGTGATTTCGCTGCCTAAAGTGGCCTGCAAGCCCCGCCAGGGAAATATACTCACCGCGCCCCCAGCTCTGTACGCAATAACCTCATTTTCCAAAATCAAAACATCATACAGTCCTGACTGACCCCAGTCACGGTAATTAGTGTATATAAAATAAGATTGAATATCCAGTTTGTCCGGGCGATGATAGTTAAGTTTAGTCATCCCGCGGTATCCCTCTCTGACCCAATATCCCCGCGGATTGGGCCGGGAAGCACTCCCCACTTCAATATCATTTTCCTCACCACCATAGCTTAGGGCCAAATTCAAGTTTAAATTTTTAATAACGACATTTTGTTGGGAAAACTGTAGCCCGATTTCATATCCTTCACGGTCATCATTCTTACGGCTGGTGGAGCGGGGATTTTCCTCTTTAAATACATGATAGCCAAAGTAGGTTTTGACTAACGCATCTTTCATCTCTTTAACGGCCTCATAGCTGCCTTGCCGGTTAAAATATCGGCCGAAAATCCCCACTTGCATACTGGTATCACGATTAAAATAACTTAACCCTGTACTTACGTCCGTATTACGGATGATGGTCTCACATTTGGTATATACGTCTTTCAAAGCCCGCTCCACACTGTAATCAATATGAACTCCCCAGTCCAGATTATCGCTGATCGAGCGGTTATACATAAACCATAATTGGGGGCCGTCGTATTCAAAATTTCCGGTAGTGGTATCGGTATAGGCAAAATAGTGCTTATAATAATTCTTTTCCAAAGACCGGTAGACCTGTTGCAGGTTACTTTGCTGGTAAGTTGCGCCACTAACAATCGCCACCTTTTCATTCAGTTTACGGTACATTTGGACATTAAACCCGAGCCGGTCTTTCCGCTCGGGGTCAAAGGGACGCCGGTACATGTTATTTCGGCGGTCGGCATAGGTCTGGTAATACAGAAAATCCTGAGCATAATTCACCTTAAAAAGAGCCGGATTGTAACTCGCCGTATATAGTGTAACCGGAAAATATTTTGCAAATTGCAAGGGCTGTTGAAATTCAATCGGACGGAAAAGTGGTTTTTCAAAAGCCATAAGCGGCATAATGAACAGTGCGATAATCAGGTATTTGTTGCTTTTCTTTAAATACATACAACCCTCTTTAATACTTGGCCTCTTTTTAATCCTCTCCGGTATACTGATACCCTGGCGTGGGATGGGGAATAATCCGGAAATCCACCGTGGAATTATTGGTATCAAATCCGGGCGCAATGCGTTCCAGGGATTGACCGCTGTACCTAATCTGCCCCACACCACCGAAACCGCGATCCAGAAAGGATTCAATACTCTTGGTATGTTCTGCATAGGAAGCATATTCCACACAATCGATCACTGATTCCGGGTCCATCCCGTCAATATATTCCAGATCACTGCCATCGGCAATCAGGACTACGTCTGTGGTTAAGTTCAATCCAAAATCCCGGGTGTGTCCGGCTTCAATATTATCCAGATTGGGCACCTCCGGATTGTCATAATCACCATAATCCATACTGTTGCGGAATTCGAAATCGGCGGTCGTTAAATCAATACTTTTTTCACCATCAAAGATTTCAGCACGGTGATTATAGGCATCCCGGGCAATGACTACAAAGGAATCCGGGGGCACCGGATACTGCCTGCCGGTAAATGGTTCACCGGGAAACTGGAAAATATAGGTAATATCTTCCAGAAATTGCCACATCCGGCAAATCACCATTCCATCCAGATAAATGGTATCCTCAGCGCTATTGTATAATTCAATGTACTGATCAAAGTAATAGAAAAAATCATTAGGCGGTCCGCAGGTATACAGCTCGTTGATTTTTAATCCGGGCTGAGTGCCGGAGGCAATGGTATAAATCGTATCCCTTACAAGTTCCTTATTTTCTGGCGCAATATACTTATTGCCTACCACAATCACAGTGTCTGTCTCATCAGGATTAGTAAAAGAAGGCACATACGCCTCAGATTTTATGTTTATGCGGTATTGCGCCCAGGGAAGATTTTCAAAAAAGACCCTCCCCGTGCTGTCCGTAGTATCATGTACAGTAGAAATATTATAATCATAGGTTTGCAGGCTAACCGGTATATCCGCTAATAATTGATCTTCGTATTTCACATAGAGTTCTATGGACAGGTTACCATCCTGAAGGTTGGGATGACTTTTGAAACACCCCCCAAGAACCGGCAAAAAACAAAGTAAGCAGATTACTCTCATTCCGGATTCACCTCTAAAGGATAACATTTTCTCAGCTTACCGGTAAACAAATTACCAGCGAACTGATATGCACAATTGTTACCGGTTTGGTAGGAATACAACAAAAGCCTTATTTCTCCTAATACTTAGCCAACTTTGATTCCTCTGCATTGTATTGATATCCCGGCGTGGGATGAGGAATAATCTGAAAATCTATGGTAGAATTATTGGTGTCAAATCCGGGCGCAATGCGCTCCAGGGATTGACCGCTGTATTTAATCTGTCCCACACCGCCAAAGCCGCGATCCAGAAAGGACTCAATATCTTTAATGTGCTCTGAATAAGAGCTGTATTCCACACAATCGATCACTGACTCCCGGTCCATGCCATCGATATATTCCAGATCACTCCCGTCAGCAATTAAAATCACATCTCCGGTTAAGCCCACCATAAAGTCCAACGTATGACCGACTTCAATATTATCCAGATTAGGCACATCCGGATTGTCATAATCACCATAATCCATACTGTTGCGGAATTCGAAATCGGCATTCGATAAATCGATACTCTTATTACCATTAAAGATTTCATCGCGGTGGTTATAGGCATCCTGGGCGATGACCACAAAGGAGTCCGGTGGCACAGGATACTCTTTGCCAATCAATGGTTCCCCCGGAAACTGGAAGATATAGGTTATATTTTCCAGAAATTCCCCCATGCGGCAAAATACCATTCCATCCAGATAAATGGTATCCTGGGAGCTATTATATAACTCAAAAAACTGATCATAAAAATAGAAAAAACTATTGGGTGGTCCGCAGGTATAAATTTCATTGATTTTCAGCCCGGGTTGCGTCCCAGAGGCAATGGTAAAAACAGTATCACTTAACAACTCATCATCACCGGGAATGACATCCTTACTTCCAACCACGATTACTGTGTCTATATCTCCGGGATTAGTAAAGGAGGGTATATAGGCTTCGGACTTTACATTGACTCTATACTGAGCCCAAGGTAGTTCTTCAAATAAAACCTTACCCGTACTATCGGTGGTATCGCTCATGGTAGGCAGATTATAATCATAGGTCTGCATCGTAACCGGAACTTGAGACAATAGCTGACCCTCGTATTTTACATACAATGCAATCGTCAGATTGCCATCCTGCAGACCGGGCTGGTCTTTAAAACAACCAGTGCTTATCAACAGAAAACAAAGCAATGGTACTATTTTTTTTACCATTGGGTGCTCACCTCCAAACCATAATATATCTCTGGATTACGCTCCGAAAGCCGGTCCGTAAAGGGACTCTTCCAGATCCCGCGATCATCAAATATATTATTGATATAAATGGACAGTTCGGTTTTCTGAGACAAAGATTTGGTGACCCGGAAATTAAACAACCAGTGGCTGCTGTAATTGTAGAATTCATTATCATACCAATAGACCATGCCCTGATACCAGCGGCGCTCTTCCCTATCCAATTCCTCGATGGCTTTAATAGTTGAATTAGAGCGGTAGACTTCCTTTTTATGCTCCAGGGGGATGTGCTGAATATCCAGGGTGACCCAGGCGCCCAGGCGCTGACTGACATAATTAATTTGATAATCCAGAATCACTTTTTCTCGCCAGGTTTTCGACGGTTGATACCAGATATTTTCCCAGCTGGTATCGGGACTGGAATCATAGATGCTGCCGCTCCGACCCAGTTTACTGAAACGGTAAGTGGCATTGGCCTTTAACTGAATATTATAAAAGCGCTCCGTACGCAGGGTGAATTCCACCCCATGAGACTTTTTCCAGCCCCGGTTCTCATGGATGGCGTAACTGGCGGAAGTGATCGTATCCGGATTCACATCATAGCCCCAGGGGTAGGTGACCGAGGAAGGCCGGTCGTCGGAACCGGAATAGTAGCCGGTTAAGGAAAAGCCGATAAAATCCTTGATCCGCCAATCAATAGAAGCTTCATATTTCATGTCGCTATAAGCCTGCAGATCCGGATTGGCCTGGAGATGCATTTCTTCCACCACCACCGAATCCTTAAGATATTCAAAATAATCCGGGTCTTTGTATATATAGGCCAGCGAGACCGCCTTAGCACTCTTGCCGGCGCCGACCCGCAAGCGGAGGTCATCGCTCAGAAAGAACCGGAAATTAAAACGGGGAGACAAAAAGTCACCATGCCGGGACTTAAGCAACGCTTTTTCCGCGAACATGTTATCCAAATTCAATCCCTGAGGGTTGAATACATCATACCGGAAGCCTAACATTAAATCGTACCGGTGACCCCCTAGCTGTCCCCGGATATTATCTTCAAAATAAGCGGCCCACTGCTGCAGATCAGGATATTCATCAAAACTATAAGAACGCCGGGAGGAATAAAAGCCGTAGTAGTTAAAGAAAGGGTGAATCACACGCCCCTGACCGGTATTGCGCTTCCGATTGCCTTCCAGGCCTATTATAAAACGGTGGCGGGTAGCATTAAATTGCCGCTCATTCTGATGGCGTAATCTAGCCCTGTACCCCCATTCATGACCGATCTCCTTCAGTTTGCCGGTATAACCGGCTAAAATGGTGTCAGTGTAGGTATGCCCATTATAATAAACAGTTGTATCTGTCAGGACCACCTGATCGGTCACCCATCGTTGGCGATAATATTTCTTACGGTTCAAATCAAACCCTAAAAATCCTTCCAGTTTGCGCTGCTCGGTCTTCTGATAAGTAAAGGAAAAATTACCATTGCTGAGAAAGCCCTGGTTACTGGTTTTCATTTGATAAATATCGGTGGGCTTTTCATTATCCAGCATACGGGTATAACTACCCCGCAAGCGGGTATCCAGTTTATTGTCTAAAAACTTACGCTGCAGAGTGGCTTTACCATAAAACCGGTGATATTCATCGCCCTCTTTACGCAGATTACGCTCACTATATCCATAATTCAGATGATAGTCCAAAACATACCGACCCAGCCGGTGTCCGTTGCTGAAACTGGTAGTCTTGGTATCGGGATTTAGCTTGGCTTTAAATTTTGAGGCAATATAGCCGGATTTGGTGTTCACCTTAATAAGACCGTTGCTGAAATTACCATATTCAGCCGACGGAATCCCGGTAATCACTTCTACGGATTCAATATTATCCGCGGGTATAGTACGCAGGTCAATCCCTGATTCGCCACTGAAACCGCGATGCATGGCATTCGCATCATTCGTCACTTCATTGCCGTCAACAATAATGGTACTGCCAAAAGTTTCCAGACCACCCGCCGTCCCGGAAATGGATACCGAACGCAAACCCACCCGGCTGTCTTTGGCCAGCCCCGGATTCTGGGATTTTTCCACTCCGGGTACCAGGGCCAGGATATCACCCAAATTGGTGGCCTGCATATGCTCGATCTCACCGGAATTGATCTTGCGGGTGGTAACCGCTTCCTCGGGAATGATCTCTGCCCCACGGGATTGCACTTCAATACCGCCAATCATAAAACAGTAGTCCGAATCTTCCTTTTGGCCTCGTCGGCGCCGGGTACCGGGCTTACATTTTAACAAGCGAATATCAACGTCATAATGGCGGCCTTGCTGAATCTCCAGATCGAAAAGCACGTTCTTATAATAATGTTCTTTATAGGCCTCAAGAGTATAAACGCCGGAACTGATCCCGCTCAGACTAAAATTACCATAGATATCGGAAACCGTGGTGCGGGAAAAATCCGCATCATTTTTTTTAAGTAGCACCACCAGAGCACCTTCAAGAGGTTCTTTCTGCATCTGGCTGGTTACCTTACCGGAAATAGTAGCGGCCTGAAGACCCGTTACAATAATAAGGCTGATTGCTAGATAGACTATGGCTCTTTTCATATTACATATCCCATTTTTTTAGTCGCATATTAAGGAACGCGCCATTCAAGACGGCTACCCACAAGACTGACAATATATTCAAATTTTTAATGGTTTTTTGCAACCTTTTTATTGATCAGTACCACTTCCCACCCATCTGGTATCACTGCGCACCATTAGCTGGAATTAACCACATGTGTTATTTTACAATCAATATGCCAAAGCAATATCCCGTTAGATTAAATCATAATCCTCGAACAGAAAAAAAACAACCTTAAGGATCAAGGTGACAAAATTGTCAGCTGGGTAACATTTTTGTCGGTTCGGCCCAAAGCTTTAAACGACCTTATTTAAATTCATTCAGAACTTCCGGCTTCATATTACCGGATACGGCCAAAATATAGTTTTGGGTATCCAGATATTGGTTGGCGACGCGCTTTACATCTTCCTTGGTAACCGATAGGATGCGCTCCTTACGCTTATCAAAATAATCCAAAGGCCGGTCATACTTCAGCTGGCTGTATATTTTTCCGCCGATGTCATCCATGGTGCGTACGTGCAGCGTTAACAAGGATATTTTGCGGGCTTTGGCTTTTTCAAGCTCCTCATCCGTAATACCTTCTTGCTGAATCAATTCAATCTGTTCAAACATTCCTTTGATCATTTCCGTCAGATATTCACGGTCGGTATTGGTGCGAATGTTCCAGTAGCCTCCATGCTCACGGACCCACAAATTGCTGCGGACGCCATAACAAAGTCCCCGTTTATCCCTTAATTCCACACCCATGCGGGAAGTCAGGGAGCTGCCACAGAGGATATGTTCCAGAATTCGGAGGGTTTCCAGGTCAGGGTTAGCTTTGGTAATTCCGCCGGGCACCGGATTAAAGGCAATATCCACACGACACTGTTTGTATTCAGGATTGTTAAAGGCATACACGGTTTTTCCCTCAATCACTTTCTGTTCACTAAAAGGAAGATATTCGCTACCCGAGGGCTTCTGCCACTGCCCAATAGTACTGCCCAGTTT
Organism: uncultured bacterium; assembly: GCA_964640055.1. GTDB lineage: Bacteria > Fidelibacterota > UBA2242 > UBA2242 > JAFGTP01 > CAZXFH01. The sequence goes on along the minus strand of CAZXFH010000007.1, from coordinate 31,709 downwards.
TTGCTGTAGCCACTCCCGCTCAAAGTCACCCACGGCTACAATAGTCATCTGTTCCGGACTATAATATTTTTCGTAAAATTTAACCAAATCCTTTCGTTGCAAGTTGTCTAAAACGTCCGCATCACCTGCATATTGGACTGCATACTGGTGTCCGGCAAACACATCTTCAAACATACCATAGAAAGCCTTCATGCGCTCGGTTTTTTTCAAATTCTCCGCATTAGTCACCAGCCGGGGACGAATTTTTTCCATCTGCTCTTCAGGGAATGCGGGGGCGGCCATTATTTCATATAATCCATCCAGCATTTTCTCGCTGTCTTCAATCAGTGAGTATCCCTGAAAAGTGATCTTGCTCCAGCTTTGCCCCGGGACTAACTGATAAGGTGTAAAGGAGCGCTCTTCCAGTAATTCATCATAGGTGTAATTTTTTGTTCCGCGCATTAACATGGATTCAAGAAATTGGCGGGTACCCGGCTGGGCTGCATTTTCAGGCAGTCGTCCGGTCTCTATGAAGCCCATAATGTATAGTGTGGGAAAATCATGGCTGATTAGATAATATACCGGTACCCCATTATCCAGGATTAAGGAGTCAACCAGGGGTTTGATCGGATTGGGGGCCACTAATTCTTTCAGATCAGGGCGGTATAATTCCCGGACATCTTCTTCCTCTTGGCCAAATAGGCGTTTAAAAAAGCCCGACTTCTGTTCCTGATTTGTAGCCTCTTCAGTTACTTTCGGCAGCGATCTTTCGGATACTTCATCGCCAGTCGTATCCAAGACCGCCTGCACCGTCACCAAAGAGTCACTCGTGTCCCTTGTAGAATCCGGATGACTATAACAAATGACCATTTTATCCGGATGCATATATTGATTGGTCACCCGCATAATATCATCTTTGCTCACCGCCGTGACCATCTTATTCCATTTGTTTATATATTCCCAGCCGATGTAATTTTCGTATAATGCGATCGAGTTGCCTACCGAACTGATGTACTGATCATCCGTGATCTCGTTGAATCTGATCTTATTCTTGATCTTCTGCAGATCATAATCGATCACCGGTACCCGGGCCAGGCTGTCGATTTCCTGCCAAATTATCTTTTCCACCGCATCCACTGAAGCTTCCGGTAATAAATCCGCGCTAATACTAAAGGTACTGGGGTCTTTGCTGAATCTGGCGCCGCCGGCCACGGATTTACATAGTTTCTCTTTCCGGACCAGACGCTTATATAGGCGGGAAGTCGCCGAGCGGCCACAGAGGATCTTACCAGCCACATAGAGGGCTGGTCCGTCCGCTTCAAAACGGCCGGGCGCGGAAAAATAGAGCTTAATTTCCTCATTCAATATATCGGAATGACGGAAATGCAGGATCTTTTTGCCTTCCTGATCAACGCGAAAGAAATCCGGTTGTTCCAGGGCGGGACCGGCCGGGATATTACCAAAATATTGTCTAACTGTTTCCAGTATGTTGGCCGTCTCAAAATCTCCGCAAAGTACCAGGGTGGCATTGTTGGGCGTATAATGGGTTTGATAATATTGATAGGCTTGATCGCGGGTGATATGCTGAATGTCATGCATCCAGCCGATCACCGGATTGCGATAGGGATGACTTTTATAGATCAGCGTGTTCAATTCTTCCCGCCGTTTACCCCGGGCACTGTTCTCGGTGCGCTGCTTCCTTTCCTCGGCAATTACCTGGATTTCCGAGGCAAATTCCTGCCGGTCAAATTCGCATTTATGCATCCGCTCCGATTCGATATCAAAGGCCAATTCGATCTTATTTTTGGGCAACAATTCATAATAGACGGTAATGTCACTGGATGTGTAGGCATTGAAAACCCCACCATTGGCGGAAATCAGTTCAGCGATAGTCCCCTTGGGAAAGCGCTTGGTCCCCTTGAACATCATATGCTCTACAATATGCGAGATACCGGTCTGGCCGTAAGGCTCATATTTGGCCCCCACATTGTAAGTCAAACGCGAATAGATCACCGGCGCGGTATGCATCTCATAGGTGATGACCCGGAGACCGTTATCCAGCGTGAATTCCTGTACCTTACTGTCATCAATACCATAGAGTGGCAGGCTGATCAGCCCCAGCACAATCACCAGACTCAGGTAAAATCTTCTGACTTGCATTTAATCTCCTCCGTAATTTTTAAACATAATTTACACTTTCAAGCCTGATTTCAATCTAAAACAGACTAAACAGAACAATCAACGTGCCAACTCAGCCGGAAGTCTTTGAATTACACCAGCCGGCTGTCGCTCCCCTGATGCTGACGAACCAATTTTGAAGCTATTTCGACATTTATGTCGATCTTCTAACCACCACGTCTGTCCTGCTGTGGCAGTGCTCCTTGCATGGCATTTGAATAAAATAAACAGGCATTGTTTTTGCTGCATCTGTTTGGTGTAAAAATATTTTTGGCAATTTACAGCACAAGTAGCAATAAGAGATAATTATGGAAAAAATCATTGAATGTAAAAATTTAACTCACCGGTATGGAAAGCAGCTGGTCTTCGAAGATTTAAACTTTACCATTGAGCGGGGTAAAATCTTCGGTATCCTGGGTAAAAACGGGGTGGGCAAAACCACGACAATCAATATAATGATGGGTTTTTTAAGACCTTCCCGGGGGAATATCTACATTTTTGGTGAGGAGTCCCACAATCTGAGACCCGAGACCCGGGCCCGTATCGGCTTATTACATGAAGGCCATGTAACCTATGACTTCATGACTGCTGAACAGGTAGAACGATTTTACGCCTGTTTTTATCCCGGCTGGAAAAAGGAATTCTACTACGAACTGATGGATAAAATGGGCATGAACTATGATCACAAAATCTCCAAAATGTCCTGTGGTCAGCGTTCCCAGGTCGCCCTGGGTTTGATCATGGCTCAGGATCCGGAGCTGATGATTCTGGACGATTATTCCATGGGACTAGATGCCGGCTATCGCATGCTTTTTTTAGACTATCTCAAGGATTTTGTGGACAACCGTAACACCACCGTCTTGATCACGTCCCACATCATTCAAGATATGGAAAAAGTAATTGATGATACTATCATCCTGGGCTATCAACAGGTCCTTTTACAGGCCCCCATTGAAAAATTTCGTAAAAGTTTCCATCAATATCGTTTCACAACCGAGATGCAGGATTACTGTCTTGAAAAGAACGATTTAATCAAAAACTATGAAATTATCGGGAATCAATACCGGATATACAGCTTTAAATCCCAGGAAAAAATTAAGCAGTATTTAAAGCAGAATAATATTAAATACAGCAATCTCCAGGAGAAATCCATGTCACTGGAAGAGGCTTTTATTGGGTTGACAGGAAAATATTAAGCAAGGATAGATACTATGTACAAAGCATTATTCTATAAAGAATGGATCAAGATCAGATGGGCCCTGCTGGGGTATCTGAGCGTGGTCGTCTTGGATTTATTATATATTGGTTTGAATCTGCGCTATGAATTTGAAGTCGCCAGTGCCATTCGCCGCTGGCTGGTGACCATTAATTATCAGATCCAGTATTTTTCACCGATTATATTTAAATACCTCCCCGTGATCGGCGGCCTGGCAATTGGTATATTACAGTTTGTACCGGAAGCCGTAAAAAACCGGTTTCGTCTTTCCTTTCATCTGCCCATTGAAGAAAAAAAGATGCTATTATTTGAAATATTAATCGGAATCGTATTCATTCTGGCGATTTATCTGATCATTATTATCGGCTTGCTGATCATCGGTAATACTTTTTTCCCGGTGGAGTTGACCCGGGCCGCCATCCTAACCAGTCTCCCCTGGCTGTTGGCGGGTATTATTGTCTACATGGCCACCGCCATGATCACCAGTGAACCCAGCTGGAACAAAAAAATTATTTTAATGATCCTTACCTTTTTTACCTTAGCCCTCTATTTTCAGGGACGCAATTTTAATCAATACAACCATTGTATTATCCAATACACCATTTTAATGCTCTTATTCACCATAACCATTCTTTTCCCCGGTTACAGACTTCGCAAAGGGAGTAAATAATGTTATATAAACTATCACGCTATGCGATTATTGTCATTATCATTATTATCAGTGCGATTTATTTACCTAAATTATATCAAATGCTGACGGTCAAAGGGGAACGACCACCTATTATTTATTACAGCGCGGTAATCGATGATTTCGTTTATTATCAATCCCGCGAAGTCAGCGGTATGGGCTACTATGATCGGCAGGGTAACGAATACACCCGCAAGCAATACGAACGCCTGCTGCCTTTTTTATATTACCGGGACCTGGATCGCTGGGGTGTTCTGCCGGATACCTTACACGGAGTAGCTCTTGATATTTCTGACATCCGTCATAATCGTCAATTTTTACGCATTAAACCTACCGATTTCAATAAACCCGAAATTCAATTGTTTCCCTTATTTGAATCCCAATCAGTTTATTCCGGACTTGAGTATCCCGATGAACTTTTCCGGATCAAAGATCGCATGGAATTCATTACAGCCGCCACCAATACCATCGATGACAGTCTTTCCCAACTGTTCACCCAAGCCTTGAATCAGCAGGGATTTCAATTCCCGGCCCGGGTGATCGGGGGAAATCCGAGCACCCACAAACCCTTTGATGAGGGCTACTTCATTGTTGACCGGGCCGGCCATGTCTTTCATTTAAAAAAGAGCAAAGGCCGTCCGGCCTGTGTAAAAACCGACATCTCTCCCGACCTGCAAATCCGTAAATTTATCATTTCGGAACATCCGCGAAAGGAATTCTACGGCCTGGTGGTAACCCATACAAACAAACTTTTCCTGATCAGTTACGACCAATACAAATTAATTCCCTTACCAGCGAAAAATTTTGATGCTGATAAAATGAAACTGAGTCTTTTTGTAGATCCGCTTAACCGCACGATACGCTATACCGGATCACAGGGCTACCACGCGGCTGTAACCGATACCAATTATCATTTAATGAATAGCTATACTATCAAACGCACCCCCCGTGATGAACGGTTAGTGGGCAAAATCGAACAGGTCCTCTTTCCTTTTCAGATTAAAAACATCTCTCCTTATACGGCCTTTATCCATTTCAAAGTCGAACTACATAGCTGGCTGAGCCTGATCGGAATTATGATCGCCCTTGCTATTACCTTTTCTGTTAAAAAATCCCGTAAAGAAAATATCCGGGAAAACTGGGGTGATTTCGTGGTGGTTGCCCTGGCCGGACTATTCGGCTGTCTGGCCGTACTGATTATCAAACCGGAAGTATGGGATTAAACAGCTTTCATTCCCCCTCCTCCCTCAATAATAAGAGGGCTTTCACCTTGAAAGCCCTCTTATTTCATTCTGAAGCTTGTTAAATAGACTGACTCCTGCTTAAATTAGGGATGGTGCGAATTCTGTTAATGCTCTAATATACCTGATCGAAATAAATGAAATTGAAGCTTACCCAATTAAAAATCAGGCCACTGATGCTGCTGATAATCTTTCTGATTTTATTTTTACTGCTGAGTATCTCCGCCTATACCAGCTATATCTCCCGTAAAAAAAATGTGGTCAGGCTGATGACCCATTACGCCCACACCATCTCTGCCACCATCCGCAAATCCGCCTACAGTTCTCATCAGGGCTATCAAATCATCATACATCATTTAAAAAAACGGATTTTCAGTGCCTTGCGATATGTCGATGTTTTAGATCAAAGCCAGCGGATCTCCAGTCAATTTCTGGCAGAATTCGCAGAAGAGAACTCCTTTAAAAGAATCCATGTGATTAATAAAGCAGGAGAAATCATCTATACTAACGCACCGGAAATCTTACCCCCTGAGTTTCTGAAACAACTGGCTCCCATTTTCAATTCAGAACAAAGGTCGCTGGATATTGGCATCCACACCCTGGCGAATCACCCCTTTGAAAGGTATACGGTTGTCTATCGGCGTACCCGGGGCGGAGCCATCATCGGCAGCTACAGCGCCCAACGCTTGTTTTCAGCCCGGCGCCTGATTGGAATCCATAATTTCATCAATTCATTAAATGAGGACACCTCAATCGTCTATATTGCTATCCAGGACTCCAGCGGATTGATCGCCAAGACAAAAAACGTTGATACACTCCCCGCCTTAACAGAGGATCAGCTATTGACGCAGGTAAATCATAGTCAGGACATCCGGCAACACATTACCACCTACCATCATAAGAATGTTTTTGAAACCATCCTGCCTTTTCAGGCGGAAAGCGGACCTCCGGCCATTATCAGGATCGGACTCGACTACAAACCCATCCAGAAAATTCAACAGGCTACCCTTTATCAGGCCTTTATTCGTTTGGGCGCCCTCTTTATTATTGGTTTTGTTTTAATAGCCTTCACCGTTGTGCTGCAAAATATTCAGTTGCTAAAAAATGAAAAGCAAAACATCACTCAGGAAGTGTATGGCCTGCAGAATGATCTGCGCCGCAAAGAAAAAATGAGTGCCATTGGGGAATTGGCCGCCGGTGTGGCCCATAAAATTCGCAATCCCTTAAACGCCATCTCCATGACCATTCAACGCCTGAAAAGTGAATTTCAAACCAAACAGGATCCGGAAGAATACCAGCATTTAATCCACACGGTACGTAAAGAGATCAACCATATCAGTGAAATCATTAAACAATTCCTGCAATTCTCCAAACCGGCACCGCTGTCATGCAATCCAGTGGATATTAACCAGCTGGCTGAAAAAGTCATTGCTTCATACCGGCCCAAGGCCCGACAGAAACAAATCCGGTTTATCTGGTCACCTAATGGCGCCATCGTCGCTCTTGTGGATGCTGAAAAAATAGAGCACTGTCTAGCTAATCTGATCGACAACGCTCTGGATGCCTGCATGGAAAAGGAGACCATTGAATTATCCATTAACAAAAAGTGGCGGGAAATAGTCATCCGGCTCCGGGACACCGGGGCAGGCATTACCCAAGAAAATTTAGCCAAGATCTTTAATCTCTATTTTACCACGAAAAACACCGGTACCGGTATCGGACTGGCGCAGGTGTATCAAATTATCAACGAGCATGACGGTAACATAGCGGTACAGAGCCAACCAGGACAAGGCACTACCTTTACAATCCGCCTGCCGCGCAACAAGGAGACCTAATATGCTTTCACTCTCCCTAGTCATTATTGATGATGATGCTTCTCAGCGTGACATTCTCAGTGGATATGTCCGCAAACTGGGATGTCAGGTAACCAGCTGTGTCTCTGGTGAAGCAGGACTGGAGGCGATCCGGAAAAATTATGTGGATGTGGTCATTACCGACTTCCGTATGCCGGGTATGAACGGGCTTGATGTCCTTAAAAAGGTCAAAGTCCTCAACCCGGAGATCCGCGTAATTATCCTGACGGCTTATGGGACGATCGAAGATTCCGTAAGCGCCATGAAACAGGGCGCTTGGGATTACATTTCTAAACCCGTGGAACTGGAAGAGTTAAAAATCAAACTAAAGAAACTGGAGCAGCTAAATACCCTGGTCAAAGAAAACCAGGTTTTGCGCTCACAGGTCTCCCGTCAGAATATTGTATCTGATATTGTCTATAAAAGTCCAGCCATGGCGGTTGTGATCAACTTTATTGCCCGGGTCAGTCAAAGCGATGCCGCAGTCCTGATCCAGGGAGAAAGCGGTACGGGTAAGGAAATGGTAGCCAAAGCCATTCATCAAGCCTCCCGTCGTGTTGAGGGTCCCTTTATTGCGGTAAACTGTGCGGCCATACCGGAGAGCCTTTTCGAAAGCGAATTCTTTGGCCATGAAAAAGGCGCTTTCACCGGGGCGCATGAGCGTCAAAAAGGTCAATTTGAAATGGCGAACAAGGGCACCCTTTTTCTGGATGAAGTGGCCGATATTCCGCTCAATTTTCAGGTTAAACTACTGCGCACACTGCAGAACAATGAATTCAAACGGCTGGGATCTTCCCAAACCATCAGATCCGACGTACGGATCATATCGGCCGCCAATAAAAATATTCAACAGCGGGTGAACGAGAATCAGTTCCGCTCGGATCTGTTTTACCGCCTTAATGTAATCCCCATTACCATCCCGCCTCTGCGGGACCGTAAAGAAGACATACCCTTGCTGGTTAACCATTTTATCGAAAAATACACCCGTAAAAACACCATCCCCATCACCGGTATTTCGGCCGAGGGTATGGATCAGCTCCTGCGCTATGATTATCCGGGGAATGTCAGAGAATTGGAAAACATTATCGAACGGGCGATCATTCTGGCCCGCTCCGATGTGATCACCAAAGAAGATCTGCCCCTGGAGTATAATCTTGTCAGCCAGGTCACTTTAGACCGCAAATTACCGCAACAGGTCAGCCAGCTGGAAAAACAGCTGATCCGTAAAGCCCTGCGACAAACCAATCAGATACAGACCAAAGCCGCAGAAAAACTGGGTGTTTCAGAGCGGGTATTGCGCTACAAAATGAAAAAATATGCCCTTAAATAAAAACGCGCTTTGATTATTTAAAGCGGCGCCTATTATACAAAACAACATATCACTAATTAGTAGCAGTGTGGACTTCTAATATCCGTTCGGTCTCCTTGGCGATCACCATTTCTTCATTGGTGGGGATAACCAGGATTTTTACAGAAGAGTTATCGGTTTGTAAAAAGCTTTCCTTTCCTCTTAAGCCGCCATTTTTTTGAGGATCGATTTCAAGACCGATATAATCCATGTTTGCCAGGGCTTCGCGCCGCACAATGTCACTGTTTTCCCCAATACCGCCGGTAAACACAATCGCATCGGCACCGTTCATGATCCCCATATAGGCGGCAATGTATTTTTTTATGCGGTAACAAAATACTTTCAGGGCCAGACGGGCTCTGGGATTTCCCTGCATCGCTTGCTCTTCGATATCCCGCATATCATTGGTTAGGCCTGAAATCCCCAGGAGACCACAGCGTTTATTCAAAAAGTTGTTGGTCTCCGGAATTGAAAAATTCTCCTTTTCAGCAATGTAAAAAATCACACCGGGATCGATATCCCCACTGCGGGTGCCCATGACCAAACCTTCCAAAGGAGTGAAGCCCATGGAGGTATCCACCGACTGACCCTGCTGCACGGCCGTAATACTGGCTCCGTTCCCTAAGTGGCAGGTAATTATCTTTAACTGTTCAATATCTTGCGCCATCATTGCGGCGGCACGATGGGCCACAAAATAATGTGATGTCCCATGAAATCCGTACCGGCGTAAACAATCCTTTTCAAAATATTCAAAGGGAATGGCATAGGTATAGGCATAATCCGGTATGCTGGAATGAAAAGCCGTGTCAAAAACACCTACATTGGGTTTGCCCGGCAATTCGGCTTCACTTGCTTCTACTCCTTTGATATTCGGCGGATTGTGCAGGGGGGCAAAATCAATACATTCACGTAAGGTTGCCAATACCTGTCGGTCGATCAGGACAGATTGACTGAAACGATCTCCGCCATGCACCAACCGGTGCCCCACAGCATCAATTTCATCCAGATCTCTGATCACTCCCAGAGTGGAATCCGTCAAGATATCAATGATACTATCGATCGCACCTTTATGGTCGCTGATCTGCAACTCTCGGTGATGCTTTTCACCATCTGGCCGCTTATGGGCCAAAGAGGTTCCTGCGGCACCAATTCTCTCTACGACACCTTTGCAAAGCGTCTCAGCCGATTGTGTGTTAATGAGCTTATACTTTACTGAAGAACTACCTGAGTTGATAGTCAAGATCTTCATTATTACCCTCTTATTAATTAAAAGCCTGTTATCTTAAAAATTTTTAGTAAATTTTCCAATTAAAATATCCCACAAATAGACGGATTTCTCCCCGCCCACCATCTAATCTCAACCGCGTCCCGGTTCTCAGCCAGCTGGCTATAAACCTTTTGAAAAAACAACTTGTTAAATTACCTCACGCAACTATTGTTTTACCTCCTTGAATTAAAATTAATTGCTCCAGTAACATTTATCGGTTTAAACCCCTTAAGCTATAATAAGATTTTATTTACCAATTATGCTTGAATTAACTTAAATTAATTAACTACTTTTTACTTGATTTTTTAAAGAGGCAGAGCTATATTTTTTTGGTAGGCTATAACTAGATGCATTTTATGCGCAAAAACAAGATCAAATTACTAAACTTTAACAGAGTAATACGCAAACTCCTGGGGATATCGATTTGCTATCGTCTACTATAAAACAAAAAAGCATACCTGAAAAATTATAATTTCTGAAAGGCGAGATAACCTTTATGAAAAAAATCGCATTATTAGAGTGTTTATTACTGGCTAATATTCTACTAACCGCCCAAACAAACCAATCTATTATTTTCCCTTTTAATCAGAAGAAAACTACTCTGATTCGGACGGCGGGAGGATATAATTTTGATAATGATGAATTTTTAGACGTGGTCGCGATTGCCGCGGATGTTGATGCTCAGGGAACCCCGAGCCGGGGCACTTCCTATCTGGTCTTACTGGAAGAATCCAAGGCGGCGGATTTTAATCTCAACTGGAAATTCACCCGTCCGCAAGGAATGTATGGTGATTTTACTGACCTGGCCATCACCGATCTGGACGGAGACAAGGCTCCGGAAATATGTGCCCTTTTAAACATAAGTCATTATACCACCCCTGATAATCCTGGTTGGCTTTATATTTTTGAACTAACCGCTGCGACAGTACCGGACACTCCCTTGGTTGTGAATACCAGTGGTGACTTATCGACCCGTCCCCGGCCCAATTACCTGACCGTAGCTGATCTCAATGGGGACGAACGCCAGGAATTGATCATCTCTACCGGCAGCCCCAGCCGGAGCATTCTGATCATGGGTACTCCAGCTGAACTAAATAGGGAAAACCTACAATTTATCGATCAATTCGCCCGTCTGGGTCCCAGTTTTGGCATCTCTCCTTTCCGGGCGCTACCGGTTGAACTAGACACTCTGCCGGGAGCTGAAATTCTGGTTGCCGGTGGTAAAAACAGTTTCGAAATGAAAACCTATCATCTGGAAAAGGGGTCCCAGCCCCTGCACGAAATCACCATTCCGGTAGATCGTAATAGCATCATCTTACCCAAAATACAAGCCGGCGATCTGGATGGTGACGGTTTTTCGGAAATTTTGCTGCCTTTAAAAAATGGTGGCGCCTATCTGGTTTATCTGGAAAGTGATCAATTAAACTATCGGCTTCTCTTCCCAAAAAGCATAGATCTCACCAGCCCCTTGATGATTGATCTGAACAATAACGGATTGGCCGATATTTTGACTCATACGGAAGACATTAACGGTATTACCCGCTATGAATATGATTTAACCCAGGCAGTGGCTGATTTTGAGGCCTATCAGATCCTGGAGTATCACAATCCAAACCTGAAAGAAATGCAATATTTGGCGATCCGTCCCGTTTACACCCATGCCCTACAGTTCACTGGTGCGGTAGTGATCCCCTTTATCAACCCTCACTATGAACGCCATGGATTATGTTACTGGCAGCTGGAAAGCCTAAAGCCTTTATCCGCAGATCAGGAATTCGTCGCTGAAATTCTGAAAGAAGTTGATGATGCGCTTAGTGAAAAAGATACCCTGCCCACCCCTACAGAAACAGCCTTAACTGAGCTGGATAGTATTGTGGATGAATTTTCGGCTCTGGAAGGCGCAGAAGTGCCCCTGGCACCCCTGCCAGCCGAGCAAGGTGTCACGGTCAGCACCGGGCCCATTAATCGTCGGCCGAAGCCAGATGCCGTGGTAAATCCGCAGGAGGTGTTCAAGTATCAAATCGGTATTCCCGGCTTAGCCTTGGATAAACTGCAGGATCTGAATTTTAATATTGTCAGCCCGGATAATATGAATTTCGACCTACCCAATAAAACCTTTATCTGGATTCCCCAACAAGAACAATTGGGACTCCATGCCGTAAAAGGCTCTTTCTTCTGGCAGGACAATCATGTTTCACAGACTTTCACCGTCTATGTTAATGATCCGCCCAAAATACTGAACGACCTCCCTCAACGTGATATCATTCAGATCGGCGAAACCTTTCGCTGTCAGTTCGAAGTAGAAGATAATAACGACGACGTGATCCTTACCTATACCTTGGTCGATTATCCGACTGGCGCTACCATCAATACTCAGGGAACCCTGACTTGGCGCCCGTCCTATGATCAGGTTGACTGGCATGATTTCGTTATAAAAATAACCGACGGCTTTGATGATGTTATGGTTAAATTTTCCCTCTTTGTCAATCATCCCGTTACCATCCAGTCCTCAGCACCGGATCTAACGGCTATCGGACAGCTCTACACCTACAATCCTCAAATCAAAGATAAAAATCAAGGCGCCTATTTAGCACGCTATAACCCGGCACCCAAAATTACCAACCGTCATAATACCGGTATCTATGAAGTCAAAATCACCGAGGAGCATGTACGCAGCAATCTGGATAAATACGTGGCCCGCTTCAAAGAACAGTATCTGGGCAAACCCATTGCCGCGCCCCTGATAGACATCCTGCAGGCAGAGGGAAAGCTCATTCTTATTTTCAGGCAGGAAACGAAAAAAAATAGCGCTCCCCAAGAATTACTGGTTAAATTTTTCAGCCTGCTCAATATGAGCGTCCCTCATCATTCAGCTCCGGTTGCCCGGTATTTCTATCAGTATAACCTGATCGAGGCTCCGCAAGGCATGCATATGAATCCCCTGGGCCGGATCAACTGGTCACCCGGGAGCAACCAGTTTGATTTTCAACCTCTTGCCTATACGGTCTCGGACGGTTATTTTTCCGCCGAGGAACATGCCCAGATCTATGTAAATGCACCGCCCAGCATTGTATCCACTCCGGATACCAATGTGCAAGCAGGCCGCTTGTGGAAATACGAGGTGCAGGTAACCGATCTGAACACAGACAGCAAGATCACCTACGAACTTTTAGAAGCCCCACCGGATATGGTGGTTTCACCCGGGGGAATTGTATCCTGGGAGCCCACAGTAGAAAATTTGAACGAACATCCTTTCTCAATTCGCATTAGCGACGGGATGGCCACTGATACCCAGGAAGCCATGCTGTTTGTAAATATGCGGCCCCAGATCACCTCTGTTCCCAAACCCGTGGCATTAACCGATCTGGATTATGAATACCGGCTGGAAGCCACAGACCCCAACGGCGATGCCTTAACCTATAAGGCTCACAATCTCCCCGACGGAGCCGAATTTAATCCTGAAACCGGCTTGTTAACCTGGGAGCCGGATAAAGATCAGAAAGGGGTGACCCGCATCACCCTTGAGGTTGTCGACGCCCACGGCTGGAGCACTACCCAAGAGGTCGAAATCCATGTCTTCTACAATCCGGCTTCGCGTCGCCGGACAATTTTTACTAGCACGGCATCCCTGCTGGCCCTGCTGGCAATCATCTATTTCGTAGCTGTAAAACAAGGGGTTATTTAAATCAATACACCGGGATTTGTCCTCTCAGGAGAGGGCTTGCTCCCCGGAATCCCTGTTTAAGTTTTTCAAGATAAATTTTTGTAAAGCTGCATCTATCTGGAGGGTAATCTTAAGCACCAATAAATTTTTAATTATCGGTGTAACCGGCAAATTGATATAGTCTTTTTCTGTGGTAAGCAAATAATCACATTCTGATTGGGCGGCCAGTTCACATAACCCCCGGACATCTTGGGCGGAATAGCGGTAATGGTCCCCAAAAGTACGGGTGATCAGGCCCCGGGGATTTAGCTGCCGGACAGTCTGATAGAATTGTGCCGGGTTTCCCAACCCGCAGAAGGCCAGGATTTTTTTACTATGCAATCTTTCCGGAGCATAACTCTGTTGTTTGGATTTATGCTCCACGCCAGTAATGTGTAAGGGACTATTGAACTGGATCAGATCGGGAAAACGCTGTTGGAAAAAGGATTTTAACTGAGGGGACGACGTTACCGTACGAGTGATAATCAGTGCGGTAGCCCGCTGCAATGCCTGCCAAGGCTCACGCAACCGTCCGCAGGGTAATAACCGTGCAGTTGCCGGCACTTGATAGCCATCCCATAAAACCAAATCCAAGTCACGTGCCAGGCGCTGATACTGAAAGCCATCATCCAGAACCAACAGGTCACAACCATAATTCCGGATCGCGGTTTGACCGGCTGCCACGCGATCTTTTTGAACAATAATAACCCCCTGACGTAACCGTTCAGCCATTAGACAGGGTTCATCCCCAACTTTAATAGACGCTTGCGACTGTTCCATATCGGTATCAATAACAACCGGCTCCTTATACTTGCGGCCATACCCTCGGGTTAGAATGCCCACCCGAAATCCCTGAGACTGTAACCATTGGGTCAGGGTCAGGGTAAAGGGGGTTTTCCCGGTACCACCGGCGGTAATATTGCCTACGGAAATAACCGGAACAGCAAGCTGTTTCACTGTGAAAAGGGCTTTTTTATACAAATAGAATCGGAGTAGGGTAACCAATCCATATAACCAAGCGAGCGGAGATAGAATAATCCGCCAAAAAAGGCTTGGTGTATTATGTTTCTTAAAATTAATTATAAGGCTTTTTTATTGCTTTTAAATGGCCACAGATAATATCAGCCGCCTTTTGCGAGGCCCCTTTCTGCCCCAGCTGACGCAATATCTTTTTAAAAAATTCCTGCATCCCAACTTTCGCTGCCGGATCCTGAAAAAAACGCTGCACGCCCCGGGCAACATTTTGTGCGGTGGCGCTATCCTGAATAAGCTCGGTGATCCCTTTTTCTCCGGCTATCAAATTTGCCAGGGAAATATAGGGTACTTTTACCAATCGCTTACTTAACCAATATGAAAAGGGTGCAATTTTATACATCACCAGAAAAGGGGTCACGTTAATGACCGCTTCCAGGGAAGCTGTTCCGGATGACATGACCAAAAAATCAGCCTCCCGCATGATCCGTTGGTTTTCGCCGGAGCGCCAGTGCACCCAAGCTGGTGTTTGGTCCTGATATTCCCGGGCTGATAATCCGGGGGCCAGGGCTACTGTGGCCTGCAGCGCCGGATAGTTGTGCCGTAATTGTTGCATGGCATCCAGCATGACAGGCAAATGCCGCTTCATTTCCTGTTCACGGCTCCCGGGAAATAAACCGATATGCCCGGGTATATCAGCGGCATTTAAACGGCGTTCAATATCATCGTTATCCGGTGGTTCATGCCGGTCCATCAGCGGATGCCCTACATAAGTAGCGGTTACATTCCGTTGCTGATACCAATCCGCTTCAAAAGGAAGGATACAGAGCACTTTCCGGACGTACTTTCTGATCTTTTTTACACGTGCTTGATGCCAGGCCCAAACCTGAGGGCTGATATAATAGATAACCGGAATATTGCGCTGAAAGGCCGCTTTGGCCAGGCGCAGATTAAATCCGGGATAATCAACGACCACAATCAGATTGGGGTTTAGTCGATCGATATGACGGAGAGTCTGCTTCCATATGCGGAGCAAGCGGGGAAAATGCCTGACAACCTCGACAAATCCCATTACCGAGGTCTCGCGAATGTGATATAGCAGCCGGGCACCGGCAGCGCGCATGTTATCACCGCCCAGAGCTGAAATTTGCAGTGAAGGTTCGCGCTTTAACAGCGCCTGGATCAATCTTCCGCCATGAATATCACCCGATAATTCACCGGCAGAAATAAATAGTTTTAAGGGCTTCATGGGCGCGCTTTTATGATAGGGTTTTCTTTTTTCTAGGGTTCTTTTTCAGCCGGATATTGATCTGCTTCTCAATCTCCAAAGCAATCTTCAAGGCCCGCCGGCCATCCTCGCCGGTTACCGGAGGATGCTTTTTGTCCCGGATACAGTGCACAAAGGCAGCTAATTCATCCCGCATGGCATTGGTATCCTCCGCCCGGAATTTCTGATAGTATATTTTACGACGCTCGCCGTCCTGGACTTCAAATTCAGCCACCGGCTTGGTCTGGGTCTTAAAAACCCGTTTATCGGCAAACAGGCTGTAGATTTCTGATTCGCCTCTCAGAAAATCGATCGAAATATACTCATCTTTCTGAAAAATACGCAATTTGCGCATCTGCTTCTGGGAGACCCGGCTGGCTGTCACATTGGCCACACAGCCGTTTTCAAATTCAATACGGGCATTGGCGATATCAATGGTTTCCGTAAGTACCGGTGAGCCGGTCGTATGGATGGTAGCCACCGGTGATTTCACCAAGGAAAGAATGATGTCGATATCATGAATCATCAGATCCAGAATAACAGCCACATCAATTCCCCGGGGATTGAATTCGGCGATGCGATGCGATTCAATAAATAACGGCTGCGCCTCCAGGGTTTTGATAAGCGCCAGGGCGGGATTAAAGCGCTCAATATGACCGATCTGTAAAATCAGACCATGTTCCCGGGCTTGAGCTATAATTTCATCCGCTTCACTCAGGGTTTCCATAAAAGGTTTTTCACAAAAAATATGCACATTGTTTTTAATGGCTTGCCGGGCAATTTCATAATGGCTGTGAGTTGGCACGACGATCGAGACGCCATCACATCGCTTCAACAAGCTCTCCAAATCCTCAAAACTGCGTACTTTATGCTCCCAGGAGATCTGTGCGGCCCTTTTCTTGTCCTTTTCATAAAAGCCGACCAAACTCACCCCTTCCAGGGCTTTAAAATTATCAATATGATAGCGGCCCAGATGACCGGCACCCACAACACCTATTTTTACCATGTTCCTTCTCCTTTTTTCTAAACAAAATATAACGTTATCGGTGACTCGAGACAAGTCCTTTAGCCCAACGCGGCATAATTAAGTTGCATCCCAATCTTATAGCTATTACACTTTTCATTGTTACTTTGTAAATGGAACCACCACAGGAGGTTAATTTGATCATTAATAAATTTTTTAAGACTATTCTCCTGCTCACTATTATGGGTGCGTTACTGACTTGCTCTGCACCCCACGCTATCCCAAAAAACCGCACCACACCGCCCCATGCCGAGGCAGGGCTTATCCATTGGAACGATTTTCATGCCGCCAATATCCCTTATCAGCCCACCTACCGGAATCCGGATAGTATTTATGTCGGCGGTTATGCCAATCTGGCCGGATATATCGATTCCCTGCAAGGGGTGTATCCGGGTGCCATAACTCTCCATGCCGGCGATGATTTTCAGGGCTCACCCATTTCATCCTTGACCAAAGGTAAATCCCAGATCCAGATCCTTAACCAAATCAGACCTACGGCTTTTACTATTGGGAATCATGAGTTCGACTATGGTGTGGATAACCTGAAAGAATGTCTTCAAATGGCCAACTTTAATATCATCTCGGCCAATATTTATGATACCGAAGCGCGGGCGCTGTTCACTGAACCCTATATTATGACCCGCAGTAATGCCGTGCGCATTGCGGTCATCGGCCTGATTGCCAAGGATTTCAAATCCAGTGTTCTCCCCGGTAATGCCCGCAACATAAACGCCCTGGATCCGCTCACTCAAACCCAAAAATATGTGGCTCAGGTCAATGCCCAGGCTGACCTGATCATTTTGCTGACCCATCAGGGATATTATGCGGATTCACTACTGGCCACCCAAGTATCAGAAGTGGATATTATTATCGGCGGTCACTCCCACAGCTGGCTTTCACACCCCCGCAAAGTCAATGATATTTTGATCTGCCAGGCCGGCGGCAAAGGTGAACGCCTGGGGCTGCTGAAGATGGTGGTCGATACGCTACAAAATAAAATTGTCTCCTATGATTATGAATTTATCCGGACCCGGCTGGGACGCGTCTCGCCCTCACAACAAGTTGCCCGGGTGGTGGATTCTCTGGAAGCTACCATCCAAACAGAAATGGATCGCGTTATCGGATATCTGGAAACCCCATGGATGCGTAGCTCCCGCGGCGAATCCAATATCGGCAACTGGATTGCCGACGCCCTGCGTAAACGATTCAACACTGATATTGCTCTGCAAAACAGCGGTGGCATTCGCAAGAGCCTGGAGGCCGGCCCAATTAAAGTGCGGGATTTGTGGGAGATATCACCGTTCGACAATACGGTCTTGATCATGCGATTGAACGGCAGACAACTAAAAAAGCTGCTGGAATGGCGTATCAAACCTCCCCGCGATCTGTTGCAAGTCTCCGGCCTGACCATGGTTTATAACAGCCGTTCCCGTCAGCTGATCAAAGCCCAAGTGAACGAGCAAACGATCCAGCCGGAAAAGACCTATACGATTGCCACCAATAATTATATTACCGGCCATATGGATCGCTTTTTCGGACTTACACCAACCGAGGTGAAATTGGATACCACCGGTATAATGGTACGCAGCCTGTTGATCGAAGCCGTTCAACAGCAGGGTAAAATTCGGTCGGAAACTGAAAACCGTTTAATTGACCGGGCACAATAAGAAAACCCGGCCCGTGATCTGTGACCGAGATAACCTACCGGCCGTAACCCCTCCCACTTATGGTGTCTAAACAAAACGTTAAATAGACGAGTAGTATTTGAATTATTTAGCTGCCATTAACAGATTTCAAGAATCTGATCTTAAACAACAAATTCGCAATAGCCTGGAATGGATCGGATGGCGACAACGTATCTTTCCGGATACACGCCTCTGGATTAAACCCAATCTCACCTTTCCGGAATTTCGGCCCGGCGTCACGACATCCCCCCATTTCATGGATTCCCGGCTGGTCAACCTTCCCCGTGAACCCTGTCAATACCAGGAAGTGAAAGTCCTTAACCAACATCCTGTATTACTACCCATGTCACAGGAAATGCTGTAAAATGCTGATATGACCATCAGCGTACCGGTGCCCAAAATGCACTTTGTCACCCGCTATACCGGCGCCATCAAGAATTTTTGGGGAACCAATCTGGATACCATGCGCTTAAAATATCACTATATCTTTAATTTTGCCATTAATGCCCTGATGTACCATCTGCGGGCCGGTATTACCGTGGTGGACGGGGAATATTTTCTGGATAATAACGGACCGGTCACCGGCCAATCCATCCAAATGAACACTGTGATCGCTGCTGATTATCCCCTGACCGCTGATATGGTTTTGATGAATATAATGGGCATTAAGCCCCAGGGGATTAAATATGTGCGCACCGCCTGGCAAAGATCTCCTGGCCCCCGCTCCCTGCGGCAGATTCGTCTTAACCGACCCTTAAGCGCCTTTAAAACCCATGTCTTCCGTTATCAGCGGGATCCGGTCGACTATCTGGCATTGCTGGGCTTTCAAAACCAGTTGATCACTTATTGGGTCTATCTCTCGCCCCTGCGTGAGATGGTTCACCGGCTGGTCGGTTTCCTGCGTGGTGGTTCCCGTCAAGTGTAATCCTATTATCGTGATGTACTCTCATTAAAGGTTGATTTGGATTCCAGTAACCCGGCACTTAAATTTTAACATGTATTTTTGCTACCAATTCAAAACAAATAACCCCGTTAGAAGCTGAGCGATGCAATCAATTGTTTTTGGGAAAAATAGTGTCCTGGCCCTGTTGCAATCCAAGCGGGCTGTCAACCAGATCCTTTTCAATCAACAATTAAAACGGGATCACAAAGTACAGCAGATCATCAACTTGGCACAACAGCAAAAAGTCAAGTACCGCTTTGTACATCCTGACCAACTGGACCAGATGTCTGGATCGGGCCAACATTAGGGAGTGGTCGCCGCTGCGGCCCCCATTCAATATAGCCGTCTGGACGATATTTTGAACCAGGCTAAATCCAAGCAAGAAGATCCCTTTATCTTGCTGCTGGATGAGCTGACCGACCCCCATAATTTGGGAGCCATTATCCGTAGTGCCGTGGCGGTGGGAGCCCATGGCATTATACTGCCCAAACATCATAGCGCACCAGTGACTGCTACAGTGGTCAAGGTATCTGCCGGAATGGCCGTCCACTGCCCTATTGCTCGGGTGACCAATCTGGCACAAACCATGGACCGTTTAAAGCAAGGCGGCTTCTGGTTTTATGGCGCCGATCAAGCCGCCACACAACACTATCAGGAACCCGATTATCAGGGGTCTGTCGGCTTGGTCCTGGGCAGCGAAGATCAGGGGTTGCGCCGCTTGATCCGGGAAAAATGTGACTTTCTGGTCCGTATACCCATGCGTCCCCCGGTGGAATCGCTGAATGTTTCAGTCAGTTCGGCTCTGATCAGCTATGCCATTGCTGCCCAACGTGGGTGGCTGCCATAAACAATGCTTAAACCCATATCAAAATAATTAATCCACTTGTCCACCTTCAGAAAAACCATAATCGGGAGGCAATGCCGTATGGCAAGCAATAAGGAGAAAAGAAGTTCAATTCCCTGTGTTATATGAAATGTGTATATTGTATTTAGAGGGGTGAAATATATGCGTAGTGCCACGGGGAATCGAATAATTGCATTCAAAGCTATAAATTTATCCCAATTTTAGAACATAAAAATAAATCTCGACGGGAAAAATGTATTTACTTGCACAGTAAATAGTTGACTAAAAACGAATTTTGTTTTAGTATTGTTTTACCTGTGACATTAAGTAACCATTAAGGGAGGATCCGATATGGCAACCTTTAAATTCATATTTTGGAAATATAAACCAGATAAAAATGGTAAGAGCCCGATTTATTTACGGATCATCGAAAATCGGAAAGCTCAATATATCTCCACTGAATTAAAAACTACAAAAAAATTTTGGAACGAAAATAGAGGCCGATTTCGAAAAAATCATCCCAATGCATTGGCGTACAACGATTATTTAGACCGGATGAGGCATGAGGCGCAAAATAAATATTTAAAACTAAAAAGAAATGATAAAACAAAAATTTCATCTGATAAAATTAAAGACCTCATAGCTGGAAAAGAAAGCAAAATTGATTTTTTTGCGTATGCTCAAAAACACACTTATCGTTTATTTGATAGGGATCAATACAACACCTGGAAAAAGTATCGGAGTGTGGTAAAAAAAATCTCCGAATTTGTTGAAGGAAAAACTCTGCATTTTGAAGAGATCACACCTGATTTTCTGGATACTCTTGAGACCTGGCTCCAAACGGAAAGAAACAATAATAAAAATACAATCTACAAAGACATGAGCGTATTCCGGCGCATTATTCGCCAGGCAGTGAAAGACAAAATAATTCCCCTGGAGGGAAATCCATTCCTTCAATATAGCCTATCAAAACAAAAAATAAACAAAGAAAATTATCTGTTTCCACTCTTAAGCAGTGGCATAGAATACAGATCTGACCGGGTGTTAAAACAAAAAATATCATCCTGCAATGCCCTGGTAAATAAAAATCTAAAAAAATTGATGAAAATTACCGGAGTGAAAACCAATATATCTTTTCATATCGCCCGACATTCTTTCGCGGATTATGCTCGTCGGCAAGGCATGGATCTATACGCAATTTCAAAAGCGCTTGGCCACCAAAGCCTCTCTATCACTGAGCAATATCTGAAATCATTTGACCAGGAAACTATAGATTCGGCAATGGATGAACTTTTTCGCAACAAACAAAAAATTGGCTGATTCACGACTCTTGGTCAAGGTGTTTTTATTACTCACATCCTGTCTCAGATCGATCAGGACGGCTTTTCTTTCTCGGGAAGTAGTTTAGGTTTGACAATTCCGGGCTTTACGCGCGTGAATATACCATATGTCACATTTTGCTAAGCCGATAAAACGAACTTTACTTTCCGTTGATCACCATTGATTCGTCCTATCATTATCCGGGGGACCGGGAGCAATAGGAATCTAGGATGGTTTAATTGCTTGCTTTAATAGTGGAAATTTGATAATGTATTCATGATTATGGCTTCGATATCTTATTATTTATTTTTTCACTATAAAAATGTGATGAGTAATTTTTTAGAAAATTTTATGAGGCTTACAAAAAAACATCTCCTCCTGATACAGCTTTTCGGGCGAACCTCCATAACAAGCTCTTTGGAATGCTTAATGAGGCCACATGAGTTGTCTCCCTGACGATAAACACTTTAAACGGGGTAGATATATACTCCATATTTGGATGGATATATCTACCATGGGTGAATATATATACTTTGACGTTGGACAACATGCGAAAAAGACGACAGAATAAGTAATTTTGCAAAAAATAGGACAGAAAACAAATGGCATACGAATCAGTAGATAAATTACAGAATGCTCTTGGAGTGAAAGTGTTCCACTACACGCAGGACAAGAAAAAAGCAGCAGGTAGAGCACTTGGGACAATGGTTGAAATTATTACCTATTATCTTCTCAAAACTTGGGACTTTAACAACTCAACTTCAATAGAGCGAGGACTTGTTGAATACGGGAATGACGACATAACACATAATATAGAATATTCACTACATCCGATAATAAAAGAACATGAGGTAACTGTTGAAAATAACGGTAGTTCCATAACTGCAACAAAAATTCTGAAAGCATTGGCAGCAAAAAAAGTCAATATTTCCAAATTCGATAAAAAGAATAACACGCTCCTTGACAAACACAATATTCTCCGTAATGCATGTACAATAGGAGAATCAAAGGACTCCTTCCTCATGACAAGTTTCAAGTCCATTAGAAAAAAGGAATACGAGTTATTTGTTTTCGAACAAATGCACAAGCCTTATGCAATTTTTGAATGCAAAAGAGTTGGCGTAGAGGAAGGAGTAAAAAAGGGTCCTCAGACTATTGAAAAGGCAAAACAAGGAGCCTATGTTGCAAGGACAGCATCTTCATTACAAAAAATTAGGACGGATTCCGGAGAAAAGTACGGGATTATTTATCGCTCGAACAATGAACCTTATATAAAACCATATATCGAGTTAATGGAGGAAATTATTTATTCTGATGATACTGACCTACTTAAAAAATTCATCTTAACTGTAGGGGTAGTTAGCAATCATGGAAACTGGTTTACAGCCGAGGATCATAATAAGGAATTAAAAGTTTTAGCACAGTCTTATGATTGGCTCATTTTTCTAACAGATGATGGATTAGCACAATTCATTGATGAGCTAATACTAAACCCAAAACAAAAATACAGGAAGGTTCAAGAAGCCTTTAAGAACAGTTATACTGCAAATAAAAAACGAAACGTTTTTACAAAAGTCAAAATGGACTTTGAAGCAGATGCTGTTTTGCTTAAGTACTTCTCTGACAAATTGAATAAAATTGAAGGATGGTTCAATATCATCGCTCCAGAAGGAAAAACAATTACTGAACTAAAAGACGAACTAATCGAGTTACGTTCAAAAAACTGGAAAGAAATATTATGAGTGCGGGACGAACAGTAAATTCTCAAAGTCGAAGTTGGGGTACCCCTCCTAAATATGTAAGAGCTATTAAGCGTTTTTTTGGTGGCTCTATTGCATTAGACCCATGTTCAAATGAGTATTCGATAGTTAATGCCGAAACAGAATTTATGCTTCCACAAAATGATGGACTTAGAGAAGAATGGAAATACCCGACTATTTATATGAATCCCCCTTACGGTGCTGATAGAGAAAGAGGAACAACAATCAAAGATTGGTTAACTAAGTGCGCTGTCACTCATAGAAAGTATGGCTCTGAAATATTGGCTTTAGTTCCAGTAGCAACAAATACAGGACATTGGAAACAGAGTGTTTTTGGACAAGCAAGAGCCATTTGTTTTTTATATGATACCAGACTGAAATTTCTTGAAAATGGTCAAGACGTGGGCAAAGGAGCTCCTATGTCGTGTGCGATGATATATTGGGGACAGGACTACGACAGATTTTATGACGTTTTTATTGAATTTGGTGCTGTAGTGGACATATCACATCTTCAAGGAGAAGAAATTGGGACTTCGCGAAAGAAAATGAAATTACAATTTGAATAAAACGCACGGTTGCCCAACATTGTATAAACGTAATGCGGGTTGAATGGGTAAAATTGAGCTATTTTGCTGAGCCTGTAAATAATTTATGTAAACGATTTTTTCACTGGATAGCCTCAATCATCCCGAACCGTATTTTAATATTTTTATAGATCCCACTGGTATACAGACTGGCCAGTATATAATTCCAATCATTATAATCCACCGTAAAGCGATAGAAGCCCTGAAAATTGGTCTGGCAGGTAAAGGTAGTTTGTCATCTGGTATAGTGATAATCTTTGATCCATAAATAGACCGGGTGGGCAGCCTGCGGCTGACCTTCATGGGTGACATAGCCTTCCACAATATAAGCATCATTTTTGGGCAGTGATCGATTGGGATCCAGCTCTGATTCGGTGGGTGAGGTACAGCTGATCAGAAAGCCGATCAATACCATTATCAGATATTGGGTGATATCGTACTTTTTCATGAAAGACCGCATGTATATTATTTCTGAAATATTTTGTAAACTTTCAAGCTTGATATCGGTGATCTATCTAATATCCCCTCGTAAAACGTTAGTGTGTTTTATCACGGGAATACTACTATTAGTTCCTGTATAATAAAGCAGTCTACCAGTATTGTAATCTGAATTTTCACTATAGCTGAGCTCATAAAAAATCAAGACCATATAGCACTATAAAAAATCGTTGGGACACTTCCCCCCGAAAGCGTCCCGGCTTTTCACTGTAGCCCTAGCTGGAAAGAATCCAGTTATCTAATAATTTTTCGAGTACTAAAACAATATACGCGCACGGATTTTAATAACCAGAATATTTTTATTTTTTATTGACAAAATAGATTATTTTGTTTAAAGTGTAAAAAATAACGGTTTTGAAATGCGATCGGTTCAACGGCATAGATCATTTTCGGATTTTATAAATATGAATGTTTTTTTGTACAGTAATTTTTTCTAAATACTGAAAAATAGCCTAGGATAAAACATGTCGTATAAACTTATGTTAGGCATAAACAAATCAGGAGAATTCAATATGTTAAAGAATGTAATCAAGAAAATACCTGGCAGTAGACGGGCGGCTCAGTTATTGGGGCTAATTCCAAAGCACTCGGGTGATCGTCAATTTATTTTGGACATACTGCCGAAGGAATCGGTAGGAGCAGAAATAGGAGTACATTTGGGAGACTTCTCTCAGCAAATACTTGATTACGTCTCCCCAAAGGAGCTTCATCTCATTGATCCTTGGGAACACCAAACTTCAAGCATATACAAAACTGCATGGTATGGAGGTGGTGCAAAAGGTGGTCAAACTGAACTGGACGAACGTTATTCAAGCATTTTCAAGCGGTTCAGCCAGAACATACACGATGAACAAGTGAAGGTTCACCGTGGATATTCGACTGACATACTTCAGCAATTCCCAGATCAATATTTCGACTGGGTCTATATTGATGGGAATCATTTATATGAATACGTCAAAGAAGATTTAGAGTTATCTCTTCGGAAGGTAAAATCGAGTGGCTACATAACAGGGGATGACTACACTGAAGGCGGCTGGTGGGAAGGTGGAGTGAAAAAAGCGGTGGATGAGTTCGCAAAGAATCAAGCGGTTCAGTTGGTTGAAATACGTAATGGACAGTTCATTTTCCGTAAGAACAAGGTAACTGAATCCTGAGTAAAACAGCTTAGTCACCTTAAGAAAGGCCTAACAATCGCATGCACTCGGACAGCAAAAAGCGCCGTTCGTGCCTCACTCTGCTTTTTGCTGCCGGTGATGCGAAGCGTTATCCTGTTGGGTAAAATATGAAAGGAGGTGCAACCAAGATTGAGAATATTGGAGGTATTCAGGGTAGTTCGCACTGCACTATCTTGAAATAAAGGGTAAGCAGTGAAATTTACGAAAATGGAGAGTCCTCATTGGACATCCTGAAAATCACGAAAGGAGAAAAATCATGATACAAACCAACCTAAACAAGCTCTTTTTCGGAGTCACAACGGCTATTGCCATGTTTGCGGGACTCTTAAGCGCACAAGCCCAAGATGCGCCTGAGAAACCGCAGAGCGCCCTCCACGTCGGCACCTACGATCTGCAGGCGGCTTTCCAGCAGCATCCGGCGCAAAAGGAGCTGGAAAAAGCATCGCAAGCCGCCCAGGCACAGATGCAGGCGGCACAGCAGGAAGGCGACCAACGGAAGGTTCAGCAGATTCAACAGCAGTTTGAACAGACCCGGGGCCAAGTCGTCGACAAGTTCCATCGAGATGTTAACGAAGCCATGCCGACCGCGGCGAAGTCCGCTGACGTCAAGGTTGCCGCCGCGGAAGTGTCTTACACCGCAAGAGAGGTGGAGACCAAGGACATCACGCCCCAGTTAATTGCAGCCTTTGACCGGCCGCAGGAAGACGCACCGGCGGATGCGCCTGAGAAACCGCAGAGCGCCCTCCACGTCGGCACCTACGATCTGCAGGCGGCTTTCCAGCAGCATCCGGCGCAAAAGGAGCTGGAAAAAGCATCGCAAGCCGCCCAGGCACAGATGCAGGCGGCACAGCAGGAAGGCGACCAACGGAAGGTTCAGCAGATTCAACAGCAGTTTGAACAGACCCGGGGCCAAGTCGTCGACAAGTTCCATCGAGATGTTAACGAAGCCATGCCGACCGCGGCGAAGTCCGCTGACGTCAAGGTTGCCGCCGCGGAAGTGTCTTACACCGCAAGAGAGGTGGAGACCAAGGACATCACGCCTCAGTTGATCAAGGTCTTTCGCAAGCAATGAGCAAGACGGATAACAAATCTGCTTCGCACCTGACGCCGTCACGATAACAAAGGTAGTCGCCGTATCTATAATCGGCGTCAGTATGCAAGCAGGGGTTGCCTGCCCGACAGTCAGGCGGGGACTAAGCCCCTATCTGGAATTTGTATGGCAGTAATTTTAGCCGTTCAATCGCAGAGAGCGGGAACGTGATTCGGATATTCAGCCATTTTTAGGTGTTTTGATATTTTTATAGATTCCACTAGCATACAGACTGGCCAGGATATAATTCCAATCATTATAATCTACCGTAAAGCGATAGAAACCCTGAAAATTGGTCTGGCAGGTAAAGGTGGTTTGGAGTCTGGTATAGTTATAATCTTTGATCCATAAATAGACCGGTTGGGCCTATACGCGACGGTATATCCGGTCGGTCAATACCCTGAACCGGGGATAGAAAAACACTCAGCAGGATGACAACACTGGTTAATGTCGTCATTGAAACTCTTTTGGTTGAAGGTAATGTAATCAGGGTTGACTCCTTCAATTTAGCACCAATGGAAATGCATTTACTTATGAAATCCGTACATTTATTAGGTTCTTCCGTGAAGGAGTTGCTGGACATCCCGATTTGATGAACCATAGCTGACAACGGCTATATCAAGATCCACATCTTTGTAGAGATTCACAGCCCGTTTTATTCCCCCAATAATCCAAGCTGTTTTGTTGCCGAATGCCCCCCCTCCAAGCAAAGTAAGAAACAGTCTGTTATTTCCGTTCATTATCGCATTCAATATCGCCGTACAAATTGTCGCCTCATAGGCCGCCTCAAGAATGATCCGTGCGAATGCCTCCCATAAATGTGAAGGATAATGGGAATAGGCAACTGGTAGAGCAGAGCAATAGCACTGGGAAACGGTATGGCTGGAGTCTTTGAGCGTTACTTGCGTATTCCACTGTATGCCGATACGTAATAACTGACGCAGTCTATCAAGTTCACTCTCGCTTGAGGTCTGTAGCCGGTGCGCTATCTCAACTAGACCACTCCGTGTTGCCAATGCATAGCCGTTGCGCATTTCCCACAGACGGCTTTTGGTATTGTCCAATGTGGCTCCGATATCTCTCAGGCAATCGATTTGGTTACTTGCCGATTGACCGATCTGACCGTTTACGAGGGCAAAGTAATTGCGGTAAATCGTTCCTGCACCAGCAGCGATCGCACATGCCGGTCCCTGAGTATGATCATACTCATAGATGCCTACACCACATTCAGGAGTGATTTTCGGAGACCTCATTTCGAGAAGATTGAACTGGGAAGCGACCTGAAAAAGCGACCCGGCATTCGATGCGTCTGTGTGAAGGTGTTGGACATCGGCGACAACTTCGCGTACTGATATTTTTCCACGCTGCTTACCACTCGCATTGACACGGTCCCTGAGTTCGGCCAAAGTCGGAGTTTCCAACTGGCCGTGTAGCATAACTTTCCCGTTTACATCCGATCTCAATACCTGTCCATCAACAGTCATATTATCACGTACCTGCCTGGTGGACTCTTCAGAAAACCCGGTCAATTTTTCAAACCACACTATTGAACTTCCATCGATAATTAGAAATAATAAAAAACTCCTGCTTTATGAGTTGTCAACTCCTCATATTTTATCCCGCCTCTATTTCATAATCACTGCTTAATTGCCTAAATGCATAATATTCATAATAATTATTAATATCAAGAAATTTTCATAAATATTTTGGAATATTTAGCAGGAACGCCGTTTTCGCTAAGTATGATTGTATTAATATCGGACTTATTTAGACTTTATCCACAGGAACGGTTTATACTATTGACATTCTATTCGAATTAGACGCATATATTAACGATTCTAAAATGACACTACCCTGTTTTCCTGGCTGGCGACTTAGTTTTTTTGAGACTGACCCAATGCATACCCCCCAAACCAGGTCTCATAGGCGAAAAAGTGGCTTTGTAACTGACTGAGTATCAGGCACTTAAAAACCCGGAAATGGCCACCCCGGTATGATACCATTCAGATTAGGGTTTCTCGTCGAGAGGGGTGTTTTTTTGAACAGCAAATGCGCCTAAATGGCCTTCAGATCGCTTCTAAGCGGACTTCCCGTCGATAGTGTTCGCTCTTCACAGGCACCATTGAAGCCCATCCGAACATAGCGAGCCAATACAACTAAAAACTCCAAGACCGCTAAGCGAGCCATCACGACCAAGAACTCCACGACTTTTAAGCAGTTTCCAAAAATGTGACATATCGTATATTCACGCACGTAAAGATCACTTTATTTTTAGTCACGAAACCCCATGTTGTAGCATAAGTGTTTTCTCGATAAGAAATGTGACATTTAGTAGTTAGTAGGCCGCAAAAGCCCGGTATTTTCTCAGTATATTTTCAGCATATTCTCAGGATTTAAATTTCTCGACGAGAAACGCCAAAATCAAAAAATTTCTCGAGGAGCCCAAAATGGGCTTAAAGAACGCTCATTAAAGGATGTGTTTTTAGCATAAAATCAATAAAATCGAGCACACAAACCAAGAATAGAACCCCCCATAAAATAACCCGGCTAAAATGTGTATATGTATAATGAAAACAGAGAGTTAGACACTCTTTGAACAGGCAATTCGCACGCAATTTTTAATCGTAAAACAATCAGGAGGTAATGATGGATCAAATTAAATCAAAACCGGACAAATTGGAAACAGCGGGTAAAATTGCCGGTTACACGCAGCTGGCAGTCTCCGGGGTAGTCCTGGCACTGCAAGTCGCAAACGCTGTGCGCAACCATAAGCATTAAAATGGACGGCAAAAGCCCACTCCCGCCCGAGCAGGAGGAGCATGTGGTCGATGTTTCTCTCAGACACCTGCTCCTCGCCTTTGGCGGGTTGACCTTGGCCGCTGTAACGGTGGGATCGACATTAGTTTTACTAAAAGAATATACCAAAACCCGCCGGCAGCAAGCCCTGATCGATTCGGCCACTAAGCTAATTTTAACCATTGCAACAGAGAGGAGGGAAGCATGCGAACAAATCCCAAACGGAAAACGATTAATTGCCCGGTCAGCGCCAAAGACATCGTAAAATCAATCCTGCAACTGCCTCAAAAGCTGCGAGATCCGTTATGAGCCGGAACACACATTTACAAATGCGGATCAGCTCGGATTCTCTGGCCAAGGCGGCCCGGCTGGCTTCGCACACCATTTTATTAGGTACCAATGCATACCTGCTCAGCGCAAGTGCCCGCTCACAACTGCAAGCCAGCAAACGCGACCGCTTGGTGCAAAATCTACAATTAACCACTGAAATCGCTTCGACGGTGGCGGGACTGAGTCAAGTGGTCACTGACAATCTACGAGGATCACATGCGGGCAAGTAGGTATTACAGTGCAGAGGAACGTCAGTATGGCCCACATGTACTCCAGTGTGCCTATTGTGGGAACACGACTGCCTTCTATGTTGACCTCCGGCTAAAGTACTCGGCCGAAGTAATTCCGGATGGACAACTGGCGCTGGGACTGGATGAAATAACCACAAAAGAGCAGCTGCAGAAATTAGCCCAACAGATCGAGCCCATGATCGACAAAGCCATTTATCAGGATCAGCCCATAATTTTTTGTGCGAATTGCCACCAAGCCCATGGTATCGATCTGCAAGAGCGCTTGCTGGATCACTGTCGGCAGCTGGGGTGTCCCGGCTGTGCGGTTTGTGGCCAGTATCTGCCCGAAGATGAGGTTTGTGATATCTGCACCCGCTGTATTCAGGATCATAATGGCCGGATTAGCGAAGAAGACTGTTTTAGCAGCTGCCCATATTTTACCGATGGATTACTAGAAGTGTTACAGCACTATGGACACAGCCTGGCGGATCTCAAGCAGGAGTTAGGTTACTAATCGAAGATTAAAAATCGAAACAAAGAGGGTCGGCGATACGCCGGCCCTTTTTTATTCAGGAGGAGTTTTATGCAACTGTTGTGTTTATACTGTGGGAATTATACCTATTTCGAATGCACTGTCCAAACGGTCAAAGCGGTTACTCCGGATGGTGAGGGCGTGCTGATTGAAAATGCCAAGTATGCGGATATGGATTACAGTGAGGAAAGCCTGCGCGATAACCTGCGCAGTTTAGTTGAGTTGATGCTCTCAGAGCCGGATTCAGAGTGGGAATATGATCCTGAGACTGAAACCTATTACAGTCCGCATATGCAATGTGCCCGTTGCGGCCGCTGCAAAGTGACCGTGCCCGGGAAAGTGAAATCATCGCCGATGTCCCTGGATGATGAAATCAAAGCGCATCGGGATGAGTTAAACTGGCTAAAAAAAGAAAGGAGCAATTATGCGAATGACCTGCCCCGTTTGCGGGAATAGCAAAAAATTTTTAGTGCCTCTGTGGGTTCGCTGCACGTTTAAAATCAACCCCGACGGTACACTTAGTATTCTGCACGTAAGACCCAAAGAATCGCTTGCTGATAAGTTAGTTTCTCAGGGCAAAAGTAGTTTTGCGATTACCTGCCAAGAATGCGGCGCAGATGCTGAGGTTGAGTTGAATGAATATGAGACGCTGGAAGAGGAGGCCGCGCAACGCAAAGCCCTGGAGGAATTATGACAAACAATTACAAAGAAGAGATCACCGCCCGGGTGAGTGAGCGCATTGATGAATGGCTTGCTGAACTGAAATCCAAGCATCCGGATTTGCGGTTGACCCGGCAGTGGCGATTAGAGTTTCCCCGCGGGTTTAAACCGGGGCAGCAACAAATCCCCATTACAACCGGCTCCGCTCAAGGCCGCTACCTGATTGGGGAGGTGCAATTTTACGTGCCCGATGACTTGGAGCTGGATCTGGAAGCCATGGAACTGGTCCTGAAAGATGAACCCTTCAAACCAGAATCAACCGATAAACCAACCCCACCACCGATTGACGATGCTTTAACCCGCCTGGATAATATGATCGCTGGTATGAATCAATTCTTGTCTCAGCTGGACTGGCCGCATGAACCCATGCAAGCAACACTGCTAAATAATCAATCTGAAAAACACCCGAAACGAGTTAATCCCAGTTTAAATCAGGCGCGTACATCGCGTAGAATAGCGGTTGATA
>CAZXFH010000006.1:0-96744 GCA_964640055.1 uncultured bacterium | reverse complement strand
TTACAATTTATGTTATTCAAAAGTCACCAACCGCATGAAATCCCGCGAGGAGATTTCCTCCGTTAAAAACTTTTTTATATCACTGTAATTGGCCACTGCAATCAGATCTACACTTCCTTTGTACTGCATGGTGATAATTAACCGCACAGTTTCTATGGGCTGTCCCAGATCCTTAATGGTCCTCCCCACGGCATAGAATCCGACCAGCATACTACGATCAAAATTATTGCGCGATGAATTCATGCTCATGATAAATTCTTTACCGCCGTTTTCTTTGTCAACCACGCGCATCTTTTCTATTTCAACCACGATTTCATAGGAATCACAGGTCCGCCGGACAGTGGAATTAAATCTGGAGTCGGCCCTACTAGTTATAAAAAATATTAATACAATACCCAATATGCAAAGAAGAGCACGACTAAATGTTACTTCTTTCAAGGTCCTCCCTCCTCTTTATAATATTAGCAATTATTAGTGTTCTGGCCACAATCGCATACACCATATTTTGGTAACACTAATTTAATAACTTTTTTGTCTTTTACCATATATATTTTATCCGCTGGTATATCATTTATCCACCCTGATAAAGTCCTGGTCAAAACGCTATTTTTTATACTCCCAGACCGGAACCCCTTTTTTCCAGACCGTCCGGATCGAACGTGCTCCTAAAAAATAGGGGATTCCCTGGTAACATGAAAAACACCACAAAATGAAATCCGCCTGCTTGCCAACTTCCAGGCTTCCCACTTGCTGGTCCATATTCAGGGAACGGGCTGCATGAAAAGTTGCCGCCTGCACTGCTTCCAGGGGCGTCAACCCTATTTTTAAACAGGCCAGGGTGATCACTAAAGGCATGGACTGGGTCATGGAGCTGCCAGGATTAAAATCCGTGGCCAGAGCCACTGGTAAGCCCTGATCCCACATCCGGCGTCCCGGGGCATAATTATCAGAGCCCAGGAAAAAAGTTGTGGCCGGTAACAAGATCGGGATCACAGTACTATTTTTCAATGCGGCAATACCGGCGGGGGTGATGGCAGTCAGGTGATCCACGGAGTGGGCTCCTAATTCAACCGCCAACTGGACTCCGCCGATGGGCTTGAACTCATCCGCGTGAAAACGTAATCCCAAACCCAAGGCTTTGGCTGCCGTGGCTACTTGACGCGTTTCCGCCACGGAAAAGACACCTGCTTCACAGAAAACATCGCAAAATTGCGCTAGTTTTTCATGCACAACACGAGGTAACATTTCATTAATAATCAAATTAATATAACCCTGGTGATCCGCTTGATATTCATCGGGATACTCATGGGCTCCCAGAAAAGTTGTGCGCATGTCCAAAACATGATTCCGGCTTAAATCCTGTAATAAACGCAGGGATTTTATTTCATTCTCTGTATCCAGCCCGTAACCGCTTTTCGCCTCAAGTGTGGTAATTCCGAAAGCCAGAAATTCATCCAGTCGCGCTTTAACTCTCCGGCGTAACTCGGTCTGCGAAGCCTGCCGTAAATCACGAACCGTGGCGCGAATACCGCCGCCCGCTTTGGCAATCTCCATATAGGACTTGCCTTCAATCCGCATTTCATATTCCCGCTCCCGGGTATTAAAAAAAACCGGGTGGGTATGGGGATCAACAAATCCCGGAGTGATTAGCCCTTGCCGGGCATCGATGACTTCTAACTCCGGAGAATATAAATCCCGGCCCACGGCCACTATCTGATGACCTTTGATCACCAGCTCCGCTTCCGGCAAAACACGCATCTCCGCTTGAGAACTATGATAGGTCACTATCTGACCAATATTTTTGATGAGGATAGACTTTTCCATGACCCTCCAACCAATTTGTTCAGATAAAGATAAAAAATCCCTCCGGGAGATTCAAGCCATTATCTGTTAATTTCACTATCAACTCTGCCACGATAAATCTTACTTGCAATTATCAGTTGAAATGATTAATTATCTGATACCTGATTGTACCTTTTTCAGCATAGAAATGCATGCAAAGCCACATAATTAAAAAAATTAATGTCTCAAGATAAAAGTTTTATAAAAAATCTGGTTGAACGTCGCTTCCCGCAAATAATAGCCATCTATTTCGGTGCTTGCTGGACCATTCTGGAATTTCTCAGCTGGGTCGTGGAACACTTTTCACTCTCTAAAAACATCACCGATTTTAGTTTTGTTACCCTGATCTCTTTATTGCCCACAGTAGGTGTGCTGGCCTATTTCCACGGAAAGCCGGGCCGTGATATTTGGACAAAAACCGAAAAGATCACCATTCCGATCAATTTAATTTTTACCAGCCTGCTTTTATTTGTGCTCTTCTCAGGCAAGGAACTAGGGTCGGCTACCACCCAGGTTAAATACAAAAATGAGACCGGCCAGACGATTCAGCGCGAGGTTCCCAAAAAGGAACTGCGCAAACGACTGGCGATCTTTTTCTTTGAACACGAAGGTGATAATCCCCAATGGGACTGGCTGCAATACGGTTTTATGTTCGGTTGCCATATTGATCTGGAACAGGACCTTTTCTTTTCAATTTATTCCGCCTATGAAGATCTTATTTATCAAAAAATCATGCAGGCCGGCTTTGGAGAAAACCTGGATATGCCTATGGCGCTGGAGAAAAAAATAGCCAAAGAGATCCAGCGGGAATTCTTCCTGGGTGGCACCTATAATATAAAAAATGATACGATCTTGGTGAACACTTATCTCTATGAAACGGCTTCCGGCCAGCTGATCAATGAACATGCCTATCGCGGCACGACGCTTTTTGAGTTGATCGATAGAATCACGGCCAATGTGAAACAAGATCTGGAAATTCCCAAATGGCACATCAAAGAGGTCGAGGATCTGCCTATCAAAGAAATCTTTACTCATTCCGTCTCCGCCTACCGGAATTACATCACCGCTTCCAATCTGATTAATCTGAAAAATGATTATCGTGGCGCGCTGGAACCCCTGGAGGAAGCCGTCCAAACCGATCCGACCTTTACTATGGCGTACTGGGGGTTATACGCTGCTTATATCAATACAAACCAATCAGGGAAAGCCCACCAGGCCATCCAGAAAGCCATTAATTATATCTATAAACTACCGGAAAAAATACAGTTCCGTATCAAGGAAGAGTACTATCTGATCACTGAAAATCCTGAAAAACGAGCTTCCATCCTCAAGATGATGGTCAGGCTATACCCCAAAGATATTCATGGTCACTTTCGATTGGCTGAGGAGTATCTCAAACAGCATAAATTAGAAAAAGCAATCGAAAAGTATAAATTTATCCTCAAGCTGGATCCGGTGCGTAAATATTATCTCCGCTATATCGGTGACATCTATAAACAAATGGGCAAGTTTAAAGAGGCCCTGAATTATTATAACCAACATCAAAATGAATTTCCCCGTGATTACCGTTCCTTTTCAGCTATCGGAGAGCTTTTTATCACCATGGGAAAATATCAGGAGGCCCGGCAATATCTCAATAACGCCCTGATTATCGACCCAACCAATATATCCATTATGGTACGGCTGGCTGATGTCGACAAAGAGACCGGTGATTTTACCAAGGCTCTAAAGCAGTATGAGGAGGCTCGGCAGCTGGCCAAAACAGCCGCTGAAAAGGTGATCGTCAACCAAGCCTTACAAAAATATTATACACGGCGCGGTCAAATCAGGCACGCCTTGGATCACTTAAACAAACAATTTAAGCTGCAAGTCCGGTATATGAATCCGGTTGATCTCAATATTAATCAAATTTATGAGACCCCTTTTGACCTTTATATGGAAAGTGGACAGACAGAAGAGGCTTTGACACGTTTGGAGCGCATCGCAGCCCAGCTGGCACAACCCTGGCAAAAATTGGTTTCCCTGGGTTATATTCAGATCTATACTGCGCTGCAAGATACAGCTAACCTTCGTTCAGCCATGAAAAATTTTGAAGAAGCCATCCGGATCTTCGGCCAATACTCGAAACGGAAATATCTTTATCAGGCGGAAGCGGAGATCGCAGAAGCACAGGGTAATTATATCAACGCTATCATGAATTATCAGAAAAAACTGAATTACGACCCCAATGATGTTAGGATTGTCACTGATATTGGACGCTGTTACCGGCATCTGGGCGATCTGAACAAGGCGGAAGAATTCCTGCAAAACACCCTGAGTATCCTGCCTTATTATCCGCAAGCCCATTATCAACTAGCCCTTACTTACCAGCAGATGGGTAAACCGAGCCTGGCCTTGGAGCATCTTGAAACCGTGCAGTTTATCTGGCAAAATGCTGATTCCAGTTACACACCCGCCCTTAATGCGCGCCAGTTGTTTTTAGAGTTGAAAAAAACTGTCAATTCGCCCTACTCCTAATCATCATCCAAACCCGGGATAGGACAGCTTTATTAAACGAAGAATCATATATTGATTTTTATTTTTATGAGGACAATATATTTTATTCTAATTATCAATTAGCAAAAGGGAGCTAAACATGGACAATCTGGATATTTCCCGGGCAATGACAGTGAAATTGCCCCGGGAATTGCCTTCCAAACCCAGTTTTCGGTATGACATAAGACGGGCACCTTCCCGCGGTTTTAATCTGACAAAGCATGCAACAGTTATAGCGGTCAAGAACGCACTCCGTTATATTCCGGAAAATCTTCACGAGACTTTAGCCCCTGAATTTCTGCAGGAATTAAAGACCCGGGGACGTATATATGGCTATCGTTACCGACCATCGGGAAAAATTATCGGCAAACCGGTCGATGCATATCAAGGGATCCTGTCGGCCCGTGCCCTGCAAGTTAACATTGATAATAATCTGGATTTTGAGGTCGCCTTATATCCCTATGAACTGGTCACCTATGGTGAAACCGGACAGGTCTGCCAGAACTGGATGCAGTACCGCCTGATCAAGCGGTATTTAGAGATCATCCGGGAAGATCAAACTCTGGTGGTCAATTCCGGTCATCCGCTGGGAATTTTTCCCACCAGTCAAACAGCCCCCTTGGTCATTTCCACCAATGGACTACTGGTCGGCAAATGGGATCATCCCGATAATTTTAAAAAGTTAGCCGCCATGGGAGTTTCTAATTACGGACAGATGACAGCCGGAGGCTGGATGTATATCGGCCCACAGGGTATTGTACACGGCACCTATATCACTATTTTGAACGCCGGCCGCAAATATTTGGGTATTGACGAAAAAGGTGATCTGCAAGGGGTCTGCTTTGTCAGTTCCGGATTAGGCGGGATGTCCGGTGCCCAGGCTAAAGCCATTGAAATCGCCGGCGGTGTGGGCGTGATTGCCGAAGTTGACGACAGTCGCATTAAAACCCGGTACCAGCAGGGCTGGGTCAGTAAAGTGTCTGATGATTTGGCCGAGATCACGCAATGGATGCAGCATTATAAATCCGCTGGAAAAGCGATATCCATCGCCTACCACGGTAATATTGTCGATCTACTGGAATATCTGGCCGCTCATAAGGTAAGGGTTGAGTTGCTCTCCGATCAAACCTCCTGTCATGTTGTTTATGACGGGGGCTATACACCCGTGGGAGTTACTTTCGAGGAAGGCCGCACTCTGCTAAGCGAAGACCCGTCTGCCTTTCGTAGACTGGTTGACAAATCCCTGCATCGCCATTTTCAGGCTGTTCAAGAACTGACGGCTGAAGGCAGCCACTTCTGGGATTATGGCAATGCCTTTATGGCCTCGGTTTTTGAATCCGGTATTAAAAAAATCGCGAAAAACGGCCATGACACCAGTCAGGGATTCATCTGGCCCTCCTATGTGGAAGATATCATGGGACCTATTTGTTTTGATCGTGGCTTCGGACCCTTCCGTTGGGTTTGTCTGAGTCGCAAGGAAGCGGATCTCCATATAACTGATCAGGCCGCTTTGGATTGTATTGACCCTGAACAGAGTTCCTTACACCGTGACAATTATCACTGGATCGCCACCGCCGCAGAAAACAAGCTGGTTGTCGGTACCCAGGCCCGTATTCTCTATGCTGATGAAGAAGGCCGGATTAAAATTGCCCTGCGGTTTAATGAACTGGTACGCCGGGGAAAAATCGGACCGGTGCTGTTAGGGCGGGACCACCACGATACCTCCGGTACTGATTCTCCCTTCAGGGAGACCGCCAATATCTATGATGGCAGCCGCACTACAGCCGATATGTCGGTACAGTGTTTTGGCGGTAATATCGCCCGAGGGATGACCCTGGTGGTGCTGTCCAACGGTGGCGGGGTAGGCATTAGTAAAGCCAGCAATGGGGGCAACGCTATCCTACTGGACGGCAGTCAAAAAGCCGAAACCGTCGTCCGCAAGGGCTTATCTTGGGATGTCATGGGCGGGGTTACCCGCCGCAGCTGGGGCCGTAATCAACCGGCCATTGACACCGCCTTGTGCTGGAACAAAGACCATCGGGATGAAGGCCAGCTGACCCTACCCTTTATCCCCCGTGACGGACTGGTTGAAGATTTGGTAGAAAAATCATAAAAATATCATCTGGCTCTGTAACCGCTAAACCGGGAGTGAAAATGAATTATCTGATGCCCGCAACTACTGAGAGAATCAGTTCAGATCATTATCCGGATAATTTAAGATCCCTGTTTATACCACCGGAACGGACCACAGATATAGATCGGTTTCTGCGAGAGCGACAACAATCCGGTAAAAAGTACGCCCTGTTGGGTATTCCCGAGGGAATCGGACCGGTTGCCAATCGCGGCAGACCGGGTGCGGAAGGAGGATGGCAGGCTTTTCTAAAGTATTTTCCGGTCCTATGGCAAAATAATACAGAACTTGCTGAGCAGGTAATAATTCTGGGAAAGGTTAAACTCGATGATCTTATGGCTGTCGCCACTCTGGAGAACTACAAGGCCATTACCGACAGAACACCGCTCCGCCATTTAGTCAGTGAAATTGACCGCCGTGTCAGCCCAATAATCAAAAGCATATTCGCGGCGGGTTTAACACCTTTAGTAGTCGGAGGCGGTCATAACAATGCCTATCCGCTCCTCCGTGAGGCTGGCAACACCTTGCTCCAAAAACAGGGGCCCGCCTTATCCTGTTTAAATATTGATCTGCATGCAGATCTGAGAGCAAAAGAGGGGCGCCACAGCGGAAATGCCTTTACTTATGCTATCAATGAGGGATTTTTAAAAGGATATTATATTTTTGGCCTATATGAATTATATCATTCCCCAGGCTATCTGCAGCGCATCCAGGAATTGCACGCCAAAGGAATAGTAGACTATTCCACCTATCATCAGATCACTCAACACTTTGAAGCCTCCTTCCAAATCGAGCTCAACCGGGCGATAAAATTTATACAGAGCCTCGAACGACCGGTCGGCTTGGAAGTAGATCTGGACGGAGTCGAAGGCATCCCTACCAGCGCCATTACCGAAGTGCGCATTCCCTTCAGCTTTGTACGTCAGGCCATCCGCCGGGTCACGCGTCAAACACAGACCCTGTACCTGAATATTTCCGAGGGGGCTCCCTCGCTGGGTAAAAGGGCCGGTGAGCGGGTGGTGGGCCGCGCCATCAACCACTTGATCATCGATTATATTAATGCCAACAACCGCGAATAGGGCTAACAGGTACGGGTAAAAAAAGATTATATTTAGACGCTGTTTTTTATCATTCACAAGTAACCTTTCAATTTAATTATAGACAGCCTATTTATGCCAAACCAAGTAAAGCATATTATTTTTGACGGACACAACGATGTCTTGGAACGTCTTACCCAGGATAATTCCGCGAATCGATCCACCTCTTTTTTCAAGCTCCATCCTGAAGGTCATCTGGATTATCCGCGGGCTAAAAAAGCCGGCTTTGCCGGTGGCTTCTTCGCCATTCATGTTCCGGCTGAGCCCAACCTCGATCGCCGTATGAATTTTAATTCCCAGCCAAACGAACAGGGACGCAAAGCGATAATGGAGCCTCCGGTAGAATACAGCCGGGCACAACGGATCACCCTGGAGATGATGGCAAAATTATTCCAGATAGAAAATGAATCTGCCGGTACTTTCAAAATCGTGCGCAATGTCCGGGAATTAAAAACCTGTCTGCAGCAAAATATTATGGCTGCTGTGCTCCATTTCGAAGGCGCGGAAGCCATCGATCCCACTCTGGATGCCCTTTATGTTTTTCATGCTGCCGGTTTAAGATCACTGGGCCTAGTCTGGAGTCGCCCCAATCCTTTTGGCCACGGTGTCCCTTTTCAGTTTCCTCACTCACCGGATACCGGACCGGGTTTGACCGAATTTGGGAGAAACCTCGTGCATAAGTGTAATGATTTGGGCATTTTAATCGACCTGTCCCATTTAAATGCAAAGGGATTTTGGGATGTGGCGGAAATAAGTTCAGCCCCGCTGGTGGCAACCCACACGGCAGTTCACGCTATTTCACCCTCAACCCGTAATTTGACCGATGAACAATTGGATGCCATCGGCCAATCCAAGGGGGTGGTCGGTCTAAATTTTCATGTGGCTGATCTGCGTCCGGATGGTAAACTGGATAAAGAAATACCGCTTGAGACCATGGTAAGACATGTGGATCACATCGTGGAGCGCATCGGCATAGACCATATTGCTTTGGGCAGTGATTTTGACGGCGCCTTGATCCCCAAAGAAATTAAAAATGTCAGCGGTCTGCCCAAATTGATCCGGCAGCTCTCCTGCCACGGGTACCATACCGCCGCTCTGAAAAAGATCTGCTACCGGAACTGGGTCAGAGTGCTGGAAAAAACCTGGAAATAAAGTGACGGTAGACTGACACATTTTCCCCTGATAAATGGACGCTGAAAATAATTGCCAATTTTCTACGAAAAGAATTAGGGTATTTTAATGCCAATAAAGCCAAACAAAAAGTTGTGTCTTACCCTCCTAATATTTATAATTATTACTATGGGAAAAACCGCATCAGTTTTTGCAGAAAATAATCCGGCCCCCGCCCGCATCAGAGATCTGGGTATCCGGGTCGGTTCCCTGGAATAAGGTCCCCTGAACGCCATTACCGATGTCGCCGGGATTAAAGTCGGTCATGTAACCCTCATCCAGGGAGACCGGATCCGTACTGGCGTGACCGCCATAATCCCCCACGCCCACAATATTTTTCAAAGGAAAGTTCCGGCGGCCATTTATGTTTTTAATGGTTTCGGTAAACTATGCGGATACACTCAGGTACGTGAATTAGGTACCCTGGAAACACCTATTATCCTGACCAATACCCTGAGCGTGGGCACAGCGGTCAATGCCCTGGATGAATATACCCTGCGTCAACCTGGGAATGTATCTGTCAAATCTGTCAACGCAGTGGTAGGTGAAACCAATGACGGGTATTTAAATGACATCCGTTCCATGGCAATTAGCCGTGCCCATATTTACCAAGCCCTTGAATTGGCTCAATCAGGTCCGGTAACCGAGGGCAGTGTCGGCGCCGGAACCGGGACTACGGCCCTGGGATTTAAAGGCGGAATTGGAACCGCTTCGCGGCACACTACTCAAATCGGCCATGAACGCTATACTATCGGAGTATTGGTACAAAGCAATTTCGGGAGTCAACTCATGATCAAGGGAATTCCCTTCCCCAAACAGAAGACGACACCACCCAATACAACCCAGAGCCGGGACGGCTCCTGCATGATTGTGGTTGCTACCGACGCACCGCTTTCGGCCCGTAATCTGGAACGGTTGGCCAAACACGCCTTTAATGGTATGGCCCGCACCTGTCATCTCATGTCCAATTCCTCCGGAGATTATGCCATCGCTTTTTCTATCGCTTATCAAATTCCTTATAAAAGTGATGACCAACATTTTCAACGGCCCCGTCTCCTGGCAAACAGTGCCGTGACCGCTCTATTCCAAGCTGTGGAAGAAGCCACCCAGGAAGCCATTTACAATTCTCTGTCCAAGGCCACTAAGCTCACCGGTTTTCAGGACCACTCCGTACCAGCCTTACCCCTCAATGAACTAGTCAGGGTATTAAGAAAATTCAGCCGCCTGTCTAAAACAGCACCGGATAAAGAACAGAAATAAATAAATCCGCAAACAGAACAGCTCCCTGAAACATCAAATATACAGAATAAAAAATTGACCCGTCTCTTAAAAATAATTCGATTGCTCCTGTTTCTGTTCCGCTTTCTCTGCCCAGGTATGCGTTCATCAGCGGTTACTATTCAGGATGGTTGGTATTATGTATTATATCGACGGAGAAAAATTTGTTGTAAAAGGAATCGGTTATGAAGCCCAAGGTCGGTGATTGGGCAACTGCCATCCTGGCTGAGCCCTTAAATCCCTTAAACAGCCATACCCACACAAATCTACAATCCCTTCGAAAGCCAGCTTTACACCAAAACTATCCGAATCCTTTCAATTCTATAGCCACGATACAATTTCATTTACCCATGGCACAATCAGTGAATATCGAAATTTTTAATTTGTTGGGAAAAGAGTTGGCCAACTTTCAGTGGGATGTTCTGCCGGCCGGACCGTACCCTATCAACTGGCAGCCCGGATCACTTCCCAGCGGTATCTATCATTACCGCCTGATCACCAGGAATCAGTCCTGGGTCAGATCCTGTATTTTATTAAAATAAATATTATTTTAATGATTACGGGAGGATTGATCCCGAACGATCTTGAGAGTGGCACTGGCGCCGATCCGGTTTGCCCCGGCTGCAATCATGCGTAGCGCATCCGGAAAGCTCCGAATCCCACCGGCCGCCTTAATGCCCATAGTCTCTCCCACCGTACGGCGCATTAATTTGACATCATTCTCTTGAGCGCCGCTCTTACTGAAACCGGTCGATGTTTTCACAAAATGTGCGCCAGCTTCCCGGGCTAAGCGGCAGGCAGTCTCTTTTTCTTGATCGGTCAAAAACGCTGTTTCAATAATCACTTTCACTATATTGCCACTGGCTGCATTAATCACCCCTTCGATGTCTTGACGAACCACGCGGTAACGGCCTGCTTTCAGGGCGCCGATATTGATAACCATATCCATTTCTGTGGCTCCGTTTAACAGCGCATCCTGGGCTTCTGCCGCCTTGATTGTGGCCGTATTGGCACCCAGGGGAAATCCGATCACCGTGGCCACCGCTATCGAACTGTTCCGCAATTGCTTAGCACTAAAGCTGACCTGCACCGGATTGACACAAACGGCAGCAACCCCCAGAAAACGGGCTTCCTCACACAGTTTACGAATATCCTCCTGAGTAGCCTCAGGTTTTAACAGTGTATGGTCAATGTATTGGGCAATATTTTGTTCTGCCTGCTCAACGCTAACAGTTTTATTATAGGACGAATGCATACATCTCCCTATTGATTTTGGTCTTTATCTTTAAAATAATCAATGAAAGGTTGCGCGCTCTTGCGGGCTTGCTGCTCGGTTCTGGCCTCCGCATAAATGCGGATGATCGGTTCCGTATTGGATGGCCGCATGTGTACCCAGCGATCCTTGTAAATAAATTTAATACCGTCCTGAATGTCAATGGATTCAGGCTTGGCTAACTGTTTTAAATTGTCCCGTTCTGCATCCAACTTAATATTATCCAGCGGCGCTTTTTGCTTGATCATATGATAGCGCGGAATATTTTCCATGATTTTAGACAAGGGTTTCGACATCTCGGCTAGGAGCTGTAAAATTAAAGCGGTACCCACCAGCGAATCTCTGCCCAGATGGGAATCGGGTAAAATTACCCCTCCGTTACCTTCGCCACCGATCAGCGCATTGACTTGTTGCATTTTTTCAGCCACATTGATCTCACCGATAGGTGTCCGGATCACTTGGGCATTATACTGCTGAGCGAGATCATCAATTGCCATGGTGGTGGATAGATTGGTCACGATGCGCTTCTCATCAGTAACTGCTTTAGAAAGTACCAATTTACTGGCCAACACTAAGGTATATTCTTCAGAAATAGGTTTGCCTTGATCAGAAACAATCGCCAGGCGGTCGGCGTCGGGATCTACCGTTAAACCAATATCCGCTTCCGTTTCAGTGACTTTTTGGGTGAGTTCTGACAGGTTTTCCGGTAAAGGCTCCGGG
Source organism: uncultured bacterium (assembly GCA_964640055.1). Taxonomy (GTDB): domain Bacteria; phylum Fidelibacterota; class UBA2242; order UBA2242; family JAFGTP01; genus CAZXFH01. The sequence goes on along the minus strand of CAZXFH010000006.1, from coordinate 84,698 downwards.
GAGCGGGGAAAAGGTTTATCCGCCTGACAGTTCAGCTGTACAACCTGGCATCCCAGGGCTTTCAGCAATTGCGGTAATGCCTGATAACCGGCACCATTAACCGCATCGATAACGACCTTGATTCTGCGGGCTTTGATCCGATCCTGATTAATATAAGGTAAAAAAAGTGTCGACCGGATATGATCTTCAATCCCCTGCACATAGTCGATCAACGCGGCTTTCTCTGTCGCCTCAGGCAGCGACTGCCTGACAAATTTCTTGCGCTTTTTTTGCAACGTACGCATTTGATCACCATTCAGAAAGATACCAGCGGCATTCAGAAATTTCAATCCGTTCCAGGGTAAGGGATTATGGCTGGCGGTTACCACGATGCCGCCCTGAGCCTGCTGAAAAGCAACCTGGAACTGAACCGTTGGCGTGGGACATATTCCCAGGTCTACAACTTTGATTCCGATCCTCCTCAGGGTTTCAATTATTGTATCTTTAATTCGGGTGCCACTGACCCGTGTGTCGCGTCCGATCACTACCCGCTTAGCCCCTCCGATCATATCGGCAAAGGCCTGAGCATAGGCGCTGACAAATTTATCTGTGAGCTCTTTGTCATGTGCTCTCACACCGGAAAGACTCTCTATTAACATTTTTCCCCTTTATCGATTAAAGAAAGCGAGCTATATTATTTTGAATTATTTTTTTCATCACACTGAGCCTTGAGCTCAGCCGGGATTGAAAACTCAATTACATACTACTCAACTTACGTCGGCGTCGGTTAACTCTGCGTCTCTCTTTGGATCTGAGTTTTTTCATTCGTTTGGCTGATTTGGCCCGTTTCATGCGCCGGTTTTCACTGGGCTTGACATAATAGGCATTTTTCTTAATATCCTTCAGTGTGCCAGCTTTCTCAAATTTCTTCTTAAAACGACGCAGAGCCCTTTCTAAATTTTCATGATTACGGACTTTAATTTCTACCATTATTCTTTGAGTTCACCTCTCTTTCTAATTTTTAGTATAAAAAATAACCGCTTCAGTGTGTTGAAACGCCGGTTAATTAAATATTAAAATCACTTAATACATTCATTAATGCCGTTTAAACTACAAATATTTTTACTTTTTGTCAACCTTAAGTCCGGCTGAATAGCGTCAGGATAAGCATTCCATAATACACCAATTAAAAAGGCCATCTTCCAAAATTGAGCTGGCTAACCCCCTTGCTGATTACCTCTAATGTTTACTTGAACCTGGAAATCCACGCCCTTATATGGGGCGCCCTGCGGCCGGTCTGCTTCCTCTTTCGCTTACTCTCTTCATTGTAATGGTAATACTGTTGATAATAGTAATAATAGGAGCCGTAACCCCTGTCTACATTCACATCGTTAAGAATGGCACCCGCCAAATTACAATTGATCTGAGAGAGCTGCTCGATGGACCGCTTTAGTATGCGCTCATCTGTGGATTCGGCACGCACGACCAGAAAGATAGCATCAGTCAGCTTGGCCAGAATACTGGCATCCGTAACCGCAATAATAGGGGGCGAGTCCAACAGGATCAGGTCAAATTCAGCTTTCAATTGTTGTATAAAGGCCTGTAATTTTTGTGACGCCAGAATTTCCGAGGGGTTGGGCGGAATATCACCGCAAGTGATCACTGATAAATTCGTGATGTCTGTTGCTCTGATAATCTCTTTTCGGCTCAAATCATCTGTTACCCAGTCGGTCAATCCGGGATTTTTTGCAATATCAAAAACCCGGTGCTGTACGGGTTTGCGTAAATCAGCGTCGATCAGTAAGACCCGTTTGCCTAAATTGGAAAAAGTGATCCCTAAATTCACAATCGTGGTGGATTTACCATCCCCGGGTCCCGGGCTGGATATGACTAAAGAGCGGACGGGTTGATCCGGATTCATGTATTGGATCTGGGTTCGCAGGCCCCGGTAAGCCTCGGCCACTATTGACTTGGGATCATAATGAGTTACCAGCCGCTCTTTGAGACTGTATTCAGTCGCGGGCATACCATCTCTACGGGGCAGCTTTTCAATAGCCAGTTTAGTATTGATATCCGGTACAATTACCAACGTTGATAAGCCCTGCTTCTTCAGATCTTCAATACTGCGGATAGAGTGATCAAAATATTCACGTACAAATGTGATCCCCACTCCTAGCCCCAATCCCAGGAAAATTCCCAGCAGCAAATTCAACTTTTTCCGGGGCTTAACCGGATTTTCCGGGGGAACCGCCGGATCAACAATGCGGATACTGCTGATCTGGCTGGCCTCTTTAATCCGGGCTTCCTGATATTTGGTTTTCAACAGCATATAGTATTTTTCATTGACCTGGCGCTCCCTGTCCAGACGGGCATACTGAATACTTTTCTCCGGCAATTGCTCCAACTTATCAGCATATTGATCGACCAGTTTTTTATAGGCCTGCGTCTTGGCATTCAGAGACATAACCCGAATACGATTGTTCAGTGCCTTTTTCATCAGATCCAGGGAAATCTCCGACTGCTCTTCCGGCGATAAGCCCATATTGGTTAATTTTTGCGACTCCCGATACAATCTCTGCTTAAATTCATTAATCCGGGAATTCAATTCACGGATCCCGGCACTATTTTCACCATAACCTTGTGCGCTCATGGCTGCGATCTTCTTGGCTTCCAGTTCGGCTATGGCCTGCCGGAGCTGCGCAATCAGGGGATTGGTGGTGTTCATAGATTCATCAATCGCCCATTTCTCCCGGGCATTCATTTCCTTTTCCTGGTTTTCCAGTTCCCGCTGGGCTACCGCCAGCTCGGCCTTAGAGGCATAAAAGGTGGCTTCAAAGGTGGAAAGCTGATCAATCAAGGTTTGGGCAGTTTCATCCAGACCAAAAACCCCCTCTTGCTCCTGATATTGCTTAAGCGCCTCTTCAGAATAGGTTAATTCCTGTTGTATTTTTCCGATCTGCTCTTCCAGGAAATACTTGACTTCCACTACATCTGTCAGATTGTACTCGCGGTCGAGCAACTGATATTCCCGCGCAATGATATTGGCCAACAAGGCGGCTTCCGAGGGATCCACTGAGGTAACCGTGAGCCGGATGGCTTCCGTATCCCGGATAGGTTCAACCTGTAGAGCATTCCGCAATTTACGGACCAGCGGCCGGTTTAATGTGTCTGAAATGGTAAGGGCCGGCTCAGTAGGACTGATCAATATTCCCCTGACTTTCCTTTTCATCGCAGCCAACAGGGAATGAAATTGAGGGCGGTTATTTTCATAATGCCTGTGGCTTAGGATGTAAAGGCTGTCACTATAATCGGCAAACTGCAAGGCCTTGATCACCCGGCGCGCCAGATGTCTACTCTGGATGACTTCAATTTCATTATTGACCTTTAAATAATTCTGAGGCAGGATCGGATTTGAGAATATCATGCCGGCCTGTTTGCTTTTCCCGGATAACATAATCAAAACGGTGGATTCATATTGAGGCGGCGCCGTAAAAGAGAGGTAAACAGTAGCAGCAAATATGACGAGTAAACTGACGGCTATGAGCCACCGGCCCCGGTAGAGAATCCCCAGGTAATCCTGCAGCGATACTTCCTGTTCCGCAGAATTATCCTCAACTTGACCATGGCGATCGGAATCCATATCACTCTGTTTCCTTTTGGACTTATGTTATAAATATAAAAAAATTAATTATATTTTCAAAAGAAACAAGTTAGGTCAATCGAGCGGTCATCCTCAAATAGAGCATAAATTATTTTTGCGGTCTTATCCGGTTAATTATATTTAGGGTTTTGGTTTTTAGGGGTTGGAACTTCTGGCTGATCGCAGCCAGTTTGGATTCGTTTTCCTCATCTTCCTTTAAATTATTGACATATTCTCTGATAAAAACAATCCCCAGGGCTAGGCCACCTCCCAGAAAAATGGCGAGTATAACTGTTAACTTGCGGTTGGGGCCGCTCTTCTCCCGTGGGGGAATAGGTGGATCAATAACGGTCAGGACCGGTTCGGTTTTTTGCAGCTCGATCTCGGCCTGGGTCAGCTGGGTTTGTAGTTCTTGATAAAGCTGTGACTTAAACCGTACCACCCGTCTTAAACGGTCGATCTCCACGGTCAGCCGTGCCTCCGTGGGATTCTCATGGCTGTCAATAAATTTAGCCAGCTCATCTTCGGCCTGAATTAACTCTTCCCGGGTTTCTGCAAAACGGTCTTCGATGAAAAGCAAATTCTCTTTGGTTTTTTGGGTATAGATTTCTTGCACCCGCCGCGTCAGGTTTTCAATAAAATTACGACAGTAACTGGCTGACAGAATGGGATCCCTGGTGGTTACAGCAAGATCCATAATTCCGGATTCCCGGTCTACGTCCACTTTAACCATGTTACGTAAACTCTTTATCGCCGCCTCTTCTTCCTCGGTCAGAATTTTAGCCTGTCCCTCCTTTACTCCGACTGTCTCTTCCAATTTTTTGTCAGGTGTCAAAAATCCGATTATTGTACGGGGCAATCCGATGGTATATTTTTTAATGAAACCAAAAATGACGCTGAAAATTCCCGGTTCCCGGCCCAGATATTCAATATAGGACATGCTGGAGTCCGCATCTTCAAAATAATACTTGTCATTGGCCACGGCCAGACAGACCTCCCGGCTTTTTAAGATATCCGGAATGGTCTCCGGTGTCAGACCGGTACTGGCACCGCCTACTTGGATGCCCATCCCGCGCAGGGCGGATAATGGCGAGCTTGTCCGTTCCCCGGGGATCTCGCGTACTACCTGAGCGGAAGAGGTGTATTCCGGAGTACTGGTGAGTGCAATAAACAAACCAAAAAACAGGAACACCCCGGTCGTGATCAGGATCAATTTCATATTAGCGGTAATAATGACCAGATAGTCGAGCAGTGAAACCTCTTCCTCGGGCTCATAGGGCTCGGGATAGGGTCGCGGCTCATTTTGATTAATATTACTTTGTTGCGAATTCTTCTGATACATAAATATTACTCATTGATTAAATATCACCCTGGAATTTTAGTAGCCAAAACAATTATGGTTAAGGCGCTTGACATTATTGCCATGGTTTCTGTTACGATCCCCTTTATGTCCACCTCTTCCCGTTTCCGCGGTTTCTTTTTCGTGGCCACTATTTCAGAGCCATCTTGAACCTTGGGCTTACAGAAATACATTCCCAGAAATTTGGGCACCTTTTGAGTTTCACCGGAGGGATAGGTCACCAAGACCTCCTTGGTACTATCCTGTAATCCACCAGCCCGGTCAATATAGTAAAAAACATTTTTCCGGTCTTGATACTTAAATAGTCCGGTCACATTCACATTGCCTCTGACCTGGACTGTATTCGGCTTGGGCGGAATAATGATGCGGTCACCAGGGATGATCTCAAGATCGTAGCGGCTTTTGCCAGCGATAACCTGCTCCATCTCTACCACAACCCGCTGCCCGCCTCGATAAAAACGAGCCCCTGGCGGGAAGGCCTGGGGTGTCAGGCCGCCGGTACGTTTGATCAGTTCTGATATTTTTTCACCATCTTTGATGATCGCATAATCACCGGGAAAAACCACTTCGCCAGAAATAGTCACAAACTCATCGTCATGGTAATTTGGATTGCGCCGCACAAAAACAATATCGCGGTGTTGCAATGGAGTTGAGCGGGCATTTTTCAAAGCCCTCAAGGTATCTTCAAGGGCAAAAGAAATATCTTCAACCGAGCTATCCTCTACCAAAGGAACTGGAATGGTCTGGTATTTATCTGCACTGATCTGGTCGGTCATTCCCGGCATAAAACGGTTGATCTCAACTTCTTTAATATAAGCTCCCCGGGTAAATCCACCGGCCACCAACAATAAATCCTCCAGATTCATATTCTCGCGCAATCGGTATTGCCCCGGATTTTTAACCTCTCCCTTAACATTGACGTAATTATCTCTAAACTCTTCAACGGTAGCGGGATAAATCCGCACTACATCATTGGGTTCCAGGGACATATTGGCAATCCCTTTCCCCTGCAGCACTTTCCGCAAGTTAAAGGAAAGGCGGATCTCCTTACCGCCGGTTTCGATTTCCCGGAAGAGATCAGCACGTTCTAGATAGACATCCTCCAGATACTCCGGATCCTGCAAGCCGCGGGCGGAGAATACCAGGTCATGGAGCGTCATATTACTGCGCCAGGCTCGGTTGCCTGGATTCTGGACTCTGCCCACAATCGAAACATTGCGCGCGGTCACTTGCTTAATATCCCGGGGATAGATCACAATCTGATCATCGGGCTTGAGTAATTTCCGGGCAATTCCTTGCTTTTTTAAAGCCTGACCCAGATCAAATTGGATAATCTGACGGGTTAATCCGTTTTCATCCTTGCGGATCAGATCAGCCCGTTCCAAATAGACTCGTTCCAAAAATACGGAATCCTTCAATCCGCCACCGCGGAAGAGCAGGTCATAGACACTCATACTATCGACCAAGGGATAGCTGCCCGGTCGGCGGACTTCACCGGAAATTCGCACCCGGTTGGGATATTCCAGCTCATGAATAGAATAGACTCGTAACCGGTCTTCCGGTTGTAAGGTAATATTATGCGCCGGATTATTGCTAAATACCTGTTGCAGATCCAGATTTATCAGTCGCTCTGTGCCGTCCAGATTCAGGCGGGTCAGCTCGGCCTTGTCAAGGTAGGCGTCTCCGGTAAGGCCGTCAGCATCGTTAATCAACTGTCGGACGGTTTGCAGTGTATCGCTGAGTTCATAGGTCCCGGGTTGATAGACTGCCCCGGATATGCGCACGACATTCTCCAGAATATCCAGAATCGAGAAGATACGCACCCGGTCACCATCTTGAAGCTTTATTTTTTGTTGGCCTGATAACACATCCTCCAGATTCAGATCAATGATCTTACGGGCGATGGAAGGATCCTGCCGCTCTTCAAAGGGAATCACCCGTTCGATCTGAAACCGCTTGGCATAGGCCTCCGGTTGCAATCCGCCGGCAAATTGAATTAAGTCAACGACCGTTTCCCCTTCTTTCAATTCATAAAATGCCGCTCGTCTTACTTGTCCCCGGATAGAAACTGTCTTACCCCGGGTAGGAATGAAAACATGATCGTTATCTTGCAAGCGGATCGAATTGGCCCCATATCCTTTCAGCAAATAGTCGTAAAAATCAACCGTTTCTATAATCTTACCATCCCGAATTAATTGAATGTTCCGCAGCGTACCCCGTCTTAAGGGGCCCCCGACACTATACAGTACGTTAAAGACCGTGGAATGACTACTGACATTATAGCCCCCCGGTTGAGCAACTTCGCCCAGTACGAACACTCTGATGGGGCGTAGTCTGGTGAGGGTCAGGTCCATAAAAATCGTGGGCGGACTTTTGACCAGCCCGCGATATTTACGGGAGAGCCAATTTTTCACTTCTTCGCGGCACTTTTCCAGAGATTTATTAGCCACCGTCAACTGACCGACCCGGGGCACAAAAATACGTCCCTCACGGTCTACTTTCAGTTCATACTGGAACTCGGTGGCGCCCCACACCACTAATCGTAATTCATCGCCGTACCCAATGATATATCCATCGCTGACCGGTCCGGTGGCACTGGGTTTAAAGGACTCGGGTATCGTCTGAAAGGTATTGTATCCGAAATAGGGCAGTGATATACCGCCGGTGGGTGTTTTCTCCTCGGTTTCCTCTTCTTCCAGGTCTTCATCCGTTTCTTCTTCCGTTGTTTCCTCATCCATGGTTTCCTCAGTACTCTCTTCCAGACCCGGTTCTTGTTCGCCTTCAGGTTGTATCTCTTCGCCGGGACCTACTGCCTGCTCCTGTTGGGCCTCGGAGGCTCTCAATAATTCCTGTATTTTGGCTTCCGGTACCCCCAGTTCCCGGGCGCGCTGAGCTGCCTGGTCGGGGTTGGAAAGATCTATGCCCAACCGGCTGGCTTCTTTCTTCGCCTGATCGACGGTCATTCCATGTTTTTCGGCTTCCTGCTGGACCTTTTCAGGGACGTCCTCACTTTGTTGTCCCCATAAAAAAGGTGAGAATATAAAACAGATTACGATCATATATTTTAGGCTATTCTGCACAACGGTTTTCATAAATGCATCCCCTTTTATCAAAAAAATCACTGTATCAGCTCGGTATTTTAAAGTAAAATTATTAATTATTCTATATTTTTTATACGTTATCCTTCACTTTCGGTACTGACGTCTCCTTAAGCGCCACATGGTATTTTAAAAAGTATATTAATCCAATCAAAGTTAAAGAAATGAATCCCACGGCGTGCATAATCACGGCTAGCGCTTGCGCTTTACTTAATTCCATACCAAAATATAACAAAATACCAATCGCACCGGCATGATAAGTGCCCACATATCCGGGGGCGGAAGGGATGGAAATAATCGCAGAGGTAACAAAAAAGATCAGCAGCAGCTGGGGTAGGGTAAAATAGGTTTCCAAGGTGGCGCCCATAATCCAAAAATTGATAAGACTGATCAACCAGACGATAATGGACTGGGTAATGATAAGTCCCAAATGGGGTGTGTGCCGCAGGGTGCTGATTCCGCTCAGTAAACGCTTGATAAAGTCATAGACTTTACTCTGCGAATATTTAGACAATCTTTTTCTCAAAAAACCGACAATCGATATGTTCCTTGATCTGAAAATGTAAATAATGACAACTAGAATTACAATAAAAATTGCAGTCAGTAAGCCTATCAGGCGTACAGTCGCTGGCATGCTGGGAAAAAGGATGGCACTCAGCATCACAATCAATAAAAAAACTGATGTATCCAAAATGCGTTCGGTGATAACTGTTCCAAAAATCGAAACAGCTGACACCCGGCTCATTTTGCTCAGGGAATAGGAGCGCAGCACTTCGCCCAGGCGCATGGGAAAAACATTATTCCCAAAATAGCAGATCATTTCAGCGGCAAACATGTCCTTCATGGAGATCTTTTTGATCGGCATCACCAGGTATTGCCAGCGCCAGGCCCGTAAATAGGTCATAAAAATCATAATACCCATGGAAATTATAAATAAAATCAGATGGGCTTGGCGCAAGGCGTCTAAAAACTTCTGCACATCAAATTTGCGAAAACCCAAATACAAGCCCGCCACACTGATCAAAATACTCAGCAAGGTTTTATAGTTCAGAAATCGACGATTAGATTTTGGCTTGCTCAATCCTGTGGCCTCAGATCTATTAAATTTTCTTCTTCAACCGATTTGATCTCATAGAGCAATGAATCCGGTAATGCTCTCTGTTGATAGTCTCCCATTTGAATAATTGTTTGATTTCCCTGAAAATCCTGGTAGGCAGCCCTTTCAATATTGTGATGATGATCGATAACCAGGCTTAAGTCCTCAAAAAAATTATTCTCATCCGCAGGATCCAGATGAACAGTCACCAGACTATCTTGCCGGGTTGACCGGGTCACTTTGATCACCCGGAAATCGGAAAAATTCCCACTCAACAGATCATAAATCAAATGCAAACTTGAACGGGGATCAAAACTTTCCACAATGACCTGGTCATTTCCTTTATCCAGGCTCCAGAGCCACTGGCCATCATATAAAATAACCTGATCGGGATAGGTCAACCGGAAACAATGTAGGGAATCCAGATAAAATTGGCCTTCAATTGGATCCTCATTGTCTGTCGGTACAAAACTTTGTTTGATTTTAAAGGTAATTTCAAAGGGTATTAACCGCCGGTATTTATCAGCGGTTTTTTTCAACAACGCTGTTCCTTCCCCGGCAAAAACCGGCAGACAGAACAAAACTCCTATAATTAGCCAACCTTTTTTAATATCCCTCTTCATTCTATCTGACCGAAAGTTTATCTATTCAATTAATAATATTTTATCTAATACGCACGTGACAGTGATCACAGACCGCTTTTATTCCTGCAGGTCATTTTGAGGACCCAGGTCTTCCAGATAATTTTCATCAACCAGTACATCGCGGGCTTTACTCCCGGTGAAGGGGCCTACGATCCCAGCGTCTTCCAGTTGATCAATGATGCGGGCGGCCCGTGCATAGCCGATGCGCAGCCGTCGCTGTAATAGGGAGGCTGAGCCTTGCTGATGAGTTACTACCAAGCGTAAAGCGCGGTCAAACAGTTCGTCCCGCTCCTGACTGACATCCCCGGGCAGATGATCATCCTCCTCTTCTACCGAAGGTAAAGCCATCTCTTCCGGTTTGGGCTGGGCGCTGATATGCTCCAGGATCCGGTTCAATTCGTCCAGGGAAATATAAGCACTGTGGAGGCGTTTTGGTTCCGGGGACTGCGGAGTGGTCAACAGCAGATCTCCCCGCCCTAATAATTTTTCGGCCCCGTTAATATCCAGAATCGTGCGCGAATCTATTTTAGAGGTCACCTGAAAGGCAATGCGGGCCGGAAAATTGGCTTTGATCACTCCGGTAATCACATCGACCGAAGGACGCTGCGTGGCAATAATCAAATGGATCCCTACCGCACGGGCCATTTGGGCCAGCCGGGTGATCGGGTCTTCCACTTCCTTGGCAGAGGTGACCATCAGATCAGCCAACTCATCAATAACAATAACAATATAAGGCAAATATTCCTTGTCCAGATGCCCCTTGATGACCTTTTTATTGTATTCTTCAATGTTTCTGACCGTAGCGCCGGACAGAATATCATAACGCCGTTCCATCTCCATTTCAATCGACCGTAAGGCCACAATGGCATTATCCGCCCGGGTGACCACATATTCATCCAGATCTTCGCTGGTGATCAGATGATAACTGACCAGTGATTTATAGGTTGATAATTCCAATTTTTTGGGATCGACCAATACAAACTTTACCTCATTGGGTTTAGCACGATATAGAATACTGGAGATGATCATATTAATGCAGACACTCTTTCCCGATCCGGTGGCACCGGCAATCAGCAAATGCGGCATCTTGGACAAATCCACGGTGTACACATCCCCGGCAATGGTTTTACCCAGGGCAATGGTCAATTTTGAGGTTGAATTTTTAAACTGATGGGATTCCACAACACTCCGGAAAAATACCGTCGCCGGATGACGGTTTGGGATCTCGACACCCACCACTGACTTGCCTGGAATCGGCGCCACAATCCGAATTCGCTTGGCCTTTAAAATACGGGCCAGATCATCGGAAAGCGCTGCGATCTTACTGACCCGCACACCGGAAGCCGGTTCGATCTCATAGCGGGTGATAATTGGCCCGGGCGCCACATTGACTACTTTGCCTTCCACTTTGAAGGTCGTTAGGGCTTCTTCCAGGCGTTGCGCATTCTCCATCATTTCATCACGGGATACCTTGGCCTCATCAGCTGGTTCTTCATCCAACAAATCCACGGAAGGCAGATTATATTCTCTCTGAGCTGCGTCTGCTTGCGGGGGTTCACCGCTGGTAGTAGACATTTTCCGCACAGCTGCGGTTTTAGATTCGGCCACAGTACCGCTTTTGCGTTTTCTTGATTGTGATTTACGGGGTGCGGGGGGGTCCATGGGCCGGTTAATATCCGCATCGGTAAGTTCAGGCTCAGGTTGCTCTTTCACAACCGGTTTCGGTTTTTTATCACTTCGTCTGAACAATCCTTTTTTACGCCTGGATTTTGCAGGCAGGACATCAGTTAGCCGTTTTTCAGGATGCTCACTTTTTGAACCTGTCTTGCGGGAGATCCGTTTCAAGCGCAGCCGTTCCAGCGGACCGTAAAAACTCCAGGAAAAATAGCCACGGACTGTTATTAAGGCGACTAGGGCCAGAATTATTATAGTCCCGTAAAAACCGAGAAAATCATGCAGTGTTTTGGCCAGCACTCCTCCTACCAAACCGCTATAGCGGAAGCCGACCATGCTGGTGATATTTTGCCCCACCGCAGGCAAAGCCAGGGCTGTAGCGACGATCAGCGCTAAGAGGGATATATAGAGTGTAAAGCGCAGTAAAACACCCAGGTTGCGCCGCGCGAAAACCCACCACCCCCAGAGAATAATTAAAACCGGAAATATAAAGGCCGCCGCTCCCAAGGTATACTTAATCAAATAATGGGAAATAAAAACACCGATAATTCCCATCCAATTATGGACCACCACATTTTTTGAAATGCTTGGTTCTTCCATGGGATCATGGGAAATTAAACTGAGTAGGATAAACAAACCCAGCGCAATTAACATCAATCCGATGATTTCACGTCGTTTAATACTCATGTCGTATTAGAAGGTACAAAGGGTGGTTTGATAATCATGGCCTTTAATTCTTTTCCGCGGCTTTGGATCATGATCTCAGTGCCACTCCAGCGATATTCATAGGCGACATATCCCAAGCCGATACCTTTATTCAAGGAAGGGGATTGGGTACCACTGGTCACCTGACCAATCCGCTGACCTGCTTTTAAAATGGGATAGCCTTCACGCGGGATGCCTTTACCCATCATCTCAAAAGCCACCAGTTTCCGGTTTATCCCCTGTTCTTTTATTTTCAGGAGAGCATCCCGCCCGATAAAGTCGCCCTTTTCCAGTTTGGTGATCCAACCCAGTCCGGCTTCCAGAGGATTCGTGGTTTTATCAATATCATTACCGTAAAGGGCATATTTCATTTCCATGCGCAGCGTATCCCGTGCGCCCAGTCCGGCCGGCAGAATATCATACTCATCACCTGCTTCCATAACACTCTCCCACAGTTCTTCACTGTCCGCCGGATCATGATAGAGTTCAAAGCCCTTTTCCCCAGTATAACCTGTTCGTGATATAATCATCTCACTCCCGGCCAGCTCACCCTCAATATATTGATAAAAAGGAATTTCTGACAAATTAATCTCGGTCAATTTCTGTAAAGTGTCAATGGATTTAGGACCCTGCACAGCCAGTAGTCCGGTTGAATCGGTCATATCCACCAAATCCACGCCATTCATGAGATGCTCTTCCAGCCAGGCATAATCCTTATCAATATTCGCTGCATTGACCACTATCATATAATGGTCGTCAAATTTATAGACAATCAGATCATCCACCAAGCCACCGTCGGGATAACACATGGCCGAATATTGGGCCTTACCAACTTTTAATTTGCTGACATCATTGAGGGTCATTCTATTGAGAAATTCTTCCGCCCTCTCTCCGGAGATACGGAACTCACCCATATGGGACACATCGAAAATTCCCACACTTTGACGGACACGCCGGTGTTCCTGCATGATACCGACATACTGGACAGGCATTTCATAACCAGCAAAGGGTACCAGCTTCGCATTGCATTCCTGATGTTTACGATATAAGGGTGTTTGTTTGGTGCCACTCATAAAAATTCCTCTTAAATTTTATTCAGGGCAACTTTCAGATATTTTTCCAGATTCCCGTTTTCTCCTACCTCGGTATAGGCCCTCTTCAGGGCGCGCAGAGACTCGCTGCGCTTATATCCCAGGGAGAGCAATGCTTTTAAAGCTTCCTCATTGATGATCGGTATTTGCGCCGCGGAAGTGTCCAGTTCCATCTCCGCTTCAACCGCGGATAGTTTCTCTTTTAATTCCATAATGATGCGCTGAGCCGTTTTTTTGCCCACCCCAGGTATCAAAGTCAGAGCCTTGACATCGTTAGTGATAATGCGATTACGGAATTCCTGAGGCGTTGCGCCCGATAACATAGTGATCGCCATTTTGGGACCTATTCCGGAAATATTAATTAACATTAAAAATAATTCTTTTTCTTCCTGCGTGGCAAAGCCGAACAGGGCTTGATCATCCTCCCGCACGTGATGATGAATATATAATTTTACTGACCGGCCTTGATCAGGTAGGCTTTGAAAGGTAGACAAAGGAATCCGCACAGAATACCCGACTCCATTGATATCAATAATTACTGCCGTGGGTTCCTTATAAGTGACCTTTCCATTAAGATATGCAAACACTAGTCCGTCCTGTAATTTTGATTTAAATGACAAAGGGCAGCGGCCAAAGCATCGGAACTGTCCAGCGATGCCGGCTTGTTTTTTAATCGTAAAAGATTGGTGACCATGAATCTTACCTGCTCTTTATGTGCCGCTCCATTCCCGGTGAGGGATACTTTGATTTTCTTGGGTGAATATTCAAAAATATCAATACCGGCATTGGCAGCAGCCAAGAGAGCGACGCCCCGGGCGTGCCCCAGCTTGAGGGCGGTGTGTACGTTCTGTGCATATATCGATTCTTCAATGGCCATCATATCCGGTTGCCAGAGCTGAATGAGGCGCGTAATATTATTATATATTTCCATCAGTCGTTTAGGAAAAGGCAGCTTGGGATCGGTCTGAATAGTGCCGCTTTCCAGACAATTCAGCTGCCTGTTTTTTTGCTTTATCAAACCATATCCTGTAGCCTTTAATCCGGGATCAATACCCAGGATACATTGCTCATCTTGACTCAAGATTAATCCTGCAGCTCCGCTAATATTTCGTCATCGATATCAAAGTTGGAAAATACTCTTTGTACATCTTCATGATCCTCCAATTCTTCCATCAGAGCGAGGATCTTCGGGGCCAAATCCCGCTCTATTTTAACAGTGCTTTGGGGGACCATATCCAGTGCGGATTCACTGATAGGTATATTTTTAGCTTCCAGCTTTTCTCTCACCGCATGCAATTCTTTGGGATCCGTGGTGATTTCGTGAACATTATCTGCGGTTGAAAAATCCTCTGCCCCGGCATCGGAAGCCGCCAAAAAAGCCTCATCCTCGGGACATTTTTCCTGTTCAACGAACATTTTACCCTTGGGATCAAACATCCAGGCCACACTACCGTTGGTGGCCAGCTTACCGCCATACTTATCCATAATATGTCTGATCTCTGATACCGTCCGGTTTTTGTTATCAGTCAGAATCTCCATTAAAATTGCCACACCAGCCGGGCCGTAGGCTTCATAGGTGTACTCTTCATAATTAATGCCTTCCAGTTCACCAGTCCCCTTTTTAATAGCCCTTTCAATATTATCTTTTGGCATGTTGGCATCTTTGGCCGCTTGAATGGCGTTCCTGAGGCGGGGATTGGTTTCTTCGTCTCCACCGCCCAATTTTGCCGCAATCTGGATCTCTTTAATAATCTTGGTAAATATTTTGCCCCGTTTCGCATCCTCGGCAGCCTTCTTCCTTTTGATTGTACTCCACTTTGAATGACCTGACATACTCTTTATTCCTTATAAAATTTTTGAAAATAAAATTAATACACGTATTTCTTTTCTTTGACTTTAATACGAGTACTTAATATCCAGGCACTATCAAAGCCTTCTTCACGTACAACTTGTAACAGTTCCTCGGCTTCCGAACGGGTCTCACAGTTGCCGACACGCAATTTATAATAAGGCGAATTATATACTTTCTGAACTTCATTATCGAATAAAGATTGTGCGAGGCTATAGATACTATCCGCCAGATAAAAATCTTCCGTGGAGAAGAACTGAACCTTCCAGCCCATTTTTTCGACAATACAAATACTGTCTACCAGGTCAGCCTGGGTTTTTTTCTGAAGATCGGTGATCACCTCATAGATCATGGAACCGTCCAAAATCGGTAGCGACGGGTCATTCAAGGACATGGGATCGAATGTTTCTTTTTGCTTAGCCAGCTTTTCCTGGGCAAAACTGCTTACCAGAGTAACCAGAATCAGTAAAAATATTATTAGGATGTTACTTTTGCTCATCTTACGTCTATTTATTCCTTTGGAAATATACAAAATATCTAGGGTTTATGAAAAGCTTCAATACCCGGGAGCTGCTATTATGATACAAGCCTGCCACACCCTAAATAATACCGATATCATCTTGCGGTATCCAGCCCTGTTTACCGTCTATCAATTCAATTTTAATCCATTTAGCGTCCCGATCCAGAATTTCCACCTCCGTGCCTTCATGAATAATAAATAATTCCGTACTGCCGGTTTGCGGTGCTGCCAAACTACGCACACTCTGACTTACAATGACACCCTGATGCCGATTGACTTCCAGATTATAACGCGTAATCAGTGCATACAAAGTAAGCAACCCCAGCAGAATCAGAACAATCATTCCCCGTTTCGCAATCCAATGAAAGCGTTTCCAGTCCCAATGATAATAAAGCGCTGTCCACAGGGCCGTTAATAAAAAAACCGCCGAAAACAACCCGCCCCATCCCTTGGAGGAGAGTAAATTGATAAATTTTCCGTGCCAGCGAAAAAGAAAAAATTCCGGGGGCCCTTCAATCCGGTCCTTGACCAATAACTGCGCTAATCTCAGATTGAACTGAATATTACTATCATGAGGTCGCCATTTCAGGGCACGTTTATAATTTAAGATGGCCTCACCAATCTCTCCAATTTTGTAATAGGCATTACCTAAATTGTAATATAAAGCCCCACTGTGATAACCATTATCTAACAGTGTCTGATAGATCTCAATCGCTTCTTGATAATTTTCCGCTTGATAAGCAGTATTCCCTTTTTGGAAGAAAGCCACGGCTTCGCTGGTTGGTCCGGCCTGGTTGATGGAGAGGATTCCCAGAATCAGAGCTGTTATTTTTATTTTACTGTGCATTTATAACCGCCTGCTAAGTTCGCTGATAATGCGTTTATTCTCAGTATGTAACTCGTGATAATTACCACGCTGGGTTTTATCAGGAGAAAAACGGGCCTGCGCAACTTTATTTAATATGGCTTCCACCTGCTTTACTGGCCCGGCGTCGATTCCCTGATTGTCCAGGGCTTCCATCACTGCCTGCATACTGGCACCCGAATCCGGCAGGTTCAGTCTATCGCCCACAAACCCGATCAAAGCCCGGTTGGAGTGACTCAGAAAGGCCTCCCATTCCTCATTATTTAGGGCTTGCCCGGCTTGTTCCAATCGCTCCTGGGCAACCCGCCAAGCTCTTTTCTTACGCGCCAGAGCAACATTGTTGACCAACTTTTCATTTCTGAAATGGATACCCAAAACAGCTATAATAATAACCAAGGCAACGCTGTTGATCATCCAGAACCAGACAGATGTAAAGGGTCCGGCATCCATGCGCTGCCAGTTAACTCCACTCTTACGAATAAAACGAATGTCTTTACCCAGCAGGGCCACCTCCTCTTTTCTGAGCGGATAATTACGGTCTGATAGATATTCTCTTTTCGGATGAATTCTGATGTCAAATCCGGATGCCTCTTGATAAAGATACTTCTCTTGGGCGGGATCGAAATAATATAAACGGAGGGGGGGTATCTCCAATAGTCCCGGGGTCCGGGGAATTAAAACATATTCATAGGTCACTGTTCCCCGAATATGGGATCCCTTATTGTGCACTGTTCTTTTCACACTGGGATCAAATAATTCCACGGAATTGGGTAACTCCGGACCATCAATGACCACCGCATTGATATTGCCCTGCCCGCTGATATTATAGGTTAAAGTGATGGCCTTATCCAGAGAGGTTTCGTGGGTATCCACATCAGCATTGATGGTATATTGACCAACTAATCCGCCAAAGACACTGGGTTTTCCTGCCGAGGGTAATGATGCAACCTGAATAGTAAGCGGCTGTGAATGAAGCCGTTCTATTTGGGTATGCTTAAAAATGGGATGGTCCGCAAAGGGATCATTAAAAAAATCATTCAGAGGAGAACGCGATTTGCGGGGCACTACCACTTCACAATTTATTACCATGGGATCAATGGTGAGTTTACCGCTGGTTGTCGGAAACAGGGCCAACCGTTGTAAAGTCGCCTTATTATACTGCTTTCCCTGATATCTGACCTTCTCAATTTGCGGCTGACTTACCGGGGGAAAGGATTCCGTCCAGAAGCCTTTGGCATCCGGTAACTTTTCCCGTGAGAAAGTTTTGATATGAGGTCGGAAATAGAGGTTAAAAGAAACAATTATCTCCTCACCTTTAAAAACCCTGGATTTATTAGCTGCGGCACGCAAAAATATCTCGGGCCCATCCGACTCCCCGGTCTGCCGCGTCTCCTTTTCTTCCGGCTGCGACGGGGCCGATCTGCGGGCTTGGTCGGTAGCCTGACCACTCTTCCGGACATAAATGGTCAAGGGCTTGGTCGAATACCGCTCACCATCCACAACCATCTCCACCGGCCCAATGGTTAATTCTCCGCTGCGGGTGGGAGCCAGCCGCCACTGAATGGATTTACTGGCTGACATCTGGCCGTTAATGATCTGCACCCGGCTGGACTGGGAAGGCCCGGAAATAACCACAAAATCCTTGCTCTGCGGGGCCGGAATATTGGGAAACTTTTGGGTTCCCTTAATTTCAATTGTATAAGTGATAATATCTTCCGTGGTAATATGTTGTCGGTCCACGGTGGCTGACAGATTAATATCCGTTGCCACTAAGGGCTTCCAAGCGGTCCAAACAAGTAAAAATATCACTATAGCCTGCCATCTGAAATATGTTGGGGACATGTTGATACTTACCAATCCTTTTCGCGTTTAACGCCCTGATATTTGCTCTTTAACCGCTTCTTGATCAAATCCTTTTCATTGTCCTTTAAGGCATTTAATATTTTGGCCGCATCTTGTTGCTTCTGTTCCTTTTTCTGCTCCTGCTGAGACGGTTGGGGCTGGGATTTTTGCCTGGACCGGGATTCTTTCTTTTGCTGATCAGATGCTTTGTCCTGCTGTTCTTTTTTCGGCTGCTTTTGCTGCTTTTCCTGATCCCCGGGGGATTGGTTCGATTGCTTTTGCTGTTGCTCCTGATCCGGTTGCTGATCTCCTCCGGAAGATTGATTGGTCTGTTGTTGTTGTAGCATGCGGCGGGCCAGTTCATAGTTATGCTTGGCATCGAAATCCCGGGGATTGACCTCCAGCGATCTTTTATAAAATTGGAGTGCCTCCTGTAACCGATTGGATTTTAACAAAGCATTGCCAGCATTATAAAATGCGGCCGCTTTCTGTTCTGAATTCTCACTTCCGATAGCGCGTTCAAATTCTTTTAATGCTTCCTGGATTTCACCTTTTTTATACAGGACCGCTCCTTTGCCGAAATGAGCGGCCTCCCAATCGGGATGCTGTTTTAAAATCCGGTCATAGTATTTCAATGCATCCTGGTAATGACCCTTCTCAAATAATTTCTGGGGCGTATCCTTGGCCAGGATCAGACCGTTTAGTAATATTAAAGCCATAATAGTAAGTCTAAATCGCAATAGTAAATTCAGCATGGGTCCTAGCTCCTTTTAGGCGCTTGCTGACTCAATTTACGCTCGGAAACAACTATACTGGCCAGGAAAAATACTATTCCAATCAACAGGAATGGCTGGTATTGGGTCCTATAATCGCTGTACTGGTGGCTACGGATCTCTTTTTGCTCCATTTGAAGGATATCCTGATAGATTTTATCGAAAACCCGGGGTTCGCCCTGCATCCGATAATATTTCCCGCCGGTGGCCGCGGCTATTTGCTGTAAAGTAGCTTCCTCCAGGGTGGTGGTTACTACTTTGCCGGAACGGTCCCGCTTAAATTTTGTTTCCCCCGGCTTGCCCTGTACAGGAATAGGCGCTCCGGAATAGGTACCCACCCCCACAGAATAGATGATCACACCCTCTGCAGCTGCCTTTTGCACTGCAGTTTTGATATCCCCTTCGTGATCCTCACCATCGGAAATAACAATCAAGGCTTTATGTTTTTTTGTACCCGCTTCAAAGGCACCCAAAGCCCTGGTAATAGCTGCAGCAATCGCGGTTCCCTGAACACCGATGATATCGGTGTCTACGGCTTCCATAAACAATTCCACGGCATTATAATCCATGGTCAGCGGGCAAACCAGGTAACTAATCCCGGCAAAGGCGATTACGCCGATTCGATCGCCGTGTAAATTGTCGATGAATTTACCGACTTCATATTTGGCGCGCTCCAACCGTCGCGGTGAAATATCGCTGGCATTCATACTAATAGAGGTGTCAAAGGCAATGATTATATCAATTCCCTTTCTTTTAACTTTGGTCAACTTTTTTCCAACCTGAGGTCCGATCAGGGCCAGGGCGAGGCATATCAATGTCAACACCAGCAAGCGTTCTTTCCAGCGCTTCCATTTATGCCGATATCCCTCCAATACTTTTTCGGTTAGGGCTTCACCGGCAAAAACCGCCATATTCCGAGACCATTTACGACGATTATAGATGATCAGTACCAATATGACGACAATTAGCCCAAAAGTCCAGATATATGTGGGATTAGCGAATTTGACCATTAAGGCGTTTTCCTCCAGATGGTTAATCCCATGATCAGCGCCAGAGAGATCAATAGCAAACCCGGGAATAAAAAATATTCGTAAAGATCTTTAAAATTATAGTACTCTTTAACCTTAATGTCGGTCTTCTCCATCTGACTAATTTCCTGATAGACCGTGAGCAAATGTTCCCGGTCCGTAGCCCGGAAATACTGCCCGCCGGTTATATCAGCTACAGACTGTAATACCTCTTCATCGATTTCAATATCGACCTTACGGTATTGCACCTGCCCGCCGATCTTTCCGACCGGATAGAGGGCTTTCTTACCCCGGGTACCCGCTCCGATAGTGTGGATCTTGATATCGAAAGTCTTGGCCATCTCTGCCGCAGTAATCGGATCCAGTTCACCCGCATTGTTACGACCATCGGAAAGTAAAATCATGACCTTACTTTGTGCCTCACTCTCCCTTAAGCGATTAATCCCGTTCGCTATGGCCATGCCAATGGCCGTTCCATCATATTCCTCTTCAACAATTTCAACCTGCGCTAAAAAGCGTTCCAGTACATTATAATCAATGGTTAGAGGACATTGTAAAAAACTTTCTGCAGCAAAAACCACCAGTCCGATACGATCATTACGACGACCCTCGATAAATTTTTGGGCGACAGCTTTGGCAGCTTCCAAGCGATTGGGTTGAAAATCAACTGCCCGCATGGAACTGGAAATGTCCAATACTAGCATTATATCGATGCCTTCAGTGATAAACTCTTTTTCAGTATTCCCCTTTTGAGGACGGGCCAAAGCCAATATCAGCAGCATTAACCCCACCATTTTAATCCCCATCAGAGTTTGCGGCTTCCATTGATGACGACCGCCGGTTAAAGCTGCAATTTCCTTGATCGATGAAAAACGGATCGCGGATTCATAGTGCTTGCCCCGCTGGCGATACCAGAACACAAGCAGAGGAACTATTAATAAACCAAAAAGATAACCCCAATCAGCAAAATAAAACATATTATCTATCTGATTTCAGGCCTGATACAGTTATTAATCAACTTTAAATTCCGTCTTAAAAATATAGCTGCACTATTCTTCAATACCTTCACCTTCATATACTACCCAATTCCGCTGAAATTTAATCAATTATGCTCTATCATCAATAATTTTGTCTGCTTACATTTATTCATGACCGGGTGACGGTTCAAATCTTTTTTACAAATCCAGTACGTGAATGTTCCAACTCTGTCCTCGGATCACTGCCAATCAACCACACTCCTGTCAGCAGCCTGGCTATTCTATAATTAATCGACCGCTATGTCCCCGAACCGGAAATTTGTTGCTCCAGATAATGCCCCACCCGCAGAATATCGGCTTCCTGAAAATAATTAGCGAGCAACTGCCCTCCGATCGGCAAACTACGGCGGGACAGACCCAGGGGAATATTCATGGCCGGCACTCCTGCCAAACTGGCTGGAACAGTAAAGATATCACTTAAATACATAGCGAGCGGGTCTTCTATTTTCTCCCCAATTTTAAAGGGTAATGTGGGGGTTGTCGGTGAAAGGATCAGATCCACTGACTGAAAGGCCTTAACAAAATCCTGCTTAATCAAGCGCCGCACCCGCTGGGCCTTGTCATAGTAGGCGTCATAGTAACCCGCCGATAATACATAAGTCCCCAGCATGATACGCCGGATAACCTCAAATCCGAATCCCTGGTGACGGGTCTCGGAAATCAATTTTTCCAGAGTCGGTCTACGGTCACTGAATCCGTAGCGGATTCCATCATAGCGCGCTAAATTTGAAGAGGCTTCCGCTGTGGCAATAATATAGTAGACCGCAACTGCCAAATCGGTGTGGGGCAGTGAAATATCCCGGATCTCAGCGCCAGCTCCTTTTAATAAGGCCACTGTATCCCTGATGCGTTTTTCTATTTCGGCATTCAACCCCTTTCTTTGCATGTATTCCCGGGGAACACCAATTCGTAAACCCTTAATATCCTGACCTAAAGTTTGACTATAATTGGGAACCGGAACATCCACAGAAGTAGAGTCTTGTGGGTCTTTCCCGGCTATCACTTGCAGCAAACGGGCACAGTCAGATACATCCTGCGCCAGAGGTCCGATCTGATCTAAGGAAGAGGCAAAGGCCACCAGACCATAGCGCGAGACACGCCCATAAGTGGGTTTCAGCCCAACGATACCACAGAAAGCTGCCGGCTGTCGGATTGAGCCACCGGTATCCGACCCCAGGGCTATATCAACCAGTTTCCCGGCCACAGCAGCCGCAGCACCACCACTGGACCCGCCGGGCACCCGGGTCCCATCATGGGGATTTCGCACCGCACCAAAACAGGAATGCTCGTTGGAAGAACCCATGGCAAATTCATCCATATTCAGTTTCGCCACAAGCAATCCGTCAGCCGCGATGATTTTTTTTATGACGGTGGCATGGTAGGGACTGATAAACTCTGTCAGGATCTTCGAACCACAGGTCAAGCCCTGATCCTTGACGCTGATATTGTCTTTGACACCGACCATATAACCGGCCAAAGGTCCGGCCTGTCCATGGTCTATGTGTGCTTGGATACCCCGGCTGACCTGTTCAACCTCAGGTAATACAGAAATAACCGCATTATAAGGATTTTTATCCCTAAGCAGCTGCAGTGTGCGCGCCACCCGTTCCGGAAAATTGTTGATCACAGAACTTATAATGTACTTATTGGTCTTTAGGCGATTGCTCTTTTTTCGGCTTGGAATTATCCGATTTTACCTGGTCAGATTCACCGGCATTTTCAATTTCATTCTGCACATCTCTGGTCGCTTTTTTAAACTCTTTCAGACTTTTACCCAGTCCTTTAGCCAGCTCAGGAAGTCGCTTAGCACCAAATAGTAAAAGCAAAACCAATAGAATTAATATTATTTCGCCTGCACCTAAATTCATTCTAGCACCTCTTATTATTTATAATTAACGCCAATAGCGTAAAAGATAATAGGCCATCCCAATCCCAATAAATCCGATTAAATTTATCTTTAATGTAAACCCCAATGTGATTGAAAACATGATCAGGTCAACCACTGCCGGACCTATCATCACATCAATCGAGCGTAAAAACACCTCTTTTACCACACCGTCGGGAATCGCCATTTTAATCAGTTCACCGGCTAAAGAGCCGATCATTGCGCCAAACAAAAACATAGCAATCACAAAAATAATAGAAAACTTTTTTGAATCTGATTGCATCGTGTCATCACTCCATTATAGATTTAAATATTTTCAGGCCATCAGTTGATCCCAGGATTGACTCGGCTGCCCGTTCGGGGTGAGGCATCATGCCCATTACATTTCCTTCCTTACTCAATATTCCGGCAATATTCGCAAGGGATCCATTGGGATTGGATGCGCTGATTTCCTGACCCTTTACATTGCAATATTTAAAGACAATGCGATTGTTTTTATGCAATTCCTCCAAGGTCTTTTCTTCGGCATAGTAATTTCCACTGTGATGCGCGACCGGCATCTTTAATACTTGTCCTTTTTCATATTGCCGGGTAAAAGGACTCCTCTCATTGACCACTTTGATATAAACCTGCTGACATCGAAAACGCAAGTGATCGTTAGTGATCAAGGCTCCCGGTAAGAGCCCGGCTTCGAGTAATATTTGGAAGCCGTTACAGATCCCTAAAACCGGTTTCCCCTGCTTGGCAAAATCAATTATTACCGGCATGACAGGCGAAAACCGGGCCACGGCTCCGGGTCGTAAATAATCACCGTAGGAAAAGCCGCCCGGTAAAACAATGGCATCATAAAGCCGCAAGGAGCTGTCCTTATGCCAGATATAATCAACACTGCAGTCTAAAACCCGCCGGATTAGATGAAAAACATCATAATCACAATTAGAACCCGGAAAAACCACGACACCGACTCTCATTCCGGTACCTCTTGCAAATCAAACCGATAATTTTCAATCACCGGGTTTGATAAGAGTTTATCACAAGCCCTATGCGTTACTTTTTCAGCCTCTTTGCGGCTCAATTTTGCAGATATCGTTAACCTGAAATATTTTCCGGTTTCAACTTGATGAATATCCTGATATCCCAAAGAAGAAAGCGCATTTTGTACAGCTTTGGCCTCGGGATCGAGGATACCGGGTTTATAATTAACGACTACTTTAGCAACCCACATAACCGATTACCTACCTTTTATTTTATTTAATCATTTCTTCTTTGGGTGATTCATTTACCATCCAGGAAATAATATAGGTAAACAAATAAAACATGAAGGTCGGAAACAGAACCAGCCCACCATAGAATATGAATAATATTATCAGAATAAACAATGTAATAGTTCTAATCGTAATAAAAGCACCACTCCGGAAGGATAATTTTGGAAAAGAGCCGAAAGGAATCGAGCTGATCATCAGAAAAGCAAGAAAGAGGACCAGGGATAAGGCCAATTTTGCATTGCCATAGTTACCGTTCAAATTATAATTAAACCATAAAAAGGAGCCGATAATGATGGCGCTGGCAGGTACCGGTAACCCTATAAATTGGCGGTTAGCAGCGCTGTCCGCTTTTAGATTGTACTTTGCCAGCCGGATGACCCCAAATAGCAGGGGAAAGAAACTTATCAGGGCCCCTAACAGTCCCAGGTCAGCAGCATAGACGTCATAGATCAAAATGGAAGGCGCCAGACAAAAAGAAATACCATCGGCCAGGGAATCCATCTCGATCCCAAATTGGGAATCATTATTTAACCAGCGGGCCACTTTCCCATCAATCACATCAAAAAGGCCGGCAAAAAAGATCAGCAAAACCGCAGTAATATAATGTTTTTGAAATATTTGTAGGATCGCTAAAAAACCGAAAAACAAATTGAAAATTGTGAAAATACTGGGCACAACCTGACGGTTAATTTTTTTCATGGCAATTCCGCAATTATGGTTTCCCCCGCTTTTATATGCTGATTAAGCCGAACTTTTAACGTTACTTCACGGGGTAAAAAAAGATCGACGCGTGAACCGAATTTTATCATACCAAAGCGCGTTCCCTTTTTGACCTCATCTCCGATCTGCAGATGGTTTACAATGCGGCGGGCAATCAAACCGCTGATCTGCTTAACCTTAAAGCGTGAATCACCCTTTGCAATACAAGTTACCAAATTCTCGTTACTAAACGAAGCCTTGCTTCTGAAAGCAGGCAGAAACTGACCTCTGTTATAGATGAGATCTTGTACTTTACCATCATAAGGTATGCGATTACTATGCACGTCGAAAATTGACAAAAATATGGAGATCTGTTTGGCCTGGCCCACAAAATCATCTTGCACTTTTTGATCAAGCACGATGATCCGGCCATCCGCCGGAGCCAAAATCACATTTTTATCCACAGGACTTCTGCGGATTGGATCCCGAAAAAAATAGAGCACCAGTAAAAATAAAAACAGACTGATCCAGCATAAGATTTTCAGGATTATAAAGGGCCATATTAAAGTCAATATGGTCAGTGTGAATGCCAGAAAAAAAGAAATCAGGATGATCCGCAGTCCTTCCCTGGCAATCAATCCGATCCTCCGATACGTTTCATCATCTCCCGGTAGGTGTCTTCCACCTCGCCCAAATCAAAACGGAAACGGTCTTTGTCCAATTTCTTATGGGTTCCTTTCTCCCAGAAGCGGCAAGTATCAGGGGATATTTCATCAGCCAATAATAACCGGTCCTGGAAACGACCAAACTCCAATTTAAAATCCACTAAATCGATCTCTATGGAATCAAAAAAGGCTTTCAATACAGTATTGATCTTCAGGGCTTGGGTATGTATATAATCCAGTTCCTGATCAGTGGCCAAACCCATGGCCCGAATGTGATCGCAATTCATCAGGGGATCATGTAATTCGTCACTCTTGTAATAAAATTCAAGAACAGGGGCTTCAAAACGGATACCTTCCTCAAATCCATACCGCCGGCAGAGACTTCCCGCTGAAATATTTCTGACCACGACTTCCACCGGTACAATCTCTACCCGCTTAACCAACATCTCGTTATCGTTTAATTTCTTTTCAAAATGAGTTTCAATTCCCTTCTTCTGTAACAACTTGAACAAGGCGGAACTGATACTATTGTTGGCCACTCCTTTGCCGATTACCGTGCCCTTTTTCTCCCCATCAAAAGCAGTGGCATCATCTTTAAAATGTTGTACGACCAGAACATCATCGTCAGTCTGGTAAACAATTTTGGCTTTGCCTTCATAGAGTTTTTTCTTCTTTTCCATTATTTCTCCTCTTTTCAAGACGGTTAAAAATAAAATTTACGCGCTCTAAAATTTTATCCAGATCAAAGAGTCCCTCGATTTCCGACGCATCCAAATGGGCCTTGATCTGTTGATCGGCTTTTAACAGGTCTTTAAAATCCTCGTCCGCCTGCCAGGCTTGCATGGCATTATGCTGGACCAATTGATAGGCCTTCTCCCGTGTTAGCCCTTTGCGGATCAAAGCCAGTAGTATCTCCTGCGAGAAAATTAAACCCCGGGTTAAAAATAAATTGCGACGCATTTGTTCGGGATAGATAACTAAATTGTCCAGGATGCGGGTCATTTCATAGAGCAGAAAATCCAAAGTGATACAGGCATCAGGCATAATAACTCTTTCGGCAGAAGAATGAGAGATATCCCGTTCATGCCAGAGGGATACATTTTCAAAGGCTGTGATGGCATAACCTCTCAAAAGACGGGCTAAGCCACAGACCCGTTCCGATAAAATGGGATTGCGCTTATGGGGCATGGCCGAGGATCCTTTTTGTCCTTTGGAAAAATACTCTTCGGCTTCCAGCACCTCGGTCCGTTGCAGATGGCGAATCTCTGTAGCCATTTTCTCCAGAGTGGCACCGATCAGGGCCAGGGCGTTAATAAAAGCGGCATGACGATCCCGTTGTACAATTTGATTGCTTACCAGAGCCGGTGTCAGTCCCAAATTTTCACATACCCGGGCTTCCACAGCCGGTTCCAAATGCTGATAGGTCCCCACCGCTCCGGATATCTTGCCCACTTTCAGCTCATTAAGTGCCATACGGAAACGTGCCATATGCCGCTTGATCTCCTCCCGCCAAATCAAAATTTTCAATCCCAGAGTGATGGGCTCGGCATGGATTCCATGGGTTCTGCCAACCATCAGCTGGTCTTTATACTGGTGCGCCTTATCGGTTAAGACCTGCTCCAGTTGTTCTAATTTTTCTGCTAAGAGTGCACCGGCCTCAGCGATTTGGACGGCCAGGGCCGTATCCAGCAAATCAGAAGAGGTCATCCCCTTATGAATATGTCTGGCGGCGGGACCCACATGCCCGGAAATATCTGTCAAAAAGGCGATCACATCATGCTTTACCTTGTCCTCGATCTCTAATATCCGGGCGATATCGAACTCGGCTTTTTCCTCAATCGTCTTAAAATCTTCTTGCGGAATTACACCCCGCTCACACTGGACGCGGCATACTTCTAATTCTACCAGCCACCAGGTGCGAAATTTATTCTGCAGCGACCAGATCCGGCCCATTTCCGGTAAAGTGTAGCGATCGATCATAATGCCTACTCCAATTTTAGATCAAATTTCATGTTTTTCTTGCCACGGATCACGGTTAAATGAATTGTATCTCCGGCCTTTAAAAAATTTTCCTGAATATAAGTGAAGATATCATGGCGACTGCTAACCGCTTTGTCACCGACTTTAACGATGACATCACCAACTTTAATGCCGCTTTTATCAGCAGCACTGCCTGACTTGATATCGGTAACGATCACACCGGTATTGGAAGACAGATTCAAATATCGAGCAATCAGCGGATCGATGCGCTGCACTGAAAGACCGGTCTTAAAGGAACGGTCGATTGCACCGTGTTCCTTTAATTGTGCAATGATCGGCTTGACCCGATTGATGGGAATGGCGAAACCAATTCCAACGGAACCCTCGGAGTAGCGGCCACCGGTAAAAATAAAGGTATTGATCCCAATCACCTTTCCATTGGAATTGACCAGGGGACCACCGCTATTACCCACATTGATCGCGGCATCGGTCTGAATCATGTCCTGGTAAACACGGCCAGTGCCCTGACGACCAAAATTCAGCTGCGTGCCTGAAATAATTCCTGCCGTGGCCGTGGGTTTATAACTTATATCGAATAATCCAAAGGGATTACCCAGGGCAATTACCCATTCACCAATAATAATATCATCGGAATTCCCCATCTTGGCAAAGGGTACCTTTTGCTCATCCTCAATTTTCAAGAGAGCGATATCGGATAATTCATCCTTGCCCACCAGCGCGGCCTCATGACGCCGGCCGCCTTGCAAAGTAACAATGATTTCCTGCGCATTTTCAACCACATGATGATTGGTAATTACATAGCCATCCGGACTGATGACGACCCCCGAGCCCAGACTTTCTACCTGACGCCGGCGGTACTGGTCCGGAAAAAATAAATTGAAGAGCGGATCGTCGATAAAGGGACTCGACCTGTATTCTTCAATGGCGGTTACACTGATTCCGGCCACTGCCGGACTAACTTCTTCAATGGCGGTGGTTATGGCACTATGCCGATCCACTAGAATAGAATGCTGATCATTGCCGGATTGAGCTGTTAGAGAAAACCAGCTAAAGATTATCGCAATAAAAATCCAATAGATTGTTTTTAGCTTCACTTTTCTACCTTTTCCCAATCTTTTAAAAATCGTTCGATACCCTCATCGGTCTTGGGATGCCGGGACAGCTTTTTAATTACCTTGTAAGGTATAGTACAAATATCGGCACCGATCAGCCCCGCCTGCACAATGTGTAAGGGATGCCGAATACTGGCCACGATGACTTCACTCTCGTAGCCATAATTATCATAAATTTGAACCAACTCTTCAACCACCTGCATACCCTCGGACTGAATATCATCTAAACGGCCTACAAAAGGACTAACAAAAGTCGTTCCCGCCTTAGCAGCCATCAATCCTTGCAGCGGCGTAAAAATCAGCGTGGTGTTTGTTTTGATACCCTCGGAGGTTAATTGCTTAACCGCTTGCATCCCTTCCAGTGTCATGGGTATTTTGATTACCATATTATCATGGATCCTGGCCAGGTCCCGGGCCTCTTTGACCATACCAGAAGCCTCCAGACTTACAACTTCCCCACTAACCGGTCCGTCCACAATCTTGCAAATCGCTGCCAGAATATCACGATAATGCCCCTTTTCTCTGGAAAGCAAGGTCGGATTGGTGGTCACGCCATCTAAAATACCCCAGGACTGTGCTTCTCTTATTTCTTCCAGATTGGCCGTATCGATAAAAAATTTCATCTCACCTCCGTCTTATGTGACTCTTAGTAATCAATATGGGATAAAAATAATCCCTGTGCCGGGGCGGTTAACGCCTGTCTATCGGGCTCTTTTTGATGCAAAATATTATAAAAATCATCCATGGTAAAGCGTGCTCTGGCTACTTCAATCATCGTGCCTACTAACATACGGACCATACTGTGCAAAAATCGGTTACCACTTATTTTATAAATTAACATTTTATTTTCATTTTTCCATGCAGATTCATGGATCCGGCAAATCTTGGATTTGGATTCATCCAAAGTGCGGCAAAATCCCTCAAAATTATGCTCTCCGATCACCAGCCGGGCGCATCGATTCAACAATTCGCTATTGATGTTAAAATAAACATACCAGGTGAAGTGACGAAAAACCGCCGTAGGTATTGGAGTAATCTGATAAAAATAATGACGGCGCCTGGCACTGTAGCGGGCATGATAATCAGAAGAAACAGGCTCACAATCATGAATCACAATATCCCGGGGAGTCCTGGCCTGTAAAGCCTTGCCCAGAGTAAGTGGCGACCATTCTTGGTCCAAATCAAAATGGGCAACCTGATGCAGGGCATGTACACCACTATCTGTGCGTCCGGCACCGTATAAGTTCACCGGCTTCCCCTTGTTTAATTCCTGTAAATTATTTTCAATAACTTCCTGAATTGTGACCACATCTGCCTGCCGCTGCCAACCACAATAGTGTGTGCCATCGTATTCAATATCCAATTTGTAACGATATGTCATCTCAACAGAACAGGTTTTGTGTCTTTAAAACAATTACCACTCCCAGAATAAGCACCCCTCCGGTGGCAAACAGGGCATCTTTAGGGCCGAATTGCAGATGAGTATAATAACTTCGCTGGGGGTTAATACCATAGCCGCGCATTGACATGACCTCGGCTAGCACCTCTGCTTTTCTGAAGGAAAAGATCATCAGAGGAATTAATCGTTCGCGGATCCGACTTACTCTGGACCGCCAGTTATGATCTCTATCAGGTAGAAAACTGTTCCAGCCCTGATCCAACCGTTTGTATTCATCCTGTACCAGGGGGAAAAAACGCACCGCAATAAAAATGAGCTGAAAAAGATCGTCAACCGGCAGTCGCAGAGCTCTTAAGGGCGCTAACCAAAGGTATATAGCATCCAGGAACCCCAGCGGAGTAATCCATTTTATTAAAAAAGACATGAGTAGAATCAAATTAGCCAGTCTCAAAGTGAATTGCAGCGGTATCTGCCAATTGAAATGGCCTGGTATCAGCCCACCGGATTGAAACAATCCCGCCAGTAATCCGGTGGTAAAGAACAGATGGACTAAAAAAGTGATCGGCAACAGGATCAATAAATATTTTACCGCGCCGAGAATCTCTGTTATGCTGAAACCGGATAGTTTTATTAACAATAATATCCCAGCCAGTAAACCGATTTGGAGAAAAACAGAATCCAGTAAAAAGATGGCCAGCATTCCACTAAGGGCCCATATTAATTTTGCTCTGGGATCAAAGGCCGACATTCATTATTTCCGTTAATCCTGTGCTTTTTTTATTTTAATTGCCAGTTCAGTGATAAGGTAATTTTATATGGTGTAGGCCGCAGGCTGGTATAAAATCCAGAGGATTGCACAACCCTGTCCTTGGTTAAAGCAATCACATCTATCATGCTTATGATTCGATTTACTACCAGAGCGGTCAGAGCAAAGGAAGCATTGCGATACATCAGAGCCGTATAATAACGTTTATCATCAAAGTGCTTGCGAGATTTCTCACTATCCCAGGACCAGTAATGTGCTTCTGTATCGGGATAAACCAGGTTTGTCTGCCGATAGCGTAATTTTTGATCGTTATAAGCATAAATATCCTGATAATTACCAATGTCCGTCAAATAGGCATCATCCTTGCCCGACGGATCGATCCCGGCATGTTTGACCGCGTAAGTGACCATATCTTTTTCCAGTCCCTGGGCGTAAATCTGCAAAACAGCATAGGTGATCCACCCCAGTAATTCGGCTCCGTTAAAACCATAAGCCCGGGTCTGGTACCCCAAACTATGTTCCCCCCATCCCGGTAAGGCCAGAGATTTCAGTAAGGTAAGGCGCGCCTCGCCCACACTCAGGGAATCACTTCCTCTCTCCGGTGGTTGGGCCCTGCCACGCTCAGTTAATAACAAACAGGCCATCATCAGGATAACCATTAAGTGGTAATATCTTTTCATGACTTTCCTTTCCTCAAAATCGCTGTCAAGGTCGCTCCTAGACTGAGTCCCACACAAATCCAGGCGAAAAAATCACCCCATTTAACATATAATGAATCTCCCGGCCCCTGTAATAGTTCCTGACTGAACCAGTCTTTCTGTGCAAATCCCCGTTTAACCAATTTTCGGCCATACTTATCATAGACCAGCGATATGCCTGTATTGGCAGAACGGACTACCGGTACCCGGTTCTCAATCGCCCGGAAACGGGCAATCTCTGCATGTAAATAGGGGGCTGAAGTCCGACCAAACCAGGCATCATTCGTCACCACTACCAGCATTTCAGCCCCTTGTTTAACCCCTTGTCGCATCAGTCGGGGAAAAGTGGATTCATAACACACTGCAGAGACAAAACGCAGCGTTGTATCCCGGGCCTGACACTTATTCTGGGTTATCGGAATCTCAAACAGTGTGATTTTTTGACCAGCACTAAAATTGCCTTGTCCCATATTAAGATTATCCAGGCGGGGATATAGCTCGGAAAGGGGAATATATTCTCCAAAGGGGACTAATCGATTCTTGCGGTAACTTTGCAAAGTATCCTGTTGAGGCATAATTAAAAAGGTGGCGTTATAGTAGTGATAACCACTTTTAGCCGATCCGGTATAATCAGGTGCTCCGGTTAACAAATTAGTGTGGTAAGTGGTCATTTTTTGGCGAATTTTATCCAGAGTATGGCGGTAATTACGGCACAAATAGGTGGGCGTTGCTGTTTCCGGCCAAATCACCAGATCTACCGGACCATGGGTCACGATCGAATCGGTCAGTTGATAGAGGATCTGCATATTTTTAGAAAAATTTTCATGTGCCCATTTCTGGGTCGGATCCACATTGGGTTGCACCACTCCTATCTTTACCGGACGTTGCTTGCCACTCTCCGGAGAGGTGTTCTGTATCACCCAGAGCCCATAAATTTCCGGGATTAAGAATATCAGGCCTAATAGAATAAGTTGTCTCTTAATATTCTTTCCGGCTATCAGATGCTTCCCAACTATATAAATAATCAGATTCACCCCCACGATCCAGCCACTGATGCCATAGGCACCTAATATGGCGCTGAATTGGATTAAAGGAACAGCATAGGATTGGGTATAACATAAATTGTTCCAGGTAAATCCCAGACTACCAAAGGAGCGTAAAAACTCCATAGCAACCCAAACTACGGGCAGGCTAAACAGAGCGATAGACGGTGATAAACGGCGCCCTACAAAACCGATCAACCACCCGGCTATCCCGTAGGCTAAAGCCAGAAAGAGCACACCAGCCAGCATGGACAGAAAGGCAAAATACCAAGTAGTCCCCTTATTCAGGGCCAGCCAATACAAAATACCCAGATTTAGGATCAGACCGTACAAAAATCCCTTTTCAAAACCCAGATGAAAGTGATCCTTTTCAAAGGCAAATAGTAAGGGAATTAAACCAAAATAAGCTAAAAAGCCCAGTGGTAAAGGCGGAAAGGCCGCCACGCTGAAAAGTCCGGCGATCAAGGCTAATAGCCAACCGGGTAACTGTTTGATATATATGCTAAAAGGATTTGCTCTTTTGTGCATCTAAATAAGTTTGTAAAATAAGCGCGGCGGCCATTTTATCCACAGAGCCTTTGTGATGGCCGGTTTTAACACCTTTTTGATGCAGAATCCGATGGGCTTCAAAAGAACTCAGACGCTCATCAAACTCGGCGACCGGCACGGATAATTTTGCTTTCAAATTAACAGTAAATGCGATTACTCGTTCGGTTTGTTTGGTTTTGCGGCCGGAAAGGGCGGTCGGAATACCAACCACTACCTTTTCAACCTGTTTGTCTTGTACCACCGCTTCAATCTGGTGCATTAATTTATGTTTATCCCGCGAGGCAAGTGTCACCAAGGGTGTCGCAAACAGCTGGGAAGGATCAGACAGTGCCAGACCGGTACGGGCTTCTCCATAATCAATTCCCAACAGGCGCCCCATGCTCAACCCTCCAGATCCGCGAGAGGTTTCTTTAATCTATCCCGGATAATTTTCCCCGGTTTAAAATGGGTCTTGCGCCGGGGAGGTACAAAGACCTCTTTATTGGTACGCGGGTTGCGTGCTTTGGGTTTGGCCCGCGTGGGTTTAACCTCAAAAACCCCAAAGTTGCGGATTTCCACTCTGAATTCCTTTTTATCCTCGGATATTATTTCCGCCAGGATTTTAAAAACCATATCGACAACTTCTTCCGTTTCATAAATTTTACGGCCTAACTTCTGAGCAGTCCGTTTCACCACATCCTTCTTCGTATAGGTTATTACCCGGCCATTCATAAAGCCTCCTTTTATTTATTTTCGTTCAACAGAAATAATCCCTTGTACCTTTTGAATCTTGGTTATGACTTTGTTCAAATGATGTAAATTGGCTACCTGTAAAATTAAGGATACATGGGATATGGTATCATCTAC
This sequence comes from uncultured bacterium, assembly GCA_964640055.1. Taxonomy (GTDB): domain Bacteria; phylum Fidelibacterota; class UBA2242; order UBA2242; family JAFGTP01; genus CAZXFH01. The sequence goes on along the minus strand of CAZXFH010000006.1, from coordinate 50,569 downwards.
CTTGCCCTCAATGCTCACAATGTTGGTATCCGTACTGGAAATAGCCTCCGTTATATCATTGAGTAAATGTTTTTTATCTTGACCCATGATTTTAACCTGGGATAAAAAGGTTTGGCGCCGGTTGGTATCCCAGGTCACATCAATCATGCGTCCAGTTTCCTCATCTAAGGCAGGCAGGTTGTTACAGTCGCTTTTATGAATGATCACACCACGCCCGCGACTGACATATCCGATAATCGTATCACCGGGGATGGGATTGCAGCATTTAGCGAATTTTACCATCAGGTTATCGACCCCGTGAACCCGCACTCCTTTGACATTTCTCCGGGCCACTTCGACAAACCTGCGCTCACTAAAGGATCCTTTTTCGGTTGTGTCTGCGCTGCTAAACAATTGCGAAAAAATATTGTATACTGTCAGGGTACCACTGCCCACCGCAGCAAATAATTCTTCCAGGTTTTTATAGCCCAATTCACGATGGTGTTCTTTAACTTTTTTAAGAAAACCCACCCGCCGCCGACGTTTATTTTCCTTTTCCAGCATTTCTTTGCCCAGTTTGACACTTTCCTGATATTGAGTCTTCCGGATCCATTTTTTAATGGCTCCGATTGCTTTGGACGTTTTTACAAATTTTAACCAGGCATAGCTGGGCCGTTGATTATCCGAGGTGATGATTTCAACCGTTTGACCACTTTTCAGTACGGTGTTCAAAGGCACCATCTTACCATCTACTTTCGCCCCGATGCACTTATACCCCACTTCCGTATGAATATCAAAAGCAAAATCAACAGGGGTTGCCCCTAACGGTAACCGTATCAGATCGCCCATAGGAGTAAAGACAAAGATCTCATTTTTGAAAAGGTCGATCTTCAAGGTATCCATGAAGTCTTTGGGACTGGCTGACTCGGTTTGCAACACATCGACTAAATCCCGCAGCCAGTTAACATATTTATCCACTTCATCAGGTTTACTGAGCCCTTCTTTATAGCGCCAGTGAGCAGCCACCCCCTCCTCGGCAATTTCATTCATTTCAGCGGTACGGATCTGGATTTCGACAATGTGCCCCCGCGGGCCATAAACAGTAGTATGTATTGATTGGTAATAGTTGGCTTTGTGACTGGCAATGTAATCCTTGAAACGATCCATTACCGGGGTAAAAAGCTCATGTACGGTTCCCAGCACAGCATAACATTCTTCTTTACTATTCACAATAACGCGGATAGCCAAAAGATCATAAATCTCCTCAAACGGTTTATTCCGCTTCTTCATCTTGCGGTAAATCGAATAAAAATGTTTGGGACGTCCGGTAATCTTGGCCCTGATATTTTGTTCTTTTAAGGCCTTTTCCAGTGGCTGCGTAAAGGTCTTGATATAGCGCTCGCGTTCACTTTTACGTTCCTTTACCTTTTTTTGCAGGAATTTGTAGGCCTCAGGATCGAGCGTCATCAAGATCAAATCTTCCAGCTCCGCACGTATTTTATACATCCCCAACCGATGCGCCAGAGGCGCATAAACATCCCGGGTTTCTATGGCAATACGCCGCTGTTTTGATCGCGGGAGAGAGGAGATCGTGCGCATGTTATGCAGGCGGTCAGCAAATTTGATGATAATAACCCGGATATCATCAGCCACATTCAATAACATTTTGCGGAAATTATCCGCTTGCTCTTCCTGTCGGTTTTTAAAAGTGATTCCGCTAATTTTAGTGACCCCTTCCACCAGTTTGGCGACTTCCGTGCCGAATCGCTCTGCCACATCAGTGAAATTGAGATCAGTATCCTCAATCACGTCGTGCAGTAATCCACCGACAATAGTCACCATATCCATGTTCATTTCCGACAGGATCAAGGCTGTCTGATAAGGATGTTCAAAGTAAGATTCGCCCGACTTGCGTTTTTGTCCCCGATGAGCCTTACGGGCAAAACGGTAGGCTTCCCATAATAGATCTTCATGGGACTGAGAGAAAGGAACCCCTTTGGTATGGTTGTTTAACAGCGCAAAAAACTTTTTGGGCCGTTTTTCTTTAATGGATAACCTCTTTTTCAATAAAGGGGCCACTTAAAATCCGGGGTCGACCATTTCTTCTTTACGTACGGACATATTTTCAAAGCGGGCGTACTTATCGATAAAAACCACATGGGCGGTACCCGTCGGTCCGTTACGTTGTTTGCCGATAATTATCTCGGCTTTCATCTTTTCACTGGGATCTAAAAATTTATCCTCTTCACCTTTTTTCCGGGCATACACAACGGGCCGATAGACAAAGAGGACCACGTCAGCATCCTGTTCGATCGCGCCACTCTCGCGCAAGTCGGATAATTGCGGACGGTGATCATCTTTGCGGGCCTCAACCGCACGGGAAAGCTGTGATAAGGCCAGAACCGGCACACCAAGTTCCTTGGCCAGGGCCTTGAGTCCCCGTGAAATTTCCGTGATCTCTTGTTGCCGGTTTTCCGCACGATAACCTTTAATCAGCTGTAGATAATCCACAATGATCAACTGTACATTGTATTCGGCCTTCAGGCGCCGGGCCTTTGCCCGTATCTCCAACATGGTGAGCGCAGGCGAATCATCAATGTAAATAGGCGCATTGGCCAGACGTCCGGTCTGTTCACTTAACCGGCGCCATTGTTCATTAGGCAGCTTACCGGTCCGTACCTTATGGCTATCCACTGTGGCTTCGGCACATAATAGCCGCATGGCCAGCTGGTAATCAGCCATTTCCAAGCTAAAAAAGCCCACCGGTATGGAATATTCCACCGCCGCATTCCGGGCCACAGAAAGCGCCAGGGCTGTCTTACCCATACTCGGCCGTCCGGCTAAAATAACCAGATCACCGTTCTGGAAACCAGAGGTCAAATTATCCAGGTCGATAAAGCCGGTCGGTATACCGGTAGTATGAAATTTTTTATTATGGATCGCATCAAGATGCTCAAAGGTCTGCCCCAGAACATCAAAGAATTTTTTAAAGCCCATTTTCATGCGACTTTCCGAAAGGGCAAAAATCCGTTGCTCGGCTTGATCTAAAATACTGAAAGCCGAATCCTTGGCCTGATAGGCTTCATTCTGGATCTCATTGGAGGAAATGATCAGTTTTCTTAAAATCGACTTTTCCAACACAATTTTAGCATAATATTCCACATTGGCCGCCGAAGGAGTAGACTCTACCAGACCCGTGATATAATAGGCACCGCCACTTTTGTCCAATTTTTTTGCCCGCTTCAACTGATCAATCACACTAACCTGGTCAATGGGTTCACCACGCTCAAAGAGTTCCTGCATGGCATAGAAGATATTTCGGTGCGCATCTTTATAAAAAGCATCATGGCTTAAATATTGCAGCGCTTTACTGACCGCCTCCTTCTCCAACATCATGGACCCCAATACCGAAGTCTCTGCCTCTTCGGAATAGGGGGGCACGCGCATTCTTTCACTACCATTCTCAGCCACTTTCATCTCCCATTTTCTTAAGGTAGGTTTGTTTAATTCTTTTAAAATCCTCCCAGGTGGGTCGCTTCAGACCGTCATTGCGTAGCAGGGCTGCCGGGTGATAGGTAACAATGACATCCCGGTTCCGGTAGCGATAGGTTTGGCCGCGCATCTCCTTTAAAGTGCTTTCCACCCGTAGCAGGGTTTTGGCCGCGGTTAGCCCCAGGCAAACAATCAACTGCGGGTCGATTAGTTCTATCTGCTTATTAAGATAATCGATACACCGCTCAACTTCCTCCTGATGGGGGGTGCGGTTACCCGGAGGACGACATTTCAAAATATTGGCAATAAACACATCGGCCCGGGATAGCTCAATGGCGCTTAGGATGCGATCCAACAGCTTCCCTGCACGTCCCACGAACGGCCGTCCCCGCTGATCTTCCTGCTGTCCCGGGGCTTCCCCGATAAATAAAAGCTCAGCCGCAGCATTTCCTTCTCCAAAGACAGTATTGCGGCGGGTTTTCCATAAGCGACACCGCCGGCACTCCTCAACTTGGACTGCCAGATCATCTAATTTTTCTAATTTCGGAGCGCTGTTAGTCATTGTATCCCATGGGGTTTCAACATAATACTCATCCGGAAATAATTCTTTCTGTTGAAGAAAATATTTCTTCAATTGTGCAATCAGCTCAGCCATATTATTAACGGTGATTTGCGTTTATGTGTTCAATTAGTCTGGCCGCTACCGCCTGTTTGGGACGTAAAGAGATAAACTCTTCTGCCCCTGATTTGGAAAATAGGGTAACTTCATTGGTATCACTGGTGAAGGCTGCCCCTGGCCGTGCTGGATCATTCCAAACAATATAGTCTAACTTTTTATGCTTCATCTTTTCCAGTGATCGGGTCTTTCCATTTTGGGACTCTACACTAAAGCCAACCAGACAGGTCTTCGGATTCTCTTTACCATAATTGCTGATGATATCCGGACTACACTGAATTGCGATTTTATCTGGCATGGGGGATTTTTTGATTTTTTGATCGGAATAATGGGCCGGACACAAATCCTCCACCGCCGCAGCCATAAACACAATATCAGCATCGGCACCCTTTTCCAATAAAGCCGTTTGCATTTGTGCGGCTGATTCCACCTCGACCCGCTCCACACCATAGGGTTTTTTCAAAACCACCGGACCACTTATCAAGAGGACATGAGCCCCTTGTTTGAAAGCTTCTGCTGCCAAGGCATAGCCCATTTTCCCACTGGAGCGGTTCGAAATAAAACGCACCGGATCAAAATACTCGCGGGTAGGTCCGGCCGTAACCACAACCTTTTTCCCTTGCAACAACTGGCGGCCATTCAAATACTTATCCAAATACCCCAGAATATCCGCTTCATCTGCCAAGCGGCCTTTGCCCCTATCCTTGCAGGCCAATTCCCCTTCACCGGGCTCGATAAAGCCATAGCCCCTGTCCGCCAGCAACCGAATATTATTTTGGGTTGCCGGATTGTTATACATATTAACATTCATTGCAGGCGCAAATATTACTTTGTTATCTGCTGCCAATAGCACTGTGCTGAGTAAATCATCAGCAATACCGTGGGCCAATTTGGCAATAATATTGGCCGTAGCCGGACAAACTAGAATTATATCTGCGGTTTTGGCCAGCTCAATATGGCGGGTGGCGACCCGATCCCCGGAAAACATGGCTGTATAAACTTTATGTTCACTAAAAGTTTCCAAGATCAAACCCGACATGAAATGCTGGGCAGCCCGGGTCATGATCACCTGCACGTCAGCACCCTTGCGGACTAATTTTCGCAGTAGCCCAGCCGATTTGTAGATCGCTATACTACCGGTTAATCCCAGCAGGATTTTTTTCTGATTAAAGTTCACGCTCTAAATCTTCATCTTCGTCGTCGGTAGAGGTATCCCGGAAATTAATATCTCCTTCCATTAGTTCATCCAACGCCATGGAAACTGGTTTTTTCATACCATCCCAGTCAACATACTCTTCCGGGGGAGTCTCTTCAAAAGTTTCCTCTTCTTTTCCCGCGGTAGGCAGGGGATACTTGGCGGTTCTTAAAGCGTTGATCTGTTTGGCGCGTTTAGCGCCGATAACAACCAGTTTGAAAAGATCTTCTGATTGCTGCGTTAGTTTGTTAAAATGCAGGGTTTTAGCCATTCTTAGGTTTCTCCTTTATAATTTTCATTATTCTGTCAACGGTCTTGTCTAGTTTATCATTTACGATTGAATAATCGAAACGTTCCTGGTAGTTCATTTCCTCAATGCTACGGGCCCGGCGCTTCCTAAGAGAGTGTTCATCATCTGTTCCACGTTGCTGTAAACGCCGTATAAGTTCCTCTCGGTTGGGAGGTTTTAAGAAAATACTGATTGTCTGCTGGGGATATTGAGATTTTATGGCCAGAGCGCCCTTTACATCAATATCCAGAAGTAACCAGTTGCCCTCTGCCAGGGCCTCTTCCAGAGTCGCCTTAAGGGTTCCGTAATAATTGTCAAATACCTTTTCCCATTCAGCCAAGCGGCCGGCACCGATATAAGCTTTAAATTTCGGTTTTGATACAAAATGATAATCTACCCCGTCCCGTTCATTTTTTCGGGGGTGGCGGGTGGTACAGGAAACAGAAAATACAAAACGCTCCGAACGGTTCAAGAGCGCGCGGCAAACCGTGGTTTTTCCTGTTCCTGAGGGGGCAGCAATGGGGATTAACAATCCGGTTTGGCTCATAAAATATTGTGTACTTGTTCCTTAATCTTTTCCAATTCATTTTTTAAATCAACCACAAGATGTGATATGTCTGCGTCCTCGGCTTTCGCTCCGATCGTGGTTACTTCACGAAACATTTCCTGGGTTAAAAAATTCATCCGCTTGCCTACCGGCTCATCCAGCTTAAGGAATCTGCGAAACTGTTTGATATGGCTCACGATCCGCGCACACTCTTCGGTAATATCAACCTTTTTAGCCATTAGAGCTGCTTCCTGAACCATACGGTCTTCAGTGATGCCAGCTTCCTGCGTCATTTCCAGAACAGTCTGTTTTACTTTTTCAAAATACCTTTTTTTCAAGGCCTGTGACTGATCAGTGATGGACTCTATTTTGTTTTCGATCTTGTGCAAATACTGTTCGATATCTTCAGTCAGATGCTCACCCTCCCGGCAGCGCATGGCTTCAACCTCGACGATGGCCGTATCAAGCAGGGCGCGGATAGTCTGCTGGAGTTGATCGGTTTCAAAAGCATAACTTTCCTGAAAATACATCTCGGAAAAAGGGATCAAATGCTGCAGAGTAACTGGTGAGCCAATCCCCAGATCACGGCGTATTTTCTGCAAGCCCTGATAATACCGTGAGAGAATGGCTTGGTCGATATCTAACCGGATTGCCTCGGTAGCCGGTTCCTCTAGCGTGATCATCACTTCTATACGTCCCCTTTGAAAGCGTTCTTTTAGCAATCGTTTTAAGTCATCACTAAAAATTTCCAAAATTGAAGGTAATTTCAGTACTATATCGGTGAAGCGACTATTCAGTGTTCGTAGTTCAACCCTTATTTTACCCACTGTTGTGAACTGTTCACTGCGACCAAATCCGGTCATACTTTTGATCATCCACACTCCTTTTGAAAGCTTGGGAAATTAATTATAATGGCTAAAACTGTCAACCAATAAATGTTTTATTATTTCTTTATTTTATAAGTACTTATATTAAATTTTCCAATCGCTTTTTTAAGCTGGTTAACTGCCGGATGAGCACACCAGATACTGATGGAAGTGCCGCCTCTTCCCCTGGGGCAGGGATATACATTTTCCAGCTTTTATACCGTGAGATTAAAAAGAGTGACCAATGGAAAAATAAGTTAAGCGACGGCCATTTAAATTTTGTCCGTAATCGATCGAGATTGGCCCCACAGGTGTCATTAGCAGTAACCCTGTTCTGATTCCAAAGTTTAGTTCCTGCCAATTAAAATCCTCCAGACTGTCCCAGATATTCCCGAATAATCCCAAAGTGCGCCAATAAAGTCCGGTTGTTATGGGCATACGCAGTCCTAGCCCCATAGCCAATAGTAATTTTCCCCATTTTTCATCCTGGTGATAACCGGGAAAAGAATGCACGCCTCCAAAACGAAATTTTTCAAAATGGGATAAGGCTGAATTAAGGTAGCCAAAACGCATATGAGTGGCAAAAGTATATTTATCGCGAAAGGTTTCGAAACCAATTGAATTAACATAGAGTTTTGAAAATGAGCGCAGGGCATTACCTTGCAGGGAATGTTCATAAAAAATATTATTGGAATGTCCCTGAGTTGGCAAATCATAATCATCTGTATTTTCAACAATTATCCGTCCGATAATGCGTCCGATCCCATACGTTTGGTTCTCAATCGGAGTTGTATAATCCTCGTTTGCTTGGACTGCCATATACTCATATTTAAATCCCAGCGAGGTTAATCCTACCCGCCTGATATTTATCCCACCATTGATTTCAAACCCCCAGCGGGAAAACCGTCCGGTGGTAATTTGTTTCCCCTGCTGATAAAGGGGGAGATTTTCGTGCTGATAATAAAGGGACATATAATTGGTCAGGTTGGTCTCAAAAATCCGTGGAGAGCGAATATCCCAGGCGAGGCGCTGAAATTGATCACCGGCAATCAGATAAAAATTATTATTGATTCCCATGCCAAAGAGGTTCCGGTACTTGGCAGATAAAAAAGCCCGCGTTTCCTTTTCACTGTCATAATTAGCCCCGAAAGAAAATAAAAAGCGCTCCTTTTCTTCCACTTCGATCGTCATCTGGGCCGTATCGGGTGCCTTACGAAGGACGGAAACCGAAACCAGGTTAAATAGTTCGGTACTATATAAGTTCTTGATGCTTCCCTTGGCGGCAGACAAGGACCACTCTTCACCCGGGTTTAGCACCAACTCCCGGCTAAGAATAAACTCGCGGGTATAATTATTTCCCCGATAGTTAATTTCCTGGATAGTCGCTTTGTTCAGGGCCTTGACGGCTTGTTGATAATAATTTGGGTCCGGAGGGTTATTTTTTATCCCGGGCAAGAGCTGTTCACGTTTCTGTATGGTCTCCTGATAACCGGCATTTATCAGAGTTTCCAGAGAGTCAAAGTCAGTGGAATAGATGTGATCTACGGCGGGACGGATGAGAACATCGGCCAAATGTAAATGACGTGTATCTGAAAAATAGGCCAAGGTATTGATAGTCTGTCCCATATACATCAGGGGATTCATATTTTCGCCTAGTTTGGCTTTCCGACTGGACATATCAACCGCCACAATAAAATCAGCTCCCAATTGCCGGGCTACATCGCAGGGGACATTATTGGTCAAACCGCCATCGACCAGCAATAGCGAATCCTCCGGAACCGGCGATAATACCACCGGAAAAGCAGAACTACCAATGATGGTCTTAGCAATATTACCGCTGCGCAGAACAACTGATTGGCCTGTTTTGATATCGGTTGCTACAATTCGTAATGGAATAGCCAGGCTGTCAAAATCTTGGTTTGCCTGGTACTCGGCATAGATTGTATTGGGAAAAAAACGCTCCTGTAGCCCCTGTGTTGATAACAGGTATTTGGGAATAATGAAATTGAATTCCCGATCGATACGTAAAGAAAAGAGCGCCGGAATTTCACCCATTTTTTGGGAAGCCATCTCCACCACCCGGTAAGATTTACGGGTAAACAAGTCTTGCCAGTCGGTTTTCTCAATATAATGCTCAATCACCTCTACCGAATTGCCACAGGCATACAGACCGCCGATGATAGCACCGATGCTAGTCCCCACAATAATGTCCGGATAGAAGCCCAGCTCCTCGAGTGCTTTGATGACGCCGATATGAGCAAAGCCGCGCGCCCCGCCACCGCTTAAAACCAGGGCGGTTTTCTGCTGAGCCGAAATCCGGCTGGTATTCACAATCAACAGGATACCAATGAGTAGGGCAATGACATGTTTACCAGCATACTTCTTCATCAGGGTTAAAACTACTGAAATATTTTATTTTTTCTAAATGCTAATCACTGTTTAAATGGAATAATATGCTTGAATATCGGCATAACCAGTCCTAATTTTAGTTTAATACGGGAGGTTGTTATGCAAAAAATATATTTATCCTGTGACCTGGAAGGTATTATGGGCGTTTGCGATAACCGGCAGCGTAATATGGAAGAATCTGAATATCGGTGGGGCCGGAAAATGATGATTAAAGAGATCCGTATGTTACTGGATATGTTGATAGAAAAGGGGATCAGGGAATTCATTATAAATGATTCTCACGACGATATGATCAATTTACCGATTGATGAATTACCGCCCCAGGTCAAATTGATCTCTGGTAGTCATAAAACCGATTCCATGATGGCCGGAATTGCTTCCGATGTCAACGGTGCCATGTTTATCGGCTACCACGGCAAATCCAGTCTCTCCCGTTCCGTGCTCTCCCATACCTATGGGGAAAGTGTTTTACGGGTGGAACTCAACGGTGTCTGGGCCGGAGAAACCACCCTAAACGCAGCTTTCTGTGGCGCTAAAAACATCCCCTTGTTGCTGGTCAGTGGGGATAATACCGTTGCCCAGGAAGCCCGGGCCCTGAATACCGGCACCTTAACTGTTATCACCAAAGAGGGCATCTCCCGTTCCACTGGTTTACTGTATCATCCGGATATTGTGAAACAAAATTATCAGTCTGCCGTTGATAAACTGATGCGGACAGAAGTGGTGCCCTATAAACTGAAAACCCCCTATACCCTGGATGTTACCTTAAAAGAGCCGCAGATGATTGATATGGCCCTGCGTATTCCATACACCAAACGGAAAGATGATCTGACCATTCGTTTTACAGATAATGACTATATCACGGTGTACCGGGCTTTTGTAGCGATTCATTCCATTGCTTCAAACAACTATTTAATGAAATAAGCATATTAATCCTTTAGGTGTTGCATGGCAAAATTATACAGCAAAGTAAAAACAGCCTTAAGAAATAAATTTATTGCCGGGATTCTATCGCTAATACCGATCGTGATCACCGTCTATGTTTTGAAATTGTTTATCAATTTCTTTAACAGTATTGTTGGACCGGCCATTGACCTATTAACAACGCAATATTTAGGCGTTAAAATTCCCGGATTAGGATTTATCACGGCCATTATCCTGGTTTACCTGTTGGGTGTCTTTACCACCAATTTCATCGGCAGAAAACTCTTTAGCCTCTTTGAAAAATGGCTCAGCTATATTCCCCTGGTGCGTACTGTTTACAATACCAGTAAAAAAATATTGAGCGCCTTCAGCCTTTCCAAAGAAGGTTTTGAAAAAGTGGTCTTTCTGGAATACCCGCGCAGAGGGATCTGGTCCATGGGATTTGTCACCGGACAGACCGCAGGCCGGGACGGCACTGTTTTCTATAATATTTTTCTGCCCACCACCCCCAATCCAACCTCCGGCTGGATGCTATTTCTGCCCAAAGACGATGTAATCCCATCCAATATGTCGGTTGACGAAGGACTCAAAACCCTGATATCGGCCGGCTCCATTAGTGCGCCCCAAATGACATTCTATAATAGCTTAAAGAAAAAGTAGTGCTCCAGAAACTATATTCGCCGGCATTCCCAGTCTTTCGTACTGCATATCTGATTACCGTGGAGGGCTGCCTTCCTGCTGTCTTTTGGCACCCCCTATTACCTATGCAAAGCTGAAAATTTTAAAAATCATTCTGGTCAATGTGTGTAGTATCCATAAAAAATTATTGATCTAATTTACTTAGTCCGGATTATTTTAAATACCGGTTATTCCCTTTACGAATGGTCAAACCGATTTGATCATAATAATTCAGCAGGGGCAGCGCATACTTACGGCTGGTTCCCAGCAAATCTTTCAGGGTGCTGACAACTGCTTTTTGATTTTGTTCAAGGAAGTCACGAATTTTACGCACGCCCGTGCGTATAACTTCTTTATGAAAGACCAATCCCTGTTCAAGAATCACAATTTTACCCTGCTCTTTTAATAAACCCAGGTACTGCTCAAAATTTTTTGACGACCAGGAAAACTCTGCTTGCAGCTGCCCTGTATCCGGAGGGCTGAAGCCGGCTTGCCTGATCCGCTTTTCCAGGGTTTCCACCCGCCGGCTTTGTTCCAGATTCAGACGGACCTGAAAATCCCTGCGCGCGATTTTACCGGCTTTTATGCAGAGGGCACCCTCTTTCTCCAGGCTGGCGATCAAATACTCCCGCAGAGGCGCTGCCACCCGGAGCCGGGTGAACAGTTCCGTGGGGTGCATGCCCAGGCTAAGCGGATGGCTCCTGTGAAAAGCGCTTAGATGCTGTAATACGGTTTCCTTCAAAGCGGCCAGCCGTTTTGTTAATATATATCCATCATTGACGCTTTTTACAGTCTTATTTTGCTGCAATTCCCGGAGAGTATTTGTCACCCCTTGCAGGTCAGCGGAAAATTTCCGGGCAGACCCAATTTTAGACATTAGCGGAGAGTCCGCCGTTTCCAATAGCCACACAATACAACTTTTTAAATCAGCGTCTTTTAAAACTTCAATGTGTTGCGCATAAGCCACATCCTTTTTCCTGACCTGTTCAGGCGTAATCTCCAGCACCATGCCACCGCCAATGGTATGCAGGGGTGAATAGGTGCGCAGGATAAAACGGTCCCGGAAACCGGCGGAGAGGGTCTGATCGAGTTTTAATTGGGCCACACCGGCTTGCCCGCCCGCTAACCGGTCCCGGCCAATCAGCCGCAAACGGCCTATAACTTCCCCGGTGCCGATATGAATTCTAACCCGGATATTAAATTCAAGGGAAGTTGCCTCCGGTAACAATTGCACCCAGACCGTTAATAAATCTGTGCTTTCAAAAAATCCGGGGCTGCCGAGATAATCCCCGCGCCGCACCGCCTCTTTGGCAATACCGGCTAGGTTGATGGCAGCCCGGTCACCGGCTTTCACTTGCCGCACCTCCCGCTGATGGCTCTGCATATGGCGAACACCGGCCTCTTTTTTAGCCGGCAGCAGCTCCACCCGCTTTCCTACTGATACAGATCCGGATATCACTGAACCGGTCACCACCGTACCAAACCCTTTGACCGTGAAAGAGCGGTCCACCGGCATTCTGAACAGATCCGTAGCGGTCCGGCGCTGAAAACGCCGGGCCAGACGAATTAAATCATCCTTTAATTCAGAAATACCCACTCCACTCTTTGCCGATACCTGGTGAATCGGAGCTTTTTCCAAGAAACTGCCTTTAACTAAACATCTGACATCCTCTGCAACCAATCTCAGCCATTCCGCTTCCGCCAGATCGATTTTGGTAATGACAATTATACCAGTGGGAATATCCAGCAATCCCATGATATCAAGATGTTCCCTTGTCTGCGACATGACTCCGTCATCGGCAGCAATGACCAGCAGCGCCAGATCAACTGTAGCGGCTCCGGCAACCATATTCTTGATGAACTTTTCATGCCCGGGCACATCAATGATCGCGATCTGGTCGGTTAAAAAGGCAAACCCCAGGTCAATGGTCAGCTGACGCTCTTTTTCTTCTCTGAGCCGGTCGGGATCCGTACCGGTGAGTTGCTTTACCAGGGCGGATTTGCCATGATCGATATGACCGGCCGTGCCGATAATGATTGCTCTTTGCATATAAAGATTCAGTTATGTTGGCGCATTGCCCGGCCGATATGCATAATGGCACCGGTGATCATTTTTAATTCTTCCGGAAAGACGGCCTTTAAATCAATATAGAATTTGGCCTTCTTTAAATAACCGATAATGGACGGTTCATGTAAACGAAATGCGCGGGCAATATCCTCTTCAGATATCCGGCTGCTGGTAAATTCCAGAGCAGCACTGGGCATGGTTTCCGTGGGCATGGAACCACTGCCGGCTTCGGTTACAGAGGAGACACTGCGTAAATTAAAAAATTCACATACCGGTTTGGAAAGCTGTGCGATAATATCATCAGCCCGCTTTTTTAAGGTGGCTTGCGAAGCGGTCAGCAAGTCATAAGTGGCCAGCGGCGGCGGCTCTGCCTGACTTAAATAGCGTCTCAGGACCCAGGTAAAAACCGCATAGGTCAGTTTATCACAGCGCAAAGCCCGCATGAGCGGATTGCGGCGTACCTGGTCGATCCACTGTTCTTTACCTGCGATAATTCCCCCCTGGCCGCCGCCCAGTAACTTATCACCGCTAAAAGTGATCAGATCGAATCCTTGACTGACCATCTCGGAAACCACGTACTCCTGCGGCAATCCGGCTGACTGCGGTGGGAACAGTGCTCCGCTGCCCAAATCCATTATGATGGGTATTTCCGCTTGATGTGCGAGCTCAACGACTTCCGCAAGAGCCGGCATGCTGACAAAACCCTCGATACGGTAATTGGAGGGATGGGCCAGCATGATGGCAGCCGTATCATTGGTTATAGCCTGCCGGTAATCCGCTGAATGCGTGCGGTTGGTGGTGCCGATCTCCTTCAGCCGGGCACCACTTTTCAGAATCACATCGGGCAGGCGGAAGGAGCCGCCGATCTCGATCAGCTGGCCCCGGGAAACAATCACTTCCCGGCCTTGAGCCAATGTATTCAGCGCCAGCAGCACTGCCGCGGCATTGTTGTTCACCAGGGCGGTCGCTTCCGCTCCGGTTAATAAAGAGAGTAACGCCTCCGTTAAGTCCAGCCGCTCGCCCCGTTTTCCGGAAGCGATATCCAGTTCCAGATTCACATAACCGGGTAAGAGCTCGGTTAAGAATTGCAGTAGTTCCCGGCCCAAAGGCGCCCGGCCCAAACCGGTATGCAGCACTACCCCGGTACCATTGATCACCTTGCGCAGGGGGGATTGAACGAGGCGCTCGATTTTAGATTCGACCCGCTTAACCACAAATTCCAGAGTCCCTGATTTATCTTTAAAATGCACACTTTCCCGCGTGATCGCTGTGCGGGCGGCATCCAGAGCCTGCCGTACCAACGCTACCAGTATATCATGCCTAAGCCGAACATCCGGCAGCTGCTCCAACACAGCCTGAACCGCCGGTAATAAAGCCAATCCCTTTGCCGGATTCCTTTTCATGGTGAGATTATAAGACTTTATGCCAAAAAGAAGCAAGGGATTTGTAGCTGAACTAATAAAATGTTATACTTTTTATTATCCCCTCAAGATTGGCTTGGCAGTCGGTAACCCAGGGATGAAGTGACCCTCCTTTTATTAAAATCATGACATCCATAAGTCGCTCAATTTACCACACTACTTGCATTTCCTGAGGGCTAATTCTAAATTGTCTTTACGAAAGGATCTATGCCATGGAACTATTCACAAATTCTAATCAAAAAGAGACTTTGCTTCCGCCCTTAGCAGAACGCATGCGACCGCAAGAGTTGGCTGAGTTCGTGGGCCAGGAGCATCTAGCGGCAAAGAATAAAATTCTCTCCAAATTCTTTAAGACCAAACACATTTTCTCCATGATCCTCTGGGGTCCCCCCGGCTCAGGCAAGACCACCCTGGCCAAATTGATCTCTCATCATATTGAAGCCCGATTTTATCAGCTCAATGCGGTCTCTTCCGGCGTAAAAGACGTCCGTAAAATCATTGCGCAGGGCCGCATCGACCGGGAGAATAACATACCGACAATTTTGTTTATCGATGAAATTCACCGCTTCAACAAGGCCCAGCAGGATGCTCTGCTGCATGCGGTGGAAGAGGGCGTGATCATCCTGATCGGCGCCACTACTGAAAATCCCTCTTTTGAGGTCATCCCGCCCCTGCTGTCCCGTTGCCGGGTGCTTAAACTGGACTATCTCAGTAAGGAAAATCTGAACACCATCCTGGACAGAGCCCTGCAGGCAGATCCCATCCTGCAAAAAAAGGAAATTATCATTTCCAAAGAAGCCCGTCAATTTCTGATAACCAATGTTAATGGCGACGCCCGTAAACTGTTGAACGCCCTTGAAATCGCCCTGGGTTTGACAGATGCGGATCAAGAAAAAATAACGCTGGATGTTCGCCAATTCAAAGAAGCCCTGCAGAAGCGCCATCTACTCTATGATAAACAGGCTGATTATCACTATGATACCATATCCGCTTTTATCAAGAGTATCCGGGGCAGCGATCCGGATGCAGCGCTATACTGGTTGAGCGTGATGCTGGCCGGGGGCGAAGATCCGCTGTTTATTGCCCGCCGCTTAATCATCCTGGCCAGTGAGGATGTGGGCAATGCCAATCCTGCAGCCCTTATGCTGGCCAATGCCGGTTTTCAAGCCGTACATTCCATTGGATTACCTGAGGGGGAAATCCTTTTAGCTCAGGTAACCACCTACCTGGCCTCCTCGCCCAAAAGCAATGCTTCTTATCTGGGATTACGCAAAGCCCAGAAAATGTTCAAGGAAGGCACCATTCCGGATGTGCCATTACACCTCAGAAATGCACCGACTAAGTTAATGGACTCTTTCAAATACGGACAAGGCTACCGATATCCCCATGACTTTGAGGGCCATTTTGTCAAAGAAAATTATTTCCCCAAAGATATATCAGCCCACTCCTTTTATCAACCCACCCGTTTGGGACGCGAAACCCGACTGAAAGACTATCTGAAAAAATGCTGGCCGGAGCGCTACGACTCATCATCTGCCAAGGATAAAAAATAACCTCCCAGAGTAGATGATAACAACCCTTTTGCAGTGGTCTAATAGCAAGGCCCACCCAAACACAAGTATTTCAAGTCTGGTCCACACCAATATTTTTATCAGAATCTATTCATCTGACTCCTTGCTTAATAAAACCGCACAGCGGTGTAACCTCAACTGTTTTATCCTATCTAAATGAAATAAACAGGAGGATAGAATATATGTTCTTAAATGAAGAAGACAAAGAGTTCGTAAACAATGAGTTACAGGATCTACAAAAAGCGGTGAAATTGGTCCTTTTTACACAGCAATTCGAATGTCAGTATTGCCGGGAAACCCGGGAGCTGCTGGAAGAACTGGTCGCACTATCTGAACAACTCTCACTGGCAGTATATAATCTGGAGACAGATAAGGATATGGCTGCACAATACGAAGTCGATAAAATTCCCGCCATTGTTCTGGTGGACGAATCCGGCCAGGATACCCGCATCCGATTTTTCGGAATTCCGTCCGGCTATGAGTTTACCTCGCTACTGGAAGACATTATGGATATTTCCAAGAGCCAGCATGGTTTTACTAAAGATCAACTCTCAAAGATCAAAAATATTGACAAAGATGTGCACCTGCAGGTTTTTGTTACTCCCACTTGCCCCTATTGTCCGTCGGCTGTCAGAACCGCCCACCGGCTGACAATGGCTAATAAAAATATCACGGCCGATATGGTGGAAGCCACTGAGTTTCCCCAGTTGGCCCAAAAATATTCCGTGCGCGGGGTGCCGCGAACCATAATCAATGAAAAGCACAGTCTAGAGGGCTCTGTGCCCGATGAAATGGTCATTGATAAAATCATAAAAAGCCTTACTGATTAAGAATTATACGTAGCTTGGATAAGAGGTCAATAATTCAATATGTTGCCAGATATTCGGAGCAAATCAATCCATATGAAAATTGAGTTTTATTTTTCCGTGCCAGCACATAACTTCCAATGTTATGCAAGAAAACTCAGAAAAAGAGATTGTTCGCCGGGCACAAGCAGGAGACAGTAATGCTTTGGCACACCTGGTAACGAAATATCAAAATCGTATTTATCACTTAGGTCTCCGCTTACTTGGGCAGGAACAAGATGCAGAAGATATGTTACAACAAACCTTTCTAACCGTAGTGAAAAACATCCAGCAATTCAAGAGCCAATCATCTTTTTATACCTGGTTGTATCGCATTGCCATTAATACGGGTCTGCGCAAATTACAGTCAAAACCCCGCAAATATACCCATGTCTCTGTTGATAATCCCGATTTTGAAAGTATCCACGGCCATGAAGTTCATCACTGGCCAAAATTCGATTTTAAACATATCAGTAATAAAAACTTCCGTCAAAAACTGGATCAGGCGCTTAAGGAATTGCCTGAAAAATACCGCACGGTTTTCATTTTACGCGACTTGCATGAATTATCCACTGAAGAGACAGCAAATATTCTACAAATTACAATTGCTAATGCCAAGATCAGATTGATGCGGGCACGTAATTTTTTAAAGACTAAGCTGGAAAGTTATATTAAGCAAGAGGGCTTAGTATGAGCAAGCAACAACATAAAAATAAAGATATGTTCAACAGAGTCTGTAGCTATATCGGTCTGGACCATGAATCCGAACCGTGTCAGGAACTCAAACAGCATCTGAACCATTGCCCCAATTGCCGCATATATGTCGATAAAATCAAAAAGACAGTGGAAATATATCGAAAAGCCAATTCCTGCGATGAGATGCCCCGCAACGTTTCTGACAAGCTATTTGTCAAGCTGGATCTCAAAAAACCCGATAGTAAACAATCTTCAGATAATCAAAAATCCGCAACTCAATAAAATGAAAATCAATAAAGATACTCGTATTGAAGATATTGTCACTAAATATCCGCAGCTGGTGAAACCGCTCAGGGAATATGGCATTGTTTGTATTGCCTGCGGAGAGCCGATTTGGGGAACACTTGGGGAACAAATTGAAGAAAAGAAACTTTCCAATGGTGACGAAATTATTCAAAAAATGAATCTGTTAGTTGAAGAGGAGTAAGCATGGAAGTGTCCGTTAAACAAGTTCAAGGTACAACACTAGTTTCAAAGGGTCCGTCCAATCACTGGATGGTCATGGATTCTATTGAAAAGTTTCAGGGGGCTGATGCCGCCAGTCGCCCTATGGAAATGGTCCTGATGGCCTTAGGCGGTTGCTCAGCTATGGATGTAATCTCTCTATTAAATAAAATGCGGGTTAAGCTACGTGATTTTAAAATCAGCCTCAAAGCAGAACGCAGTGAAGAACACCCGAAAGTATTTACGCGCATCCATCTGAAATACTATTTTTATGGAAATGAACTGAAAGAAGATAAAATTAAAAAAGCGGTGCAGCTGTCACAGGAGAAATACTGTTCAGTTACCGCCATGTTAAAAGCAACTGTTGATATTTCTTACGACATTCACCTGGAGCACTAAAAAATTTCCCTAACGGAAAATAAAAAAGTCCCGGTTGCTGACCGGGACTTTTTTATTAATCTGTTAATAAGCAACTAATCCATTACACTTTGCGCCTTTAATTGCAGAATTTCGGAACGTTTTTTGGAAATCCGGTCACTATCTTTAGATTTCTTTGCCAGGGCATCCAGTATTTCCAGGGCTTGATCGTAGAGTTTTTGTTTTTTCAGAACTTCAACAAAGGTCATGGTCGGAATCGGAATTTTCAATTCTACTTTTTCTGTGGCTTCTTTACTTTTCTCCGTTTTAAGCACTTTTTCTTTTTCAGCGATCTTTTTATCTAGGATATCTTCTTTGTTTTTTGCTTCTCCCATCTTGCTTTCTTCTGATGAGGAAGATTCATCGACTTTTATTTTCAGAGGTGTTTTCTTTTCATCATCTGGTTCAGAAGCCTCTTGATCTGCTTTCGGGACAGCCTTTACCTGGCCGGCTTTTTCATTTAATTTTGTGGTGGCGTCCTGCCTTATTTTATCAAACACGTCATCCAATTGACTACGATCCATATCTTCAGTTGCTTTTGGGATTTTATCATCCTCTGGATTTGATGGCTGCTCTTCTTCCGGCTCTGCCGCACTGGCACTTTCTTCTTCAGTTTCCTTGGGTGTTTCTGCCTTCTTTTGATCTTCAACAGTATTCTTTTTACCCTTTGGCCCCATTACAAAATCCCAATTCTCCTCTTGCACTTCATCCAAAGGCTTACTTTTCAGCTTCATAAACATTTCATCCAGCTGACTGGGACTTTTTTGGCTCGTCTCACGCCCTGTTTCAGAAGAGGTTTCTTTTTGAGGAGCGGCTTCTTTTTCCGGCTCCCCGGCCTCAAGCTTTGCTTTTTCTTGCACCGCTTTTTCAATTATTTCCGGCTCAGCCGGCTCTGCTTTGCCGTCCGGGGCAGTTTTTTCCTCTACAGGTTCCTCCTCTGCTTCCAGATCAATAGATGGATAGGCCGCTTCCTCTTCCAACTCCTCTTTTTCTTCCTTAGATTCGCCCCTATCCGGCGGCTCTTTTGCCCTCCTTTCCTCAGCTTGTCCCGCAGCTGATTCAGATGCGGATGGCACTTCGTCTGCTTCCGCTAAGTCCTCTTGTTTTTTCTGGGAATCATAATTCTGAGCCATTTCCTTGGCATGCTTGTCAAAGGGATTCAACTGGCTGATATATTCATAATATTGAATGATCTCTTCCCTATTCAAATGTTCTTCGCCCAGCGCTACCAATTGGTGATAGGCCTGCAGATATCCCGGATCAAGGTTCACACATTTTTTAAAAAACTCAATTGCTTCTGCTGTCTTTCCCTGTTTGAGCATGATTAATCCAAACAGATAGTGAGCCAGAGCGATATCCGGATAGCGCGCGATACCTGCTTTACAAATTTCTGCAGCCTCCTCAAGCTGATCATTTTGCAGGTGCTGCTGAACACGGATAGAAAATAAGGGACTATCCGGTTTAATATCTAAATTAAATATTAAATCATATTGATTATTATTACTCATGTAATGCCCCCTTCAGCATCTTTTATTATAGCGATTAAAATTAAATAATTTATGATTATGACAAAAGACCTTTATCAGCAAAACTGGTATAATTATCAGCAGCAATAATAATATGATCCAACACCGGAATACTCATGGCTTTGCCAGTTGCAACCATCTTGCGCGTAATATTAATGTCCTCCCGGCTGGGTGAGGTGTTACCCGAGGGATGGTTGTGAATTAAAATGATGGCGGCTGCTAAGGAAACCAAGGCTTCATAAAATACTTCCCGGGGAGTGATCACCGAGGCATTGATCGTACCTTCGGTAATGATTTTATCCTTGATAATCCGGTTATTACTGGCCAGCAACACCGCCATAAAAACTTCCTTTTTCAAACTACACAGGCGAGGTCCATAAATCTGGGCAACTTCATCGGAAGAGCGAATAATTTTATCAACCGGTTTCTTGATCTCGGATTGGATACGCTGGGCCATATGCATAGCAGCGGTAATAATCACGGCCTTGGCCTTACCAATACCCCGGATTTTTAACTTGATGATATCGTGATAATCCATATGCGAAAGTGCGCCGAGTCCACCGGCCTGCTTAAGCAACCGTCGGGCCACATCAATAGCAGAAAAATTACCCACACCACTCTGGATTAAAATTGCCAGCAATTCGGTATCACTCAGCTTAAAAGGTCCCAATTCCATTAACTTTTCACGGGGCCGATCATCTGCCGGCCAGGCATTGATCGGCAGCCGATAATAAGCAGGCTCCTTACTTTTCATCACATACTCATCACTAATTAAGGGTTTAAATAGGGGGTTGTAATTATTTACCGCGCATTTGCCGGGTGTCCAGTACAATTGTAACCGGGCCGACATTGGTTAAACGAACTTGCATCATAGCACCAAAATCACCGCTGGCAATGGATATTCCCCGATCAGATAAGGCTTGCATAAAATATTTATAAAGCCGCTCCCCTTCTTCTGGGGGTGCGGCTTTATTAAAGCTGGGCCGGCGACCCTTACGGCAATCTGCGCACAGGGTAAATTGCGAGATAACCAAGGCGCTACCGTGGACTTCCAAAACTGACCGGTTCATTTTGCCGTCACCATCCTCAAAAATTCGCAGATGGGCGACTTTTTCTGCCAAATATTCGGCATCCTGTTCATCATCTTTTTGACAAATGCCCACAAGAATCACCAATCCGAATTTAATTTCACCAGTGGTCTGGTCGGCAACGGTAACCATAGCATCAATGCTGCGTTGAATAACTGCGATCATGTTTCCACCCAAATACTCTTATTTCCATAGTGCTTTTTAAATTCAGTAATAAATTTTTTGTCCGGGCACACTTTTATGGATTTGGAGCGCACCTTTTTATTATACCCATTCTGATCGGAAATGTGAAACATTAATTCACAAGTTCCTTTGTGTTTACTTATCAATTCTTTTAAAGCCCGACACTGCTCCTGAGAAAACTCCTTACTATCTAACAGAATATGTATCCGTTTGGATTTACGATCAGATAATCCCATTAAAGGAGTAATATCATCTAATAAAATGACCGGATCGCTGCCTGGTTTTATATCTACTTTCCCCTCTACAAATACGGTATTGTCTTCACGGATAAGCTCCCAATATTTTTTATATACCTTCGCAAAAGTTAAAACTCTGACACTGCCCTGCAGGCTTTGCAGATTAAAATAAGCAAATCGCTGATTGCGGCGATTGTTGCGTAATCGCACTGCGCTGATCAATCCGCCCAACTGAACTTTTTTACCATTTAACTTCTGCAAGGGCTTTTCAAAATGAAAGTTGGAAAAAGTTTCGATCTCATAAGCATATTTCATCAACGGGTGTCCGGAGAGGTACATACCTAACATCTCTTTTTCCCGGGCCCACTGCTCCTCGTCGCTCCAGGGATCGATTTCGGGCAGTTGTGGTTCCAAAATAACGGATTGAGCCTCCTCCCCGCTACCACCAAAGAGGCTTACCTGGTTGGTATTCCGCTCTCCCTGAATCTTTTGGGCATGCCGCACGGCAAGATCAATAGCACGGAATTTCTGCGCCCGGGAGCCTTCCATGCTATCCATCGCGCCGGACAGGACCAGGCCCTCCAGCGCCTTACGGTTAACCTTCTTAAGATCCAGCGCAATAACAAATTCAAAAAAGGAATCAAAAGGTCCCGCTTCCCGGCAGGTTTTTACGATACTCTCGGCCGCTTTTTCACCCACATTTTTAATGGCATTCAATCCGAACCGGATCGAGCCCTTCTCCGGTGTGAAAAAGACATCACTTTTATTGACATCGGGAGGAAGGATCTCGGAATCCATATTGACCACTTCGGCTGATAAAATGGCTACACGGTCACTATTATTCATTTCTGTGGTCAGATTGGCTGCCATAAATTCAATCGGATAGTGGGCTTTCAAATATCCGATCCGGTAAGCCAGAATCGCATAGGCCGCCGAGTGGCTCTTATTGAAGCCATAGCTGGCAAATTTAAAAATCAAGGAATATATCTCTTCCGCGACCTTTTTGTCCAGGCCTTTTTCCTGAGCCCCTTGAATAAATTCTTTCTCCAGATCCTGCAGAATTCCAACCTTTTTCTTGCCCATAGCGCGGCGCATAAGATCGGCTTTCCCCATGGAAAACCCGGCGATTTTGGCACCGATCTGCATAACTTGTTCCTGATAGACGATAATTCCGTAAGTATCCTTTAAAATAGGTTTCAGATCGGGATGTAAATAATTGATTTCGGCTTTGCCATGCTTGCGGGCAATAAATTCATCGATCATATCCATAGGACCCGGTCGGTAAAGGGCATTCATGGCAATCAGGTCTTCAATGGAACTGGGTTGTAATTTCTTTAGGTATTCCCGCATTCCGGAAGATTCAAATTGAAATACCCCGATTGTATTTCCCTGGCCAAAAAGCGCCAAGGTTTTTTCATCCTGATCGGGAATGTCCTCGATATCTAACTCGACATCCCGCTCTTTTAACAGGTGCAGTGTTTTTTCAATAACCGAAAGATTACGGAGCCCCAGGAAATCTACCTTCAACAGACCGATCTCTTCCACACACTTCATATCATATTGCGTGGTTACTTCACCACCACGCGGTTTATAGAGGGGCACATAATCGATCAATTTCCCCGGTGCCACGACCACTCCGGCCGCATGGGTGGACGCATGGCGGTTCATCCCCTCCAAAACCATGGAAATCTCAAAAAGCTTTTTATGGGTGTCATCGACTTCCGAGGCCTGTTTCAAATCAGAGTTTTCTTTTAAGGCTTCCTGCAGAGATACGCCCGGACGTTCGGGTACCATTTTGGCAATGCGATCTACTTCGGAAAGCGGGACATTCATTACCCGTCCCACATCGCGGATCACCGCTTTGGCTTTCATCTTTCCAAAGGTAATGATATGGCAAACGCTTTCCTGACCGTATTTTTGACGTATATAATCGATCACCTTCCCCCGCCGTTCATCACAGAAATCAATATCGATATCCGGCATATTAATCCGTTCCGGATTAAGAAATCGTTCAAATATCAAATTATATTTCAAGGGGTCGATATCTGTAATACCGGTAGCATAGCAAACAATACTACCGGCCGCAGATCCCCGGCCCGGTCCAACGGGAATACCACTTTCCTTGGCATACCGCACAAAATCCTGTACGATGAGGAAATAGCCGGCAAAACCCATATCCCGGATCACAGACAATTCATGCGCGGCCCGCGCTTTAATCTGAGCCGTAATTTCCGGATAACGTTCCTCTAAACCTTTGAAAACCAGCTGGGACAGATAGTCATCGGGAGTGACATCTTTTTCTTCTTTAGGAATGGGGAATTGTGGCAAATAGTACCGATCAAATTCCAATGAGAGATTACATCTTTCCACAATGGCCCAGGTATTTTCAATAACCTCTTCATCACCGGGAAACAGCGCCTGCATCTCTGCCTGGGTTTTCAGCCAATAATGGGGCGGATCATACTTCATCCGGTCGGGATCCGCCAGGTCTTTTCCGGTGCCGATGCACAAATGCGCGTCATGGGCCTTCCAATGGTCCTTCTCGGCATAATGGGCATCATTTGTAGCGATTCGGGGCAGACCCAGCTCTTGGGATAATTGTTTGGCTATATCATGCCATATCAATTCCTCTTTCAACTGGTGATTCTGCACCTCCAGATAAAATCGATCATTGAAAATTTGGGCATGGCGCTGAGCTATTTGGCGCGCAGTGGCCATATCTTCTTTCAAAGCAGCGGATTGGATCGCGCCTTTGATACAAGCCGAAGTAGCAATCAATCCTTTATTGTATTTTTCCAGTAGTTCCCAATCAATACGAGGGCGATAATAAAATCCCTCCGTATATCCCAGGCTTACCAGGCGAACCAAATTACGGTAGCCTTCATAATTCATTGCCAATAATAAGAGGTGATTATATCCCAAACCGCCCCGGCGTTTACTTTTTTTCGCAAAACGATCGGGGGTGAAATATACCTCGCTACCAATAATGGGTTTAATCCCTTGGTCATGGGCTACTTTGTAAAAATGAATCGCACTGAAAAGATTACCATGTTCAGTCAAGGCTACCGCTGGCATATTCAATGCTTTGGTGCGCTTTATCAAACTTTCCACGGTTTGAGCGCCATCCAGGAGACTGTAATCAGAATGGTTATGCAAATGGATAAACGGCTTCATTTAAAACTTTCCTGCAAATATGGCCAGCAGTCCAAAAAAGACATCAATTTTAAGAAGCCTGGAGACAAACGTGCAATTTCTCACAGACGTATCTCTTAATGTTAAAAATATAACAAATAGCAGGGGAATTTCAACGGTAAAAATCAGCACCCAGAGATAATATTGACTATAAATATTCAATAAATAAGGCAGGAAAGCACCGCCCATTAATAAGAGGGTGAGTCCCAGGACTATTCTCCGGGCAACATTTAAACCATACTTAAGCGGGATGGTACTTGCATTGATAATTTTATCGCCCTTAACATCCTGCATATCTTTCACCAATTCGCGGATTAAATTAAAACCAAAGGCCAGCAGTGCCGGTGGAATTCCAACCATAACATTTCCAAAAACTGCAGCACTGAATAAGAATGTCATTCCCAAAATCACAGAGACCACAAAATTTCCCCAAAAGGGTAAGGACTTAAACCAGGGACTGTAGCTGACCAACAAGAATAATGCTAATCCAATAATAATACCGGTCCGAAAATTTAATATCGGAACTGAAAAAAGAAGTCCAATCCCAAAAAGAGCCACCGCGAAAATCAGGGCATTTTTACGCCTGATTCTACCGCTGGGAATCGGTCGATACGGACGGTTAATTTTATCTACTGCATAGTCAAAATAATCATTAATCGCATTCCCGCCGCCGGTAAAACAGACGGCGACTGCTATTGCCAAGCCGATTTTCCATCCCTCAGGAAAATGGGGCATGATCGCTGCGCACACCAAAACAGCGATACTGCCCTGAAACAGGTTAAGTGGTCGCATCAATTTTAAATAGACCAATACGGGTGTCATGATACTGATGATTTATGTGCTAGAATACCGCGACTCTGACCTTGGTAATCTTTGATGACCTCCCGGCAACTAAGTCCGGCCTTATCAAAGATCTGCTCCACCGCTGACTGTTGATAAGTGCCCCCGATTTCGACTGCCAGTATTCCTTGTTCAGTAAGTAGTGGCGGAATGATAGCGGCTAATCGCCGATAGAAAGCATACTGATCCTTTCCGGGATCAAGGGCGACATGGGGTTCATAATTTTTGACAACAGCGGGTAATTGTTGAAACCACTTGCCGGCCACATAAGGCGGATTGGAGAGCACCAGATCATAAGTCATATTGTTATCTAATTTTTGGGCTAGAAAATCCAGCTGGTGTAATTCAATTCGCTCCGCTACATTATTTATCTCAGCATTTTTTGCGGCCACTTTCAAGGCCGGCTGACTGATATCGATACCTGTTCCCCAAGCCTGAGGTAAATATTTAGTTAACGCAATAAGAATATTACCACTTCCGGTTCCAATATCTAGCAAACGGACTGATTCGCTATCCTTAAAAATTTGAATCATCCGCTCTACGATTACTTCTGTTTCCGGCCGTGGAATCAAGACCAGAGGAGAAACCTCAAATCGCAAGCCCATAAATTCGCTATAGCCCAATATATATTGAAGCGGTTCTCCCTGGATACGTCGCTTTAATAGCTCTTTGAAACGGTCTCGTTCAGCTTGAGAAAGCGGTCGGTTATGATTCATGTAGATCTCCAGCCGCGAGAATTGCAATACCTCTCGCAACATCCATTCGGCTTCTAATTGCGGGGATTCAATCCCTTTGGTTGTCAGATAATCTTTTGACCAATTTAAAACATCCACGACGCGCCACAGGTCTTGAGAAGACTTTTTCATAGGCCTAAAATTAAGGGATTTTTGTGAAATAGTAATGCTAAAATTTGTGCCCGTTCTAGCCGGCTATGCCTTCAGCCCTGAGTAGTTCCGTATTATGGGCAACCCGCACCGCTTCGATGATTTCATCCAGTTCCCCGGTAATGACATCATCCAATTTATAAAGAGTTAGGTTGATCCGATGGTCAGTGACCCGCCCCTGCGGAAAATTATAGGTCCTGATCTTGGCACTGCGGTCACCGGTGCTGACCATGGATTTTCGTTGGGCTGCGATCTTGGCTTCCTGCTCAGCCTGTTTCTTGGCCAATAAGCGACTGCGGAGTATGCGCAATGCTTTGGTTTTATTTTTATGCTGCGATTTTTCATCCTGGCAGGTGACCACCAGATTGGTCGGCAAATGGGTGATACGAATTGCCGATTCCACCTTATTAACATGTTGCCCGCCTGCACCACTGGCCCGGTAGGTATCAATGCGTAAATCATTCGGTTCGATGTCAACATCCAATTCCTCGGCTTCGGGAAGCACAGCCACGGTTGCCGCCGAAGTATGGATGCGACCGGAAGTTTCTGTAACCGGGACCCGTTGGACCCGATGTACCCCGGATTCAAATTTCAGGTTACCGTAAACATATTCACCTTCCAAACCAAATACGATCTCTTTGAGTCCCCCAATTCCAATGGGATTACTGGATAACACTTCCCGTGTCCAGCCTTTTTTTTCTGCATATTTGGTATACATACGATAGAGATCAGCTGCAAAAATTGCCGCTTCATCGCCACCGGTACCGGCCCGAATTTCAACAATGACATTTTTATCATCATTGGGATCTTTGGGAAGCAACATAAACTTTAGTTCTTCTTCAAGTCTCAGTTTGCGTTTCAACAGGTCATCGATTTCCCCTTTAACCAGTTCTTTTAGCTCTTCATCATCGCCATCTAATACTTCCCGGTCTTCTGCAATTCGGTCCCGTAACTCGCGATAGGTTTCTGCTTTTTCAATAATGGGCGCCAGTTCACTGTGTTCTTTGGCCAGTTTGCGATATTGCTCCTGATTATTAATAACCTCAGGATCAGACATTTTCTGGGTTATTTTTTGATAATGGGTTTCGAGTTCTTGCAGCTTTTCTAGCATAAGTGATCCCTGTTAATCAATAGCCTCAGCCCTGTATTGCCGACCCACGTATTTTTCAAATTTATCGCCAAAGGCGATCTTCAGAGCTACAATAGCGGTCTCCACCTGTTCATCGCTCGGGGGCTGGGTGGTAATCCGTTGCAACCATAGGCCCGGTTTTGTCAACCAGCGGGCTACTGGTTTATCCTGATGGCGGGCTGTCAATTTTAGGAACTCGTAAGAGATGCCGGCCACGAGTGGCAGAAGGAGCAGATGAAATATAATCCGAATCACCAGCGTGATAGTACCCAATACCCATAGCGTCAGGGCATCAATGAGTGCATACATCAGAATCGATATTAGAAGCACAATAAAAATAAAACTGGTCCCGCAGCGCGGATGAAAGGTCTTAAAATCTCTTGTGTTATCCACTGTCAGCTGCCGTCCCCTCTCAAAGGCGAATACCACCCGGTGCTCGGCGCCGTGGTATTGAAAAAGCCGGCGCACATCTTTCATCAGGGAAATAATCCATAGATAGAGCAGGAAAAAGACAATCCGAAAACCACCGGCTATCAGGTTAAAGACCAAAGCCTGGCGCTCAATGGCCAGTAATTTCGTGGTTAAATATAGCGGTGCCAGTACAAATAGCCCCAGCGCCAAAGCAACAGCAAACAGGGTAGTCAAGCCGGTAAGGAATTTATTCTCTGGCTTTGATTCTTTTCCCCGGGCTTTTTCCTCGGCAGCAATTGCAATATCAGCCGACCACTGCAAGGTTCTAAAACCGATTTTAAAGGACTCAAACAGGGCAATCATGCCACGCAGGACTATTTTCTTCAACAAAGGATAACGCTCGTTTAACGGAGTGTATTCCGTGCGGGTTGTTTCTATTTCACCATCCGGTTTACGTACTGCGGTCGCATAAGCCCCCGGAACGCGCATCATTACGCCTTCAATTACCGCTTGCCCACCGACTAATATTTTCTTACTCATATAAAAAACCGGCGTCTACTACCGATGTATGAATAGACAGACGCCGTTCTATGTTAATCCTAACCTAACTGTTTTGGGTTTTACGTCCGTATTTACGGTTAAATTTTTCTATCCGCCCGGCTGAGTCCACAATCTTCTGTTTACCGGTGTAAAAAGGGTGACAAGCAGAACAGATCTCAACCCGCATTTCACCACCTTTGGTGGAACAGGTTTCAAAACTATTACCGCAGGCACACACAACTTTACACTTTTCATATTTTGGGTGAACTTTAGGTTTCATATTTTTATCCTTTATTTCATTTTTCACTTTTATACAAGCCTCTTAATATACAATTTTTTACTAAATAAAATCAAGCACTCATTTAGCATGATTCTCTTGCAGAAAACAGCCTTAGCTGGCACAAATAAGATCCGGCTGGCGCTCCTCATAAGCAGCACGAAGGGTTTCAAGTAAAAATATTTATAATTGGGTTACTTGAGGGCTTGGATGGCTGCTAACCCTTTCTTCGGTGGCATTCTGATTAGGGACAGCATTAGCGGTTTCTCGTTTACTGCGCGCACACAGAACTAACGAAATGTACATCAGTACCAATATAATGAAAGAAACCACAATTTTTTTCTTTGTCATATATCTAATCCGCATGATATTTAATCTCTAAAAATTTTTCCTGTTAGATAAAATATATTTATATAAAGATATGTTTTATATAAATGAAATTTTTAGTGGGAATTTATATCAGAGTGTGTTAAAGGTAACTAAGCTGCTCTTATTAACCCCTCTTTTTTCAACGCTGTTTTTATTATATGAATTATATTGAATAAAAACAAGAGAAATTTTAACTTTCTGTAGCAATGCCAGATATCATAATCAATTGCCTATCCCGAATTCACTATGAACCAAGACATAGACTAATAATCCGATGCAACTCCTAATTTTACACGGTCCTAACATGCCATTAACCGGCAAAGTGGGGGCTCATACCAATCAGTCACGTCTAACCCTGGATAAGCTCAATAAAGCCTTACGGACCGCTGCTGAGGAACTAGGTGTTGAATTGAAGATCTACCAATTCTATGATGAAAGCCGGATGGTGAAAACCATCAGTCGCAAGCGTCAGGAAATCCAGGGTCTGTTAATCAACCCCGGGGCTTTGGCCCGCTCCTGTTATACACTAGTAGAGTTGATCACTATTCTTCAAATACCCCTGGTTGAAGTCCATTTGAAAGAATTCCCCCAATCCCAGGATAGTTATAATTATTCCACCCTGGCTGGCGTGGCCAAAGATCGTATTTTAGACACCGGTACAGCCGCCTATCTTAAAGGCTTGAAATCCCTGATTAAAATTATAACATCACCTCAAAAGTAAACTGCTCTAATGGACCAACCATCTAAACCGCAACAAAATAAAAAATGAAGGAGGCCTCATATGAATAAAATATTCCGGATCCTTTGTTTCATTGCGTACTCGATAACCCTAATAACAGCCTATACTGGTGAAGTCATCAACAGTTTTGATTTGCCCACTAGCTGCCCAACCGGACTCACCTATGACGGAAATCATATATGGTTTGCAGATCGCAAGGCCGACCAATTGTTTTGTTTGGATACAAAAACTGGCGCGGTTATCCGCTCCCTGACCACTCCCGCTTACTGGCCCATGGGACTGGCCTGGGATGGAAAATATTTATGGAATGCCGACCTGCAAACCCGCAAACTTTATCAAATCGATCCCCAGAATGGCAACATAATTAAAACCCTTGATTATCCCGCCGGTTCACCCCGTGGCCTGGCTTGGGATGGTGAATATATCTGGGCGGCGGATAACAGGAACGATGAAATTATCCAAATAAGCCCCACGGACGGGACCACGATCCGTTCCTTTAAAGCACCGGCTAAGGATTCCCGCGGCCTGTGTTTTGATGGCCAATATCTGTGGAATGCAGACCGCCTCAAAGATGAAATTTATATGGTGGATCCTTTAACCGGGGATGTGATTATCATTACCCATGCCCCGGCTCCGTTTGCACGCGGCATGGCCTATGATGGCCAGTTTATCTGGATCGTGGATTATCAAACAGACCAGCTGTACCAACTGTCCCATCGCGATGAAGATAAATTATATCAGGAAAATCCGCGTACAGCTACAATTAGCTTGACCCACCAGACCAAAAATTTTGGTCCCGGCAATATCCTAAGCCTGGATATCCATTTTGCGCTGCCAACCGACCGCGATAATCAGACTATTCAGGAAGCCATTACATTTTCACCCCAACCGGATAACTTCGTTACAGATCAATGGGGTCAAAAAAGCGCGCATTTCCATTATGACAAAATTGTGCCGCTCAAAAGAGTCAACAATGTTATGCAGGTCAAAGCCACCACCCATGATATCCGCTATTTTATATATCCCGATGCGACCGGCAGTCTGGCTGATATTCCTCAAAAAATACAACAAACCTATCTACAAAATAATGAAAAATACCAGCTAGAACACCCCTATATTGTCACAGCTCTCCAGCAGGCTGTGGGAGCCGAAACCAATCCCTACTGGATCGCCCGTAAAATCTTCGACTATCTGATCGATAACATGTACTATGAATTATCCGGCGGTTGGAACACGGCGCCCACCGTACTGAAACGGGGTAACGGATCCTGCTCAGAATACACTTTTGTGTATATTGCCATGTGTCGCGCAGCTGGCCTGCCGGCTCGTTATGTGGGCTCCTTAGTAGTGCGTGGTGATGAAGCCAGTTTGGATGACGTCTTTCATCGCTGGGTGGAAGTCTACTTTCCTCATTATGGCTGGATACCGGTCGATCCCAGCGGCGGTGACAATGAATTGCCCCGGGACCAAGCCCGCTATTTTGGGGCTTTATCAAATCGTTTTCTGATTACCACCCAAAGCGGGGGTGGCTCGGAGACCTTGGGATGGACCTATAATGCCAATCAATTTTGGAAAACTGATCCGCAGACCAAGGTCTATACAGAAACAATTGCTGAGTGGGAACCCCTCAGAGCAGAGTCTGAAAAGAAATAACGCTATCCGACCAGTATAATAGAGACAAAGAGGACAATTGCCAGGGTAATAAATACGGGGGCGCTGATCCGTTTGTAAAACTGCTTTATATCAGTCTTAAAGTATTCCAGGGAAACCGCTACGCAGGGATGTACCGGCGAAAAAACATAACCCATAAAAACAGCAATAAACATTAAAGTAAATACCAGGTGCGTCATTTGGGCTGTTCCGTATTTGGCAAAAAAAATCGGTAACAAGATCGAAACCGGAACCTGAACCCGGCCGGTTACAAATCCCAAAAAAAATCCAACTCCTACGATCAGAAAGGTTTGCGAAAAAGCAATCGCCGCAATGGCAGCCGAGGCGTCGGAAGCCTTGAAAATATGCAGAAGTGCAAACATACCAATAATAATTAAAAAATATTTCCAGGGTCGTACCCCCTGAACCAGCGGAAACAGTTGCGCGGGTTCTATTTTTCCAAAGTAAAATCCCAGACTAAGACTTACACATACCGAAATCAATAAAGCCAGCTCCGGTAAAATGGAGCTGAAAAAGGAAATCAATAGGATATGCAGCACAGGTGCGGTAAGCACAATGATAATAGGCGGAGCAACCTTTTTGATATTAAATTTTCCCTTCAGAGAGTGCCCCTGTTCCACTGATCTTAATAGAAAAACATAGCCTAAAAAGGTCAAGAGGACAAATCCGGGAAGTAAATAGAGTACCTGGGTGTAAAGATCCAAATCGGCCATCTTAGTAGTTGGCAGCAGAGCCGCTAAAGGATAAATCATTACTAGTACATGTCGGAACCAGACATTCAGGGCGGCATAGTCGGAACCCGGTATTTTACCGCCCGCCTTGGAGATCACCGGTGCCGACAGTAAAGCACCGCCCGGCATGATCAGCATACCCATAAAAGCCGGTGCAATCATTAAGAATAATTTTACACGTATCCAGATGGAATCAATCAGCCTGTTAATCAGGCCGGATTCCTCCAGGAGGCCTCCGATAATTGGTATGAGTCCCACAGAAATGGCCAATAAAAGGATTGAACCGTCGGTAAGGGTATCTGTGAAAATTTTCAAAACCTCTTTGGCAGGTAAATTCATGAATCCCAGAATCGCCGCCCCCGTCAAAAGCGCCACCCAAAGACTCTTCCGGGATATGATTATCAAAGCACTGACTGCCAATAAAAAACTAAACCAGGTATAAGCCATTATATTATCCTACGGTTTTGAACATCAATTTTATAATAACGCGAAAGCTACTATGACGGATTTATATAACCAAGCACTAATCTAACTGCAAAACCATTAAAACCCATCAGCTTGGCAAAACTGTTTACTTGCAATATATATTTAATTTATCTTATATTGATTATGTCGCATATGAGCGTGACTACATATCAAAATTCTGTAACCATTCATCAAATCCTCACAGACCAAATATTTGTATTTAGTGGTAATTGTCATTATATAATTACTCATTTTACATACTAAAAATCCATGGTTTATGTATATATTATTGCTAACCGATTCTCGGGCTTGATAAAAAATCAGGACTAAATAGAGGAGACTATGACAAAAATACTGGTTACCGGCGCTCTGGGCCAAATTGGATCGGAATTGACGACCAAGCTTGGCGGGTTTTACGGATCACAGAATATAATTGTAACCGATAAACGTCCGCAAACTAAGGACTTTACGGAAAATTGTCAGTTCAAACAACTGGATGTGACTAAAGCCAACGATGTTGCTAATATTATTTCAGAACACCAGATTGATACGATTTACCATCTGGCAGCCTTGCTTTCAGCTACTGCCGAAAAAAAGCCCCGGACAGCCTGGCAAGTCAACATGTATGGTCTCTACAATATATTGGAGTTGGCCCGCGAATATGATTGCAGTGTCTTCACGCCTAGTAGCATCGGCGCTTTTGGTCCTAATACACCGAAACACAAAACCCCCCAGGAGACTATTCAACGGCCAAATACCATGTATGGCGTTACAAAAGTAGCCGGTGAACTGTTATGTGATTACTACCATACCAAATACGGTGTGGACACTCGCGGCCTGCGCTATCCGGGTATCGTCTCCCATAAAACCTTACCGGGTGGTGGGACTACTGACTATGCAGTTGATATTTTTTATGCCGCACTCAAAACCCAAAAATATGATTGTTTCCTGAACGCAGACTCCTATCTGGACATGATGTATATGCCCGATGCAATTCAAGCCGCTATCCAATTAATGGAATCCAATCCGGAGCAACTCAAACATCGCAATGCCTTCAATGTCACTGCCATGAGCATCTGTCCCCAGGATTTGGCCACCGAAATACAGAAATACTTACCCCGGTTTAAAATTCGTTATTCAGTGGATCCGGAGCGACAGGCTATTGCAGACTCCTGGCCCGATGCCCTGGATGACAGTGCTGCCCGCCAAGAATGGAACTGGGAGCCAGAATATGATCTTAAGACGATGACCCGTGATATGCTTCAGCAGCTGGCTCTCAAATTAAATATAGATATAGAACTAAAAAATTTGAACATTGCTAATCCTAATAGCTAAAAATAATGTATAGGAAGGATATTTATGCCATTAAATAAAGTAACCGGAAGTATTAAAAATGAGTTAGCGCAACTCTATGAAAGCGGAGCCGCCAAGGGGAAGGAACAAGTGATTGTGAAAATCAAGAAACCTCAGGGCGACAAAGGAGCGCGCTATTTTTTAGCCGGCTATGGAGATCAGGAATTTATCCGTATGAATTCAAATTCCTATCTGGGATTATCATTACGCGAAGAATTAATCCAAGCGGAAGAATCCGCCGCCCAAAATTATGGTGTAGGCCCGGGAGCAGTGCGTTTTATCAGCGGCACTTTCCAGGCCCATATTAATTTAGAAAATAAATTAGCCGGCTTTCATGATCGCGAAGCCGGTATGATCATGAGCTCTGCCTATGTCACCAGTATGGGTGTTATTGTACCCCTAACCACACCAGATACAATTTTAGTCAGCGATGAGCTCAATCATAACTGCATCATCAATGGAATGCGTCTTTCCCGGCCGGCCGGTAAAGCTATCTATCGTCATAATGATATGCAGGATCTGGAAACCAAGCTGAAAAACAATATTGGTAAAGGTAAACGTGCCTTAGTGGTTTCTGACGGCGTTTTCAGTATGCGTGGCGATCACGCAGCTCTGCATGAGATGGTCACAATATGTCGCCGGTACAGCGATCAATTTTCCGAAGGAATTTTGACAATAGTGGATGATTCTCACGGTGTTGGTGCTTTCGGAGCAACCGGACGGGGAACTGAGGAATACACTCAAGCTAAAGTGGACCTGTTAATCGGTACGCTGGGCAAGGCTTTTGGTGTCAATGGTGGCTATGTTGTTTCCTCAAAACCGATTATCGATTATCTGCGGGAAACCGCTCCTATGTATATTTACTCCAATCCTATTACGGTTTCCGAATGCCAGGCTGCCTTACGATCCCTGAAAATCCTTGATTCTGATCAAGGAACTGAAATACTCACCCATCTGCGTACTATGACCAAGCGTTTTGAGCAGGGACTGATCAACTCTGGATTTGAAACTATCGCCGGGGAACATCCGGTGGTACCGTTAATGGTACGTGACACCCACAAAACCGCGGCCCTGGTAAAGCACCTTGTCGCCAATGGTGTTCTGGCTACCGGATTAAATTATCCTGTAGTTCCCAAAGGCGATGAGGAGATTCGCTTCCAGATATGTGCCGACCATACAGCCGCGGATATTGATAAAGTGCTGGACATTTTATCACGTTACCGGGATTCAGCCGCTTAACACAGAAATATGCTTCATACATCCGAGACCTTATATCTCTTCTGTGTCATCTGTTTAACATACTTTTTATGGACTTTCTCTGTTTTTTTTAATACTATTCAATAGCTGAATATTTGTGCTATCAAATAATCATATGCAACGTCTGAATCGAATAACCCTCACCCATAAAATTGCTCCGCTGATATTGGCCCTGCTTTTTTTCGCCTTCTGTTCGCGACGTATTTATGAAGTGGCCTACCCCGCACTCAATGACAAAAAATACGACACAGAGTTTCCATATCAAGACTGTTCAAAACAACTGGCGGATATCAGCCGCTCGGTTTTTCTGCTATCCAGTGTGGCCTATTATAGAGGCTATCTTTTTCCGGAATACAGCTACCTTCTGTCGGCCGATCTGAATGCTGATTTGATCAAAGAAAAGGCCACCGAAACCTTTAGCTATAATAAAACAGCCTCCGGTACCGCTACTCTGATCGCTTTTAGTGAACGCCGGGCCGCACTAATGACCTGTGCTCATGTGGTTAATTTTCCAGATCGGGAATTGACCTATTTTCAATCCAATGAAAATGATGAAACGCCCCGCTATGTGCGCAGCGTTGCCTTTAAGACCCGACAAAGCAATTACATCAATTTAACCACTGCAAGTGCCGAACTGGAAATATTGGTATTAGATGAAGATCTCGACATTGCCTTCCTGGGTCAAAAAATCCATGGCACAGACATATTACCTGTATTTAATTATCCTCTGGGGCGGGCCAAAAAATTGGAATGGGGTTGTTTTATTTATTTAATCGGTTTTCCTCGAGGATACAAGATGATCACCAAGGGTATCGTCAGCAGTCCCAATTTGAAGTCCGATGGCGCTTTTCTAACAGACGCAGCCTTTAATCGCGGGTTTAGTGGCGGTCTAGCAGTTGCTATTAAAGATGGTGTGCCTAATTTTGAGCTGGTGGGGATAACCAAATCAGCCGCTGCTGATTATGAATATATTCTTACACCGCCCGGCAACTATGATGACTCCCGCTATGATCCCAATTATCCCTATGAAGATGAAATTTATTTAAAGTTGATTCCGCGGATCCAATACGGAGTGACCAATGTTATTCCCATCGAATTAATCGAAAACTTCTGGAAAGCGCATGAAGATGAACTGCTGGATAAAGGTTATGATCTCAGCCGCTTCTTCAACCGGGATAAATAAATCACGGCTCTAGATATTTCCACCCTTATATCCTGATTTCGATAACTTCGGGATTTTCATTTTTATAGCGCGGCATTCCCTGACCAACATCAGCATTAATATAGGTCGGGTCGCAAATCATATAAGTTTGGTTTTGGTAATTGATTTGATCACCTGGTAATGGGGCGTCGAATTTCACAGCGGTGGTCATGTGGCCGGGATACTTCAGGCCAATCACCTCCAGCCCAACCAGCTCGCGTACTAAAAAGGTAAAGAGTATCGAGCGGTCCTCACAATCGGAATAGGGATAATGTATGGTTTCTTCCGGAAATAAGGGTTTTTCCCGCCCAAAATGATCCTGATCGGTTTTATAATAAAAAGCCGTCTGAACAAATCTCAAAAGACAATTCACCGCCTCTGCTTCGGAATAATTCTCAATTATCGGACCCAAAGATGTCAGCAATGAATAACGTAAGGGGGAAGAGGCCTTAGTCCCAAAATAAATATGATAATCGGTTTGCGGATAAAACTCAAAAAACTGTACCAGACTGGGATCGTATTTTACCTTAATATCATAGGAATTGCCTCTATAAACAAAGTCCAGTTTTCTTTCATCGTATGCTGCCTTCAAACGGGGTAGCTTGCGAAGCTGTAGGTTGATGATCTGCTCAGCGCCCGGATAACTGCCTTCATAGGTATAAATTGTATTATTACCTATGCCTTTACCATTAAAAGAAATCATGAAATATTGGTGTTTCCCCAGTGTCAAAAAAGGTGTAGAATATAACATGTTTTGGGAAGGTAGCAATAGTAGGACCTGAGTTTTGTTATATCCCACCCGGGTTTTGTACCCTGATTTAGCCAGGAAAAACCAAGCAAATAAAGTGGCTTCATTTTCCCGTTCGCCATAGATATGGCGGCCAATCCGATGAATTAAGCCCAAGTAGCCCCAATCATTCAGCTGCAACTCCTGGCGATAATGGTTGATTTGCTTGATAAATTCCTGGTGAGGTATTCGACTCAGTGTTTCCCAGAACTGGCTAATGGTTTTATTGTCCAGCGGTGGTGTGAGGCAGGCCTGGAATCGCTTATCATAGTTCAGTTTTAGATTGAGCTGATAAAAGTCGATCTCCAGGGGCACAGCATATTCATCTCTGGGAATCTCTGGTTTTTTAATTTCCGGTTTGATTTCTTCAGGTTTAAATTCCTGGGGCGCTGGTATTTTCCCAACAGGTTTCCCGGATAGATCCGGTTCCGGCTGCGGTGGTGCCTCAGGCATCTGATCCGGTTTGGGCTTGGTATACAGGGGGTTACCCTGATAGGCCTGGAACATCTTCCAGTCTTCCTCCAGAAATTTAGCGAAAAGGGAATCCTGTTTATCAATATAGGCTTGTACGGCCTGATTGGCTTGGTCGATTTCCTTTTGCGTGGCTTCCTGGAGCCGGCGCATCATTTCCTCCACATCCTGCTGACTTGCCAGCAGAGATGGTAAAATAGCAATGATGGCAAAAATGATCTTCTTCATTTTATTTACCCTGTATTAAACTTATGAAGCTTAAATATATCATCCCAATAATAATTATTACGGCACTCCTCGGGGATGCGCCACATCACACTCTGAATATTTTTAAATTGAAAACCGAACTTAATAATACCATTTTAACAGTTATACCAGTGGTATCTCCGGACTTAAACGAGAAATACGATCGCCAACAAAACAGCGATTACCAGGGCGGGCAGCATGTTCAGTATACGCATTTTTTTGATCTCCAAAATATCCAGCCCTAACCCGATCAGAAGCAGTCCCCCTACTGCGGTCAATTCATTAACTACGGGGTTATTAAGTACATTTTGCAGCCACCCAGCCAATAATGTCAATCCACCCTGATAAACAAAAAGAGGAATCACAGAAAAAAGCACCCCGATCCCCAAACCCGCTGCCAGTGCAATAGAGGAGATCCCATCCAGTAAAGATTTAGCCAGCAGCAGATTGGGCTCATTGCCCAAGCCCTCTTCAAAAGCACCCAAAATGGTCATCGATCCCATGCAAAACAGTAAAAAAGCAGATACCAATCCTTCGCCAAATTTATCATTGTCGGATCCGATGCGCTGCTTTAAATACTCACCTAATCCCCGGATCCGTTTATCAATATCAATCAGTTCGCCGATGATGGCGCCTAGCACCAAACTGAAAATCATAATTAAAAAGTGCTCGGTCTTTAAGGTCATGGAAACCCCCAGTGCCAGGGTAAACAAACCGATCCCCTGAAAAACGATCCGGGTTAATTTTACAGGCAGGCGGGCATGCAGAAACAAGCCGACCAAACTCCCGGCAATTACTGCGCCTACATTTATAATGGTTCCCGTCACTATATCCTCTGTGAATTATTTGCCGGATTTTTGATCAGAAAACCGTTTAAAGGCACGGCGGTCGGGTAACTTGGGCTGATAGCGCTGTGATATCAAGGGGGAAGTGATGATATGATCGGCACTGGCCCGATTACAGGCAATCGGTATATTCCATACTACAGCAATCCGAAGCAACGCCTTGATGTCTGGATCATGGGGCTGGGGTTCCAAAGGATCCCAGAAGAAAACAAGACAGTCGATCTTAGACTCTGCAATTTGCGCACCTACCTGCAAATCGCCCCCTACTGGTCCACTCTGATATTTATAGACTTCCAGCTCGGTTTCCGCTTCGATTAACTTTCCGGTAGTACCGGTGGCAAATAGTGTGTGTTGGCTTAGCAACTCCTTGTTATGCCGGACCCATTGAATTAATTCAGACTTCATATTGTCATGGGCAATCAAGGCAATCCTTTTTGCTTGTACCGGTCCTCTTTTTTGTTCGGTCAAAACAACTCCCCTAGTTATTTACCGCGACTGTCAACACCCCAGTTCAACTTTGTGCGCAGAGTGGTAAAAAAAGAATCTTCAGCAAAACGCACAATCCTAAGACAAAAATCCGCCTTACGTATTGTCACTTTCCGGGAAGTTTTTAATAGATGACGATTCTGGCCATCGACAACCAAGGAGACATCACTGTTAAATTCCGCACAATCAATAATAACCGCCTGCTTGGCGGAAATGACCACCGGGCGGGCGGAAAGACTATGGGGACAAATAGGACAAATGGTAATAACATTGAGTAAGGGGGAAACAATCGGTCCGCCGGTTGAGAGTGCATAGGCTGTCGACCCGGTTGGCGTAGCGACAATCAATCCGTCTGCCCGGTAGGTATTTAAATATTCATTATCCACATAGGTCCGGATTTTGATCATACTGAGCACATGACCTTTATCAATGAGGAATTCATTACAAGCATAAAATCGCTGGGTGCGCGTGGGGTAAGTTATCTCGGCGTTTAGCACGCTGCGTTCTTCAATTTTATAGTTGCCCTCAATAAAAGCTTGCAACCGTTGCTGATAATTATCCAAGGAAACATCGGCTAAAAATCCCAATCCCCCCAGATGAATTCCGAATAAAGGCGTATTACTTTTAGCCACTAGGCGTGCCGCCCCCAGAAAGGTACCATCCCCACCAATCGTGAACATGGCATCAACTTTGTGAGCAATTTTATGGGGTGGACAAAACTCGACAGACGGATATTTTCTAAAGAGGGGTAATTGACGTGTATCAGGCACCACGATGGTTTGATCCTGATCAACTAGATATTCAATTAACGCAGGCAACACTGTGACTAAGGAGTCAATATCCGGATGGAGAAAAAATCCAATTTTCATGTTATTATTTCTTTTATAAGGTTATAAATTAGCAAGCTTTCCCATTAGTTTAATTTATTCTTCCAGCGTTTTCTCTTCAACCCTACCGTCTGATTTTTCACTGAGAATCTTAACCCGTTTCTCCACTTTTTCCAGATATTGTTGGCACTGTTCTGATAATTGCATGCCCTCTTCGAAAAGAGCTAGTGAGGTTTCGATATCCTGTTCTCCTGTTTCCAAAGTTTCCAGAATTTCTTCCAGTCGTTTCAAGGATTTTTCTAGTGAAAATTTTTGCTTCGCCATAGTATCCTCGCTAACCTTCGCTAAGTTTTTGAACTCTCTGGTTTTCCGGTGATTTGTGCCGGAAAGGTCCCATCGTCAACTTCAACCACAACCCGATCCTTCGCATGCACCTGTTTTACCGATTTCACTAATCTGTTCCGGGGTTGGTGATATACCAGCGCAAAACCTCTTTTGAGTACTGCTTTCGGATTAAGGTCGCTCAAACGGTTCTGAATGGAACAAATATCCTGTTGCTGCGCGCGGAGAATTTGTCCTATCGCTTTTGTGAGTCGCCCCTCTAATTCATCCAACCGCTGCCAGTACTGCCGAACAGTAGTCCGGGGACTGAGTAACAACAATTTTTTATGAGCCGCATGTCGTTGGTAATATAGATCGTTTATTCGGTTTTGCAATACGCTGGTCAAACGTTTTTGTATTTGATGCAAATGAGTTTGCAGCTCAGCGGCAGGCGGAACAGTTATTTCAGCAGCGGCCGAGGGCGTAGATGCTCTCAAATCAGCGGCTAAATCGGACAGGGTATAATCCACTTCATGGCCCACAGCACTCACAATGGGCAATTGCGAAGCGACGATCGCCCGCACAACCTTTTCCTCATTAAAAGCCCACAGGTCTTCCAAAGACCCACCACCGCGGCCAATGATAATCAAATCAACATTATGCAAGTGGTTAAATGTACGGATTCCCCCTACAATCATATCAGCGGCTTTTACACCCTGTACCAGCGCCGGATAAATCACGATTTCGACCGCTGGATTGCGTCTGGCACTGATATTGAGAATATCACGGATAGCGGCTCCGGTTGCACTGGTAACAACCCCAATGCGGGCTGGATATTGCGGAATAGGCTGTTTTGAGGCCTCCTCAAACAGACCTTCTTCTGCAAGTCGTTTTTTCAGGGCCTCAAAAGCCAAATAGAGGCTTCCCATTCCGGCGGGCCGGATTTCTTCCACACTGATCTGATATTGTGACTGGGCTGGGTAAGTGGTAAGCTGGCCCCATACCCGCAGGTGCATCCCGTCGGTAAGTTGGAACGGTAATTTATCCGCTTTCTGACGCCAAAGCACACATTTAATGCTAGCCGTCTCATCTTTAAGTGCAAAATAGATGTGTCCGGCTCGACTGCGTGAATAATTAGACACCTCTCCCGCCACCCAGGCAGCCGCTAGATACTGCTCGATTATCTGTTTTACTTTTTGGACAAGTTCAGAAACGGTGTAGATTTGTTCTTGCATGAAAAAAGTGGCTGAGATACAATTATCCCAAAAGCCACTCCTCTCTTTTTAAAAATAGATAGTTATTTATTTTTTTTCTTATGGCGGTCTCTCTTACGACGTTTCTTCCGTTTATGTGTGGATATCTTTTTTTTCTTTCTTTTCTTTCCACTTGGCATAGCTGAGTTCTCCCTCTTTGTCTTAAGCGGTTACCAAACAAGATTTACTGGCTAATATGTTCACTATTAATACTTTGTTTGAGTTTCTTGGACGGTTTAAAAACAGGTACCACGCGCTCCGGCAGTCTAATCTCTTCTCCGGTTCCGGGATTACGGGCCTTCTTCGGTTTTCTTTTCTTTAAATTGAAACTACCGAATCCACGAAATTCAACTCGCTCTCCCCGATGTAAAGCATTGGATACTGTCGATAAAAAGCCTTCTACAACTGCTTGTGTATCTATTTTGGTTAATCCTGTTTCATGGGCAACAATATTGACAATATCTGCTTTGGTCATAAATCCCCCACCCTTCTTATTTTAAAAGATATTCCCAGGAAGGAATTGGTTTAATAGTTGATAAAACATTTCTAATATCACTGAATAAAAGATCCCACAAGCTTAAACGCTTTTGCCTGGTATAAACAGGCTGCGGTTTACCTTTAATTCCTGCTAACTTCCCCGCCAGTGAAATGGCATCTTCCAGAGTCCCCAAAGTATCAATTAATCCATAACTTAGCGCTTGTCTGCCTGTTAAAATACGTCCATCTGCAATTTTTAACAAGTCCTTTTTTGGGATGGGACGCTCGGCTAAAATCGCCTCGATAAATTGATCATATAAATCATCCACAACTTCCTGAAACCGCAAACTGTCTTGCTTTGAAAAGGTTCGAAAAGGTGACCCGATATCTTTGTATTGACCACTTTTGACAACCCGTTGGTCAATCCCCAGTTTTTCAAACAGCTTCCGCATCTCCGGAAAACTAACCACGACACCGATACTCCCGGTAATACTACCGGGGTTGGCCATGATCCGGCTACCACTCAAAGCCACATAATATGCGCCGGACGCACCGGTCGAAGCAATTGAAGCCAATACTGGTTTACCCTGATCACGAATGCGCTTCAGTTCCAGGTATAATTCCTGTGAAGCCGCGACCACTCCCCCCGGAGAATTCAATCTTATGACCAGGGCCCGGATACTCCCCTGATCCGCATAATCCTTTATTTCGTGGACCGTCTTATCCGGATCATAGATCAAGCCTTCAATAGGAATAACAGCGATATTCCCTCTGATACCAGTCCCTGCCGAACGAGGCTGAAAACCTATCCCGGCATAGAGTAAAACAAAAAGGACAACTAAAAATAGGACCAAAAGAGAAACAATAATTTTATCGGACCTCTTCAAAAGAATTTAGCTCTCTTTGGATTTGTAAATAAAAATGCGCTGACCGGGATAGATATATCGTCCGTAAATATTATTCCAATAGCGTACTTTGCTTAGACCGACGTGGTATCGTTCGGCAATTTCGCTCAGGGTTTCTCCCCTTTGGACAATATGTACTAATTTCTCCTTACCCTCAGTATGAAGTTTGTCATCAGTTTTATTGTTCTTACCAGGTATTTTAATCTTCTGTCCAGGATAAATGAACCGTTTACCATAAAGATTATTAAACGAACGTAAAGTTCCCAAGCTGACATGATATTGATTGGCAATTCCATAGAGTGTTTCGCCCCGACTTACCGTATGAATACTGTAATCATCTCCGGAGGGCGTATATCGCTGGGAATAATAGTTGTTCAAGGGAATTCTAAGTTGCTGCCCGATTCTGATCTGGTTACGATTGCGGATATTGTTGGCCGCAACGACGGCTGATACGCTGGTGTGATAGCGGCGGGCAATATTACTTAAATTCTGTCCCCTTCTCACCCTGTGAGTTACGAATTGGGGCCGATCTTCATAGGCAGGCACATCTTCTAATTTTGCAGTTAATCCTTTGGCTTTCCCATAGGGCAATTTGAGCAGATAATTTTCCACATCCGGCGGAGTCATCCAGCGTCTTAATTCCGGATTATAAGCTTTGATTTCTTTCGTGGGTATGTCTGAAACACGTGAAATGGATTCCAATTCATAGGGTCTTTTCAGGACGATTTCGTCCCAT
Organism: uncultured bacterium; assembly: GCA_964640055.1. Classification (GTDB taxonomy): domain Bacteria; phylum Fidelibacterota; class UBA2242; order UBA2242; family JAFGTP01; genus CAZXFH01. The sequence continues at coordinate 6,546 of CAZXFH010000006.1, read as the reverse complement.
TTCCAGGTATCCAACGAACGATTCTTAAATCCATATTTTTCCGGATCTTTCGCGATAATAATACCCGCCATCAGGGTGGGAATATAGTTGCGCGTTTGGCGCGGAAGAGATTTTAGTTTCCAGTAATCCCGGGTCTCCTCCCGCCGAATAGCCCGCAAGACCCGCATTCTTCCGCAGTTATAGGCGGCCAACGTTAAAAACCAATCATTAAAATAATCATACAGGTCTGTCAAATATTTTGCGGCGGCATGCGTGGATTTGATCGGATCGCGGCGTTCGTCAACCCACCAATTGCGCTTCAAACCATATAGGGCACCGGTCGAGGCAATGAATTGCCAAGTACCAGCGGCATGAGCATAAGAATAAGCCACCGGATTAAATCCACTTTCAATCAAGGCTAAATAAAATATTTCTTCCGGTAATCCGCTCTTACGCAAAATGGGCAACATAATATCCCGGTATTTAAGGGAATTATCCAACCAGATCTGGAAGCGTTCATGCTCGCGGTTCTGGAAATAATCAATAACTCTCTCGATTTTTCCGGAGGTTACAATGGGTAAGTGACCGGGCCGATCCTCCAATACAACCAGCGTATCGTCACCGATTCCCACGGTCTCCGTGATGGTCTGACTTATTTCCTCCCGAATAGAGGCGATATTATAGGTACCGGAATCTCCATTCAGATAAGAAAATTGTGTTTGAAAGTCATGATTCAACTTCTCATAAAATCGATTGAAATCATCCTGTTGCAATAGGCTCAGGCTATCTAGTTCACTGATATCAGTCACAATCTGCAAAGTGCGATCCAAAGAATAATTGACTTCGGAGGTATCGCCATAATAGGATGCAATCAATGCTTCCATATAATAGGCTTTCGCCTCGGAGAATAACATATCAAACAGATCCGGAGTTTCTTCACCGGATAGCGTATTTTTGACATAGGTCACAGGATCTTGATGATCAATATCGGTCAGTTTCGCCTGGAGGGTTGTTGGTATCACCCAAACCATGAGTAAGCATACTATAAAACTGCCCCGAAACCAATTCTCTCTAGTCATGTTGTTCCTTTTAAAGTTGTGGGTTATTGGTATCAGCTCGCTAAATGGAATATATTTATATAAAATTTATACACTTTCATTTTCAATCCGTCCGGCCCTTTTACGGGGCGCTTGATAAGTAAACTCCTATACCTTCGTGTCAGCATAGGAGAAGTCATAATGACCAAAGGAAAATTAGCCTATCCCGAACAGATTGTCAAGACGTTTTACCTGGCAACTTTTTAATTTTGTTAATTAAGGCAGTGGTAGAGTGGTCTGGCAGCAAGGGCACGACAATCACTTCTCCGCCATTTTTTTCAACCACATTGCGCCCCACGATGTTCTCTGGCTGATAATCACCACCCTTGACAAGTATATCCGGCACTATCTCACTGATAACTGTCCGAGGAGTCGATTCATTGAAGATCACAACATAGGCTACCGCCTGCAGGGCTATTAGAATACGAGCCCGGTCTGTCTCCGGCACTATCGGTCGGTGCTTTCCTTTTATCTTTTTGACCGATTCATCGGAGTTCAATCCAACCAAAAGAACATCCCCAAAATTGGCCGCTTTTTCCAACAGATCCACATGCCCTAGATGTAATATATCAAAACAACCATTGGTAAATACAAGCTTCTTCCCGGCTTGCTTGAGCCGTCTGGAAAGTTTCCGGGCCTGGGATGAGCTGATTATTTTATTATTGTTTGGCATACTGCTCCAAAGGACATAATTGACATAATTCCAAGGCACAGAACTGTTTATCAAATTCGATGATACCTTGTAATAAATAATTAATTTTTATCTCAGACTTGGCAATATTTAAACGGTGTAATAAACGCTCTATCTTTCCGGAAATCGCTCCACGGGGGACTTGCCAGGCAAAAGCGCTGGCCCGCTTCCTCAGGGCATCATCCTTGCCCATGGTGGCTACCACCCAGGCAAAGGGAAACAGATAATTAATCATTAAATCCATTATTCGTTCCCGCCCTAATAAATGCTGACCCCCACAGGAGCTGAAAAGCGGATGATTTCTCCATAGTCCAGCCGGAATTTGAAAATAATCGCGCACCCATAGCAGCACTTCTGGAAATTTTTGCGCTTTCATTAACCGGTTTAGCCATAACTGAGCCGGATTCTGAGGATATATGTTGCAAATGATCTGGGCTAAAGCAGCTAACCGCGGTGGTGGGTGATTGGCCGGCCGGGACCCCATGAAATGCCATTGTGGATCAGAAAGCTCTGGCAGTTTATAGCGTTTTTTTGAACGCCGCCAAACCTTTAACAAACCTTCAAAATAGGGATTGTTTTGCTTTATTTTCAAGCGGGCGGGATCTTTTAAAAACCCGGCTGTTCCTAAAAAGATACTTTCCAGAAATACCGGTCTTGCATCAGCAGTTTCCCGCTCTAATAGCGTATAAATCTCGCCAATAGGTAGTAATTGTGCTAATCGCCGAAAAGTATTGCGGTTGCGGCTATAGCCCAGAACATCCATGATTCCAAAGTAGAAAAACTGTGCGGCTTCCGTTTTGAACAGTTCAGCACGAATTCGCTGTGCCTTTCGTTGAAACCGTTTATGGGCATAATCTCCAAAAAGACCAAAAGCCTTATCCCGAGGCACAGATTGCCAATTTTGACATTGGTAGGCGGTTTGTTCGGTTGAAATACTCCTGCTTGGCAACAGTAGAACCGGTATCCGAGATCCCTTTTTCGTCCTGATGGGAAGATCTCTGGCTGCCTTCGCCACAACATGCAAAACAACATCATTATACAGCTCATCTGTATGATGGCCGTGCTGGTACCAATCACGATTATCAAGATGAATCTCTATTTTCCCGCGTTTAAATTCATTGCCTATTAATATTAAGGCATCTTCGAAATCCGGTCCTTCCACTTCGTTACGCTCCCCCGGTGATAAAATACTTAAATCTTGACCCCCAAGGGTTTTTAAATGTTCCTGGGGAAAAGATTGATTCAGCCAAGTTTTATAGATGGCTTTTTCGCCTTGGGTAAAGCGAGTACTTTTTTCAGCGACAAAACTGGGCAGGCAGTTAAGCATAATTATTTCAACCTGCTATGGCGGCTTCATACTGTTCTTTATGCCTTACCATCCGAGCCCTGACTGCCGTAATACACTGATCAAGGGTGTCATAATCCTGGGGATAGACCGGAGGATCAACCATCACCTTTAGTTTCCCCGGCTCTATCCGCATTGATTTCTTAGGCACACAATACCGATTGCCCATCATGGTAACGGGGATCAGAGGCATACTATATCGCTTGGCCAGCACAAACCCACCTTTTTTAAATGGTTTGATTTTACCGTCCACACTACGCGTCCCTTCCGGACTGACGATCAAATTGATTCCCCTGCCCACCAGTTGCTGAGATTTTTTATTAATGGTTTTAATCGCCTTCTGGCTGTTTTGGCGGTCTACGGGAATATGGCCGCCTAAAAAAAGCGCCCAACCGAAGATGGGAATCCGAAACAGTTCTATCTTCGCTAAAAAGCGTAAGGGAATGGATAAAGCGGCAATAACTACCGGAATATCCAAGGCACTTTCATGATTGATAACAATAATCGCCGGATTGGCATGCTGTAAATTTTCTTTACCTTGGCAGCTGAGTTGAATTCCACTAGTAAATAAAAAAAGTCTCGCCCACCAACGCATAAAATGACTATGCAGTTTACCCTGCCAATCAACCAATCCACATAGGAAAGCCATCATCGCCAAGAGGACCGTAACCAACATCAAAAAGGCAGTCTTAAGCATTCCCGATAATTTGTTCATACCTGAATAAAATTAAACAATCAATACTTTTTTATCATGGTAAAACCGGTATAGGGATGCAGGATCTCCGGGACAACAAAGGTTTTTTCGTCGGTTTGATAGGTCTCCAGAAGGGCAATCATTAAACGGGGTGTCGCCAGGCCGGAGCCATTTAAAGTATGCACAAAATCGACCTTACCGTCTGCACTACGCCGGTAGCGAATGGACATGCGCCGGGCCTGAAAATCTTCAAAATTACTGACACTGGAAACTTCATAAAATTTCCCGGAGGCCGGCGCCCATACCTCCAGATCATAGCATTTGGCCGCGGCAAAGCTGAGATCGCCGGAACATAAACTTAGGACCCGGTAATGCAGGCCTAGGGCTTGCAGGATCTCTTCTGCTTCAGCGAGAATTTGTTCCAGTTTCTGATAGGAGTTATCAGGGGTGGTCAGCTGCACCATTTCCACTTTATTGAACTGATGAACACGGGACAGTCCACGGGTCTCTTTGCCGTAAGAGCCTGCTTCCCGCCGAAAACAAGCTGAATAAGCCGTATATTTAAGAGGCAGCTTTTGCTCAGGTATAATTTCTTCCCGGTGTATATTAGTAACGGGCACTTCTGCGGTTGGAATCAGAAAGAGGTCATCTTCAGTCGTGTTATACATATCTTCTGCCAGCTTGGGTAGTTGGCCTGTTCCGAAAGCAGCATCACGCTTGACTAAAAAGGGTGGAAAAACTTCCGTGTACTGATGTTTTTCATGATGAAAATCCAACATAAAATTAATCAAAGCCCGTTCCAAACGCGCTCCGGCGCCCAAATAGAGAGGAAAGCCCGTACCGGATATTTTTGCTGCCCGCGGTAAATCCAGGATTCCCAGGTGTTCTCCCAGATCAAGGTGATCTATCAAGGGAAAATCATACTCGGGTTGCTTACCCCAATATTTAATTAATTCATTATCCGCTGCGATAAACCCAACTTTAACCGATTCATGGGGAATATTGGGTAGCGTGATCATCAGATCCTCGATTTCGGCTTCCACTGTTTTTATCTTGTTATCCAGGGTTTTAATCTTTTCTCCGACATCACGCATCTCTTTTACCTTGGCCTCTGCCGGTTGTCCGGTCTGTTTCAGTTCGCCGATCTCTTTGGATACTTTATTACGCAGCGCGCGCAATTTATCGACTTCAGTGATATATTTTCGCCGTTTCTCATCCAAAGACAGCAGTTGCTTAAGTTGTCCACCTGCATTTTTGGCTTCTAATCCCTGGCGGTATTTTTCAGGATCTTTTCTGATTTCTTTGATTTCTAGCATTATAATTCCGATGTTAATAAGCTGATCTAATTATTAAGGGTTAAATTAATTATTAATAATGAATTTATCTATGGTTAATGGTGTAGTCGCCATTTCTGAAAGAGAGTAATCGCCGTTTGAATGATAATTTTTATATCCAAGGCAACGGACATATTGCGAATATAATAAAGATCATCTTTCAGCTTTTGTTTTACATCATCAACGCTTTCATCATATTTATATTTTAACTGGGCCCACCCGGTTATGCCGGGCTTAACCAATAAGCGCCGGGTATAAAAGTTAATCTGCTTTTCTAAGCGTTTAATAAAAACGGGGCGCTCCGGTCGGGGCCCCACAATACTCATTTCTCCGATCAAAACATTAATAAATTGCGGGATTTCATCTAATCCGGATTTGCGTAAAAATTTGCCAACCTTTGTGATACGAGGGTCCTTTTTTTGAGCCCATTGAGGACCTGATCGTTTTTCAGCATCTTTAACCATGGAACGGAATTTGAACAGATTGAATATTAATTTATTTTTCCCCATGCGCTTCTGCCGGTATAACACTGGACCGGGAGAATCGATTACAATTGCCAGTGATAAAATGATCCAAAGTGGTAAAAAACCAATGATAACGATCACTGAGATTAAAATGTCCAACATCCGTTTGACAATCCATTCCCAGGTTTTCATTGAGGAACTGATAAAGCGGACCAAAGAAATACCATAAATATGAGAGGTGCGGAAGCCGCTCATTAAACTATAATATTCCGGTAATAACTTTATGGAAACATTATATTTATCAAAGATAGCAATTAAATTCAATATCTTATCGGGATCCGGTTTTTCCAAGGCAATGATCGCTTCTTTAATATTTTTTTGCCTGATCAAATCGGGAATATCACTTATGCCCCCCAGAACCGGATAGCTATTTACTTTTTTATTTTGTCCCGCTTTTTCCTGAATGAAACCAACCGGTTTAAATTTTAATATAGGGATGTGCTTGATCTGGTTGACAATATTGACAGCCGCCTGATTGGTGCCTACAATTAGGGTAGGACGTTTCTTAAATTCCAATAAACTGTAATTCCGTAGAAAAGTAATCAGGATCAATCGTCCAATACTTATACTGATAAAAAGCAGGGCCAAATAAATAAGGAAAAAACCTTTGGTTACCAGTACCGGAATATCAATCCTGTAATTAATGATAAATATGAAAACAGCACCAACTATAAGTATTTTTAAAATAGAAAAGATTTCATCTACCCGGGAGGTATCCCATTCAATCATATATAAATCATTCAAGCCGATTATCAGCCCCCAAAAGATTACCGACCAGCTGAGCCACAATATAATTTCATTGGGTGGAATTAATAACTCTTCCGGTACCCCAAAGCGGAGCTCTAAGAAATAGGTGACTAAAAATGCCAGACTAATAAAGAT
>CAZXFH010000005.1:68209-101016 GCA_964640055.1 uncultured bacterium | reverse complement strand
GTTATATTTTCTTGACCCGTTTTTTATACTCATTGAGGGCCGCGGAGAGCCGGTCACGGGCCCCGGGATCACCCACATTATGAGAGGGGTGAATATATAGTTTTTCGCCACGCTCTACCAGAATTTCCGCCACGGTCGTAATGGTCATCCAAACTGCCGTGACAAAAGAAATTGTGGAAAGCGGTGCAATTTTATCGGGGTGATTTTTTAAAGAAATAGAAGCATCTTCCATCGGAGTACAATTATCTACGATAATATCTGCCAGTTGAAACAGATTCTGGCCACAGGAATGTTTGGTGGCTCGGTTTTTGCCCTCATCAGCAGAGCCGAACACCACCAGGGACATACCGATCTCTTTGGCTTTTAAAGCGATGTCGATGTTAACGGCGTTGACGCCGGAATGGGAAAAAAGCCACATGGTATCCTGGGGATCGAAATCATAACTCTTCATGATTTCCTTACCATACCCCTCCACACGCTCCAGAAAAACAAATTGATGAACTCCCATTTCACCGACGATGTGGGTAAAAAAGGATAGCGGCAACTCGATCATGGGATGAAAGCCGACAAATCCGCCGATGCGGGGATACATCTCTTCAATCGGCAGGGTGGCGTGACCGCAACCAAAGGTGTGTACCCAGCGTCCGGCCGCAATACTATCCGCCATGACCCGGGCTGCCTTTTGGATGTTGCCCAACTGGGTGGCTTCAATCTTATCCATAACAGTCCGTGCATTTTTGATCCATTTTGTGGCTAGCATGTGGTGATCTCCTTATATTTTTATTTTATTTCCCAGATCGCGGATGATGAAAAATAGCAGTCCGGTCATGATGATAATGCTGATTAGCGGGACAGTGATATAGGTTTTGATCCCGTAGGCATTGGTGATGATTCCCACCAGATAGTTCAGAGAGGTGTTGCCGAGCAGAGCGATGACGAATACGATACTGAAAGCAGTGCCTGAAAATTGAGGATAGAGTTCCCCTGTATAGCCGAGGACCACCGGAAAACCGGCGGCAAAGCCAATGCCCATCAGGCTCAGGCCGATGATCGCGCCGGCCATAGAGTGGGAGAGCAGGATTACCAGAGCACCGCTAAAGGCTGCGCCCATACTAATGAATAGCACAATATAGGGAGGTGTTTTTTTCAGCCAGTACCCATGGAATAAGCGGGTGAGGGTTAAAAACAAGATCAGAAAGGAAAGGGCATAAAGGGCTTTATCAGAGGAAAGCAATAATTCCTTTTTGAAGTAGGTGGTGGTCCAGTTGTTGGCAATGCCTTCAATGCCACTTTCAAAGAATAAAAACAACCCTAATAATATCAGATAGCGACTTTTTAATAATTTAAAGCCCGCTTTGATCGGAAATCCTTGCGCATGTTTAGGCGCTGGAAAGGATATGGTAATAAAAAAGGCCAGGGGCAATAAGACGAACAATCCGATACCGATGATAGTGGTTTTATATGAGATATAACGGGAGCTGCAACCCAGTACGATCGGCATGCCCAGGGCACCGATTCCGTAAAAAACCCCCAGCAAGCTGAGGCGAGCGCCCTTTTCCGTGCTGATATCAGACACCAGGGCATTGGTGGCACCGTTGATCGCCCCGCCGGCCAGACCAATCAGAAAGAAGGACAATTGGATTACCGGCAAAGTTTGGGCAACAGCAATACCCTCAAAAGCCAGAAAGATCAGGGCTGCGCTGACGATCAGCAGCAGTTTGAATCCGAAGCGATCCACAATCGGCCCAAAAAGAAACGAACCGACCAAGATGCCAAAAGGTAACAGGGCGGCCAGGGAGGCAATCTTCAATTCATCCAGATTGAGGCTGGTGGTCAAAAAAGTGTTAATGGTGCCCATGGATAACATCACCATTCCGAACAGGAGCATGCCGAGACATGCGGCCCAGAACACTAGTTTTTTACTATACATAGACTTCCTCTTAATAATTAATGTGACCGTTCAATAATATTATTCAGGCCAGTAGTGCCAGACGCCCGGCCCCGATCAGGCCGGCAGCACTCCCCAGGGCGGAAACCTCAAGGCTGACCTTTTTAAAGGCGATCGGTTGGGCCCAGCGAGTCGCTTCGCTGCGGATATCGTCCAGGAAACGGGCCGCCGGTCCAAATACACCTCCGCCGAAGATAATTTTATCAGGATTGAACAGACTGACATAATTGGCCGCTGCCATACCCCAGTAGCGGACAGCCTGCTCAATCACCGTTTTGGCGATCGGATCAGATTCTTCATAGGCTTTAAAAATAAGCGGGGTAGTCAATTTTTCTGATGCTTTGTGTCTCAAAATACCCCTGTAATTTTTTTCCTTTTCTATCAAATCTCGGGCGACTTTTACTAATCCCGCTCCGGAGGCATGGTATTCAAAGCATCCGCAGCTGAGGTATTCCTTGCGAAACGGTTGCTTCAGAGCCATCCAGCCGGTGGCGCCGGCAATATCATTATGCCCTCGTAAAATTTGGCCGTTAATTAAAATGCCTGCCCCGATGCCGGTACCCACAGCCACAAAGATGGCATCCCGGCAGCCCTGCGCAGTACCCTGCCAGGTTTCCCCCAAAATATAACAGGCCCGATCGCTGTCGATCTTGATAGGGATACGGGGGAATTGGACGTTGAGTTCTTTTAAGAGGGGATAGTTTTCCCAGCCGTGAATATTGGGCGCCCAAACCCTGCCACTGTCGGAAAAATAAATACCGGGCACCGAGATACCAATGGCGCCGACTGACAGATCTCTTTGATTGATATTATCCCGTAGCTGGTGGATTTGGGTGATAATTAGGTTAGCTACTTGCCGGCCGGTTTTTTCCCCGATTTTGAGCAGCTCTTTTTGGATAAGTTTGCCCTGGTCTTCAAAAACCGCTCCGGCTATTTTGGTTCCGCCTAAATCAATTCCGATCACAGCCATGGAGACTTCTCCTGTCGGTTGGATTGATTACAATGATTATATATATCCTTTAAGATTCCGGATCAATTATCATCCTATATAAATGGAATTATCTATCTGATTATGATCATTTTGCGAAAGGTGGATTTACCGCCGGGTGTTTCAAAATGAACAATATATATACCGCTGACCACTACCTGGCGATGCATGGTATTGGAATTCCAGGCTTCGTCGCCGCTTCCATCGGTATGCTCGATGGTTTTTATCAGATCGCCTCGTTCGGTAAATATCCGGATAGTACATTTACCCGGTATATTCAGGAACATGATTTTATCCCGGTCTTCATGGACACCATATTGATAACTACGGCCGGCGATATAATAGGGATTAGGCACCACGCGGATATCTTTCAAGTCGTCCCCGGCCTGTCTTTTCAAATAGGCGGGTAGTGTCGTTTGCGTATAAAAGCGGCTGCTGACCAAAGGGCCGGAAGGATTCATGGTGCCACTGTTATTAGACCCGTCACTGAAGGAGACAATATAGTAGTAGTAGGAAAAGCCGCGTTGCGGGGTCCGGTCATTAAAAGAATGCACCGTATCAGGCAGGGTGCAGGAAAAAATTTCCTTATAGACTGTGTCCGGCTTTCCGATGGCCCGAAAGATTTTAAAACCGGCAAAATTAGGTCCGTAGCCAAGCAGCGGGTCCTGCCAGCTCAGATTGATCCGGTCACCACCGGAATTCACATAGAAAGATTGAGGGGGTCGGGGTGGTGTAGGGATATGCATGTCATTTTCAAAGCAACGTCGGGCGCGGCTAAAGGTCTGTATAATGGAGTCCTCACCGGTGAAAACCCAGCTGTTTTTATATTGATCAGCATCTGTGGTGGTGCGGCCATCAGGTAAGGTGAAGGGTGGTGATCCATTTTTCCATTGGTAACCGATGTCTTCGCATAATTGCCGGTTGAGACCGGCCACACCTTCAGCAACAACAATGCGTACCGACTCTCCGGGCTCCAGGGTATAGGGCCCAAACCCGGCCAGGGCTGAAGAGCCACCGGGATCGGTGTGTGCGGCTGGGTACTGCCCACTCCGTTCATCCATCCGGTCATAACCACCATATTGACCGCTTTTGGGGAGCGAATTTCCGGCAAACATATTCCACAGCGTCCCCATAGCGCTAACATCAGTACTGTTACTGGCCGAAGCCGGATGGGTATCGTTTCCATTCCAGCCCATTACCGGTAAACCGGGATTATCGGTCGAGTCGTTGGGACCGGTGTCCACGTGTAAGAAAACCATACCGGGATATTGGGTGTTGGCCAGGCGGCCATTTCCCTGAACATTGGGGGCGCCGATATTGTCCCAACTCAATCCCTCTGCCTTACCTAGCCAGGCCCAGTTACAGCGCATGGAATCAGCGCTCAGATCACCGGCCACGTATTGGTCGTAATCTTCACCGCGCTGCGTCACCCACAAAAATTTGCCCCAGGCATGCTCCCCTTTTACATACCACGCAGCTTCCCGGTTGGCATAGTGGTCCAGCCAGCCCAGATAAAGATCTGTGACGGTTTGATCTGCTAACTCTAGCGCGTTATCATCATCGGTATTCCCGGTATTTTCAAGGATATATTCAAGCGTAAAGTAATTACTATGATATTGTTGACTAAAAGCATAAATATTGCGGGTCATGGTGACACCCAGTGGGGTGTTGACCACATTAACTATCTTGCGGTCACAAGGTAAATTCGGATCTATTTCATCGATGCCGGGATTCTGCTCTGAAGAAAGGGCTCCGTCTACGTAGACCTTGGGCGGTTCGAATTTGGAGATCATCTTGTGAACCATGGGAATGGAATTACCGGGTTCCATACCCCCCATAAAGGCGGATTTATAGGGCCAGGAAATGCCGTCTGCATCGGTGAAATTGCGGCATACCAACCAGGTGCGGATAATGCAGAAATTGTCCTGGTTCAAATAATGGGCCGGATAACGTAATCCGTCAAATAAACCGGTATTCTCATTGGAGCCCCATTCAGCACCCCGGGCAGAATAATAATGCTGCAGATACCCGATTTTAAACCACTTCTGTAGATCCCTGGAAACCCGGCCTTGAGCCTGCACCCCTGGCTGTATTATTAATAAAAAGGAAAAAATAAGACCTGCTATTTTCGTGAACTTGAACTTATGCATCTTTTTACCTTTATTATTCTTTTGGTTAATTGGTTTTCCCTAGAAATTTATTTTTATACCTAAAGTGATATTGCGCGGATTAAGAAAGGTAAAATAAGTGAGATTGGGCATATCGATATAGGCTTTTTTATCCAGTACGTTTTTCTGAGTCCATTCTTCGCTACGGGTTATCCAGGTATCATTGCGATATTGCATATAACGTTCGGTGGTCTGATCATAATAAAGTACCCGGTTTACCGGTTCGTTAATATCATATACATTTTCAGTCGATACCATGGGAATATAATCCACGTCTCGTGAGCGATATTCTCCCATCCGGTCATCTCCGTGTTCAAGGCCCTCTTCCCAATCAAAATGCAGTGATTCCATATAGGCGATCCGGTCATTAAAGTCGGAGAATCCGGCCGTACTAAAGTGTTTGTTGTTGAGTACATTAGAGGCGTCAATAAAGCATTCCAGAGAGATGTTTTTAATTTTGAATATCTTTGAAAACCGCATATCTATATTATGGTAGTCTTTCCATTGAACATTATCCTGTACGCCCGGTAGATTGGAAGGATTGTAGGTAATGGTTTCCCCGGCCTTCCAATGGGTCAGTAGGTTCAGATTCCAACCGCCCAGGATCCCGAAATCGCGGGGAATATGGAAGTTTAAATTTGCCCTGAAATAGGGACGTGGAACCGGCCGTTCAATGTAGGGGTTGTTCTTTTCATATACTTTTTGCTCGATAATGTCCTCGTATTGATAGCGGACTCCGAAGTATCCGCGGGTATGCACCATATAGGTGTAGTTGATAAAACCATAGAACCATCTGCCGGCATTCTTCCGGAAGGTGATCTCAAACCCGCGAATATCTTCGTAGCTATCCGTTCCCGCCCGGCTAACACCAATCGATTGTTCTGAATTTAAATAGGTTATCCAGCTGGGTTGATCCGTGATATCCTTATAATATCCGGCTAATTTCAACAGATATTGTCCGAAGATATTCTGTTCGTAGCCCAATTCGTAGGCCACGGTACGTGCATAATCAATGCCTGGATTACCCAGGTATTTTACCTGACCCGTCCCGGCCCAATCTAAATGAAAACGGTATTCAGAACTGGGCAGGGCATTGAAATGTCCATAGTTGAAATAAAGTTTAGAGTCCTCTGTAATTGGATGAGAAACGCCCAGGCGCGGACTTAAAACCCACTGAGGGTCAACCGGTTCCTGGGGCGCCTTTTGTTCTATTTGTTCACCGTATTGGCTGGTCAGGAGGGTGTCATAGACCGCCAGGTCATACCATTTTGTGTTGGGATTGGAATAATCCAGTCTCAAACCGGCATTTAAGATCAGTCCTTCGAACTCCAGTTTGTTTTGAATAAAGGTTCCTAAGCGGTACGGTTGTGCAACCCGCTTATAATGATGGCTCCACTGGATTGAATGGGGATGATAGAGCCGGGAATGGACATCATAATCGGTAAATATTACATCCAGACCCCCTTTGACCTGGTTGAAGCGATTGATTTGACTGGTACAGTCGAATTCAAACCGGGAAGTAATGACCTTGGAATCGTCGCGACCAAAGCCCATCCAGCCCCCCAGGGCCAGATAACCACCCGGGCTGGGAGGCAGGTTTAGCGGCGGATAATATCCGTAAGGCGCCTCATCCATATACAAGCCTTTGATAATTTCGTATTTGGCAGCGGTATCGCGATAGGCGGTGCCATAGGCATCATATATATTTGACATACTACTGAGTTTCAGCTCATAAAAGGTCCTCTCATTTAATTGATGGGTTAATTTGAGTCCTATTTGGGTCCGGAAAATATCAGACGGGGTGAAGTAATCAGGCATATAGAATATCTCGTCACCGGTCGTACTATTGACGCGTGCCGTAATGCTTTCCGGACTGCGGACAACCGAACCGCTCGGGGGTATCTGCCATTGATCCGGACAAACGGAAGCGACGGTTCCATATAGGCCTTCCAGGGACAGTTTAATATGATTAGTGATATTGCTGGTCAGTTTTAATTGAAAATTGCTTTCATCATAACTGTCCCGGTAAAGGGGAACCACAAACATCTCATGAACCTGATAATAGGAGGTGAAAAAACGTAGATCCCCTAGTTTATCACTTATGAAGGGTACCGGGCCACCGAAACCACCGTCGACATGATAATCCGGTTTTTTAATATCTCCCTGTCGGCGATGATGCCATTCCCACAGCCGTTTGATGGCGGCCGGAGTGAGATCGTTACTGGGATCTGTATCGCTATTCCATTTTTTAGATAATGAATAATAGCCTTCAAACTCTGTGTATTGTTGTTGAGTATACCGGTCCCAGGCGCCATTATGAGTGCCGGTCCAGCATACTTCCGGATCGGTAAAAGGGCGTGTATAATAGGTATTATGCGAATATACGGAAGGACCGAAATGCTTTGGAGCCGCGGGTGAATAGCGCAGCGTGATACGACCGGAATAACTATGCAGCCCGCCTTCACGGGTTACCACGTTTATAACTCCCGAACGGACATCGCCGTACTCAGCATTAAAACCACCGGTCTGTACCTGAACCTCTTTGACCGCGCTTAAGCTGATGGTTGTATAGGGAATGTTTTCACGTTCATCATTTAATGAGAGGCCGTCTAAAAGGAATGTGGCCTGGGCCGGATCGCTGCCGCGAATATACAAGCCTTCAATGCCCGCCTGTAATCCAATAATTTCCGAGATGTTTTCTACCGGGATATTTTCGATCTGATCGGAACTAATATCCAAGCGACTATTGGATATATCCTCGATAACCACCGGACGTTGCGCCGTAGCAATGACCTCTTGCATTCCTAAGACTTCGGCAGACATCTGAGCATTTATGGTTGTGGTCAGGTCAATGGCGACTTTTACATTCCTAACCTTAGCATTTGTGTAACCAATGCCTTCAAAGCGCAGCACATAGGTGCCGGGAGATACATTTAAAATGGTATAATACCCCTTTTCATCTGTGGCCGTCCCCAGGTAAGTATCATCTATAATGACATTAATGCCAGCCAGTCCTGCACCGGTTTCGGCATTTGTGACCCGGCCTGTTATCTTTCCTGTCGTGGCGCCATAGAGTGGCTTTAAGGTGAGAATTGTACCCAATACCACTATCAGGATAAGGCCCCAAAATATGCATTTGACTATTCTATTCATTGTTAATACCCCCGCTGAAAATTGGATCCTTAAAGTTTATAAAAATTATTTGATTTGTTTTTAACATTCAAACTGTACCCCTCTGTTTATGTTACCCAAGCCATTTAAATTAGTCAACCCTAAATATACTTTTATACAGATCCGGATCAGTTTGTGCATTAGTTCGTTTCACAGACATTTAAAAAGAAAATATTGGCGGTGTAATGCCAATTTTCAGCTTCCCAAAGCGAAAAAATCGGTTCAGCATAGTTGGATATAGAGGACCCTGCAAAGGGCAGCTGGGCTACAATTCTCAGGGCATCTGCATTATACCGTTGATACCATTCCCAGCTGACCTCCGGATGGTCGGGCCAAAAACAGGGGCCGAAGGATTCGGTAATAACCGGGGTCAGACGTTTTCCGGAAGGAAGGATTAGCTGGTCGAGCGCCTTTTGATGATAATCCCGGACCCGGGTGAGCATCTGGGCATAATTTTTTTTACAGACAGCATTCCAGACTTGTGAATACTTGGCCAGGTCGTATTGTAGTAAAGCGTTAAAATCTGAAAATTTAGATGCCCCCTGGCCGGTTTCTTCAAAGGCTTGCTTATCTTCCGCATCCATAATGACCAAGGGTAAAAAATGAACATCGATTACATCATAAATATCAGTCACCCGCTTGGCATAATTTTCCAGACCCAGTGATGAATAGGAGAGCGGAATATTATCTTTTTCGATTTCGGCTTTAATGGCGGCTCCCATCCAGTGATTGATGCGCTGATATACCTGGTCCATTGCTTGTTCTGCTTCCGGTTTGGATTGAGGGTCTTTGTCTATCTTTTTTCTCAGCTTGATAATTGAGCGTAACTTACCCACGCAGTAGTGCGGCACCTCATTCAGCGGCGCAACCCAGACCGCCCGCTCTAAAACCCCGGCGTCCCGCATTAACTTCAGCGCCCTGACCCAGGTATCAGCAATTTTCCGGAAGGTTTTTTCCTCTTCTTCCGGTTCAATGATCCGCTCGTGTCCGATCATATGGGCTTTGTCCCAGGCGTCCAATCCGAGCCAAAGATCATATTTCCGGCAATATTCGGCCAGCCGGGTCAACCGTTTTAAAACATTGCATTCATGGGTCACTGCAGTTTGTCCCCAGCGCGGTAAGTCAGTGGCTGGGTTATAATTTTTCTTAAACGTCACTGTCCCATCTAATAAATGGGAAGGGAAACAATCGATCCGCAGGGTATTATACCCTCTCTGACGGGCCTCCCGTACCCTTTGCTCAAGATTCTGATAGGCTCCGCCCGGATGATTGGCTTTCAGCCAGGAAAAGTCCCACATGGAAATGGTTAAGCGGCTCTTCTTATCAAAATAATGATAGTGGTCCGCATTGAGATTCTGAGGCGGGTGCTCTCTGGGATTACCTTTTGTAAGTCGATAGTTGAGCAGCAGGGGAGACCCCAACAAGAGCTTCAACAGGGATCGTCTGGAAGGTAGAAAAGTCATGTTTCTCCTTTGTTATTTGGAGATAATTATTTTTAGCTTTTAAAGAAATGATAATGGACCATAACACATATTTTTTAAGATGATAGTCTTGAGGTCATGCGTGGACTCGTTTGGCTGATTAATGCCAGTCGGCCGGCTCCTAATAAGCCGGCATCTTCGCCTAATGAGGTGATCTTAATTTTTACCATTTTATAACTGATCGGTTGGGACCATTTTGCGGCTTCCTTTTTTATATCACCCAGGAATTTAGCGGCCGGTCCGAAAACCCCTCCGCCAAAAATAATTACTTCCGGATTGAATAGGCTAATATAATTAGCAGCCGCCATGCCCCAGTAAGTAATGGCTTGTCTGATGACGGTTTGAGCCAGAGGATCCCCCGCATTATAGGCCTCGAACACGTCATAGGAATTAATATGTTCGGGTAAAGGACGTCTTAGTAAACCATAGTAATCCGGGTTTCTGTTCATCAGGTCCCGGGCTACCCGGGCCAGGCCGTCTCCGGAAGCATGGTATTCAAAACAGCCGTAACGCCGATATTCCGAACGATAATCGCGGTTGAGTGCCATCCAGCCGGTAGCACCGGCAATATCATTGTGACCGCGGAGAATTTGACCATTGATTAAAATGCCCGCTCCGATGCCGGTACCCACGGCCACAAAGATGGCGTCCCGGCAGCCTTGGGCAGCGCCTTGCCAGGTCTCGCCTAATATGTAGCAGGAGCGATCGCTGTCAATCCGGATGGTATTATTGGGAAACTGAGCGTTGAGTTCCTTTAACAGGGGATAATTATCCCAGCCGGTGATATTAGGGGCCCATACATTGCCGGTTGCAGTATAATAAATCCCCGGTACCGAAACACCCACTGCAGTTACATCCTGATTGCTTTTACGGGCGATAGTAAAAAGTTTATGAATTTGTTTTTGCAATATTTCGCTAACCAAGGGGCCGCTTTTACGGGTGATTTCTGTTTTCTGGCGATTCAGGATATCACCCTTGTTTGAGATAAGCGCTGCCAAGGATTTTGTGCCGCCGAGATCGATTGCAATTACTGCCATGGGTGCACCTTAAGGGATAATGGAGGGGTAGCGAGTTGGATCATAAAAGATAGCAAAGGCCCCGGCGTTTTTAAAAATAGAAATATCTGCTTGCCTTTTTCATTTTTCATTTTTATGTTATCGATAACATTATAAGTTTTAAAAGATAAATAGCAAAATTCACATGTTAATTAATTCTATGTCAACTTACTTCTTAATTCCGGCTGTAATGATAGAAACATTCCAAAAGCAATATAAAGAAATTTTAAATGAAATCAAAAAAATTTCTAAAGTTTATGATTCTATATAAAGTAATGACTTTTATGCACCAACAGATTCTCCTCATCCCTCTCACGGAAAACAGGAAACTCTCCCTGTTGGTATTGAATAAAAGGCCCCGGCCGATTCTTTTTTATTGAGCAACATTATCAAGACAGTTCAGAATATGACAGTGGTTTCCCATAAAGCAAATTTAAAAAAAATAAAGAAGATCACGCTTAACGATATTGCTGGTATAACCGGTGTTTCTGCTATGACGGTTTCCAGAGTGATCAATAATAAAGGTATTGTGGCTGCCGCCACCCGCAAAAAAATATTAGATGTGATTGAGCAGCTGGATTATAAACCCAATCTGATTGCCCGCAGCTTATCCAGCCAGCGTACTATGACCATTGGGGTCATCATCCCCAAAATTCAGCAGGTTTTTCTGGACAATTACATCGCCCAGATTTTAAGCGGTGTCATGTCAGTGGTAAAGCAGGAAAATTATCGTTTAATGATATATCCCGTTGAGGAACATGAAAAAGCGATCAATCCCTACCTTGATATTGTAAAAAGTCGGTTGCTTGACGGATTGGTCATGTTTAAACCCAAAATGAATGATCGTAGCCTGGAATCCTTAGTGGCGGTTGATTTTCCGGCCATTTTAATTAACCATCGCACTTCGGATCGGCGGTTTAATTTTATTGACACCAACAATATTGAAGGGGCCCAAACCGCAGTGCGCTATTTGTATGAGAAAGGGTGTCGGGAGATTGCCTTTGTTTCTGGCAGTACCCAGGAGAGTAATGGGCTTGATCGGCTCTATGGATATGAACAGGCCCTGATCAACCTGGGCTTGCCATTACAACAAGATTGGATTATTGATGGTGATTTTGATGCCGGACGGGCTTATCAGGCGGTTGATCGTTTGTTTTCCGGAACAAATATACCCGACGCGATTTTTTGTGCTGATGATTATATGGCCATTGCCGTGATGGAGCGGATTTTTGAACGGGGACTGTCAGTACCCGATGATGTTGCTGTGATCGGCTACAATAATATTGATATTGCGAAATTTACACGACCCGCCCTGACCACTATCAAGCAACCCTTGTTAATGATGGGAAAATTAGCGGCGGAAAATCTAATCGATCTTATTGAGCATGAGCGTACCCCCCCCATTCAGGAATTTTTGGATTCCCAATTAATCGTACGAGAATCAGCATAAGGGCAATTTTTGGGGGTAGAAACCCTTTTTCAATTATATCACTTTGACTAAATTGAATTCCTGCTGTAAGCAACCTGGAAAACGAATGGGGGACTTGATACTATTATTAACATATTCTGAAAATTGTTATTGCGAGCAATTAATATCGGGATCAAATTAAATTTAAATATACAGGAGGGTGAAATGAAGAAATCGGGAATGCTGGGAATAATATTTCTACTCTGCCTTCGATGGATACCAGCTGGTATTTTTTCAAAGGAAATTTTTATTCGTGTCAACCAGATCGGCTACCTACCCGGCGAACGTAAAGTAGCGATGGCTTTTAGTGAAAAATCAGCGCAAAAATATCAGTTTGAACTGATCGATGCCCGGAGCGGTGAAAAACAGTGGGGCCCTGCAGAGATAAGCCCCAATGTTGGTGCCTGGGGGAATTTCGAATACCATCACTATCTGGATTTCAGCACCTTTGAGCAGCCGGGGATGTATCGGATCCGCATTGTTGGCAAGCAGTGGCAATCGCAGCCCTTCCATGTCGGTGCAAAGGCTTACCAGGATTATCATGAGGATGTGGTCACCTATATGCAACAGCAGCGCTGCGGGTATAATCCCTTTTTCGATGAAACCTGTCACCGGCAGGACGGCAGAACCGTTTACGGTCCCATGCCTGACAGCACTTTTATCGATGCCAGCGGTGGCTGGCATGATGCCGGTGATCATTTGCGCTATATGCTAACCTCCGGTAATTCCATCTGCCGATTGCTTTTTTCTTACCGGGAGAACAAAGGGAAATTCCAGGACAAAGTGGATGCCCTGGGACATCCGCAATCCAATGATATTCCTGATGTGTTGGATGAGGCCAAATGGGGCCTGGACTGGCTGCTGAAAATGCATCCCAAACCAGAGCAGCTCTTTCACCAGGTGGCTGATGACCGGGATCATATTGGCTTTAAGCTGCCTTATCTGGATTCCGCCGATTACGGCTGGGGCCCGGGCGGCTACCGGGTGGTTTATTACGCCAATGGAAAACCACAAGGCTTAAAAAAATACCAGAATACCTCTACCGGTATTGCCAATCTGGCAGGCCGGTATGCGGCCGCCATGGCCATGGCCTGTGACATCTGGAAAAATGATTTAAAAGACCCGCTGTTTGCTGAACGTTGTTTGCAGGCGGGGGTTGAGGTCTATCATATGGGCCTGGATAAACCGGGATGTCAGGAAGGCACGCCTTGTCTGGCGCCCTACCGTTATTACGAGAGTACCTGGGCCGATGATATGGAATGGGGAGCTGCCGAGCTCTATAAAGTTACCGGTGAGGAAAAATATCGTCAACAGGCTAAAAAATTTGCCCGCCTGATTAATACCACTTCCTGGATGGGAGCGGATACAGCCCGCCATTATGAATATTATCCTTTTATGAATATGGGGCATTATGCCTTGTTTGAAATCGCGGCCGAAGACTGGCAGGATACTTTAATTCATTACTACCGCGAAAATATCGCGGGTGTTCAAAAACGGGCGCAGCAAAATCCCTATGGTATTGGCATGCCCTTTATCTGGTGTTCCAATAACCTGTGTGCGGCCTTTGTGACCCACTGTTTGTTATACGAAAAGATGACCGGAGATAGACAGTATCATGCCCTTATGCAAGCCCATCGTGACTGGCTACTGGGACGCAATCCCTGGGGGATAAGTCAATTTGTGGGTATCCCGGAGTATGGCAATTATCCCCATTACCCACATACAGCCGTCACCGAACATACCGACCGCCTGATAACCGGGGGGCTCAATGACGGCCCGGTCTACACCTCCATCTATAATAGCTTGAAAGGCATTCGATTGTCCCAAAAGGATAAATATGCTCCCTTCCAGTCCGATATAGTGGTTTATCACGATGATATCGGGGATTATTCCACCAATGAGCCGACCTTGGATGGTACCGCAGAAACCCACTATTTTCTGAGTTTTTTCGCCCCCTAATAATTTGCTTTAAAGGAAAAGTCCGATGCCCGAATTGCCTGAAGTCCAGACCCTGGTCAAAGATATGCAAGCAGCCGGAATTGTAGGCCGTACAGTTGTAAAGAGCAAAGTTTTTTGGCCAAAGGCGATTAAAGACCATAGCACTGCGGAATTTAAGGCCTGGGTTAAGCAACAACCGATAACTGCTATCAAGCGTTATGGTAAATTTATTTTATTTATCCTCTCGGAAAATAAATACCTGTTTGTTCATTTGCGCATGAGTGGCCGCTTTCTTTTAACAGATCAGGACCGGGAAGTCACCAAGCATGAACATGTAATCCTTTTCCTGGATGATGGCCGTCAACTGCGCTTTCAGGACACGCGTAAATTCGGCCGCTTTTATATTTGCGGTAATCCCCGGGAGATATCATCTGCTTTGGGCGTTGATCCCTTAGGTGATAATTTCACCCTGGAGTGGCTATCAAAGGCCCTACTGCAAAGAAAACGGCAATTAAAGCCCTTACTGTTGGATCAAGGATTTATCGCCGGACTGGGCAATATTTATGTAGATGAAGCCCTCTGGGAAGCCGGCTTACATCCCTTGCGCAGGGCTGACACGCTGACAGACAGGCAAATAAAAGCCTTATACCAGGCCATTCTCAGGGTGTTAAAAAAAGCCTTGGTCAACCGTGGCACTAGTCTTGGGTTAGGACTGCCTAATTTTGCCTCTACCCGCAACCGGCGGGGACACAATCAACATTTTTTAAAGGTTTATCACCGGCATGGGCAAGCCTGCCAACGCTGTCAGACCCCGATAGAACGTTTGATTGTGGGACAGCGCGGCACTCACATTTGCCCCCAATGCCAGTTAAGATGAATACTATGCCCGCTTGGGTTTTACAAGCAGGCAGCATGGCTGAAATTATTTACTCCTCCTGAAGGGAAATATTTAACTCGTGCAGCAGAAATCCGTAAATGTGGGTATACTCGGCAATACGATCTTCCAGGGGCGTCCCATAACCATGCCCGGTTTCGGCGCTGGTTCTTAACAGAATCGGATTCTCGGAGCGATTAGCTGCTTGCAGCCGGGCTGTTATTTTACGGGAGTGCATGGGATCAACACGCGGATCGTTGGCGCCGGTCATAAATAATACGGCCGGATACTCAACATTGTCTTCCACATTATGATAGGGTGAATAGGCATACATGGCTTTAAATTGCTGTGGGTTTTCCACAGTACCATATTCCGGAATGTTGAAGCTGCCATTGGGGGTTAGTTCGGACCGGATCATATCATAGATCCCCACAGAGGAAACCGTGGCGGAGAACCGGGAGGGATGCTGGGTAAGCATGGCACCCATCAGCAGACCGCCGTTGGACCCCCCAATAAGAGCTAACTGTTGCGGAGTGGTATAGCCGGACGAAATCATATGTTGCATAGCCGCTGCAAAATCATCGAAACAATTCTGTTTGTTGCTTAAACTGCCGGCCCGGTGCCATTCCTCACCGAACTCACCACCGCCCCTGATATTGGCGACAGCATAAACGCCTCCATGGTCCAGCCAGATGCGGTTGATGGCCCGGAAGCCGGGACTCTTGCTGACACCAAAGCCACCGTAACCGTTCAGAAGAACGGGATTGGCTCCGTCCAGTTTAATATTTTTGGGACGGATAATATTAACCGGAATTTGGGTGCCATCTTTTGAAGAGGCATATTCCCGGACTACTTCTGCATCAGAAAAGTCGATCGGAGATTCAGTCGCCAGAGCGGTTTTTTGGGTGCGTTCCCGGTGGGGATCAAACCGGTACCAGGCGGGCGGTTTCAGATAGGAACCATTGTTAAAGAGGATCTGATCTTTTGTCAGGGCGGTTAACTCATAAATGCTGGAGACGGGTAACATTTCCGGACCGGGTTGCGGCTTTCCGGTGAGATCAAAAACCTGTATTTCAGAAGGTCCGCCTAACTGGTAGGTGACATAGAGTCGGTTTTCAGCCGGGATCAGTTGTGATTTGTCATAAAAACTGGAAACAATGGTGTGTTCCTTTTGAGGGATAAGGACTTGCGCCTTATCTAGACGAGGTGCATTGACAGGCAGCCGCAGAATTTTTCCCCGCGGCGCCTGATTGACGGAGATCAGGAATAGCTCATTATTCAGGCCGAAACGGGCTTCAATCACCTGATCGTCATAGGTGGTAATTTGCTGCCATTCACCGGATTCGTTTTTTAAAAAATGTTGGAAGCGACCGCTGTCACCGTGCTGCACCGAAACCAGTAATTGACCGCTGCGTGGATCGATTTCCAGGCGGATTTCAGCAATCCGGTCAAATTTTTTACCAATTACATAACGGTCAGCGGTTTCCGGTGTGCCTAGCTGATGAAACCAGATCTCCTGGTAGAAACTGAGATCTTTTTCCGGCCGTTCGCCCCGCCGGGGATAACGGGTGTAATAAAACCCCGAGTTATCGGGTCGCCAGGCCAGATCACCGCCGGCCGTGCCACCGTTTACCTTCCTGATTACCATGTCCGTCTGTTGACCGGTGGCTGTATTAAAAACATGCAAGTCACCACTTTCTGAGCCACCTTTTGAAAGCGAAACCGCTACCAGCTTGGCGTCCCAGGAAGGGGTGTACCAGTCAATTGAGGTACGCCCCTCGGGATCAAATTTGTTCAGATCGAGGATTACCGTTTCTTCTTTGGTCGTCTCCGCGGCCGGCAGCGTGACCAGCAATGGCTGGTCCAAGGGTGGTTGTTTTTTCATGGCGAAAAAAGTCCCTGTCCGATATTGGATATAATAATAGCTTGTCGATTGAGCCGTCATGATTTTCTCGACCCTTTTTTCCAGGCTCTCGATGCCGGGAATGGCATTCAAATAGGCCCGGGCATAACGGTTCTGCTGCCGGCTCCATTCCCTTACTTCCGGATTATCCCAGTTTTCCAGCCAGCGGTACGGATCGTGGACTGTGGTGCCATGAAATTCGGCCACTACATCCTTTATCTTGGTTTGCGGGGGGATTCTGGGATCACACATGTTTAATCCTATTATTAAACTGATTAAAATTATCAATATACTGAAAAAAGAAACAAATTTTATATTTGACTTTTTATGCGGCATTGTTCCTCCCGTGTTTTGGGAAAATCTAGGGCTGTCGCACCAAAAAACCCAATGATATTTTATCGCAAACTTCCAGTGATGGGCGGCATGGCTATTTCTTTTCAGAGGAATTTGTGTTAATTTGAGATTGACCGGGCCAGGAGAAAGGCCCGGTCGATTGAGAAAGGGAAAAAACAAATGCTGAAGCGACATTTAACTGCTCGGGAACTGCATAGTTTAAGCCTCCGATCCTTACCTCTGGAACGTGAAATTGAATCCTTCCAGCATTGGCGTAATTGTTCCCCATGCCGCAACCATTTGAAAACAGAGCAGGTACGCTGCGGATTTAAACAATTGCCGCACCGGGATAACCAAAAAGTATTTGTGGTTTCTGTCACCCATCCGCAGGCCCTGGATATTTATCAGACGGCCACAGGTGTTCTGGCCCTTAATCTAAAACCGGCAGAAACCCCGGATTTTGCCGGCCAATTAGCGACCCAAGGATACAAACTCGAAAGCCGGCCGCCCGCCGATAAGCCGGAAGCTCTGTTAGCGGAGATACAATCCTTTTTTAAGAGCGGAAAACCATTTATCCTGCCGCAGCTGGATACCCGCTTGATCCCCACAGAATTCAGTCTGAAAGTGCTATTCTGGACCTGGTTGATCCCTTTTGGCCAGCGGGTCAGCTATGGGGAGATAGCTCGCTGGATAGGGAGCCCCAAAGCCGCCCGGTCCGTAGGCGGGGCGCTGCACCGTAATCCCTTGCCGCTGGTCATTCCTTGCCACCGTGTGCTGGGGGCTGATGGTCGTTTAACCGGATTTGGTGGCGGACTGGACCTGAAAGAAGAACTCTTGTGCCTGGAACAAGATTATCTCAGTGGTCGGTAACTTTACTCTCGTCGTTGAAACAGATCGAAAACAGTCCCGGATAAATCATTCAAAGAAGCCCCCAAGACCAGACCATCCAACTTGACCACTACCAAGCCTTTGAATTTGTTTTGAAATAACCAGTAAAAATCAAGGAAAAATGGATCTAAAAAGCCCGGGCCTTAGATTTTAAAAACTAATCACAATGAAGCCTTCCAAATCAATCCGCAATTCAGTTTAAAAAATATGCGAAAGAATTATTGTTCTTTTTAATTAATTCAATAAATTTTGTTATATGAAATATTTCCGCCTCATTGGTTTGATTTTTATCGTGCACACTGCTTTTACGGCAGAGCTCAATCTGGCAGGCGATTGGTTGTTTCAGCTGGGTGACGACAGCAGTTGGGCGCAACCGGAATACAATGATTCGGCCTGGTCCGCAATTGCAGCACCCGGGGATTGGGAGACCCAATTACGACGGCAATACAACGGATATGCCTGGTATCGTTACCGTTTTGAACTGGATTCCACAATATTTAGACGCGGAAAGCAGGATACGCTGTGGATACTACTGGGCCAGATCAATGATGTGGATGCAACCTATCTGAACGGACAACGGATCGGTAGCCGGGGGACATTTCCGCCCCGGTTTAAGTCGGCCCGCCAGCAACAACGGTGCTATGGTTTTCCCGCTACACTTCTGCAAAGACAAAATCTGCTGGCGGTACGGGTCTATGAGGAGTCGGAAAGGGGGGGTATTTACAGGGGACCGCTCAAGATAATAACTCAGCCAACCGGTAAACCGGTCAAAGCCCCGCTTTTTGCCAGCCACCGCTCCTATTACCAAATGCCCTTTACCAATGGTATCGGTGCCGCCAATTACAATGTTGAGACCGGTGAATTCGACCATTTTTATCCCCATATATACCGTCAGTATGACGATTCAACGACCACCCAGCTGATTTTAGAGTCGGCTAAGCCGATTGTGTATCATGAAGGGAACACCATTTTTCTGGATACCCTCCAGTCGCTGCAGCTGGGATATCTGACCGGCACCGGAATTATTAAACATCTACTGCAGGGCCGGGATTTTAACCTGACCCTTTATGCCTATGCACCCTTCCGGATTTCCAAGGCCATGTGGATTTTCTTTCTGGTATTGGAAAGCGACAATATTGATCAATATGCCCTGAATTTTCTTTTCAGAAAGCCGGATCCCTATCTGAACGTGGGCAAATGGTCCTATCAGCAGGGCCATCGGAAGTGGCTTACCGTGTTCCTTTATTACCCGGGACAGGGGACTATTACCCGTCAGGAGTTCCTCAGGAAGTATAAAAACGAACATCCCGGATTCTCAGCACTGACTGCGGAAATAGAATGGTGGCAGCAGTGGCAGGCTCAAACCCGGTTGCCGGATCAAATATCCGGCGCACAAAAGAGGCTATACCATCAATCCCTGGCCTTTATCAAAATGGCCCAGTGCCGGGAAGAATTTCCGGCCCGCGGGCAGATTATGGCTTCTCTGCCGCCGGGTAAGGACAATTGGACCTATACGCTGGATCAAGCCTATGCGGTTGAAGCCTTGCTGGACGCGGGACATGCAGCCGAAGCCTTGATGGCCCTCCAGTTTTTAATGAATAGCCGTTGCGGGAAATATACCCATTTTGAATGGCAAGGTCATGATTATGGTATCGGCCGCAATTATGCTGTTTCGGTTTCATCCTACCTGGGCAATGGAACCGAGGATTCACATCATAATGAAAATGGACCCAATATTAATTTGGGTGGATTCGGATTAACACTCTGGAATCTAAGACATTATATCGAGCTCAGTGACGATGTTGTTTTTCTGGAATATTACTGGGACAAGATCTCTCAGCGTATTGCAGATGTTCTCGTTTCCCGGATAGACAGCACGGGATTGATCGCGGCCGATTCCGGGCCCTGGCAAAAACATCTCCCGGGTAAACATTACACCTATACTTCTGCCTGTGCCTACCGGGGGCTATTGGATGCCGCCTATTTGGCCCGTCTGATCAACCGGGTGGATCAGGCGGAAAAGTACGAAAACACAGCCGATACAATCCGGAAAGCTATTGAAGAAAAACTCTATCTTCCTGAGAAAAATATTTTAAAAGGTAATTTGGAAGACAATAATCCGGATAATTACCTGGATGCCTCTACGATTGAGGTGGTCAATTGGATTTTTACCTCGCAGGATGAGATCAGCAGCGCCACCTTATTTCTTCTGAATCAATATTTGACCATGGATAACGGCAGGGTAGGCTATCATCGCCAGGCCGGTGGGACCTGGTATGACCGCCAGGAAGATGTTTTCATTGATTTGCGGGTGGCAAACGCTTACATGAAAATGACCGGGTTTAGCAAGGCACGGAAACTCATTAGCTGGGTCACGCAGCAAGCCGGACACAATTTTTATATTTTACCTGAATTTTTCGGGGAACACCACAGCGATTACGAGGGCGCCATTCCCTCCTGCGGTCGCGCAGCCGGGGCTTATATCTCACTGTTCTGGAGGGATTATTTCCATTAATAAATCCGCACTTTTCATTTTATTCTTAGGCTTATTAACCGCCTGTGCCCGTTCTCCTTTTTCAAAGGCAGAGCGGCATTTGCTGAATTATCAGCAGTCCAAATCCCTGGGACCCCATCTCTCTGGCTATCAGTCCGCGTCTGCGCCCGGGCGCTTCCGATTGGCCCTGGTAGCGGCCAATGCAGAAGACACCCTGTTAACCGCTCCGCTGATAGAACAATTCGATGACGCCATACCTCCGCTACGCGAAGGTCTGGCCTTTGCCTTGGGACAAATGGATTGTGATCAGTCCCGCGTACAGTTGCTGGATCTGTTAGCCAATGATCTCAACCATAATGTCAGAACCCAGTCTCTGTATGCCCTCGGACATGTAGCGGATCTGCCGTCCATAGAAAAAATCGTATATGATATTGACATAACCGGTCTGGAACTGGACTTTTTAAGGGCCCTGGTCTATTATTTTCAACGGGATGTTGTGACCCCCGGACGGATTTCCTTCTGTCTGGATTTTTTAAAAGAGACACAGACCGACTACCGGCGCTGGGCCGCCTATGCGCTGAGCAGGATCCGGGATAAGCCGCTTTTACAGCGTTATCGGGACGGTATTTTGGCCGCCCGGGATGCATCTGATCCGGTTGTGCGGACCCGTATGGCAGCGTTGTTGCGTCAGATCGATTTTGAGCGTAAAGGGGTGGTTTATGCCCAATTTTTATCTGACCGGTCGGCGGCGGTACGGGTTGAAGCGGTGCGGGCATTGCCGACTTTGTCTGATGCAGGCCTGTTGTGGACACAGGCCCTGCAAGACTCCCAGCCCCATGTTCTCAGCACCGTGCTCTCACTACTGCCCTCTGATATATCCATGGACCAATCCCGGTCAAAGCTGCTGTATGCCTTAAGCGAACATTCAGAACCTCACATTCGCGGATTGACACTCCAGTATATTTTGGGCCGTTGGGGGCCGGATACTTTAAAAGTCCATGACTTGTGGCCGGTACCCCCTGAATTATTACCCTATAAGGTCAAGGGACTGGCACAGTGGAAGCGTCACCCGGCCTGGCCACAGTTGAACACCTATACACATCATCACCAGTCCGGTGTTTCCACACCGGCTTATCAGGGATTACTTCAAATTGCCCGGGAAAATATAAGGCAACAGCAATGGCCGCTTGATTCTCTTAGGAGCGTTGTATATCAGGGACTTCAGTCGAGGGATCCGGTTCAGATGGCTCTGGCAGCTGCAGCAATAAAAGATACGGCGGCCGCCCTGAGGGACTTGACAGTTAAGATGGAAAAACGACTCCGGGAGCTACAAACTCCCCGTGATAACGAGGCGATTCTGGCCATGTTGGGGGTTATTACTCAATTAGAACAGGTCTCTGCAATTCCATCTGTAGAACGCTTTATTGATAGTCCCACCTACATTATTCGCTATCAAGCACGGGCCACCATAATGGCTCTCGATTCATCCTGGACAGATCGATCGGAAATACGCCCCTATCGCGCCGCGGCTGAACAGATCAGTTTGATACAACTGGCCCAATATGGTCTGTCGCCACAAGTGCAGATCCAAACCGCAAGAGGCAGTTTTACGATTGGCTGCGACGGCTATTATGCTCCCTATACAACAGCGGCCTTTTTAAAACTGGTGGAAGCCGGTTTTTATAATGGGCTGAGCTTTCACCGGGTCGTGCCCAATTTTGTGGTACAGGGCGGTGATCCGCGTGGTGATGGCTGGGGAGGTCCTGATTTTACGCTCCTAACAGAGCGCTCACCGTTGACCTATGCGTGCGGATCAGTGGGCATGGCCAGTTCCGGAAAAAATACCGAGGGCTCGCAGTTTTTTATTACCCTGTCTGCTCAGCCCCACTTGGATTATGAATATACCCGTTTTGGTAGCTTGGTGGATGGTATGCAGGTGGTGGAAAAATTAATGCCCGGAGATCAAATTCTGTCCGCCCGGATCATCAAATGATTTTAGCGATGACGAATCCCACGGCAAAACCAATTAAAAATATAACGGTAATGATGCGGTAGTTGATCACATCTTTGCCGTATCCTTTTTTGATGGCGATCACGGAAACATAATAACCGATCGCATTTAACACCCAGAAGATCGGCAGGGATAGAATCTTAATAAGTAGCGGTCCAAGCACCGGAATCATGGCGATCAGGGCCACCAGGCCGGAAAAGGCATTGCTGATAATCCCGATCACCAATACCACAACCGCGATTATTTCTTTATTAATGTGAAAATAGAGCCCAATGGAAATGCTGGCAATGATAACCAGCCAGATCAGGATTAGTTTCCAATAGCGGCGGATAAACAGAGCGACATTTTGGGAAAATTTGTTATTCATCAGGTAATAATTTAGCCACTAACCAGAGTGGCGCAACAGAAAATTTGGCTTTTATGATGCGACGGGGCGCTTTTTTTTCGATCCAGATCAGTTTTTCACCCTTTTTAGCAGCAATATTGCCGTAGAACAAATCGGAGCGCGGTACTACCGCCGGCCGGCCCGGATTGAGGGCAAAGCATTTTATTTGTATTTTATGAGTTGAAATCCCTTGATCGTCAACCAGTAATATTTCTTCATTTAATAATTTGAAACTGGCCTCATAGAGGTGGCCTTCGATTTCCAAGGGGACGGACAGGTGCTGTAAAGAATCGGGAGTCAGGGTTCTGAGATGCATAAGCAGGGAAAAAAGGCCATGGGTTTGGGGTGGTATGGACAGGGTTTTACCATTGGAATAGGTCACTGCTGTAGAATCGTAAACAGCAGACAGTTGTTGTTTGAAATGGGGTTGCTCGATCTGTTTAGCGCCATAGTAAATGCAGTAGCTATCCGGGTCATAGATGGATTGGTAGTGATTATTGACCTCGTAGAGACGATTAAAAACACCAACCGTTTGGGTATGGAAAGCGATCTTTGTTGCTGTTTTGTCTTTATACGGCAGCGGATATGTTATTTTCATGGATAATTTAACCGAAGGAATCATTAAAAAGTCCACCTGATAATGATAGACGTCAACGGATTGCTCGCTCTGCGCCGATAAATGTTGACAGGATAGTCCTAAAAGAAGTATTAAAGCCCACCGGACCTTAAATCCGTGGTACTTAACTATTGTTGGCATATATAATGGCCAGTCCTTTAAGGGTTAGATCCGGGTCGGCGCGGTCAATCAGCGGTGAATAGGTGGCCATTTCGGAAGCCAATCCACCCGTGGTGATCACAGATTCAACCGGAATCTCTAATTCCTGTTTTATTTTGGAGATCATGCCTTCGAGCATGGATAGGTGACCGATTACAATACCACTTTGCAAGTGCTCCCGCGTGGTAGTACCGATCACCTTGGATGGATATTCCAGGGAAATCTTATATAATTGTGCCGCCCGCCGGGTGAGTTCATAACTGGCCGTATATAATCCTGGTGCAATGGCACCTCCGATATAATTACCCGCGGTGTTAAGTACTTCAAAGGTAGTGGCAGTCCCCAGATCGATAACAATCGCCGGATAGGGATATTGATGTCTGGCAGCCACAATGTTACAGAGCCGGTCAGCGCCCATGGTTTCCGGTTCCTTCACCAGTAATTTGAGTCCCAGGCAGAGCTGATGATTCACCACCAGGGAGCTTAATTTCAGGTATTTTTTTACCATGGCACCGAAATTGTCGGTTAACTCAGGAACTACCGAACTGATGGCCACTCCCTTGAGTTCCTTTGTGTCGATTCCGGCATCTTGGCATAGTTGTTTGACAATGATCCAGTATTCATCGCTGGTCCGGGTATGGGAACTGACCAGCCGCCAGTCTTCAATTAATTTCTGGGCTTTAAAGATCCCTGCTACAGTGTTGGTATTACCAATATCAATGGCCAGTAACATGATTAAGGCTCCTTATTTATGGATACATCCGCGGTGTGAAAAAATATTTCTTCGCCCCCGGTCTCCAGGATGAGCCGGCCGTCGGCGGATAAATCCTTGAACAGACCGGTATAGCGCTGCCTGTTAGTGGTGACCGTGATTGATTTTCCGAGCTGGCCACACCGTTTTTTCCATGCGGACAGAATGAAATCAGCAGGCGCAGATCGAGCTTGGTAAAGATAGTGGTCAAGGGCTGCAATAACGGTTTTAAGAATTTCGGTTCTATCCTGCGGCTTTTTGGTAATGATGCGCAAGGAGGTGGCTCCAGGAAGCTGTTGCTGCCTGAAAAAAGCGATTGGTTGGTTAACATTCAGCCCGATGCCGATAACCACATGGGTGAGCTGGTCACCCAGGGTATTGCTTTCCACCAAAATTCCACACAGTTTTTTATGATTTATCAGCACATCATTGGGCCATTTCAACTGAAAATTTTTGTCCGGGAACGACTGGGAAAGCGCCTGGTGCACACCAATAGCAGCCAAGAAGGTAAAGGCAAAAAAGGGATATTTTTGGATATTATGCTTTAATAAAACAGAGAAGAGTAAACTGCTTTTTTGGGCAGCCTGCCAACGGCGCTCCTGGCGGCCCCGGCCTGCGGACTGATAATCAGCCATGACGATCATACCGTGGGGCAGATCGGAATGTGCAAGCAGATAACGGTTGGTTGAATCAATCGTCCCAAAATGTCTTATCCGCGGATCAAGTATTTTTAGTTTTAGCCGTGTGTCCAGGGTGGTATAGGATGACACTTAAAACCCCTTTTCCTTACGAATGGTCTGGTAAGCATCATTGATGGCTTTAAATTTTTCTTCCGCCAGTTCCTGTAATTCCGGACCCAGATTGGCCACTTTATCAGGGTGATACTTTACGGCCAGATTGCGATAGGCCTTTTTGATTTTGTCGATATCATCATCGGGATTTACATTTAACATTTTGTAGGCCTGGTTTTCGGTTTTGATGAAGATAGATTTGATAGAGTTGAGATCTCTTTCGGAAAGTCCCAATTGGAAAGCGATATCATTGATCACATTGATTTCACGGGTATCAATATGATTATCGGCCTGGGCTATTCCAAACAGGATATGGATCAGCTCCAGGCGGGAGTAGTAGTCCATTTGGGTTTTAATTTGCCGCACAACCTGATTAAGATCAAAGTCCTGATTCAGGATTTGTTTGTATATATACATCAGATCCTGGGCATTCCGGCGGCCGAATTTTTCGATCAGAAATTGTTTGACATAGGCAACTTCAGAAGATAGTACCCGCTGGTCGGCTTTGGATACATGGGCAAACAGAGAGAGCAAGGCCACGGCAAAATCACCGGACCGGGTTTGAGCGGATTGCGCTGATGTCGAGTCACTGTAGGGATGCGAGGAACCGATGCGTTTTGATCCCTGCTGGCCCATGACACTGCCAATATAGGCTCCGATGAGCGCGCCCAGGGGGCCGCCCAAAGCCCAACCGATTCCGCCACCGATAATAGTACCGGTCCATTTACTCATTTATTAATTCCTTTATTTCTTATCATTTGACATCACACCGGATAATTTATAAACTACAACGGCAAATTTACACAGCTTTTCCCGCCTTTATGGATACCCTGAAGTAAAATGAGCTGCTCAAGCACCTCGTTGATCCGATAAAGTACCATAAACGGCACCCTGCTGAGCTTGCTGCCTGCATAAAAGGTAACCGACCTGCAACCACCCGATTCGTCTGGTGGGGGAAACTTCCGGGAGGCTAAGAACATGTTGACCGATATAGAAAAACCTCCCGGAGTGTCTACTCCGGAAGGTTTTTGTCAGATGTGGGATGAAGTTTTAGCGGAGAGAAATCCCCAGTCCGGCCGTAATTACGTCATCTGCTCCCATGGTATAGTCAGCGTGGAGATTGAAAATAGCTACTCGTACGCTCGCACCTAATGTGGTGCGAAATTCATTTTCACCATCCATGTCAAAGTCAATCTGGGTGTTGTTTAGGGGATCGTTGGGATCCTCATCATTGAAATAGGTATAATTGATCTTTACGTTGGTGTTTTCTAAACCGACCGCTCCGTAAACTCCCAGACCAACGACTAACAGGTTGATGTTTTTCCCGACCTGCAGGGAGAGCAAACTATTGGTCGATTCGAAAATGTCGCCAATGGACATCTGCTGATAATAGGCACCGGCCGCAATATTTACCGGGAATAAAGGGATGGGAATAAAAGGGTCCAGTGCCAACTTGGCGCCGCCACCGTAGAAGGAGAGCTTGCCAATCCCTTCCACACCGTATTCAGCCAAATCCATTTCAGGAAAACCACGCGCCACGATCTCCGCCTTGATCGGCATCATGGGAATGGAGAGACCGATCGCTGCCTGAGGCACGGCCAAGGGTAGAAAACTGAGACCGGTGCCTCCTGGTGTGACTAAATCTGGAACCGCTTGGGCAACTGATAGCAGATTGCTCTGCACACTTGATTGGTTTAAAACTGTTTGGTCTACGCCCTGATCCAGCAGCTGTTGTTCGATCAGGCCAACGATTCCGTTATCACTGACAGCGGGTACTGTACCGACTTCTTCTTCTCCAAAAATGGTCGGAACGGTCCGATTATCTTCCGGATAGAGATCTGTGCCACTCAGGTTGATATTGTAATTAGTACCAGCAATGCTGAGTTGCTCAGTAAAGTTCATACTGGAAACATCAAACAGAAAAGACTGCTGATCTTCGGGGAAAGTGACATACATGGCTTTAATGCCTACATCAAATCCCAGTAATTTGTGGGGCTTGGCCGAATGAAACCAACCACTGTTCAAACCCGACCCGAAAGCGGTCACCATCGGGGTGATATAAGAGGATGCATTCTTTTCAGCCATGGCGCGCAGTCTTTCCTCCAGGGATTGTTGCGCCATTAATAGATTAACTCCTGCAGAAATCATGAGCAGGACAATTACCAAACCGCGAAACATTCTTTTTTTCATTTCTAACCCCTCTTTTTAACTCTTTGGACTCTATATATAATTCGAATTAAAGTCAAGCACAAAATATTAAATATCAGTGCTAAATTAGTTGTTTTTATAACAATGATATATGATCCATATCAAATATTCACACTAAAAATAAAAAATATTTATAAATATTGTTTTATTATTGAATTATACTGCCAGAATGTTCAACTTACAGCAGGATTAGATAATAAAGGGGTGTTATATATGGCTGTCTTTAACTTTTTATTACTCCTGATTATTTTGATGGTCATAACCATATTTCTGGCCATTAGAAAGAAATAAAGGACGTGCGCATAACAGGTGAGTTCATATTAGCGGTCCGGTCACGGAGTGATGCCCCGAACTAGTAAAGTGAAAGTATCCGATTGGTTGACAACAAGGATATTGATCGGTTTATAACCTTTGCCCGACAGCTGGGCACTGAAAAATTAGTGCAAGCCAGCAGCGGGAATTTATCATGGCAGGTAGACGCGGAGCAGGTCTTAATGACGGCCAGCGGGGCCTGGCTGGCCGAATTGCATTTGGAACATGTTGCTGTAGTGCGTCTGTCAGATGGTAAAGTAAAAAATAATAAAAAAGCCTCGATGGAAAGTCGATTTCATTTAGGTATTTTAAAGGAACATGCGGAGATTAATACGATCCTTCATTTTCAATCACCCTATGCCACCGCTTTGGCTTGTCGGAAATCACCAGAAAAAGTAGATTATAATGTGATTGCCGAGATACCGGTTTATATCGGACCGGTGGCCGAGATCCCCTATTTTACTCCGGGCTCAACAGAATTAGCTACCCGGGTGATTGCCGCGGCCCGGGATCATCAAATGATCGTCATGCGAAACCACGGACAGGTCACCATGGGGAAAAATTTCCGCGAGGTATTGCAAAGAGCCCTTTTCTTTGAATTGGCGTGTGGGATCATCCTGCGTGCGGGAGGGACTTGTCAGCCCTTGACCGCCAAGAATATCAAGCATTTAACAGAATATCTAAAATATAGCTCTATTTAATCAGGGTTAATACTTCTTTAAAGGAATGGCAGCGGGCCCGGCACAGGCTGGCTGCCCCGCTTTCCACAATATTACCGTCCTGCATACCGATCACGGCAAAACCCGCCAGACGAATGGCATGGACTCCGGCGGCGCTGTCTTCAATACCAATGACTTGATGCCGTTGATCAAAGGGCAGCCCCAGTCCCACCCGGCATACCTCGGCATAGAGCCAGGGATGGGGCTTGGGAGAGAGCTCGCCCAGGGTACCCGGGGCCCCATCCCGCATCGGAAATCCTGCCGTAATGATAGCATCGTAGAATTCTTGCGGATCACCCAGCTTCATTTGGCGAAAGGCAGCCACAATCTCTGGCCAGGCTTTGGCATACAGGCCGGAGGTTACCAGCCCGATTTTGATTTTTTGGGTTTTCAAGCTTAACAGAAAATCTTTCAGTCCCGGAGCCGGTCGGAATGCATCGGTCCTGCCATGGCCCTTTAAAATGGCCTGCATTTCCCGCTGGGTATGTTCAAAATAATACGCGCGGGCTTCTTCAACGGTCCGGCCGGGACAATATTTACGGATGCAGTATTCCAGATGCTCGGAAACGCTGTGCCCGGAGACATATGGCAGATCAGTTTCCTCCAGTTCAAAGCTGGGATTATCCAGCAAACTGGCTGTGGTCTGCTGGATGATCCAGACCCAGAAACCTTCGCTTTTGACACTGGTTCCGTCCAGATCCATTAGTACCGCCTGGATTGGTTTTTCAATTTTCATCCGGTGAACCGGATAGAGGGCCGGATATCCCAGAGCCGAGTTCACTACCGCCAGTATATGATCGCTAAAGAAGACATATTCCACTTTTTGATCCCGGGTGCTGAGGATCAGCTGAACGTGATCCTGACCTTTACGGAAAGCGGCCTGACGACATTGATCCAATTCGATGAAATCATCCCGTTGCAAATGAGGGCTTAAAAGAGTGAGTAATTCGTGCAGCGACATGGGGATTTCCTATTCTTTAAACGTAAGCAACTTACTCTGCCAGTTAATAGTGCACGACTATCTTAAGCAATACTGGCTAAATTACAAAATTAATAATCGATGTATTTGGCTTCCATTTGCTCAAAAACAAGTGCTATTTTGATTTTTGTGAATTGTTTTGGACATTGGAATTTCGGGAATTGAGATTTATTTGGAATTTGGGACTTGTTATTTGGTTCCTTGGATCTTCGCTACTGAGACTGCCAGGCGATTAAAACTGTTGTTTCTTAATCCTGAAATGCTAATTTTTTAGGGATATGATATCCAAATAATATCGAGGCTGTTATGGATAAACAAAGTAAGTGGATCTTGCCACTCCTATTGGGGGTGACTTTAATCGTCGCCTGCGCTCCCCCGTCTACCGATTTTGAGCAGGCGTTGCTTTCTCCGGATGGTAAAATAGCAGTGACATTTTTATTAGAATCCGGCCGCCCTTTTTATGAAGTTACTTATGAGGGCCGGAAACTGTTAGCCCCGTCTGCCTTGGGTTTCAGATTTAAAGCCCAACCGCCCATCCAGGATAGCCTGATGGTGTGCAAAGTCCGTAAAAACCGTCATGATGAAACCTGGGAACCAATTTATGGTACGGTCAACCGGATTCGTAACCATTACCACGAGCTCCAGGTTACTTTACGAGAGATGCATCCCTCGGCTAGAATCATAACCATAGTCTTCCGCGCCTATAATGATGGTGTGGCACTGCGCTATCTTTTTCCGGAACAGAAGCAGCTGCAAGATTTTCAGATCACGGATGAGTTAACCCAGTTTAATTTTACCCAAGATTGTCCGGCCTGGTGGATCCCAGCCGATTATGATAGCTATGAGCATCTTTACCGCCAAACACCCTTGCGTGAAGTCAAAGCGGTCAACACCCCCATTACCCTGCAGACCAAAGAGGGGCTATGTGTCAGTATTCATGAGGCGGACCTGACCGATTATGCCGGGATGACACTGGAAAAGTCAGGGGCAGATAGCCTTGGATTTGGATGTGTATTGGTGCCCTGGCCCGATGGCATCAAAGTGAAAGCACAAACCCCGCAGCAAACGCCCTGGCGCACACTACAGATCACGGCGGAACCCGCTGGTTTGATCACCTCCCATTTAATCCTGAATTTAAATCCACCCTGTAAACTGAAGAGAACCGACTGGATCAAGCCCATGAAATATGTGGGTATCTGGTGGGGCATGCATATTGACAAATGGACCTGGCATGCAGGGCCCCGCCATGGGGCCACCACTGAGAACGTGAAACGCTATATTGACTTTGCCGCCCAGCATGGATTTGATGCTGTTCTGGTTGAGGGTTGGAACCAGGGCTGGGAGTCCTGGCTCTCCGGTCAGAATGTGCAGAATTATACCACACCTTACCGCGATCTTGATTTAGAGACTATGGTATCCTATGCCCGTCAGAAAGGTGTGCTGATCATCGGTCACCATGAAACCGGTGGCAATGTGCCCGCCTATGAAAGACAGCTGGCAGCTGCTTTTGATTATTATAAAGATCTGGGGATCAAAGCCATCAAAACCGGTTACGCCGGGAAAATGTTCCCCACGGGCCAGCATCATCACGGGCAGTGGATGGTCAACCATTACCGCAAGGTGATGGAAAAAGCAGTGGAATACCGGTTTTTGATCGATGCCCACGAACCCATCAAAGCCACGGGTATCCGGCGGACCTATCCCCATATGATGACCCGCGAAGGGGCGCGGGGCATGGAGTACAATGCCTGGAGCGAAGGCAACTCCCCCGAACACACCACAATTTTACCTTTTACGCGTTTATTGGGTGGCCCCATGGATTATACACCCGGTATTTTTGACTTGACCTTTGATGAGTACAAACCCAACAACCGGGTTTGGACTACTTTGGCCAAGCAACTGGCCTATTATGTCGTGCTCTACAGTCCGCTGCAAATGGCGGCCGATCTGATTGAGAATTATGCCGACCGGCCGGCGTTTAAATTTATTGAGGATGTACCGGTCAACTGGGATACGACGGTCGTGCTTGCCGCCCGGATCGGCGATTATGTGGCCATTGCCAGACGAGCAGACCAGGAATGGTATGTGGGTATCATTACAGATGAACACCCACGCTGGTTGAGCTTGCCACTGGATTTTCTCGCTAAGTCGCGTCTCTATCAGGCGGAAATTTACTCTGACGCGGCAATGACAGATCTAATCAATAATCCTCAGGCCATTGAGATCAATACCTATCAGCTCGCCGCATCTGATTCACTTACCATTGCATTGGCTGGTGGCGGCGGGGCAGCCTTGCGGATTGTGCTCCCGAAAGAGCCCTCTCAACCGGATTTACCGCCACTAAAAATTTTTAATGATCACTCACAATCTAAATGGCAAATTTTTAAGAACAAGCAATAAACTGAGGACCTGATGAAATCCTTATTCCGCACAATATTATTAGGCTTATTAGCCCTGTGTATAACTGGAATTGTCTGCTTTTCTCAGGAATACCACAACTGTTACACAATAATAGTCGGTCGTGAAGCCAGCGCCAGCGGTGCGGTCCTGATGGCGCATAACGAGGATGATCATGGTGAGCAGCTGGTTAATTGGTATAAAGTGCCTGCTCAGGAATACCCAGAGCCAGCAACCATTACCCTGAAAAATGGTGCTATCGTGCAACTGCCGGATGCCACACACGCTTACTTGTGGCTCGAGATGCCCGGAATGGATTTTGCCGACAGCTATATGAATGCCTATGGCGTAACGATCGCCTCCAATGCGTGTCGTTCAAGAGAACAGAGAAGCGATCTCGAACAGGGCGGCATTGGCTATGGGCTGCGGCGTCTGATGATTTTGCAAGCCCGCACGGCCCGGGAGGCTGTGCAGATCGGTGCCCGCCTGATTGCAACCTATGGCTATTATTCCTCCGGTCGCACCTATTGTATTGCCGATCCGCAGGAGGCCTGGATGCTGGCTGTTGTCCGGGGTAAACACTGGGTGGCGCAACGCGTTCCTGACAATAAGGTTGCGGTAATACCTAATTTTTATACGATTACTGACATCGATTTGGACGACACCTTGAATTTTTTAGGCAGTTCGGATATTATTGACTATGCCCGTCAAAAGAAATGGTACCACCCCTATCAAGATGGGCAGTTCAGTTTTCGTAAAGCCTACAGCGA